>JAFPVR010000106.1 GCA_017395245.1 Bacteroidales bacterium | reverse complement strand
GCTCAAGGACCCCACATCGCGCTCCTTCGTCGCTTATGTGGGGTTAATTGCGCTCCGCGCGTGTTGCCTCTTCGAGGCTGTTTAAGGAAGTATTCTAATAATATTCCGTCGGCAAAAATACACTTTCCGCTGACACGGCGAAGACATCAAAGTTTAGCAAGAGCACCAATCACCAATCACTAATCACTAATCACCAATCACTAATCACTAATCACCAATCACTAATCACCAATCACTAATCACTAATCACCAATCACTAATCACCAATCACTAATCACTAATCACCAATCACCAATCACCAATCACAATTCACAATTCACTGACCACTAAACACAAGTTATCAACAATTGTTCACAAACGCTTGTGATGAAATGTTGATAATTCACCCGAAAAGGCCTCATAAAATTTCGGATATTTGCCGCCCCGATAAAACGATTAACGATATTGTGTAAGATATGGAAAGTGAAACGATTACCACCAACCGGCCCGGCCGGACAATGTCATACAACCGCATCGACACGCTTTTAGGGACCACTGGCAAGCTCACCCCGCAGGCCGTGGAGTTCGAGGAGGCGGTGCTCGGTGCCCTGATGATTGACGACAACGCCGTGAACGAGGTGCTCGCAATGCTGCGGCCCGAGATGTTCTATGTAGAGGCCAACCAACAGATATTCACTGCGATACGACAGCTTTTCTCCGCCTCGCAGCCCATCGACGTGCTCACCGTCACCAACCAGCTGAAGAAGAACAAACAGCTGGAACTCTGCGGCGGTGCCTCCTACGTGGCAGGGCTGACGAGCCGACTGAACTCCGCCGCCAACGTGGAGTACCACGCCCGCATCGTGATGGAGAAGCACATCCTGCGCGAGCTTATCCGACAGTGCAACACCATCGTCACCGACTCCTACGACGAGAGCCGCGACGTGCTGGAGCTGCTCGACGAGGCTGAAACGAAGATTTTCTCCATTGTGGAAAGCAACCTGCACCGCGACAGCAAGGAATTGGGCGACGTGGTGAGCACGGCCCTCAACGAGCTGACGGAGATCCGCGAGTCGCAGGAGGAGTTGCAGGGCGTGCCGTGCGGCATCCGCGCCATCGACGAGAAAACCGGCGGCTGGCAGAAGTCCGACCTCGTGATTCTCGCCGCCCGCCCGGGTATGGGTAAGACCTCCTTCGTGCTCTCCGTGGCCCGCAACGCCGCCATTGACTTCGACCAGCCGATAGCGTTTTTCTCCTTGGAAATGTCGGCCACACAGCTGGTACACAGACTTTTCTCCATTGAGTCGGGCATCCCGTCCGACCACATCTCCAAAGGTACGCTCAGCGACGTGGAGTGGTCGAAGCTGTGGGAGAACGTCAGCAAACTGAACAGCGCGAACCTCATCATCGACGACACACCCGCGCTGTCGGTGTTCGACCTCCGCGCCAAGTGCCGCCGCCTGAAACACAAGTACAACATCCAGATGGTTATCATCGACTACCTGCAGCTGATGCAGGCGGGCGGCGACAACTCCAAACACGGCGGCAACCGCGAGCAGGAAATCAGCTATATCTCCCGTTCCCTCAAGGCGTTGGCCAAGGAGTTGAACATCCCCGTCATCGCGCTGTCGCAGCTGAGCCGTGCCGTGGAGACCCGAGGCGGCTCCAAGCGCCCACAGTTGTCCGACCTTCGTGAGTCCGGCTCCATCGAGCAGGACGCCGACATGGTGCTCTTCATCTACCGTCCAGAGTACTACCATTTGGACACCTTCGAGGACAACACCCCGTCGGACGGCATGGCGGAAATCATGTTCGAGAAGAACCGTCACGGCAGCACCGGCAACGTGAAAGTGCGCTTCCAGAGCCAGTTCACGAAGTTCTGCGATGTCAGCGAGGGCAGTTTCGGCGAGGGCGGCAGTTATGTCTCCCCGTCCGCCGGCATCACCCCGAACGAGAACTTCTCGCAGGGCGCAGCCTACTTCGACAGCGCGGCCAACCACGACGGCGGCGACAGCAATGACCCGTCGCAGCAAGGGTATGAGGACGATTTCGCGTTTTAATGGTTAATGGTTATTGTGATTTGTGACTTGTGATTTGTGATTTGTGACTTGTGATTTGTGATTTGTGATTTGAATCTTATATGAAGAAGCTATCCATGGACGAACTGGGTCGTGTAACCCCAGAAGAATACAAAAAACAGGAAAAGGCGCCTGTCGCGTTGGTGCTGGACAACATCCGCAGCATGCACAATGTGGGCTCGGCGTTCCGGACGTGCGACGCCTTCAATGTGGAGAAGCTCTACCTGTGCGGCATCACCGCGACGCCGCCGCAGAAGGAGATTGCCAAGACGGCCCTCGGGGCCACTGAGAGTGTGGACTGGGAATACGCCGAAGATGTGGTGGCGCTTGCGGAACGGCTCAAGGCGGAAGGTTACGCCATCATCCTTGTGGAACAGACCGATGGCTCGGTGATGCTCCAGGACTTCGACTTCGCACAGTACGGGAAGCTGGCACTGTTCGTCGGCAACGAGGTTTTCGGCATCTCCGACGGGTTGCTTCCATTGTGCGATGCGGCGGTGGAGATTCCACAGTTCGGCACGAAGCACTCGCTGAACGTGGCGGTGGCGACGGGGATTGTGCTGTGGGAAGCGACGAGGAAATGCTGAATTATGAATGCTGAATTATGAATATAGGGTTGGGGCTGTCGCATCCATACGAGCGTGTGGAATTAACGACAACACGGGACAACTATAGACAACATTACAACAGCCGCATTCCTGCGACTGTATGGGATTAACGACAACATTGGACAACGATTGACAATGTATGGTTCTGCGGTGGTGGTTTTGACAAGTTCAGACACTGGTACGATGCGGGCGGCGCGTTAGGGATTGAAGCGGAAATGTTTTTTTCCAAACGGTGGTTTCGACAGGCTCAACCACCATACGACAACGGTGCCTGAGCCTGTCGAAGGTACATCTTCATAGAAAAAAACATTGTAGCGGAAAGCCCGACGGCGCATAGGAGGCGACGCTTCTACATTGTTGGGTAAGACAACGATATTTAGAAGCACCGGCGTTTTTGCGACGCTGAGAAGCGTCGCCTCCTATGCGCCGGAACGCCCAAATAAAAAAATAGAACATACTGCAACCATCGGGAAATTTTGCGTCTTTAAAATGTGTGGGGAAAGGAAGCCCCGAATTTTGTATTTTTGCCGAATAAATTTCAACGCTTATGAAACTTTCGATAGATGACAAAATAACCGACAGACAACATTTCCTCTTCGGGATTGTGGCGTACTGGCTTTTCTGGATGGTATGGGACATGGTGGCTCAATTTTTCAATCTGTTAGAGTTTGTGGTGAACCCCATACCCGTCGTCATTGTCTCGAAATTCCTGAAGGTGGCGCTCTTTTTCTGGCTGTTCCGGAAGCCGTTCCTGTGGAATATCAAATGGTGGCATCTGCTCATCGTCGCGGCCGCTTTTGGCCTTACTTACCTGATACAAAACCTGTTATTAGACTTTTACTGGAACCACAATTACGCAGACAACAGGATGGACCACGACATCACGATGGTGACTATGCGGAAGGTCAAGCTTTACGGCGAGATTCTCGTCTCCGCGGCCGTCGTCTCCTTCCTCTGGTGGTACTACAGCAGCGACGACGGTTCCGAATCCATAGCCGGGCCGGCCGGGATTGTGCGCAGTTTTTACGGCGGCATGCTGTTCTCCATGACATTTCGTCTACTGCTGAACACGGTGAATGACTTGGGCAGCACGCTTTGGTCGTTCACCAGCCACTACGTCCTGCTCAGCCTCTTCATCTATCCGCTCCTGCTGCTGGTCGGCGGCGTGTTCGTCTATATGCTTTTCAAGAAAATTCACCCGACGTTCTCGTTAAGTTTCTTGGTCGCCCTCATTGTGGTGAGCTTGTTTTGCGGGAAATTCCTGAACACTCTGCTGTTGCGCTACCATCCCGATCTGTACACTATTCCATACGACGGAACTGATTACCATTTCCATTATTTCGCCACGGTTACCAATTTCTGCGACTTCGCATTTTTTATCGCCGCATTCTACCTGTACCGGAAGGAGCTGGAGGGCAACGTTAACGAACTGACAGAATCATGAAACGTTCTGAGGGTCGCCGAAACGCCAAGCACTTGTTGAGACTATCTGTCGCGGGTGTTGTCGCGACGGTGGTGGCGATGCTTTCGGTGGGGTGTTTTGAACCGGGGCCGGTGCGATGCGGTGGTGTGAGATCCTCTTGGTGTAATTATCACACAGTGTGGTCGTTGGGTGACCTTTACGCCAACACCTCCAACACGATTAACATTTTCTACGACGTCAATCATCCTTTTGACAGCGTCATCGTGGCTGTAAGTCACGGCACCGCCACCAAAGGCGAGCGGCCGGAGTGCCAGGTGTTCGTGCCTGACTCGATGATTGGCAGGACTGTTACCGTCTATAGTCTCGTCCGCAGCGGGAGCGGCTACGACACGCTCTCCCACCTCGACTACCGGGTGGTGAGACTTCCCGACCCCGATCTTGTCTTGGGAATCCTCTATTCGGGGCTCTATTCGCCGGAAGTCATCCTGAAAGATCCTGTGGTCAGGGCGTACAACTTCGGGTATGATTTTTCAGCGGAGTGGGAGGTTGTCTCTTACAGGGTGACGCTGACTGATAAGGACAGCACCGTGCTTGTGGACACAACGTGCGTGGGCAATACGCTGCCTGAGGAGGTGCGGGAGGCCGTGAGGAGAGCGCCAGTATATTCGGAGGTGAGGTTCCGAGAGGTGGTAGTGAGAAGCGGTGAGGAGGAGCGGGAGTTGGAGGGGTTTACGGTGTATGTTGATTTTGAGGAGTAAGGGATGGAGGATTGGATTGGGTAAGAGGAAGAGGCTCGTTACTGCGGATATATACGTACAGTCAGGAGGTTACCCTCCTTTTCTCCAGTAGATACAATCTGACTGTAACTATTCTCCTGCCTACTCCTGTATCCGGGTCCCAACCTTTCTGCCTCATGCAGCCGTTCCTGGAACTTTTGGTCTTACCACATAATAAGGAACCACTTTCCCTATCCGTTCCATAACTCTGTCAACTCGCGCCTCATCGCTATACCGATTGGTGCTGCGCCTGAAGAGAGCCTCAAAGACATACCGATGGAAAAGCGCAGCAGAGACATAATGATAAACACCCATTACCATACGCTTCAGTGGGGTCCAAAAAGGGTCAGTGACACCCTTTGGGACACCATTCAAACCCGTTGCAGGGTCGATTCCTGGACTGTCCTCGCTGTGGTATTTCTCCCACTCGCTTTCAGACAACGTCTGATAGTTGAAAATGAGGTCACTGTAAATGCGACTATTTGGGCGAACGAACCGCTCTACAGATGGGTGTAGTCGTAACGGGTGATCAACGACTCTAACGTAAGGTGGACCACTCTGTCCAGTCCCTGCCGGTACAATTACGCCCTCCACCTTGTCGGGGTAAGTGTCTTTTTCGTCGCGTAACAAAACCCTGATTTTCTGCAACATAAACCACGCTGTCTTCTGTGTGACCTTGAGTTCACGAGCCAATTGGCAAGATGAGATTCCCTGCTTGTTATTAACCAGCATGTGGATAGCCCTGAACCATAGGAAGAGCGGAAGTTTGGTACTTTGGAACATCGTACCAACAAGCACGGAGAATGTCTTTTTGCAGTGGCTACAGATGTATCGACCGTCTTTCTTCTTATAAACTTTCTTACATCCACAATAAGGGCATACAGGTGTATCACCCCAGCGCTTCCTGACGAGGTAATCGAGACATTTCTGTTCAGTATCGAACCAGTGGGAGAAATCTTTACCAGACTTGAGTCCGGCGACAATTGTTTTGTTGGTTTGCATAATAATAAATAATTTGTTTTTTAAAATGTCGCTGCAAATATACAACAATAATTAAAAGAATCAGCAATTTTCTAATATTTTCACAATAATTTAATCATCAAACAGTTACAAATCTTTGAGTCAAATTGTATCTATTGAAATTACTGTTACAACTTCCCTATCATCACAAGATTCCGCCAAACCAACCGCATTCCCATCCGCCATCTCCCACCATCTCCCACCAACGCCCCCAGTTCAACCATCATCCTTTCTCAAATCATCACCCCTCCCACCCTATCCCATTTTTATTTACTTTTGCACCCTCAAAACCCCAACCCCGCCAAACCACCCACCATGTCTAACGACCTTTTCAAACCCATCGCCAAAACATTCTACACCACCGCCGGATTTTGGTTCATGAGCACCGCCATGCTGTTCTTTACGCTGCTCGGACTCTCCTTTGCTATCGGATCCCTGTGGTGTCTCCTCTTCGAACCTGTGGAAAATATCTTCGGCGTGGCAAGCCTAATCGCTCTGTTGCTTGTCGGTGCGCTTTCCTGCGCTTATTTCGGCCGGCTTCTCGTGGTGCAGGTTTGGCCGCAACGCTCGTTCTTCATCACCATCGACCGCACCGGCATAACATCCAACGGTTTCAAACCACTTGACACCAGCGATTCCATGACATATTGCGAGAGCAAGGCTTTCACCTGGGCCGAAATCGAGGAAGTCGGCTACACCACTTTTCCCAAGGCTGGGCCCTCCTTTATGGTTCTCATTCTGAAGAACGATGAAATCCAGACGGTCATCTTACAACAGTTTTTCAGCTGGGAATCCATCCAAAAGGAGATCGACGCATTCATGCCGTGCGCTAACTTCGGCGACCACCGAGCGTTTCTGGCCGCGCACATGCAACAAAACTGATATTATCCAAAGTTGTCCCTGTTGTCGTTATCACACAAAGCCATCGTTTTAACCGCTTGCATGCTCCGAAACTGATGTTGCCCAAAGTTGTCCCAATTGTCGTCACAAAACCGAAGCATGGCTTTTCGGTCGTCTGTCTTCTCTAAAACTGATTTATCCCTCGTTGTCGTTACTATCCGAAAAATTGTATTTTCGCCGCGCAAAAAAAATCACCGACAAATGAAAAAATTCACCCTTTCCACAACACCGCAGAGCATCACCCTTCTCGTGGCACTTGCCCTCTGCCTCCTGTCGGCCATGACGGTTTCCGCCAACGGCGACCCCGTGGCCGTCCACTCGGCCATCACCCTCGCGCGCACCCCCGTGGCCGTGCACATCCCCGAGGTGCAGCTCCTCGACGAACACGTCACTTTCGTGCCCGACGGCCGCCACACGCGCGTCACCGTCCGCTACCTCCTGCGCAACACCTCCCGCAAGGACTTCCACCAGCTGCCCTACGGTTTCCCCATTGACTACTACGGCAGCGGGGCGAGCCGTTGGACGCCGGACGATTGGACAGAGAGCATCTACGAAGCCGGCTGGCGCGACGATTACGTACGGAATGTGGTGTTCGAACTTGACGGGCGGCAGCTGACTTGGCAATGTTCCAAAGACACGGTCATCCGACCCAAGGAGCGCTATATCCTGGAGTTCGAGATTGACGAAGAGCCCGACAGCGCGGGGTACTACTCCAAGAAACTGGAACAGAAGCTGCTCGCCAAATACGGTGACGACATCTATGGTTACACGCTCCCCATCTCGCGCCGCTGGTTCTACACCTACTTAGAGATTCCGGCGGGGAAGGTGGTCTCCCTTGAGGTCAGCTACATACTTGAGCACACCTACGCCGAAGGTCTGTATCACTTTCATGCCGACTATTTCGAAAATCCACAGTGGGACTACTTCCACGACTGCACCTTCCAATACGACTTCACACCGGCCGCCTACTGGGGCAACGGGAAGGCGTCACATTTCCTCGCCGAACTGGATGCCTCAGCCATTGACATTATGGACACGTCCGGGATCCTGAAAATGCACGAATACCGAAAAGCCGTAGGCATAAAGGGACTGCCGATGACCAAACGAGGAAACGTCTGGCACTACGAGACACAAGACTTTGACCTGGCGGCCGCCGAGCCGTTCGTGTTGGATTTCTACCCCAAGCGCATCTCGCAGCCGGTGGCGCAAATCCTCAACCACCGCATTCCGTCAAATCGGTTCCAAATCATCGTCTCAGGCGTTGACCCGAAATACCCCGTGAAGAACGCCTTCGACGGAGACCCGGCCACCACCATGGTGCTGAGACCCGATGCAAACGACTCCCTCTACATCACCATCCGCTTCACCGACACCACCTTAATGCCACAGGGCATTCTGCTCCTCAACGGCTACTGCAAAAATCTGGCGGCATGGCGCAACAACAGCCGCATCGGCAGCCTTATGGCGACCGCGAGATGGGACAACATGAACTACATATCAACTCTGTATTCAGACTATGGGCCGAACCGGAAATGGGCACATCGCCGCTGCGCCGACCAGCCCCGAGCGTTCGACTGGCAATCGCTGGCCGACAACGCCGTGGTGGTAGGAATCCCCCATAAATACAGCTCCCACGTCACGGAGGTACATTTCGCCATCGGGTCCGTGGAGCGCGGCCAGAAATATGACGACCTCTGCATCTCAGAAATCCTCGTCACCGGCGGTCCCTGGCCGGAAATCAAATGGGACAAAGACGAAAAATAATTTTTTTTCACATCCAGTATATCATATCAAAAAAATTGTATCTTTGCAGCGCAAAGTACTTTTAGAATTATGAAAGAAAACGAGGTCAAACAGACATTGGACGACATCCGCGAAATGATGAGTAAATCATCTCGTTTCCAGGCGATTAGCGGATGGTCAATCATCGTGATAGGACTTTTGGCAGGGATCGCATCGCTCATGGCTGCGGCCGTCATCGGTGTTGCGGACGTGCCCTTTTTCGACAATCTCCAGCGATATTCCACACTGAACACCCCCTTGAAGATCCGGATCGCGGCGCTCATCGCGCTCATCCTCTTCACCGTGTGTCTGCTCATCGTCTTCGTCTTCGCCAGCGTGAAGTCGAAGCGTCACAACCTCCCCTTCGCCTTTGACAATCGGATGCGGCAGATGCTCCTCGATTTCTTCATCCCGCTCATCGCCGGCGGCCTCTTCAGCATGGCGATGGTGATGCAGCAACACTACGGCCTCACCTCGTCCATCATGCTGATGTTCTACGGTCTCGCGCTCATCAACTGCAGCCACTACACCTACCCTATCCTCCGTTGGCTCGGCTACACCGAACTCCTCATCGGCATCATCGACTGCTTCACGATGTCGCACGCGCTCCTCTTCTGGTTCCTCGGCTTCAGTGTGGCGCACATTCTCTTCGGCATTATCTATGTCCTTATGTTCGACCGTAAAAACGCGTAGCCATGGCCATTCTTGAAGGACTGAACAAGATTTTCGAGAACAAGGTGCGGTTGGGCATCATGTCGGTACTGGCCGCCAACGGCTCCGCCGACTTCGCCGCGCTGAAGTCGCTGCTCGACCTCACCGACGGCAACTTAGCGAGCCATACGCGCAGCTTGGAGGAGGCCGGCTACATTCGCAGCGAGAAGAAGTTCATCGGCCGCAAACCCAACACCACCTACCTCATCACCGATGCCGGCCGCGCCGCCTTCGCCGCCCACATCGACGTCCTCGAGCGCTTCCTGAAGGAATGCCGAAGCTAATTTTTTTTGCCAATATACTTTGTAGTTCAAAGTACTTTTTTTCACATATAATTCCAAAAAAAATGACAACAGAAACGACAAACGCGGTGACGACACCGCAAGCAGAACAAACGAAACCTGCCACGCAGGAGAGACCGAAAATGAAACGCAACGACCGTATGCTGCTGAAACTCATCCTGATAGGATTATTGAGCGTAATCCTGCTGATTCCGCAGCAGCTCATCCTGCACATGGTGAGCGAACGCAACGCAACCTCGCGGGAGGCCGAAGAGGAGGTGGAGCAGATGTGGAGCGCCTCGCAACGGGTGATCGGCCCGGTGGTGCGCATCCCCGGCAAAAACAACTTCAAACAGGTCTATCTCCTGCCCGAAGAACTGCGGGTGAAAGGCGACGTGCGAACCGAGAACCGGCACCGTGGCAACTTCGACGTGACCGTCTATACGGCAGACCTGACGCTCGACGGTAGTCTGCAGCTACCGAACCTCTCGGAATATGTGGACTCCGTCTATGACCTCTCGAAGGCGGAGGTGCTGCTTTCGCTGAGCGACTTCCGGGGGTTGTCGGAGAATGTCGTGCTGCGACTGAACGGGAAGGAGTATCCGATGCGGTCCGACAAGGATGAGGAGTTGGGCTCGGTGCTCTGCTGCCGCATCCCTGTGGCGGAACTCCAAGATTCGGCATCGGCCTCCTATTCGGTGCGGCTGCCCTTGAAAGGGTCGGAGTCGCTGATGTTCCTGCCGGTGGGCAACAGCACCTCCGTGGAGCTGACCTCCAACTGCGCCACGCCTAGCTTCCAGGGCAACTTCCTGCCGGACGAGCGGACGGTGGCAGACAGCGGCTTCACGGCCACATGGAAGGTGCTGGCCCTCAACCGCGACTTCGGGCAGTCGGTGACCCGCTGGTGCGAGTACGGCGACGAAGTTTCGCACAGCGTGAGCATGCACGATAACGAGTTCGGGGTGATGATGAAGGTGCCGGTGCTGCAGTATCAACAGACGACGCGCACCGTCAAATACGCCTACCTCTTCATCTTCCTCACCTTCGCCACGGTCTTTTTCGTTGAGTACCGCCGCCAGACACCGATCCATCCCGTACAGTACCTGCTCATCGGCACCGCGCTGTTAGTCTTCTACACCCTGTTGCTCTCCTTCTGCGAACACATCCCGTTCTTCTGGTCCTACGTCATCGCCATGCTGATGACGGTCTCGCTGATCACGGGCTATTTGGCAGGCATCCTGAAGATCCGCAAGACCGCGCTGATGGTGGGTGCGCTGCTGCTCGCGCTCTATATCTTCTTATATGTACTGCTCCAGATGGAGACCTACGCCCTGCTGTTCGGCAGCCTCGGCATCTTCGTGATCCTCGCGGTTCTGATGTACGCATCGCAGAAAGTGAAATGGTACCGGGAGGAATGAAGAATGTAGAATGAACAATGAACAATGATGAATGATGAAAGTTAAAATGATACTGCCTGCCTTGCAGGAGGCCGAAAGCCCCTATTGGCGGCCCATAAAATATTCGTTGTTCCCCCCTTTGGGGCTCGCCACGCTTGCCGCCTATTTCTCCGACGAGGACGAAGTGGAAATTCAGGACCAGCATGTGGAGAAGCTGACGCTGGATGACACGCCCGATCTTGTGTGCATACAAGTGTATGTCACCAACGCATTTCGAGCCTACCGGATAGCCGACAGTTATCGTCAAAGGGGGGTATATGTGGCCCTGGGCGGTCTGCATGTTACCACGCTTCCCGACGAAGCGGCACAGCACGCCGACACCCTGTTCTTGGGGCCCGGGGAGGAAGCTTTTCCGCGGTTTATCAAAGATTTCCGCGAGGGGCACCCCGGCAAGCTTTATGTGGCCAACTGGAGGAGCTTGGAGAATATTCCTCCTGTCCGGCGCGATCTCATCAAACGGGAAAAGTATTTCGTCCCCAACTCCTTAGTTGTTTCAAGGGGTTGTCCTCATCATTGCGATTTCTGTTATAAGGATGCCCATTACGGGGAAGGGAAGTCCTTCTACACGCAAAAAGTGGATGATGCTTTGGCGGAAATCGACCGGCTTCCCGGCAGGCACCTCTACTTTTTAGACGACCATCTGTTAGGCAACCCCCGCTTCGCCTCCGAACTTTTCGAAGGGATGCGGGGGATGGGGCGGGTATTCCAAAGTGCGGCAACCGTTGCTTCGGTCTTAAATGGCAACCTGATAGAGAAGGCGGCTGAAGCCGGTTTGCGCAGCCTGTTTTTGGGTTTCGAGACATTTTCACCGGAAAACCTTCGTTCCAGCAATAAAATACAGAATCTCTCAAAGGATTATGCGGCGGCTGTGAAACGGCTGCAAAGTCTCGGCATCATGATCAATGGCAGTTTTGTCTTCGGCCTCGACCATGACGACAAGGACGTGTTTCGCAGAACGGTGGACTGGGGCATCGAGCACAGTATCACCACGGCAACGTTCCACATCCTGACGCCCTACCCGGGCACACGTCTCTTCCAGCAGATGGAGCGCGAGGGGCGCATTCTCTCGCATGATTGGAGCCAATATGACACCCGGACCGTGGTTTACAAGACCATCGGTTTATCCGCTGAAGAGCTGAAACAGGGTTACGACTGGGCTTATCGTGAATTTTATTCGTGGCGCAACATTTTCAAGGCAAGTTTTGGCCATGACAACCTCAAACAGCAGTTGGCGCACCTCTTTTACATGGGTGGATGGAAAAAGTTCGAACCATTTTGGAACTTTATGATCCAGCATGGCGAACTCAACCGGATGCTGCCTGTGCTGGAACGATTGTTGTTGTATTGCCGAAGCCGGAAATCGCCAACTCCTATTCCCTAAAAAATCGTATCTTTGCGCCGCCAAATTTTCAAGGATATGAGCGAAACAGTAACCCTTTTGGACAAGACATTCGTCAAATACATCCCCTCGGACGAAATTGACGAGGCCATCGCGAAGGTGGCGGCAGACATCACGCTGGAATACCGCTACGACGACCCCATCGTGCTGATCACGCTGAACGGGGCCATCGTTTTCGCCGTGGATCTGCTGAAACAGTTGGAATTCCCCTGCCGCATCTCCTGCGTGAAGATTTCCTCCTACAGCGGCACCGAATCGACCGGCAACATCAACAGTCTCATCGGCCTCAACGAGGACGTGCGCGGCAAGCGCATCCTCATTCTTGAGGACATCGTCGATACTGGCAACACTTACGTCCACCTGCACAAGATGCTCATGGAGGCCGGTGCCAAGGACGTGCGCATCGCCACCATGACGATGAAGCCCGACGCCTACCAGGCCGACCTACCTGTCCACTATGTCGGTCTGCGCATCCCCAACAAGTTCGTCGTCGGCCGCGGCCTCGACTACGACGGCTACGGCCGCAACCTTCCCGACATTTACCAAGTGGTTAATGATTAATCCCTATTCCAAGAGGGCTGCAAGCCCGACACGTGTCAACCCAGGGTGAGCGATAGCGAGCCCTGGACCGTCAAGAAACAACAAAACCCTATAGATATGATCAACATCGTCATGTTCGGTGCCCCCGGCAGCGGCAAAGGCACCCAGGCCAAACAGATGGCCGAAAAATTCAACCTCGAACACGTCTCCACCGGCGACCTGTTCCGTTACGAAATCTCCCACAAGACCCCGCTGGGACTCAAGGCGCAGGAGATCATCAACCGCGGCGACCTCTGTCCCGACGACATCACCCTCGGCATGCTGCGAAACCACATCGAGAAGCACGCCGACAGCAAGGGCTTCATCTTCGACGGCGTGCCGCGCACCATCAAGCAGGCCGAGATGCTCGACGACCCGACCTTCTTCAAAAGCCTTGATATCACGAAGGTCATCTACCTGAAGGTGGAGATGGAGGAGGTGCAGCGCCGCATCCTCAAGCGCGCCGAAATCGAGCAGCGCGCCGATGACACCCCCGCCACTGTCAAGGCCCGCGTTGAGAACTTCTTCGCCCAGACCATGCCCCTCGTGGACTACTACCGCAACCAAGGCAAGTTGGTAGAAATCAACGGCATGCAGGACATCGAGCACGTGTTCGCGGACATCTGCGAAGTGGTTGAAACGCTGTAATAGACTTGAGACTTAGGACTTAAGACTTAAGACGTTTTCCAAAAGGGCTGAAAGCCCGACGTATGTTAGCCCAGGGTGACGCGAAGCGGAGCCCTGGAACACTGAAAGCCCGACATATGTTAGCCTAGGGTGAGACGGAGTCCAGCCCTAGGATATATAGCGTTTCCAAGAGGGCCGCAGGCCCGACACGTGTTAACCCAGGGTGACGCGAAGCGGAGCCCTGGGACATAAGAACCATAATAATGAATACTATGCAAAACCATAACAACGAGCCCCACCCCCGCCGCATCGCCGTCCTCGGCTCCACGGGGTCCATGGGCACACAGGCATTGGAGGTTATCGCCCTCCACCCCGACGTGCTGCAGTTAGAAGTCATCGCCGCCAACTCCAGCGCGGAACTGTTAATCCGGCAGGCGAAACAGTACCACCCCAACATCGTGGTGGTGGTGCAGGAAGCCGCGTATAAGGTTGTGAAAGAGGCGCTTGCTGACGAAGACATCAAGGTCTTCTGCGGCGAGGATTCCCTGTGCGACGTATGCGAGATGGACTGCGTCGACATGGTGCTGTCTTGCATCGTGGGCATCGCGGGCTTGCGTCCGGCGTATCGCACGGTGGCTTGCGGCACACCCTTGGCCATCGCCAACAAAGAGACCCTCGTGGTTGCCGGCGAGCTCATCATGCGCACTGCCAAGGAGCACAACGCGCCCGTGCTGCCGGTCGATTCGGAGCACTCGGCCATTTTCCAATGCTTGGCGGGCGAACAGTACAACCCCGTCGAGAAGATTATCATCACTGCCTCCGGCGGCGCGTTCCGAGGTTACACTAAAGAGCAGTTGGAAACCGTCACCTTGCAAAGCGCCCTGAAGCACCCCAACTGGAGCATGGGTCCAAAAGTGACCATCGACAGCGCGAGCCTGATGAACAAGGGATTGGAAGTCATCGAAGCCAAGTGGCTGTTCAACATGCCGTTGGAAAAGATCGATGTGGTGGTGCACCCGCAGTCGGTCATCCACTCCATGGTGCAGTTCGAGGACGGCTCCGTGAAGGCGCAGCTCGGCGTCCCCGACATGCGGCTGCCCATCCAGTACGCCCTCTCCTACCCCATCCGGCTTTCCCTGCCATACGAGCGCCTCGATTTCACCAAGTACAGCACTCTCACGTTCGAGAAGCCTGACAAAGAGGTGTTCCCGTGTTTGGACATGGCCTACAAAGCCTCCGCTGCCGGCGGCGGCATGCCCTGCGTGATGAACGCCGCCAACGAGGTCGCCGTCAAGCGGTTCATGCAGGAGCAGATCAAGTTCACCGACATTCCCCGCATCATCGAGCACGCCCTCGCCACCGCCCCGACCGTCAAACCGAAGACCATCGAGGAGTACGTGGCATTGGATGCGGAAACGCGCGCCCGCTTGTAGGGTTGACTTTGACCATTGACCGCGTTGACCATTGACCGTTGGGGCGCATCGCATACGCCCAATCCACGAATCAGCAACGACTATACCACCCCTATATGAAAGAGATATTCCTTAAGCAGCCTCGAAGAGGCAAAACGCGCGAAGCGCAATTAACCCTACACAAGGCGAAGCCGCAGTGTGGGGCGCGCGAAGTGCAAGTAACCCTACACAAGCAAAGCGTAGTGTGGGGCTCATCACGCAGGGAGACAGCCGCAGTGTGGGGCCTCCTAATCCTCGCCACCCTGTTCCTCACCGCCTGCAACGGCGACAAATTCTCCTTCACCGGCGACTACAGCTACAAACTCTCCGGCGAAGTTAAGCTGACCGATACCGACGGCGAGACGACCTTCCGCCTCATCCACCGCAACGGGCAGATGAACATCCTGCGCGACAAATCGGACAAGAATCGGTATGTCATCACCATGAACGAGATGAACGGCGGATGCTACACGATGAGCGCCAGATTGGACGATGACAACCTGCAAATCGACCAGCATGAGTTCGCCACCAACGTCCTCTCCACCAGCGGAATGCTCGACATTGACATCCTCAACAACGAGGAGCCTTCCATCGTCTATCGCGTAACCGCGTCAGGGAATGGCAAGCGAAGCGGCGACATCCTGATAATCAAGGAAATATGGAGAGGTAATCAGAGTGGAAATCTGGGTGGCACGCTCCTCGGAAACGAAATGACCATCATAGCGGAAAAGAATTAGCGTATGAAACGTTGTGTGACAATCCTAACGGTTGCTGCGTTGCTCCTCTTGGTGGCAGCGTGCAAAAAATCGGCCCCGCCGCAGGAGCGTTCCGCCATTCCCGTGGAGGTGATGGTGGTCGATACCGTCGCCGGCGGCATGACCCGCACCTATGTCGGCGAGGTGGAGGAAAACCTGTCGGTGGCGGTGAGCTTTTCCATGGGTGGCCGCGTGGAGCGCGTTTACGTACGTGAGGGCGACCGTGTGCGCGAGGGGCAAATCCTCGCGACCGTCAACCGCACCAACGCGCAGAACGCCTACAACTCCGCAAAGGCCTCCCTCGACCAGGCCGAAGACGCCTACAAACGGCTCAAGAAAGTATATGACCAAGGCAGTCTCGCCGAGGTGAAGTGGGTGGAAATACAGACCACGCTGGAACAAGCCCGCTCGATGGAGCAGATTGCCCGCAAACAGCTTGACGACTGCACCTTGACAGCGCCCGTCGCGGGTGTGGTGGGCAGCTGCAACGCCAAGGCCGGCGGCTCGCTCCTACCAGGCGAACCCGCCGTCACCATCCTCGACATGGGCAAGGTCGCCGTCACCTTCTCCGTGCCCGAAAGCGAAATCAGCACTGTGAACGTCGGCGACGAGGCCACCGTCTGCGTGCCCGCCCTCGACAACCGACTCCTCACCGGCCGCATCACTGACCGCAGCGTCAGCGCCTCCCGTGTGTCGCACAGCTACCAGGTGAAGATCACCTTCCCCAACTCCGACAAGTCGCTGATGCCGGGCATGGTCTGCAAAGTGCTGCTCAACCAAACTGACAATCAAGGATTTGTCATCCCCGCCAAGTGCGTCCAAACCCGTCCCGAAGGGCTTTCCGTCTGGGTGGTCGAAAACGGCCGCGCCCAGCACCGCCTCATCACCTCCACCGCCTTCGTCGCCAACGGCGTGCTCGTCGCCTCCGGCCTCCACCCCGGCGACACGGTCATCACCGCCGGCATGGATAAACTTTATACGAATGCAGAATGCAGAATGATGAATAAATCTTCCTTAAGCAGTCTCGAAGAGACAAAACGCGCGAAGCGCAATTAACCCCACACTAGGCGAAGCCGCAGTGTGGGGCTGGTCATAAACGAAAAACAAGTATCCACGTAAATGTCTAACCGTCACCACATCCTCTCCGCCATGCGCAGCCACAAGATCATCTTCTTCATTGTGGCGTGCTTGGTTGCGTTCGGGATTTTCGCGCTGACGAGGCTGAACAAGGACGAGTTCCCGCAGTTCACCATCCGGCAGGGCGTGGTCGCGGCAGTCTATCCCGGCGCAACGGCCCAAGAGGTCGAAGAACAGGTCACCAAGCCGTTGGAGCGGTTCTTGTTCACCTACGCCGAAATCGACAAGGACAAGACCTACTCGGTGACGGAGAACGGCATCGTGTATGTGTATGCGGAACTGCGCGTGTCGGTGAAGGACAAGGACGGTGCGTGGTCGAAAATCCGTCACGGACTGCAGCTTTTCAAGAAAACCTCGCTGCCGGCGGGCGTATTGGAAATCGTGGTCGTCGATGACTTCGGCAACACCTCCTCCATGCTGCTGACGGTGGAATCGCCCGAGCGCACGCCCCGCGAACTGGAGCATTACGCCGAGCAACTTTGCGACCGGCTACGCTCTATCCCCGAAATGGGCAACATCAAGATACTCGGCAAGCAGAACGAGGAGATTGCCGTGCTCGTTGATCAGGAGAAATTAGCGGCCTACGGTGTCAGCCAGCGGGCGCTGTTGGTGGAATTAGCCACGCAAGGCATCCGCACCGTGGGCGGCAGCGTGGAAAACGAGGCCGGCGAGGCGCAAGTCCACGTCTCCATCCCGTATCAGTCTGAGTATGAGATTGGTGAGCAGATCATCTTCACCGATCCGATGGGCCATCATGTGCGGCTGCGCGACATTGCTGAAATCCAACGCCGCTACACCGAACCCACCAGCTTTATCAAATACAATGGCGGCTCCACCGTGCTGATTTCCATGGAAATGACCCCCGGCAACAACATCGTGGCCTTCGGCAAAAAAGTGGAGAAAGAGATTGACAAATGCAAGCGGACGCTTCCGCCCGACGTGGACATGCACAAAATCACCAACCAGCCCTACGTGGTCAACAAGTCGGTGATGTCGTTCCTGCGCGACCTGCTCTTCTCCATCCTCGTGGTTATCGCGGTGATGCTGTTGCTTTTCCCGCTGCGAACCGCCTTGGTATCCGGCTCCAGCGTGCCCGTCTGCACCGCCGTCACCATGGGGCTGATGTACATCTGCGGTATCGAGCTCAACACCGTCACCCTCGCCGCCCTCATCGTCGTGCTCGGCATGATCGTGGATGACTCCGTGATTGTCATCGACGGCTACACCGATCTGCTCCAAAAAGGCTATTCCCGTTGGTATTCAGCATTTTACAGTACCAAAGCGCTCTTTGTCCCGATGTCGTTGGCCACGCTCGCCATCTCGGGTATGTTCTTCCCGATGACCCGCATCATCACCGGTCCGTTAGGCGACTTCGTGCAGCTATTTCCCTGGACAGTGTTATTCGCATTAGTTTGCTCCATCTTTTATGCCGTATGGATAATCCCTTATCTGTCAACGGTTTTCATCAAGCGAAACAAAGACGGCATTGCCCCCAATCGTTTTGAGGCGGCGCAAAACCGCTTTTTCATCTTTCTGCAAAACCTTTACGACCAGGTGCTTACGCACTGCTTCCGCCATCCAGCCATCGTCATCACGTTAGCAATCGGAGCTATCAGTCTTGGCGCATTCCTTTTCACCCGGCTGCAAATCCAGATGCTGCCGAAAGCCGACCGCAACTGCTTCGCCGTGGAGATGCACCTTGCGGAAGGCAGCACCCTCGACCAGACGGAAGCGATTGCCGACAGCATGGAGCACGTCCTTCGCGCCGATCCGCGCGTAACCTCCGTCACCTCCTTCATCGGTTGCTCGTCACCGCGTTTCCACGCCACCTACGCCCCGCAGATGGCGCACAAAAACTACGCCCAGTTCATCGTCAATACCACCTCCGAGGAGAACACGTTACGGCTCATCCGCGAGTACGGCCCGAAGTACGAGTACCACTTCCCGAACGCCTACGTCCGTTTCAAACAGATTGATTATCAAGCCGTAAGCAATCCTGTAGAGGTACGATTCTCCGGCGACAACTTCGACGCGATGAAAATCGCCGCCGACTCCCTCAAGCAGTTCCTGCACACGATGCCGGAGCTCACCTGGGTACACTCCGACATGGACGAAACCTCGCAAGGCATCGGCGTCTCGCTGAAGAGCGACGAAGCCACACGCCTCGGGGTCACGCAAAGCATGCTCTCGCTCTACCTCTCCTCCGCGCTCGGCGGCCAAAACCTCACCAACGTATGGGAGAACGACTACAAGGTGCCGGTAATGCTATACACACGACAGAACGGCGACACGCTCCACTACCAAGCATTGGAAGACTTCCTTATACCGACCTCTGTTCCAGGCACTTGGATACCGCTTCGGCAGGTTGCGGACGTAAGTCCCGAATGGCACGACGCCGTCATCCACCGCCGCAACAGCATCCGCACCGTCACCGTGGGCGCGGACCTCAACTTCGGCTACAGCCAACCCGATGCAATGAAGAAAATCGACCGCTACGTCAACGAGGATTTGAAACCGAATATCCCTGACAATGTGGAAATCACGTACGGCGGACTGACCGGCATCAACGGGATGGTGATTCCGGAAATCGCGCTCAGTTTCTTAGCCGCCGTGCTGGTGCTGTTCGTCTTCCTACTCTACCATTTCGGACGGTTGGATATCGTCTTCCTGACCCTTTCGGCCAGCCTGATCTGCGTCTTTGGCGCGTGCCTCGGACTCTGGATTTTCGGTCTCGACTTCAGCATCACGGCGGTGTTGGGCGTGGTTAGCCTGATCGGCATTATCGTCCGCAACGCCATCATCATGTTCGAGTACGCCGAGAACTTGCGCAAGGTCAAGCGGTTAAGCGCAAAAGAGGCGGGCTTCGAGGCGGGCCGTCGGCGTATGCGTCCCATCTTCCTCACCTCGGCGACCACCGCCTTGGGCGTGATGCCGATGATCATCGCCCACACGAACCTCTGGATGCCCATGGGCGTGGTGATATGCTTCGGCACCATCTTCTCGCTGCCGATAGTGGTGACGGTGCTGCCGGTGGCGTATTGGCAAATCTTTAAATAATGATGAATGATGAATGCTGAATGTTGAATGATAAATAATTCCTTAAACAGCCTATTCCCTTCCTCTGAAGGGGTGCCCGCAGGGCGGGGTGGTAAGGCAAAACGCGCGAAGCGCAATTAACCCCACATAAGCGAAGCGCAATGTGGGGCCTGCAAAGAAGACAACAGATATGTTTAAGATACGAACCATCATAGCAATACTACTCACGGCAACAGGACTGGCGCTCTCCGCGCAGACCCTCTCGCTCGACAGCTGCAAGGCGTTGGCGTTGCAGAACAACCTGACGTTGAAGAATGCGGCGTTGGATGTGGCGGCGGCGCAGGAGGTCAAGAAGCAGGCGTTCACGAAGTATTTCCCTAACGTGAGTGCGATTGCGGGCGGCTACTACGCGGCGAAACCGCTGTTCGAATACAGCATCGACAACATCGAGAACGCGTCGGCACGACAGTTTCTGCACAACCTTTACTATGAGTACGGCGCGGCGATGGGACTCCCCGACCGCATCTCCCTGTGCGAAAACGGGTTGATGGCGGGCGCGACAGTCGTGCAGCCGGTCTATATGGGTGGACAGATTGTGAACGGCAACAAGTTGGCGAAGGTGGGCATTGAGGCGGCGGAATTGAAAGAACAACTCACTGAGGATCAAATTCTTCAGCAGGTAGAGGAATACTACTGGCTGATTATCTCCTTGGAGGAAAAAATGAAAACCCTGCAGCAGGCCAAGACCTTCTTGGACACGCTGGAACGCGATGTCACCACGGCTGCAGAAGCCGGATTGGTTTCTAAAAACGACATTTTAAAGGTAAAACTCAAAAAGAAAGAAATCGAATCCAATCAAGTGAAAGTTGAAAACGGCATCAGGCTCTCTAACCAAGCACTTTGCCAGTTGATAGGATTAGAAATGCAGAGCATCCTAACACTAACCGATACCCTTGGGGATTTTTCAGAGATGCCGTACTGGGAACATGTGGATAATCAGTCCGCCGTACTGGGCCGCAAGGAAAAGCAACTGTTAGACTTGCAGGTAGACGCCGAAAAGTTGAAGAAAAAGATGGCGTTGGGGGAAACGCTTCCGCATGTGACCGTCGGGGGAACGGCCTCCTACGGCAACCTCATCTTCGACCATTTCACCGCCAACGCCTTGGCATTCGCCACGTTGCAGGTGCCGTTGACCGGCTGGTGGGAAGCCTCGCACAAACTGAAACAACAGGACATTCTGATTCAGAAGGCGGAGAACGAGCGCGCCGACTTCACCCAAAAGATGTATTTAGAAACCCAGCAGGCATGGAACAACGTCGATGACGCCTACAACCAATACCAGTTGGCAGGACTGGCCCTGCAAGACTCGGAAGCTAACCTCCACAACGTCAAAGCCGACTACGACGCAGGCCTCGTCCCCGTCTCCGAACTCCTCGAAGCCCAAACGCTCCTCCTCCAAGCCCAGAACCAATGCACCGACGCCCTCATCGACCTGAAAATCAAGGCCGAACGCTATAAAACGATAACAAACAAACGATAATTTAACGAAGGATTCCGGCAAAGAAACAGTATCAGAAAGTCAAGGAGCCGGTGAGAATCAGATTCAAGGAACTGGCAAACGGGAATAGGAGCATCTATCTGGACACCTACACGGACGGCAAACGGCAGCCGAAGGAGTTCCTGCGGCTTTACCTCATCCCCGAACGGACACCCGCCGACAGAATCCAGAACCGCACGACACTGGAGGCGGCAACGGCAATCAAGGCCAAACGGATCGAGGAGCTGACTATGGGGAAGGCGGGAATCAACAAGCACAAAGGGAAAATCCTCTTGAGCGTGTGGCTTGAGGAATACCAGAAGTCGCTGGAGACGAAGAGCCGCAGTTTGAGAAGCGTGACCCGAAGAGTCGGGGAAATGCTCCTGAAATACGGGGCAAGGATGTGCGGCTGTGCGACGTGGACAAGAAGTTCGTCCAGGGCTTCAACAATTATCTGAAAAACGACTGTGTCCAGGCGAACGGCCAGAAGCTGAGCCCCAACACGGCCTCCATATACTCGCGGATAGTGGTCTCCATCCTGAACGTGGCGTTCAAGCGCGAGCTGATACCGTCCAACCCATGCTGGCTTCTGGAGAGAGGCGACAAGCTTACCCGCGCCAAGACGAAACGCACCTACCTGACCATCGAGGAGGTGAAGACCTTGATGGAGACGGAATGCGAAATGAACAAGGATGTGCGCTCCGCTTTCCTGTTCAGCTGCTTCTGCGGGCTGAGGTTCAGCGACATCAACAACCTGCAATGGAAACACATCAAGACGGCCAATAACACGCCCATGGTGGAAATCTACCAGCAGAAGACGTCCGAGCCCCTGTATCTGCCGCTTTCGGACGCGGCGGTCAAAAATCTGCCGCCGAGAGCCGGCAACAACGAGGAGTTCGTCTTCACACTCCCCTCCCACGGCACCGTCAACAAGCATGTCCACAAGTGGACAGCGGTGGCAGGGATAACAGACCGCGACATCACATTCCACACGGCGCGTCACACGTTCGCCACCCTTAACCTGACGGCGGGAGTTGACCTGTACACGGTCAGCAAGCTGCTGGGCCACACCGAAATCAGAACCACCCAGATATATGCCGAGGTGGTGAACAGCGCGAAAATAGAGGCCGTCAACAAGGTGAGCGACATTTTCAAGACGAAAGGAGGGGACAATGAAGATTAAGATTAAGACGAAAATGGATATGCTCAAGGCGTTTGCGAAACTTGAGAGCATCTGTTTCACCCACTTGGAAGCGTTGAATGATTTCGCTGATTTTGACTACAAGCCAATAGCAGTGTTGGAGGCGGAATTAAAAGCAACAGGGAAATTGGACTTTGGAGACACGGAAAGAGAGAATTACGATGTCTTTACGGAATGGTTGGTTGACTTAATGAAAGATGATGAGCATTGGAACATACCGAATCTCAGCGAGGGATTGGCCGCCCACTTCCCCGATTGGAAAGATTATCTGGTCTTCGGCATGGAAGAAGAATTGGCGTGGGAAATGGTTGGGAAACTGACGAACGCATTCCCCCCGTTTAATGAATGGTTGCGGACAGAGTTTTATCCTGAAACCGTGGACATGTTGGAATCAGTCAAGGAGTTCGCTGACCAATTCGAAGATTGTTTCTGCCCGCTTGTTGAATATATCGTCAACAACGATGGCGACAGTCTTATGGAATATGCCAGAAAACTTGAAAAGATCACGAGGGGGATTTCTTGTGGAAGACCCTCAATGAAGTATTTTTGGAGCAACGAATACATCGAATGCCTGGATGTGCTGGATATATTCACTGGCGAGTACGAACCATTGCTCGGTTACGAATGCGAGACCGAAACAATCCCTTGTCCTGCCGACGGTGACAATGGCGGCAACGCGAATGAGGGCACTACAGAACCCGCCGCCGAAGAGGATGGTATCCACAACCAAGATGATACCGCAAACCAACCCAAGGCATCAGAACAAAGCCAGACAGTTTGGGAGTTGGTGGCCGAACTGTATAAACCAAACGAGAAGAGGGCGGAAGACTTGTTCCGGTTTGCGATACTCAAAGGTCTCATAAGAGTCAGTGACGACCAACAACATTTTGAGTGGGAAAAGACCAAACTCTACAGGGGGAAAACTGTTTCCACGATATACATAGCGTATTTTGCCGTCAAGGTTTCCGAATTGCTTGAAATGAGGATTTCGGACACCCATCAAAGAGCGCCATGGGGCAAATTCAAACGATTGTTCAACAGGAAATCCCTCCAGTCGAGCGACAACACGAGGGAGGATGAGATAACAAGGTTAATCGACAGGTGCTTCACGGCTTTCACCGCCTCGCAGAAGGATCGAAAATCTTTGTCTCCGAAAAGTTTTTTATAAATGCAACACGTTGATTGCCAAATAAAAAGGCATAATCCCGTAATGCATTACGAATATGGAGTTATGCAATAACTTCATATTACAAATTTGCTTTTTTCTGACTTTTGCGGCATAATTCTAAACCCAAAAGACATGAACAATGAACTGCAACTATTAATGGAAGAAGTCAGAAAGCAAGCCCAGGCCATGAGCAACTCCAAAATCGTCCTGACGATGGACGACGTGGCCGAACTCACAGGGATGAGCAAGAACTACATCTACAGACTGGTACACCTGCGCAGAATCCCGCACTACAAATCCCCCGGTGGGAAGCGCACCTACTTCAAACGCGAGGAGGTGGAGCAATGGCTGCTGGCCCACAGGGTGCCCACGGCGGAGGAACTGCAGCAGCAGGCGGAGCAGTATTGTGCAAACCACCTGAGATAAGGCATAACGAATACGCCTGCATACCGTTATGGAAACCACTTTGGAAAACCGAAGTGCCCTTGGCGCAATAATAAGGGGTGAGCGGACGGCCATCCCGCCCCCGAAGACCGACAGCCCAAGAGACTGTGGGGCGACCAGCCTGATACACAAGCATCTCGATTGGGACGGGGATTGCTGCACGCAATCGGATGGCGGCTGCACACACGAAACGCCCCTTTCGAGTCCTTCCACATCTCCCACACGAGCGACGGGAGACTGGAGCTCCACATCCCCTACGAACCGCCAAGAATCAGTGACGGCGACATGTGCAAGGCGATGCTCGACAAGGCGCGGAGCCTCCACCCCGACAAATCATCATTCACGAAAAACCAGCTTGAGGAGGCGCACGCAATTGCGAGGAAGGAGCTCGGAGGGGGCGATTCCCTTTCGGAAAAACAATTCCGCACGGAACTTCATGATTTCATCAGTCAGGGCTTTCTGGAAGAGGTGCTGAACGACAAGGGGAAAAGCCGCAACCCGAAGCTGTACAGGAAGCACGGAAACGGAATATAACGCACACGCACAATGGCAACTACAGACAATAGAAGGCGGATCGCCCCGCACGGGGAGCAGAGGTACCAACTGACCAGCAAAAACCCGATGACGGGCAAAACGATGAAATTCACCTGCCCGCAATGCGGGCGCAGAGAGCGGTTCTGCCGATATTGGAACCATTCCATCGGGGACTGGTGCCGTGACACTCTGGCGGGGAAATGCGACCGCGTGAACAACTGCGGATATGAGAAGTTCCCCGACAAGGACGCATCGCGCAGAGCCGTCACCATCCGACATGCAACATCCACGCCGAAACACGCGGAAATGCCCCTTATCCCGATGAACGTCCAATGGAATGCGTGGAAGTCCATCGGAGCCCGCAATTGCCTGAAGGAATGGTTCCGCTCCATGTTCGGGAAGGAGGTGGCCGACCAAGTGTGGGACGAATATGGCGCGACCGCCGTTGACAACAGCCGTGTGGCCTTCTGGCAGTTCAGCGGTGACGGGACGGCCGTCACCGCCCGTGTCATACCGTACAAACCCGACGGCCATCGGGACAAGGGCAAGGCGATGTACTGGGCGCACAACACACTGAAGACAAAAGGCTACAACCCTGCCAAGCATCTTTTCGGTTTGCGGCACGCGATGGGCTGCAAGGCCGCGAAAATCGCGGTCGTGGAAAGCGAGAAAAGCGCATTGCTCTGCGAGTGCGCCCGCAGGCGGTACGGAATCTTCAACGACTATGTGTTCGTGGCCACGGGAGGCGCTACCTTCCTCCAAGCCACACTTGACGGCGACCGCACGCTTTTGGGAGGCAGGGACGTTTACCTGTTCCCCGACAGCGACAAGGCAGGCCGGCAATGGAGGGAAAACGCGGCCAAGCATATTGCGGGGGTTGAGGACTGCGCACACCTGTACGCGGAAGAGATCGGGGCGGACGGCAGCGGATATGACATCGGCGACCTTATTTGCGACTTTGTAAAAGAGCAGCGACGTAAGGAGCGGGAAACTATAGAACGGACATTGGACGACATACTGGTTTCCTTTGGATTTCCTGCGGGATACAGGCCCAAGCATTGGCTGTTTTAGGCTGCACGCCAAACGCCAAGCAAACAGACAAAACAAAGCCCCGAAAAATCAATCTAACTTACTGACTATCAATATCTTGCCCATGGTTAAAAAGAAAACCGCATAACTTGCTGGTTTTCAATATCTTGCCCTTTTCTCTCTCCT
>JAFPVR010000105.1 GCA_017395245.1 Bacteroidales bacterium | reverse complement strand
TAATGGTGTTTTTGAAATCGACCTTGCGACCCATGCCGTCGGTGAGCTGACCCTCGTCAAAGACCTGTAACAGAACGTTATAGACATCGTGGTGTGCTTTCTCGATTTCGTCTAAAAGCACAATGGAGTAGGGCTTGCGGCGAACTTTCTCGGTGAGCTGGCCGCCCTCTTCGTAGCCGACGTAGCCCGGAGGCGCGCCGATGAGACGGGAGACCGTGTGCTTCTCCATGTATTCGCTCATGTCGATACGGATGATGGAATCCTGGGAATCAAACAGATATTCGGCCAATACTTTGGCGAGATAAGTCTTTCCAACACCGGTGGGACCGAGGAAAATGAAGGTGCCGATGGGTTTGTTGGGATCCTTTAGGCCGGCGCGGTTGCGGCGGATAGCCTTCGCGACTTTCACCACGGACTCGTCCTGCCCGATGACCACGCCTTGCAGCTCGGTGGCCATGCGCATGAGCCGTTCGCCCTCGTTCTTCGCAATGCGCTGAACGGGGACACCTGTAACCATTGCAATTACCTCTGCCACAATATCTTCTGTTACTATCGGACGATTTTCGCTTACGCTGTTCTCCCATGTTTTCTGGATGAGCTTCCGCTGTTCGTCCAGCTCCTTGATTTGGTCGCGGTACTTGGCGGCCTCGTTGTACTGCTGGTTGCGGATGGCTTCGACCTTCAGCTTCTCCTGCTCTTCGATGGCGGCCTCCGCAGCGAGCAACTCTTCCGGTACATGGATACTCTGGATGTGAAGCCGCGCGCCCGCCTCGTCCATCACATCAATGGCCTTGTCGGGTAGGCAACGGTCTGATATATAACGGTTTGACATAGCCACGCAGGCCTTGATGGCCTCGTCGGTGTATCTTACGGCGTGGTGGTCTTCGTATTTATCCTTAATATTGTTCAGAATGTCAAGGGTCTCTTCGGGGGTGGCGGGTTCGAGGATAATCTTCTGGAAACGACGTTCGAGAGCTCCGTCTTTTTCAATGTGCTCGCGGTATTCGTCCAGCGTTGTCGCACCGATACATTGCAGTTCGCCGCGCGCGAGAGCCGGCTTGAAGAGATTGGAGGCGTCCATGCTGCCGGGGGCGTTGCCCGCACCCACCATCGTGTGCAACTCGTCGATGAAGAGGATGACATCGGTGCTTTTCTCCAACTCTTCGAGGATGGTTTTCACGCGTTCCTCAAACTGTCCGCGGTATTTGGTGCCCGCCACAAGACCGGCCATGTCGAGGCTCACAATGCGCTTGTGCAGGAGCGTGCGCGAGACATGTCCGGACGAAATCTGCAATGCAAGTCCCTCTGCCAAAGCGGATTTGCCGACACCCGGCTCACCGATGAGCACGGGGTTGTTCTTCTTTCTGCGGCAGAGAATCTGGGCGATGCGCTCTAATTCTTTCTGACGGCCCACCACGGGGTCGATTTTGCCCTCGGCGGCCATCTTGGTGAGGTCCTTGCCGAAACTGTCGAGCATGGGAGTGGCCGACTTGGCATCCTTGCCCTTGCGTACGCGGCGGTCGTTGTCGTCGTCATCATCGTCGTCGTCGTGGTAGTAGCCGGCGGCAGCGGGTTCGGACATGTGCAGCTCCCGACGAAGCTCGTCCTCGAAGGTTTCGAAGGTGAGGCCGGCCTGACCGAGCAGCATCTTGATGGTGTTCTGGCTGTCGAGCTGGGCGGGCTTGAGGATGGCGAGCATGAGATGGTAGGACTCCACGACATCGTTCTTGTACTGCTTGGAGAAAAGGAATGCCAGATGCAAACGGCCCTGCGCCTGCACGCTCATGGGGATTTTGTCTGTCGGGGTGTCCGCCTGTGCGTCGGGCGTTTCCAGCATCTGCTCCAAACGCGTGCGCAGCCCGGCAAGGTCTATCTGGAATATGTTGAAGATCTTCTGGGTGACACTTTCGCCGGGATAGCGAAGCAGGCACACCATAAGATGTTCTAATCCAATTTGTTGTGAGTGATACGTCTTGGCCAGCTCATGTGCTTCTGCCAGCACGTAATTCATCTCTTCCGAGTATTTGATTTCCATATAAAGTGGGTGTTTTAAAATTGGCGCAAAGATACAAAAATTGTGCCAATGAAGTGTCGTGTGGCAGACGCCTCTTCATTGGCAGGAATAGTCAATAGGGTATATTGGTTGGTGGGGGCAAATGGTTATATGCTCCTACACATTATAAAGGCAAGTTTATGCTGTGGGATCGAGGGCCAGGGAACCCGTCGGCACGGAATATTGAACAGGGTCAGAGTTGCTAATGTGCGCTTTTTTATGGTCTTCAACAGCTTCCCGAAGCATTCTCTCAAACTTCGTGATGGAATGGTCGATATCGTATTCTTTGGCAGATTCGGCATACACCTTCTCCATGCGGGCCTTCTCCTCGGAATTGTCAAGCCAGTAGTCGATTTTGCGGGCAAGGTCCTTGGGGTCGCCGGCCTTGAAAAGGCTGCGCTCATCAAGAGCGAACTGGCTGGTGGCGGACAGCGTACTGTCAGAAATGACAGGTACCAAGCCGGTGGCGAAGGCCTCAATGCAGGAGATGGCCTCCGACTCCATGTCGGATGCATGCACGTAGAGGTCGCACTGCGACAGCTTGTCCATCAGCTCCTGCTTGTTGTAATAGCCGAAAATAGGCGGATTTTTCAACTTTTTGCCCAAACGATGGAGCGTCTTGTCGGTGGGACCGGTTCCCGCGAATATCAGCTGGATGCGGTCGCCGTATTTCGAGTGCTCCACGGCGTTGATCAGGATGTCCTGCCGTTTCTCGTTCGTCAGCCGCCCCACCATCATGATCAGAATCTTACCCTCAAACTCTGGAGCCTTGGATCGCTTCATCCAAGTGAAATCGGACTGGATTCCATTGGAGATGGCGTGGATTTTGGCCGTGTAACCCCGTTTCACCAGCTCTCTACCCATAAATTCAGAGGGTACGTGGACGTGACCGAACTTATTATAAGTCCTGTCACGGAAAATCTTGAAAATCCAGTTGTTAGCCCAATCAACCTTTCCCATAAAAAATGAAGAGGTGATGTTCTGCGGCTGCACATGGAAAGCAGCGGTGGAAGGCTTCCCCAGCTCATCTACAACCTTTTTAGTGTTATTTGTGAGGAAGAACGGGAAGAAGAAATGGACGATTTCAGCCCATTCCACTGCTTTGCGGATGGTCAGCTCGTCGCATTTGGCGTACATGAAGCCGTGCTTGTGGATGATGTTCATGAAAAACGGGAAATAGAGCTCCTTCAGTCCGAAGATGGTGTCTGAAGTCTCCCCAACAGTCAGGATGCGGACCTCATGCCCACGTTTTCGAAGCTCTTCCGCGAAGCGTTGCGCTGAAATGCTTGTGCCGTTGCTGTGCGTATTGAATACGTCAATGACAAATAAAATTTTCATAAGCCATACTTCTAAAAATCACGGCGGCAAAATTAACATTTTTTAGGAAATATAAAACACTGATTATCAATGCTATTTATTTTTTAATAGGGCTTATTTTGGAAAAAAAGGCATGAAACGGATGTCCGGTGTGTATGTCTGTAGAGACGCGCCATGGCATGTCTCTACAAAGGTGCGCAACGGTTTCGCGATTATCGTTTCCGCAGGACGAGCCAAATAAAATACGGGGCGCCGGCGAGGGCGGTGATGCTGCCGACGGGAAGTTCGGCGGGGGCGGCGATAGTGCGTGCCAGCGTGTCGGCGACTAACAGAAAGAAGGCTCCGAAAAAGAGGGAATAGGTGAAGAGCCGCCGGTTGTTGCTGCCGAAGAGAATCCGCGCCACATGCGGCATGATCAGCCCGATGAAGCCGATGGATCCGCAAAACGACACCACCACGGAAATCAGCACCGACGAGGTGACGAGCACGGTGTAGGTGGTCTTGCGCGTGTCGATGCCGAGGGTCTGCGCCGTTTCTGTACCCACCTGCATGATATTCAATGCTTTGGCATAGTAAAACAGCACACCGATGCATACCGCCATCACCGGAATCAGCCACAAAATCTCGATCCAGGAGACGTGCGTCAGGCTGCCCATCGTCCAGAAGTAGATTTTGTGCATCTCTTTCTGGTTCACCACCACGAGAAGCGTGATGAGTGCGGAGATGAGGAAGTTGAGGGCGATGCCGACGAGCAGCAGCGTGTCGGTGTTGTGGCTGCCCTTGGCGCGGGCGATGCCGAGGATGAGGAGCAGGGTGAGCAGTGCGGTGACCAATGCGGGGAGCGTGACGCCAAAAACCAGCGCGTCCCAGCCGAGGATGAAGGCCACTGCCGCGCCGATGGAGGCCCCCGACGAAACGCCGAGAATGTAGGGGTCGCACACAGGGTTGCGGAACACACTTTGGAAGACGCCACCGCAAATGGCCAGGGAAGCACCCGCCAGTACGCTCATCACAATGCGCGGGAAACGGAGCTGCCATAATGTAACCTGATAGTATTCAGCGATTTGAACGTCTTTGAAAAGCCCGAATTTCTGTCCGATGCTTTGCAGGACGACCTTCACCGGGATGTGTATCACCCCGATGCCGGCAGCCACTAACATTGCCGTTAACAGCACCGCGCCTAACGCGCACGGCAGAATCCAACGTCGTTTTTCGTTGTTCATAATTTGGCGGCAAAAGTACGATTTTTTCGGCTGTTTGTAGAGACGCAAAATTTTGCGTCTCTACTTGAAACCTGAAACTTGAAACTTGAAACCTTTAAATTAACGAGCGTAACGTAAAATTTTGTACTTTTGCAGTTTTCAGGAATAAAATCTAAATCGTTAATATACAATCAATAAAGTACTTTAAGATTATGTCAAAAGCATTGTTTTTAGGTGACGAAGCGGTGGCTCAGGCCGCTTTGGACGCCGGATTATCGGGAGTGTACGCCTATCCGGGCACTCCGTCAACAGAAATCACCGAATTTATCCAGAACTCCAAGCAGGGTAAAGCGGGCGAGGTGCACAGCATCTGGGCCGGTAACGAAAAGACCGCCATGGAGTCCGCCATTGGCATGTCCTACGCCGGCAAGCGCGCGATGGTTTGCATGAAACACGTGGGCCTGAACGTGGCCGCTGACCCGTTCATGAACTCCTCCATCACCGGCGCCAACGGCGGTCTGGTGGTTGTGGTGGCTGACGACCCGTCGATGCACTCCTCTCAGGACGAGCAGGACTCCCGCTACTACGCGAAGTTCGCCCTCATCCCCTGTTTCGAGCCCTCCAACCAGCAGGAGGCTTACGACATCACCTACTACGCGTTCGAGATGTCCGAGAAGTTCCGCACCCCCGTGCTTATTCGTCTGACCACGCGTTTGTCTCACTCCCGTTCCGGCGTGGAGCGCAAGGCTGAGCGCCCGCAGAACCCCCTCAACGTGGAGAAGGATCCGAAGCAGTTCATCCTTCTGCCCGCCAACGCCCGCCGTCACTACCGCAAGCTGTTGGACAAGCAGCCCGAATTTGAGAATGATTCCTTCATCTCCCCGTTCAACAAATACATTGACGGTGCCGACAAGAGCCTGGGTGTCATCGCTTCTGGTATCGCCTTCAACTACCTGATGGAGAACTTCGAGGGCGGCAAATGCCCGTATCCCGTGCTGAAGATTTCCCAGTACCCGCTGCCCACAAAGCTCATCGCCAAAATGGTGGACGAGTGTGAGAAGGTGCTTATCGCCGAAGAGGGTTATCCTTTCATCGAGGAGCAAGTGCGTGGCGTGCTGAACCGCACCGGCAACATCATGGGCCGTCTCAGTGGCGAACTCCCGCGTGATGGCGAGTTGAATCCGAACTTGGTCGCCAAGGCCCTCGGTCTGCCCGACACCTACGGTGCCCCTGTTCCCGAATTAGTCGTTCCGCGTCCCCCGGCCTTGTGCGTCGGCTGTCCCCACATCGACTCCTACACCGCCCTTAACAAGGCGATGGAGAAATACGGCAAGGGCAAAGTTTTCTCAGATATCGGTTGCTACACCCTCGGTGCTCTTCCGCCTTATAACGCCATCTACACCACCGTCGACATGGGTGCTTCCATCACGATGGCCAAGGGTGCTGCGGATGCCGGCATGAGCCCCTGCGTGGCGGTCATCGGCGACTCCACTTTCACCCACAGCGGCATGACCTCCCTGTTGGATGCCATCTACGAGAACACCCCGATTACGGTGCTCATCCTCGACAACAGCACCACCGGCATGACCGGCGGTCAGGATTCTCACGCTCTCGGCGTGCTCGGCGAGATCTGCAAGGGCCTCGGCGTGAAGGAAGACCACATCCACCGCATCAACCCGCTGAAGGGTCATCTGGAAGAGAATGTGGCCATCATCGAGAAAGAGCTTGAATACCAAGGCGTTTCCGTCATCATTCCGACCCGCGAGTGTATCCAGACTTTGAGCCGCCGGATGAAGAAACAACAGGCCGCCAAGAAATAATGGTTATAGATTATGGTTATTGGTTATTGAAGCCAATTCCAAAAAGGGCTGAAAGCCCGACCTATGCCAACCCAGGGTGAACGAAGTGAGCCCTGGGAATCAAAAAAATAAACAAAAACGAACAAAGAAATGAAAATCGACATTATATTAGCAGGAGTCGGCGGCCAGGGCATCCTCTCCATCGCCACCATCGTGGGCGCGGCCGCCATCAAAAGAGGCATGTACATGAAGCAGGCTGAGGTTCACGGTATGAGCCAGCGCGGCGGCGATGTGCAGTCCCATTTCCGTCTCTCCGACCAACCCATTGCTTCTGACCTGATCCCGCTTGGCAAGGCCGACATGATCATCTCTGTGGAGCCCATGGAGTCACTGCGCTATCTGCCGTGGCTGAAGAAGGACGGCTGGTTGATCACCAACGACCAACCCTTCGTAAACATCCCGAACTATCCCGATTTCGACGCCTTGAAGGCCGAGCTGGCCAAGGTGCAGAATTGCGTGGCCATCAACGCCGACCAAATCGCCAAGGATCTGGGTTCCGCCCGCAGCTCCAACATGGTGATCCTCGGTGCTGCCTCCCCGTATCTGCAGCTGCCTTACGAGGAAATCGAGAACGCTGTCCGCGAGAACTTCGCCCGCAAAGGTGAGGACATCGTGAACGTGAATCTCGCCTGCATGAAGGCTGGTCGCGAACTTGCCGAGAAAAAGTAGTAACTTCCCCGCCCGATGAACAATCTCATCGAATTTTTCAAGAGGGCGTTTCATATCATCGTACTCGCCGTCCTTCTGATTCTGAGCATCGTGATGCTTGGCAAGTCTTTGTCATTCAACGAATACCGCATTGCGAGAGTGGTGCAGGGTGTCGTTGGACCGATTCAGAAGGGCGCTGCGGGGATGGTGCACAAGTTTCGGCTCGGACCCGAGAACGAAGCGCTCGTGCAGCAGAATATCGAACTGATGCGCGAGCACGAGAACATGTTCATCGAGAAAGTGGACACTGTCCTGACCGAGATGAGCAAGACAGACTCGACGAACCGAACGCAGGTGCGCCTGTACGACTACACCTACGCGCATGTCATCTTCCGCACCGTGGACCGCAGTTTCAACTACATGATTGTGGACAAGGGTGCGAAGGATGGCATCAGCCGCGACATGGCAGTGCTGTCGCCGGCGGGCGTGGCGGGTGTCGTCACCGACGTGTCACAGAATTTCGCCACCGTGCGCCCGATTCTCCATCCCGAGAGCCGTATCAGCGCCGTGGTGACACCTGCCAACCAGAACGGAACCGTCATCTGGGGCGGCAACGATCCTGAAGTGGCGTACTTGGAGGCCATCCCGCAACACTCCGAGATCAACATCGGGGATTCCGTGTTTACCAACGGTTACTCGAACATCTTCCCCAAGGGGCTGCTCATCGGCACCGTCAAAGAGGTGCAGGTCGGTAACAATGCCAGTTTCCTCACCATAAAGGTGAAACTGGCCACCCAGTACACCGACATCTATACGGTTTATCTTGTTGAGAACCTCTTCAAATCTGAACTGGACACCTTGAAAGCGAATTTCAAACATGAATAACGTTATAACCAACATATTTCGATTTCTGATTCTGCTGCTTGTACAAGTGTCTATCTGTCAGCATGTCAGTTTGTTCGGGTATATGACCCCGGCACTGTTTCTGCTTGCGCTCTATCTGTTGCCTTTGGAAATCCCGCTGTCGCTGCAGTACATCATCGGTTTCGCCACAGGTTTTGTGGTGGACGCTTTCGCCCACACGCTGGGCGTTTCGACGTTCTCCTGCACGCTGATGATGTTCTTCCGCCCTTATATCGTGCGCATGCTCAACGGTGCCAACAACGTGAAGTTTGAGAACATCGACCGCCCCGTGCCGGGCGTCAAGGACTTCCGTTGGGTTTTTCTCTACACGTTGATTTTGACCTCTATTTATGAGATCGTCGCCGTGCTCCTTGAAACCATGACTTTCAAAAACTTTGGGCACACGTTGCTCGTTATCCTCGGCAACACCGTATTCTCGGTGTTCGTCATCCTCTGCGTTGAATATATTTTCCATCCCCGCGAGAAAAAGAATGAAGCGTAGTGTTAGAACACTCATATTGCTGATAGTCAGTAGTATATGCTTATACTCGTGTAGCTCGGTGCGCTATCTGCAACCCGGGGAGTCAATGTTGGTGAAGAATGAGGTGAAAGTGGTTGATGCCAAGAATCCCGATTTCGACAACTTGAAATCCTATGTACGTCCTATTCCCAACAAGAAATTCATAGACTTGTTCCGTATCAAGACGGTGTTTTATGCATGGGGACAGCCGACTTACGACAAAAACGGGAACACCAAGGACGACAAGTTCAAGAAGTTCCTGCGCGAAAAAGTCGGCGAGGCGCCGGTCTTGCTTGACAGCGTGCAGATTATCAACTCTGTCGACCAGCTCAAAATCGTGATGAAACAGCTCGGTTATTTCGACGCTGAGGTTGATTATAAGGTGACTTTCAAACGGAAGGACCATAAAAAGTCGAAGGTGGATTATTTCGTGACCGCGCATGAGCCCTACACGGTCAGCAGGATACGCTACGACATTTCCATACCGGAATACAAGCGCATTGTGGTCCTCAACCAGCGGAAGAGTGTACTCTCCAACGGCATGCAGTACAACGAGAATCTTATCAACGATGAGCTGACACGTATCATAGACCTCATCCGTAACGAGGGGTACTATTATGTGGAGAAGTCGATTTTGCGCTGCGAAGTGATGTATGACCCACCTGACAGCACCGGGAAGGATCCCAGGTCGGTGAATCTCACCATCATGCTCAACATTCCGCAAGACGAGAGTGCATCCCGTTACCTCTACAAGTACTATATAAATAATGTATATGTGAACCCCGACATGCCGTCGCTTACCGTGACGGATGTGGATTACGATACGACATTCTACTATTATCAGACCCGCCGGGACAGCTCGCGGATGTTTTTCATTGATGAGCGGTTTGACGGACAGGTTCAGAAACCTTATTTTTCCTATAAAGTATTGTCGAACGCAATCTTTACGCGCACGGGGCAGCACTACGCCCAGTTTTCGCGAAACCTCAGCAGCCGCTCGCTCAATAGCTTGGACAACTTCGACTACATTAACATCGTTTATCGGGAGAACGAGGCGTTGTTGGACACGGTGCACCGGACTGGCGCGTTGGATGTGTATTACCGTATGATTCGAAAAAAACGACACAGTGTCGGCGGACAGATTGAGTTGCGCAACGACAAATCTGCCATTTCCCTCAGCTACACCAACCGAAATATCTTCCGAGGTGCGGAACACTTAACACTCAATTTGTCAGGAGGATACTTCTATTATTCGTTGGCTAATCTCTTCAAGGGCCAAAATTCCTTGTCGTATCCCGAGTTCGGTGCGTCTGCTTCGTTGAATTTCCCGAACCGGATGTTCCTGCTCAACAATCTTATCAGCGAGAACACGGTTTCGCGAAGCACCACGCTGAAGTTTGCTGTCAGCTATTTGGGACTGTATAATCGGCTGATGTATAGTGCCGCTCTTGTCTATCTTTGGAGTCCGTCTTCTTATATGTCGCACAATGTCAGTCCGATAGAAATCAGCACAATCAACAACAGCGACAAGCGGTTGACGTCTCTGATGAACTACGACGCTTATCCGGAATCCTATCAGAATAAGTTTGGCAAGTTCATGCTTTTCTCGGCCAAATATACGTTTAACTATCTGATTCCCAAATTTGTGGAGTCAAGGCGGCATAATATGCACCTGAGTGTGAATGCGGAGTCGTGTGGCACGATTTTATTGGGCTTGAACAAGTTGATTTCCCCGAACGAACGTTGGGTGATCGGCCGTAACAAGTTAGACAGCACGGGTTACAACTATACTGCGTTTGAGAAGTTGGACATTTTGTGGAACTACACGTACACCATCAACAACGATAACGCCATCGCGATGCGGTCCGACGTGGGCTTCGTCATCCCGTTGGACAAGGATTCCTACGTTCCCTACGAGAAAGGTTTCTATATGGGCACGAGCAATAGCATGCGCGGCTGGAGTTACCGCGGACTTGGCCCCGGCAGCTACCAGCACGGCGAAGACACACTCTACACTGGCGACATTAAGATTGAATTCAATCTCGAGTATCGCGGTACCATTTACCGTTCGTTCAAGTACGGCATTTTTGCGGATGTCGGCAATATCTGGCTGTCGCGGAAAAACGACGACATGCCGGGTGCGGAGTTCGCCTTCAATCGTTTCTTTAAAGAACTTGCGGTGGATGTGGGCGTCGGTTTGCGGCTTGATTTCAACTTTTTCGTCATCCGTGTGGACTATGCGGTACCCATCTATGATCCGATGCGCAGTGAAGAGCAAGGTGGCCGTTTCATCAACGCCTTGTGGCTTTTCCCGCCGCATAGGTACCGCATCTTACAGGGCTTGAAAGTCGCCATCGGCTATGCTTTTTAGTTGATGTGAATAGTGATTAGTGAATGGTGATTAGTGAATGGTGATTAGTGAATGGTGATTAGTGAATGGTGATTAGTGAATGGTGATTAGTGAATGGTGATTAGTGAATGGTGATTAGTGAATGGTGATTAGTGAATGGTGATTAGTGAATGG
>JAFPVR010000104.1 GCA_017395245.1 Bacteroidales bacterium | reverse complement strand
GCAGCACCGTTTCGGCGGCTTCACGCTGAAGGGCGGACTGCGTTCCGAGCTGCTGTCGCTGAATTTAGACTATCCCGATTCCCCTGCCGATAACGTGCGGAAGCTCTATTGGGGACTTTTCCCGTCGATACACCTGAGCTATCGCACGAAGAACATGCACAACTTCAAGTTGAGTTACACGCGGCGGGTGAGCAATCCGCAGGCCTCCGACCTGACCACCTACCGCAGATACGGGGAGGACAGCTTCAGTACGGGAAACCCTGACTTGCGGCAGGCGTTCACCAACTCCGTGGAGGCGGGCTGGACGAAGTATATCAACAAGTTCGGCAATGTGGGCGTCAATGCGTGGTTCAAAAACACGAAAGACGAGTTCTCCAGCCTTGCGGATGTCTGCTACGACCCGTTTTTCGGAAGGATGGTCTATTTTTCGCAGCCCATCAACACAGGCATAACGCTGAACACTGGTGCGGAGGTGAATGTTACGTACCAGCTCAAGAGCTTCATGAATATCCGGTTTTACGGCAATGTCTATTACACGAAGTCGGCGTTCCAGTTCCGCGACGAGGATCAGCCCTACACGACGGAAAATTTGGGTTACAGTTTCCGGCTGAACTTTTGGGCGAAGCTGTGGAAAGTGTTGGAGGTGAATGCCGCTGCCAACTATCAGTCGCAGAACGTGTTCCTATTCACCACGGTGCGGCCAAGCTACAGCATCGACCTCGGGTTGCGGGCGGAGTTCTGGAAGCGGCGCATCGCGGTGTGGGTGAATGTGGACGACCTCTTCGACTGGAACCGCAGCGCGACCGTAAACGCCAATCCCTATTACAGTTACAGCGACTCCACGCGTGTGAGCTATCGGGCGCGGACGGTACGGTTCGGGCTGTCGTTCAAGTTCGGGAAGATGGAGTTGGAGGGCTCGCAGGCCGGCCAACAGGCAACAGGCAATAGGCAACAGGCAATAGGCAATAGGCAATAGGGGAGAGGCGGTAGTTAGCAGTTAGTGGTTGGTCGGGGTTATAAGGTGTTGACGGTCAATATGTTCTTGTTCTACAAAGAGACCTTTTGAAGTTCTTTCCCGATGGTGTGCAGTCCCTCAATGATACGCTCCCGTTGGGGTGAGCGTGGTTGCGAGGACATCGCGGCTTAGCTTCTCAGCCAGATCACGGTTTCGCCCTCGTTCAGGAATGACGGGGCGACCTCCACGACCCGTGGGGCGCGGAACCTGCGGACGGCCTCTTTCAGAGCGGAGCCCCGGTTATAGCCGTGAATCACCACAATCTTCTCCGTCCCGCGCGGGGCACGCGTCACCCGCTCGCGAAGGAGTTCCATCGCGTCCTCCACGTACATGCCGTGAAGGTCGATGCGTAAGGTGTTTTGGGGAGTGGGCATAGAACTGGCAGATGTTTCTTCCGAGAATACACGTCTTTTCACAATGCTGATATTTCCTCAGCGTTCAATCCTGTGTATTTTGAAATCAGTTCTGTAGAAATATTGTCCAATTTCATTTTTCGGGCTAATTCGATATTTTTCTCCCTGTCCGAATCGTCCATTTCAGGGAAAGAATCCTCACTTTTTGCCCATTCATCCCAGTTAACCTCGCAAAGATACCTTGCTACTTGATTGCGAAGTTCAGGAATATTGTTTACTGCTGTGTCGTAGAGGGTTTCAGAAGTGATATTCGCATAATCATGAACTAGCACATGCCGCATACCTTGAACGACATTCCATGGAATTTCAACATGCGCTTTTTTGAATGCTTTGGTTAACATATATGCAGCTTCTCCCACTACTTCTACGTTTTTCATGACTGCATAGTAGGTGCGTTTGTCTTTGACAAACTGTTCGAAAGTCATATTCTCCAACAATTCAATTATGTTGTCAGAATATTCAACAATGTCTGTCAGTCGCCCTTTATCTCTTTGTCGTTCTCTCATAGATCAACATTTTATCACGGTCAGCGGTTTTCTGGGCATAGGGTCTTAACGAGCCCACCTCGACTAAATCCACTTCGCAACCCAATAATTCTTTTAAGTCCATATACATACTGCCCATTGTGAAAAGAGTGAATGGTTTATTGGCTCGGTCTGGTACAAAAAGGATGTCAACATCGCTTTCTGGGGTCGCCTCGCCTCGTGCGTATGACCCAAACAGCCATGCTTTCAGCACTGGCTGTGTCTTGAAATATTCGGCGATTGCCTCTTGCATTGCTTGCAAACCCATGATTACTGACTTTTTAGTTGGCAAAAATACAAAAAATCTTATAGGGTCGAAAAAAAAATCAACACGCTGCAACTTTTCTCGATTTTACCTCCCCCACGTCACGGGAATCTTGTAATAGCAGCGGACGGGTTTTCCTTGGGCGCGGGCGGGTTTCCACCTGGGCATCAGATTGACGACCCGCAGTGCTTCATTGTCAAATGCGGGACCCAAGGAGACGGATATAGTCGGATGGGTGACGGCTCCGTCCTTCTCCACGATGAACTCCACCAAGACGGTTCCTGAAGCGCAGCCGTATCCTATTGGCCACTGGAGGTTCCTCATCAGGAAGGCGTTCAGGGAGTCCGGACCGTCCGGAAACTCCGGCATCTCCTCGGCATACATCACCGGCGGCTCCCCGGACACCGTGTCGGTGAAGCTTTTCGCCGGCGAGTCCCCGTCGGCGGGGAATAGCTCAACCCCTTCCACGACAATCGGTTCCGCCGGATGCTCTTCGGTGTCGGTTTTTTGCTTTCCTTTGGAGGCCTGTTCTTTCAGGGATTTCTGCATCGCCCGAATCTCCGCCATCAAAACGGGGTCGCTATGTGCCTCGTAATCAACATCATCATAATCCAGATAGTCTAATTCACACAAATTCCAGTTGATACAGTCGAAATATTGCAAATTTTCCTTGGGAGTTACGAATAGCTGCTCCAAGGTGCCGTCAGGCCTTAGAGTTGTTTCCACATAAAGACCTTTTACCAAAACCGAAGGGATCAACCAATTCCGCGATTTTGCCAGCCCCAAGATGTCGTGATCGTAATAATCATCTTCATAATAATACATCCCTGCGCTCAATTCCTTTACATGATAAAGTGGACTGAACCAATCTTCCATACTGCAATGCACTATCAGTGAATCTGTGAAATATTTGTGGTAAGGGTAATCGCTGGTCACTACGTATTTGCCTTGATACTTTTTCACCCAAAACCAATTTCTGGGCATGTTCCCGAGATTGTTTTGGATTAAGGCCAGGTCAGGGAAAGACTCTCTGTAAAAACGATATTCGGCCCCCAATGTGTACCATTCTGTCCCGCTGAAATCGGGTTCATTTGCGTAATTTTTGCCTAAAATATCTTCTAAACAGTCTAAACACCAAAAGAAATTGGAAATGCAAGTATCATACGCACTGCAGGTGTCGCATTTGTAGAACTGATACGTTCGCCGAATGTATTGGGTGTCGTTCTCCATAAAAGGTTGGCGGAGTTCGTATGAGAGAGTGTGTTTGTCTTCCGAGCAATAGACCAAAGGGACCGGCACAAGCTTCCCGTTCACCAGCGCGTTGAATGTGGAGATGCCGGTGGTGTCGCAATAAAATGCCGAACCTGATTGAGCCCTGCCGCACAATACCGCGGCCAAAAACGCGAGAATCAAAGTGGTTTTGCGCATGATGGTGGTATCTTTGATTATGCCGCGAAGATACACTTTTTTTATTTCCGCGTATCACACGTATCTGCACGTAATATTTAGGGACGGATTCTGTGATTCTTAATTTTAATAATCAATAGTTAAGAAATGAAGATAAAAATAGCTGAAAATTTTCTGCGGATTGTAGGAGATAAAAATGTATCTTTGCCGCAAAAAACACGATTGCTGTATGCTATTCAAAAAAAAGCATATATTTGCGGTCTCTAATTATTGATGAATATGAAGTATCACGAACTCGAAAGAAAGCTCAGAAAGATAGGATGTTACCCAACAGGAAAAGAGAGGCACGGACATCCTCTTTGGCACAGTCCAATTACAAACAACAATTTCATGATGAGTCATCATCATTCGCAAGAAGTTGCTTCAGGCGCGTTGAAAGCCATCATGAAACGTTCAGGTTTGGTTGAGTTTTAAACAATATAAATATGAAAAAGAAAAAGGTTCAAGCTCATATAGAGTGCAATAACACAGGCTTCTATACTGTGTATTGCGAAGAAGATTTTCCTTTTGGCTTCTTCGGCGAAGGCTTCTCTGCTGATGAGGCAAGAGTGGATTTTGTCGAATGTTTCAAGGCCATGAGGGATGACTATTTTGAACAGACTGGTGAATATATAGACGCGGAGTTCACTTTCGTGTATGATGCCTCCGCCTTCTTGCAGCATTACAAAGGTATCCTGACATTGTCGGGCATGTCGCGGATGACGGGCATTAACAAGGCGCAGTTGTCGCAGTATGTCTGCGGCAAACGCCATCCCTCCCCGCGCACGCAGGAGAAAATCAAACGCTCTGTCCAGAAGTTCGCGGAGGAATTGAGCCACGCAATGGCGTGAGAAAAAACAGGATCCGACGTTTTCGCCGAATCCTGTTCACTATTGCCTATTGCCTAATCCCTATTGCCTATTTTTTGTGGCGTTTCTTTCTTGCCAATTCGTTCGGCTCCAGGGCCATCTGTTCGCCGTGGAGGAGGGAGGCCACGCCTTCGACGTGCTTCTTGTCGGGCAGCGGGCTGCATGTGTTCTCCTTGTAGTCCTCGGGCTCGGTGTAGGTGGTGATGACGCCTTCGTAGTTGCGGAGGATCACCTTGTGCGGGCTCTGGGAGATGACGTACTGGGGCATGACCGGAATCTTGCCGCCACCGCCGGGCGCATCCACCACGAAGGTCGGGACGCAATAGCCGGAGGTATGTCCGCGGAGGTTCTCGATGATTTCGATACCCTTGGAGACGGGCGTGCGGAAGTGTTCCAGACCCATGGAGAGGTCGCATTGGTAGATGTAGTACGGGCGAACGCGCATACGCACGAGGTCGTGCACGAGCTGCTTCATGATCTCGGTGTCGTCGTTCACGCCGCGCAACAGCACAGTCTGGTTGCCGAGCGGTACACCAGCATCGGCTAACTTGGCGCAAGCAGCCATAGCCTCTTCGGTCACCTCGTTCGGGTGGTTGAAGTGGGTGTTGAGCCAGATCGGGTGATATTTCTTGAGCATGTTGACGAGGTCGTCGGTGATGCGCTGCGGGCAAACCACGGGGGTACGGGAGCCCAGGCGGATGATCTCCACGTGCGGGATGGCGCGCAGACGTTGGATGATGGATTCGAGCATCTTGTCACCCACCATCAAGGCGTCGCCGCCGGAGAGCAGCACGTCGCGCACTTGCGGGGTGCGGGCGATGTAGTCGATGGCGGCCTGGATGCGGTCCTGTGTGGATTCGCAGTCGTTCTGGCCGGCGAATCTGCGACGCGTGCAGTGACGGCAGTACATGGAACACATGTCGGTGATGAGGAACAGCACTCTGTCGGGATAGCGGTGAGTGAGGCCGGGAACCGGGGAGTCCTCATCCTCGTGCAGCGGGTCGAGCAGGTCGGCAGGCGACTGGTGCACCTCCGCACCCGTCGGGATAGCCTGACGGCGGATCGGGCAGTGCGGGTTGTTCGGGTCGATCAGGCTCAGATAGTACGGCGTGATAGCCATACGGAGCGTCTGCAGCGACTTCTTCACGCCTTCCTCCTCTTCCGGAGTCAGCTCGACGTATTTTTTCAGTTCTTCGAGGGTCTCCACTCTGTTGCGGACCTGCCATCTCCAATCGTTCCATTCAGCGTCGGTAACGTTGGGGAAAAGTTCTTTTCTTCTGCTTGCCATATTGATTTTATTTAATTGTATCTGAAAAATTTGGAGGCGCAAAAGTACAAAAATATTTGTTTCGGAGCCGTAGAGACGCAAAATTTTACACAGTGTAGAGACGCAAAATTTCACTTGGTGTAGAGACGCAAAATTTTGCGTCTCTACTTCATACCACGGGAGGCCTTGATCTTATCGTAGGCTTGGTTCACCTTGGCGAACTGTTCCTCGGCCTTTTTACGCACGTCATCCCCGAGGTGGCTCACCTTGTCGGGGTGGTACTTCATGGCAGCCTTGCGGTAGGCTTTCTTTACCTCGTCGTCGGTGGCGCTTGCGAAGACTTCCAGAATCTTGTAGCAATCGTCTAACGAGGGGCCGGAGACGCGCTCATAACCGCCACTGCCGGAATAACCGCCGGAGTATCCGCCGCCGTAACTGCCGGAGTATCCGCCACTATACCCGCCACTGTAGCCACCTCCCGAGTATCCGCCACCATAGCTGCCGAAGGGGTCGCTGCTACCGTATGACGAACTGATGTACATGAGTTTGACGGCTTCAAAGGTGAGACTGTCAATGCCGCACCAGCCCGCAATCCGTCTGATGGCCTCCACCTCGTTTTTGTGGGCGTTTCCGTCGGCGGTGGCGAACCCGAACAGGCACTGCAGCACGGCAATTTTCTCATGCACTGTGGCAAACTGCCGGATTTTCTCACACGCATCCTGACAGTCAGTGGATGTGCTGTCGGCGTTGAGGATGTCGCGGAACTTGAGCATCAACTGCGAGAGGTCGCTGTGCGGGAACGTCTTCTGGAAGTATTGTTTGCAATAGTCGAATTCCGACTGCAGCAGCCGGTTGTTGTCGGCCTTGGCAACGAAGGCAATGAGCGTCAGCATCTGCTCCTCGAACTGCGCCGGGTCGTTGTAGTACTGCTGGCGTCCTTCAGTGAATTTCTGCTGCGCCTGCTTCGCCCGCCGGTTGTTGCGGATGCTGTCGAGGATGCTGCCGATGATGAAGCCTCCGAAAGCACCGGGTAACCCGCCCATGGCGAGACCGATTACGCTGAAGATTAGGGTGTATAACATTCTAGTTTATGTTTTTAGACTTTAGACTTAAGACTTTAGACTTTTTGGGGTTTTCGTCAGTCTCAAGTCCCAAGTCTTAAGTCTCAAGTCTTACCAAATATGTGCGTCGGTGTCGAACCAGGTGCCCTGAAGTCGCATGGTCTGCTCGATGACGTCGCGGACGGCACCGTCGCCGCCGTTGCGGAGGGAGATGTAGTCGGCGAGCTGCTGGATTTCGATGGCGGCGTTCGCCGGACAGCACTTCACGCCCGCAAGCTTCATCATCGGGTAGTCGGGGATGTCGTCTCCCATCACCAGCACTTCCTCGGGCTTGAGGTGGTTGGCAGCCAGGTATTCGTTGAAGACTTTGATCTTGTCGCTGACGTGGAGGAAAAACTCCATGCCGTGGAAATCCCTGAACCTCAGCTTCATGGATTCGGCATAGCCGCCGGATATCACGGCCACCTTGTAGCCTTTCTTGAGGGCATAGTGCAGCGCGTATCCGTCTTTGACGTTGGTGGCGCGTACCTGTTCGCCGTCGGCCATCACGTAGACCATCCCGTTGGAGAGCACCCCGTCGAAGTCGAGGACGAAGGCGCGGATTTTGTGTAGTTTCTCTTTGTAGTTTTTCATATTCTTCTTGTGTGATGTCCCAGGGCTCGCTATCGCTCACCCTGGGTTAGCATAGGTCGGGCTTTCAGCCCTTTTTGGAATCCCAGGGCTCACTGCGTTCACCCTGGGTTGACACGTGTCGGGCTTTCAGCCCTCTTGGAATAATTCTTAATTGTTGTGGGCGACGAGCATCTCTTCTTTCAGGTCGTCGTAGTCGAGGATGACGGAGTCGCCGGAGACGAGCGTCATGTTGAGAATCTCCTCGGCGAGGACGTCCTCGACATATTTCTGGATGGTGCGTTTTAGCGGGCGCGCGCCGTAATTGGCGTCCCAGCCGTTCTCCACGAGGAAGTCCTTGGCCTTGTCGGTGATGGAGATCTCCACGTCGAGGTCCTTCACGCGTTGCAGTACTTTCTTGAGCTCGATGTCGATGATTTTGCCGATGTCCTCCTTGTCGAGATTGTTGAAGTAGATGACGTCGTCGACGCGGTTGAGGAATTCCGGGGCGAAGGTGGCTTTGAGGGCCTTTTCGAGGATGCCCTGCGCGGCCTTGCGCTCGCCGGCCTTCGTGGCATCGGTGCTGAAACCCATGCCTGTGCCGAAGTCCTTGAGCTCGCGCGTGCCCACGTTGGAGGTCATAATGATAATGGT
>JAFPVR010000103.1 GCA_017395245.1 Bacteroidales bacterium | reverse complement strand
CGCCCACCAAGAGATTGTGCAGGTACACGGCTTCTACTATTCGGAGCGCGACAAGATGCTCTCCGTCGATGTGGTCCCCGACATCTCCGTCCACGATGACGCCGCCCTCATTGCGCAGCTCACCGCCGAGATACAGCCTTTAGTGCCGGGAATGCAGGTGGTGGTCGTGGTGGACCACAACTACAGTGAGTGAAGGGGTGCGGGTTCCGTGCACAACATTTTTTTACCTTTGCCACCCAAAATTAAAGAAACAATGATCGACCAAATTATCGAATACAACAAAACTTTCGTGGTGCAGAAAGGCTACGAAAAGTATCTCACCGACAAGTACCCCGACAAGAAGTTGGCGGTGCTTTCGTGCATGGACACCCGTCTGACGGAGCTGCTGCCCGCCGCGCTCGGGCTGAAGAACGGCGACGCGAAAATCATTAAGAACGCCGGCGGGCTGGTGATTTCGGCTTTCGACTCGGCGATGCGCAGTCTGATTGTGGCCATCTACGAGCTCGGGGTGGAAGAGATCATGGTGGTGGCGCACAGCCATTGCGGGGCCTGCCACATGAGTTACGACCACTTCCACCACGAGATGATTGCCCGCGGCGTGACGGACGAAACGCTCGCCACCATCCGCCAATGCGGCATCGACCTGGACCACTGGTTGGAGGGCTTTAAGGACACCCCGACCTCCGTCCGCAAGACCGTGGAGACCATCCGCACCCACCCGCTCGTGCCGAAGGACATCGTGGTGCGCGGGTTCATCATCAATTCGGAAACAGGGGCACTGGAAGAGATTGAGTAAGGAAAACTCACCCCTTCGGCTGCAAGCTGCGCCGGTAGTTGCTGGGCGACTGCCCGAGGTGCTTGGCACAGTAGCGGCTGAAATAGGAGAGCGAGGTGAAGTTCATGCGGTCGGCGATCTGCGTGAGCGACAGGCGTTCATCGTTTAAGTATTTCTTCAAAATGGGCACCGTGTGGCGGTCGATAAAACTGCTAAGTTAACACCATACCAGCGGCGAAGCCGCGCAGTGTGGTGCTGGTGGAGAGGCGCAGTGCGGTGCTGACAGAGCCGCGTAGTGCGGTGCTGGCTGGGATGCGCTGTGCGATGCCGGAGGTGGTACGCAGTCTCGTGCGCAGTGTGGTGACAGGAAGCGTGACGAGACACCGAGGTGAGATACATGCACACCGGTCATCCCCGACTGCCTCCCCGGCATCTCGGAGAGATGCGACATCACTCCACCCCGCTCACCATCGCCTCCACCGGCACCGTGCTGTCCATCAGGCCGATGCGGGTGTCGGCGGCGTGGCGGTTCACGCCGGTGTAGGCTAACGATGCATCCTCATAACGGCGGAATTTCAGGATGGCGTCGTTCATCTGGGCACGGTTGAAGACTCCTACTCGCAACAATAGATCGAAATCGTCGATGGTCAATCCCGTAACGCGCTCAAACAGACTCGGTTCCAGCTTGCGTATGACATCCTCAAGACTCTCTTCCCTATAGTCGGTGAGATACATGAAGATGGGAATTCGCGTGGCGAACTTCATCAGTTTCTCCTGTACCTCGCGCCGTTTGGAACGGTATTCCTTCTCCTCCTGCGTCAGTTCCTTTTTCTTCTTGCTGTCGCCGCCTTCACCGGCTTCGCGTTTCAGCTTCTTTATCTTATCCGCACGATTGACGATGTTTTCAATAATGTCGCTGCCCAAAGCACGGAAGCCTTCAATCTTCATAATGGCAGCCATAGCTTCGGGATTGTTCAGCACCCGTTGCAATGTAGTGTTATCCACATTGACGAGTTGCGCGCTGTTCCAACGACGGGCCAATAGTGTGCCGCTGGTGCCATTATCCACAAAGTCAAGGATTTCGGTGGCATCCACCCGTTTCATGGAACTGCCGTCGAACTGGAGAATGGGCAGGAAGTTGATGAACTCATCTACCTTGTCGGTGATGCGGCGGTTACTATCGACATCCAGATTGTTAGCGTAGGTCACCACCTCACGCAAAGCACGGTTGGGGGCGAAGTCGAATACATAGCAAGTGGGTTTGAGGATGGTTTTCTTTGTCGGGTCATTCTCATCGGTGGCCGTCCACGGGCTCTGCACGCGGAAAGCGGTTTGGAAGTAGGTTTCGGGACTGGAACAGTTGCGCAACATCAGCAAACCTCCTAACGGACGGAGCGTTACGCCGGTTGTTAGCTTTCCGCAAGTCAGCGTGATGGTGCGGGTTTTCAAGGGGTTGTCGCCCATGGCTTCGCGCACCGGACCGAGAGCATCCACGCCAATGCCAGCCTTTGTGCCGCTGCAGTTGATGATGGTGTAGTTCTGATAGAACCCGTTGGCCGGACGGTGCAGCAGCGCTTCCATGGCATCGCACGCTGCTACGTTGGGCAGGAACCACATCGTGTGGGCGCAAAGGTCAAGCAAACGGGTGTCTTCGAAAGGCAGTGCAGGGCGCACGTTGAGGGGCGAGCTACCATCTCCGAAGATCGGTGCCTTGCCGCGGATAATGTCGAGCCATTTCTGCACTGCCTTCTCATGGACGAACGTCTTGCCCTCGGCTCGGAAGAACTCGTTTAGGTCGAAGCCGTCCATATCCCATTGCTCGATCATCGCCCCGAGGTCTTGCGGCATCTGGTAGGTCATCATCACCATGGTGGGCATCTCCAAATAGGGACCGCCGACAGACTCTTTTCGTGCCTGCTCGTCTTGATAGGTCCAGTTGAAGATCTGGCTTTCCATAAACTCGCCCGTGGCAAGGGCACGGAAAGGGGTGCCGCTGAGGTAGAGGTAGTGCTTGCCCGTGATGGGCACATCGCTGTCATCCCAGGCGCGCCCGCTCTCCACATCGATGCCGCTCTCGCTCATCACCGCATCCTCTTCCGCCTGCCGTCGCTTGGCATCGGCATCCCCGAGGTCGAGCAGACTCTTGGCGTTGTCGTTCCACGCCCCGAAGTGGTATTCGTCCAGCACAATCAGATCCCAATGGATGCTGTGTACCCACTCGTTTTTCGTTTTGATGTTGCCGTATTTATCCCTGCCGAGGTAGTCCTGAAACGAACCGAATACCACTAGAGGAGCGGATTGTTGCGATAGTAGGGGCGAATAATCATTCGTCCCTACAGCATTTGTGTCATCCTTTTCTCTCCATTTTTCGCTGTAATATTTCCAGCCTTCAAAGTCGCGGTGCCGCAGCAAGTCATCGCGCCACGAGTCCTCCACGGCAGGCTTAAAGGTGAGCACTAATACGCGCTTGGCTCCCATCCGTTTGGCGAGCTGGTAGGTGGCGAAGGTCTTGCCGAAGCGCATCTTGGCGTTCCACAGGTAGTGACTGGGGCGATTGGGCTCCTCTTCGTCCATCCTGGCAAAGTAGTCGGCGGTCTGCTTCACCGCCTGCGCCTGCTCATCGCGCATCTCGTAGTCGAGGTCGCGCACTGTCTTGATATCCGTATCGCGGTGACGCACGGCCACGTAAGCCGCTTGTGCCTCGCGTAGAGAACAGCGACACCACTCGCCGATGAGTTCCTTGCCCATGCGGCGCAGGTAGTCGTGGAGGTCGTGGTCGCCGAAGCTCTCGCCGCTGCCATCGGCGTAGAAGGCGTTGTCGTGCCACAGCAGGTGGTAGGTCTTGTGCGGTTCAGTGATTGGGTGCTGCTCGTCAATGCGTTTCCGCACATCAGCACGGGTGGTCTGGCCTATTTTGATCCATCCCGGAAACGATGTATCGTCATACATGTATATCTGCGGCACCGCTCGCCGGCTGTTAGGGAGGATTTGGTCTATGGTCTGCATAATCAAGTTTTTTTTATTCCATTGGGCGTATCATGCTCTCAATAAAGGCAATCTCATCCTTGTCTAAGCCATATTTCTTGTACAGCATTTCGTCTGTCCAAGGATGGGAGAAGTCTTGAAGGGGAACAAACTTATATACTTCTCTCGTCGTAGATTGTGTCACCTTCCTCAACATTATTAAAAACCTCATGAAACGGGTTTTTATATAACTGATTACATTTTCGCACTCTTCTTTTGAGACAAACGGACCAATATAGATGTATGTTTCTGAACTTACAGTATTAGGCTCACCAACAAAGGGCACCCCTAAAATAGGATGAGGAAAGCTATCACTACCACTACCAGCTCTCGCAATGAAAACCTTGTATGATTTCACATCTTGTCTATTTTTCGTTATCATCTTTTCACTAACAAAAGATTCTCCCTGATTTTCATACAATTTCAAATAACCACTGTGATACACTTTCTCACCATGAAAATTCGTGCTCAAACCAAACGGTTGACGAGAACTAACTTTATCTGCTAATATGGGCTCTTTAAAAGAAACAACTTTATGTAATATGCTTATTGCCTCATTATAGCGAATAAACACATCACTTCCTTTTTCTAACAAAGGTCTTGAAACAGGTTCTCCGACTTCTCCATTTTGATGAGTATAAATCATACAATCACCCCGACTATCCTTATTCCAAAGAAAATAGCACACACCGCCCTTAATTTGTACTCCAGGAAAGCATTCATAAGCTTGCGGATAATCGTGAATAATCCGCAATCTGTTGTCATGCAACATTTCGTCTCTAAATTCATCAAGTCCTTTGCCTCCTGCATACCAGCGAGCAGGAACTATCATCACAAGATATCTCGGATTAATTTTTTTAGCCTGCGTAATGAATCTATCATATATTGGCATTGCGCTAATACCAAAACCTCCATCACTCAATTGGTACGGCGGGTTTCCTATAATTACATCGAATTGCATATCTTTTTGGAATATTTCGTTGATACTTTTGTGGATAAATGGATAGGCGTAGGCCTCAATGGTTTCTATACGATCGTATTGGGCACGATTGGCACCACAATACTTACACTTGCCATTCTCCCAAGCGTGTTTGCATCGTATATAACGCAAGTTACCCTGCGTATCGTGAAAAACTGTACTGACACTGTATTTGCCGTTGGCTTGCTTAGTGCAATAAAGCGTGCGGCGGCTCATCTCAGCAGTGAGGTCAGTGCAAGCAATACCAAACACCTGCTTCGTCATGATATGGTCGATGCGTTGTTGCAGGTCAGGAATCTGTTCTTCGAGACCAGCCAGCAGTCGTTTGGCAATCTCGCGAAGGAAAACACCGCTTTTGCTACAAGGATCGAGAAATCGTGTTTTGGAACTGTGGAACAATTCCTGTGGCAACAGGTCGAGCATTCGGTTAGCCAACTCGGGTGAGGTGAAGACCTCATCGCTGCTTAGGTTAGCCAAACAATTGAGGATGTCGGGGCTATAGTAAGTCATATCTATAAAGTTGGGTATAATGCAATGGAGGATAGGTGCGAACAGGCTCGTCAAAGCTTTGCGGCTCACCCTGCTCATCGAAGAGACTGTACTGGTGGCTTTGTGTAACAAGAAAATCAAATTGAAAGTCACGTCGTGAAAACTGCATGCTACCGGCAATAGGTGTCCACTCGCAGAAACTAATAGGCTTGTTTTCTGCGGAACGATACGTCAGCGCATCGCCACAGACAATGTTCTTTTTTAACATGTATCGGAGCGAGAGGAGGTATGGTCTTTCTTCCACCACACTGCGCCTATCGGCTTGTATGGTGTTACTTGCACTGCGTGCGTTTAGCCTCTCCGAGGCTGGGTGTTGGGAGAGGACGTAGGTCTCAAGTCTGGTGCGGCAGGCTTCGGCATTGTCGGAAAGGATGTCGATGCCGTAGCAGGAGCCGACGGCGATGAGGCTTTGGAACTCCCATTCAGTTTGGGATTTGAGGTCTTGCAGGAGGGAGAGCTTGCGGCGGAGGATCTCGATGAGGAAGTTGCCGTCGCCGCAGGCGGGCTCGAGGAAGCGGCTGTCGAGCCGGAACGACTCGTCGCGCACGAGGTCGAGCATGGCGTTCACCTCGCGCGGATTCGTGAACACCTCGCCATGGTCAGCCACCCTCTGGCGGCTTTTGATTTGTTTTGTGTTTTCGTTGCTTGGCATAAAAAAAAATGATAATCCGTATCTAACCCAAAAAAAAGTGTATATTTGCAGCCATCAAAATATAGGTGCTATGAAATTGATAGACTTTGCCAAACGCTT
>JAFPVR010000102.1 GCA_017395245.1 Bacteroidales bacterium | reverse complement strand
GATGAATGATGAATGATGAATGATGAATAAAAAATGAAATTGCAATCTATACAATACCGAAGACAATAATCCGTTATAAAAATGTTGTCATAGTTGTAACAATTGTCATTGTAATTTCAAAATACATCATCATGAAAAAGTTTATCACATCACTGATTTTCAGCGTATTATCAGTATTTTCAACCATTTCGTTCGCACAGGCGCAGTACGACCGCGCGCGGCTGCTTGTGTGGCAGGACACCCTCTTCGGGCTCATCGACGGTACCGGGAAAACGGTGCTACCCTGCGAGTACGAAGACATCACCACCTACAGCAAAAATGTCTATCACCAAGACTACATCGTCGCGAAACGCAATGGCTGGTGGGGCGTGCTGAATTGGGACGGAACCTCGCTCCTGCCTTTCAAATACGACGTTGAGCCGATACCCATTCCCAACAGCGAGGGACTCTTTCTCATTTCCTACGAAGGCAAGCCCGGCGGCGTGATTAACAGCCACGATGTCCCCGTGATTCCGTTCCAATACCGCAACATCGCCTTTGATGAGCTTTCTGAGTACTTCACCGACATTCCTCCCAGACTGACTTATACGACGCATTCAGGCAGGTCAGGCTGCATCAACGAGTATGGCCGCAATATCAATCTACCCGAGTATAAAAACATTGACTTCACAGAAAAACTGATTATTGTCACCGACACGCTCGGCCACCAAGGGCTGATGGATTACGACGGGCACTGGCTGCGCGAGCCCGACTCGCAATACACCTACGATATCATCTGGTACGACTTCAACGTGACCATCGCCGAACGGCGGACACACCTGCAAGGGCTGGTGGGCGACGACGGACAAATCGTGCTGCCCATTCGCTACCAGAATATTCAACCGATGTACCCCAATGTCGTTCGTTTGCAAAACACGTCCGGTTTGTATGCCCTAGTCGACGCGCAGTTCCGCGAACTCACTCCGCACCGCTACAAGGAGTTGTTCAACCTTTGTGATATGAACTACACCAATTGGTTTATGGGCATCCTACCGGACAGTTCAGCGGAGATCCTCGACACACTGGGTCACGTGTTGCAGACGAACCCGCCGCTTTACTTTGAAAAAGATAATCCGCCTTACGAATTCCCATTGGTTGAAGTGGACGGTGCGTGGCAGCTAGTCGGTCCAAACGGAAAGTTACTGTCGAAACGCTACCAGGCGGCCTCTCACTACTGGTCGGAATCGCTGTTCAGCGTGGCCGTCGACTCCCTGCATTGGGGCATCGTGGATCGCAAAGGCCGCGTAATTGTCCCTTTGCGCTATGTCTCCGCAGACGCCAACGGTGACAACATCATCTTCTCCCGCAGTACGTCGGGAGAAGTCGATGTTTTCAACGGCAAGGGCCGGAAATTGCTCACCTGCTGGGGTGCAATGGAGGACGGCAACATGTTAGTGGTGGCCAACAGCGAGGGGAAATGGGCGCTTGCCGACCCGAAGACGGGCCGCGTGGTGAGCCAATATTACCAAAGTCTGGAACCGATTTACTTGCCCGAATGCTCGGGCAAAATCTTCTGCTGGGAAGCTTACGATGAAAACGAAAGGCTGGGCTATCTTGACGGTCAGGGCCGCGAGATTTTCCCCTGCTCGCTTGACAATTCAAAGGTCTATCAGCTGCCCGACTCGCCTCTCTACAAATTCTTCGACCACGACTGCAGCTGCGGGGAGAACATCTATAATTATATAAAGGGAAGAGCATGCAGATGATGGTCGGTAAACCGGTCAAAAACCACCTGAAAAAATATTTTTTAACAGTGTGGTTTTGTATTGGAAAAAAGTCTATTTTTGCGCGCTTAAAAAATCTCGATTATTATCCTTAAGTTAGCAAAGGAAAAAAGTTAAAAATCAGAGAGATATGGGTGAAGATATCTCTCACAAAAAAATGAGAAAAAAGAAAAAATGGATGCAGTAAGTTACAAAACAATCTCGGCGAATGAGAAAATCGTCAAGAAAGAATGGGTGCTCATCGACGCCCAGGAGATGGTTGTGGGCCGCCTTGCTACACAGGTGGCGCGCATACTGAAAGGCAAGAACAAGCCTTATTACACGCCTCATTTCGACTGCGGCGACTATGTGATCATCGTCAACGCGGAAAAGGTGAAATTCACGGGCAAGAAGTGGACCGACAAGCTCTATGTCCACCACACCACCTACCCCGGCGGACAGCGTTTCGCCACGCCCAAGGAGGTGATGCGCAAGGATCCCCGTCGCATTCTCGAGCACGCCATCAAGGGCATGCTTCCGAAGAACCGCCTCGGTGCCCAGCTGTTCCGCAACCTCCACGTCTACGCGGGACCCAACCATCCGCACGAAGCGCAGCAACCCAAGTTAATCAACATTAAGGATATCAAGTAACATGGAAGTCATCAATACATTAGGCAGAAGAAAAACCGCGGTCGCCCGCCTCTACATGAAACCCGGTAGCGGCCAAATCATGGTCAACAACCGTGATTATAAGGAATATTTTTGCGTTCCCACCCTGCAGTACAAGGTCGAACAACCCCTGCAAGTCGCCAACCTGATGGGCCAGTACGACATCAAGGCCAACCTCGACGGCGGCGGTGTCACCGGTCAGGCCGAGGCCCTTCGCATGGCTATCGCCAAGGCCCTCACCCAGATCGACCCCGAGCTGCGTCCCGCATTGAAAGCCCAAGGCTTCCTGCGCCGCGACCCGCGTATGGTGGAACGTAAGAAACCCGGTCAGCCCAAGGCCCGTAAGAGATTCCAATTCTCCAAACGTTAATCGGAATTTCACTTGGACAGTGTTTAGTATCGAAACGGTGAAGATTCCCGCATGAGGACTACTCCACCGTTGCTTTTAAGAACGTAAACAAATAAAAAAAACATGTCAAACGTACAATTTGAAGAACTGTTAGAAGCGGGATGTCACTTCGGACACCTGAAACGTAAATGGAACCCCGCCATGGCGCCGTACATCTTCATGGAGAAGAACGGCATCCACATCATCGACCTCTACAAGACGATGGACAAGCTCGAAGCCGCTTGCAGCGCCGCCAAGAGCATCGCCCGCTCGGGCCGCAAGATCCTCTTCGTGGCCACCAAGAAGCAGGCCAAGGAGACCGTCGCCAACATGGTCAAAGAGGTTAACATGCCCTACGTGACCGAGCGTTGGCCCGGCGGCATGCTCACCAACTTCTTCACCATCCGCAAGGCCGTCAAAAAGATGAGCGACATCGACCGTCTGATCGAGAGCCCCCAATACCAGAATATCTCCAAGCGCGAACGTCTGCAAATCGCCCGTGAGCGCGCCAAACTGGAGAAGAACCTCGGCTCCATCAGCGACCTGTCACGCCTTCCCGCGGCCGTCTTCATCGTGGATATTATGAAGGAGCACATCGCCCTGGCTGAGGCCCGCAAGCTCGCCATCCCGACGTTCGCCATCGTCGACACCAACTCTGACCCGCGTACCGTTGACTTCCCCATCCCGGCCAATGACGACGCATCCAAGTCAATCGCCGTGATCCTCAAGGCCATCTGCGACGCCATCCGCGAAGGACAGGCTGAGCGCGAGATGAACAAGGATCGCATGGAAGAGGAAATCGCTGAAATGAACGGCGAGGGTGAAGAGACTGTCGAAGAAGAAAACGACAACCGCGAAGGCAGACGCAGAAGAGTCTCCCGCAAGAACAACGAATAATTTTAATCACCGAAAAATCAGACAACAATATGGCTAATATCACAGCTGCAGATGTTAACAAACTGAGACAAGAGACCGGCATCGGCATGATGGACTGCAAGAAGGCCTTGGTGGAGGCTGAAGGCGATTTCGAAAAAGCCCGCGACATCCTCCGCAAGAAAGGTCAGAAAGTGGCCGAAAAGCGCGCCGACCGCGCCTCCAACGAGGGCCGCATCATCGCCAAGACCAACGCCGACAGAACCAAAGGTTACATGCTCGTCATGGCTTGCGAGACCGACTTCGTGGGCAAGGGCGACGAATTCGTGAACTTCACAGACAGCGTCCTCGACAAGGCAATGGCCGCCGACATCAACACCAAAGAAGATCTCCTCAACATGCAGGTTGACGGCATGACGGTTGCTGACAAGCTGACCGAAATGACCGGCAAGACCGGCGAGAAAATCGAATGCCCCGACTATCAGGTGCTCGAGGCTGCTTATGTGGAAGCTTACAACCACATGGGCAACCACATTGCTACGTTGGTTGGTTTCAACAAGCCCGGTGAGAAGGCTGCCGAAGCCGCTCACAACGTTGCTCTTCACATCGCCGCTATGGCTCCCGTCGCCCTCGACGAGACTGCCATCCCGCAAGATGTGAAGGACAAAGAGCTTGCCATCGGTGTTGAGAAGACCCGCCTCGAAATGGTTCAAAGAGCTGTTGATTCCGCCCTGCACAAAGCCGGCATCAACCCCGCTCACGTGGACAGCGACGATCACATCAACTCCAACATGGCCAAGGGTTGGATTACCGAGGAGCAGGCCGAACAAGCCCGCAAGATCAAAGCTGAAGAAGCCGAGAAGGCAGCTGCCAACCTCAACGAGAAGCAGATCCAGCAGATTGCCCAAGGTCGTTTAGTGAAGTTCTTCAAGGAGAGCACACTGAAATACCAAGTGCTCGCGATGGGCGGCGACGGCAAAGAAAACGTCGGCGACTACATCAAGAGAATGGACAAAGACCTCGGCTGCGTGAGCTTCATCCGCAGACAAATCGGTGGCTAATCTCTTAGACTCATTTTGATATGAAGACCGCGACTGTAGTTGCGGTCTTTTTTTTTTGACTTATTGCGGAAATTAATGCGGAGAAGCGGAAAAGTGCGGAAATCTTCAATAGAGTTTCCGCACTTTTCCGCCTTTCCGCAGTTTTCCGCAATCAATCTTTCTTCCGTCTTTCCGCCACAACTTCCTCCTGTTTCGCGGCGGGCATCTTCATGTACTGGTAGAACTCCATGGAGTAGTTGGCGCGGCCGCTGGTGACGTTGCGCAGGGCCGTGGCGTAGCCGAACATCTCCATCAACGGGATAAAACCGTCAAGTTTCTGCGAGCCCTTGCGGAAGCGACGCATGTTCTCGATGCGTCCGCGACGCTTGGTGATGTCGCGGGTGATGTTGCCGATGTACTCGTCCGGCGTGTTCACCTCCACCTTCATCACCGGCTCCATCAACACGGGAGCCATCTTGTTGTAGGCGGTCTTAAAACACTGGGCGGCACAAAGTTGGAAGGCCATGTCGCTGGAATCCACCGGGTGGTAGTTGCCATCCACGAGCACGCACTTCACGTCCACCACAGGATAGCCCGCTAACGGACTCTTCTCCATTGCAGCACGCAAGCCCTTCTCAATGGAGGGAATATACTCCTTCGGCACGACACCGCCCTTGCTCACATCCACGAACTCGAAGCCCTTGCCGGGATTCGGCTCGAAACGAATGACCGTGTGCGCAAACTGGCCGTGACCGCCCGTCTGTTTCACGTGCTTGTAGTTGCTCTCGAACGCCTGCGTGATGGTCTCGCGGAAGGAGACGCTCGGCGCACCGACCTCAATCGGCACCTTGAACTCGTCCTTTAACCGATCAACGATGATTTCCAAGTGCAGCTCGCCCATACCGGAGATGATGGTCTCCTCGGTCTCGTCATCGTAGTGCGCGTGGAAGGAGGGATCCTCGTTACTCAGCTTGGCCAACGCCTCGCCGAGTTTATCGCGATTCTTCGTATCCGTGGGGGTCACTTTCATCTCAATGACGGCAGGCGGCACGTTGATGGACTCCAGCACGATAGGCTGTTTCTCGTCGCAGAGCGTATCGCCAGTGCGGGTGTACTTCATGCCCACAAGCGCGACAATCTCGCCAGCGCCGGCCTCGGAAATCTCCTCGCGCTCCTTGGCTTTGATGCGGAAGATACGGCCCACGCGCTCGTTTTTGTCCTTGTTGGTGTTGTACAGGCTCATGCCGCTCACCAGCTTTCCGCTGAAAATGCGCACGAAGGTCTGCTGGCCCACGTAGGGATCGTTGATGAGTTTGAACGCCAACGCGGAGAAAGTCTCGTTGTTCGAGGGATTGCGCGTATACGTTTTCTCCTCGTCGTAAGGATCTTTGGCGATGACTGCGCCAATATCGGTGGGCGACGGAAGATAGTCGATGACCGCATCCAACAACGGCTGAATACCCTTGTTTTTGTAGGCTGCACCACATAACACGGGCGTAACCAGCAACTTGAGGGTCGTCTCACGGAGGGCTTTGCGAATCTGCTCCTCCGTAACCTCTCGTTCTTCAAGGTAAGCATCGGCGATGTCGTCGTCAAAATCGGCGAGTTTTTCGATGATGTTCTTGTGCGCAGTTTCGGCAGCCTCCGCGAACTCGGCGGGGATGTCGTTTTCGAAAACCTCCTTTTCAGAGAACGTAAGGGCTTTCATCTTCACCAAGTCAATGCACCCTTGGAACTCGCTCTCCTGCCCCATCGGAATCTGAATCGGCACAGCATTGGTTCCCAAGTACTTCTCCATCTGGGCGATGACCTCGGAGAAGTCGGCGCCGGTGCGGTCCATCTTGTTGACGAACGCGATGCGCGGCACGCGGTATTTGTCAGCCTGGTTCCAGACGGTCTCGCTTTGGGGTTCCACACCGCCCACGGCGCAAAACACCGCCACCATGCCGTCGATGACGCGCAGGGAACGTTCCACCTCAATGGTGAAATCGACGTGGCCGGGAGTGTCTATCAGGTTGATCTGGTGGCCTTTCCACTCAGCAGTGATAGAAGCGGAGGCGATGGTGATGCCGCGTTCCTGCTCCTGTTTCATAAAGTCCATGGTGGCCTGCCCGTCGTGGGTCTCGCCAATCTTGCGGTTCACCCCCGTGAAGTAGAGGATACGCTCCGAACAGGTGGTCTTGCCGGCGTCAATGTGCGCCGCAATGCCGATATTTCTCAGTTTTGATATACTTTTTGCCATATAACTATTTGACAGTCAATAAATTTACAATTCAAAAATCAAACCGCGAAGATACACTTTTTTGTTTAACCCAAAAAGTGTATCTTTGCGCCTCTTAAAACAGAACGGACAATGGATCTCTATCATGGTGGTTTTCAGGAAGATGAGTTCACCGAGGAGGAAATCTCCTTGGCGAACGGCTTCTGCGATGCGTGCGACCGAGGCGTGGTGAAGAGCTACGACGAGGATCAGTACGATGTTATCATTTCGCACCTGATGTTCTCCCAGAAGGCCGACTACCTGAAGAAAGCCATCGAACGGGCACGCAAGGACTTCCCTGAGGATCCGGACTTCGCGGTCTGGCAGGCGCGCTACCTCATCTGGAACAACCAGCTCGACGAGGCGCAGCAGTACCTGCAGAAGACCCTGCGACGTTTTCCGCCGTCGGCATTCCTTTACGAGGAGATGGCCTTCATGGCCTACACGTTCAAGCTCAACCTCAACGTCCGGGAGTTGGTCTCCAAGGCCATCGCCCTCGGGCCGTCGTCAAACGCCTACTTCATCCTCACCAACCTTTACCTCGACAAGGGCAACTTCGACAAGGCATTCGACTGTTTCATGGAAGCCTACCGTCTCGACAACGGTGTGCTTTACAACCTTGACATGCTCATCCAGAACCACAGTTTCCAGCGCACCGAGCGTTTTGAGACGGACTTGGCCTTTGCCGAACGGTTGTGCCGCGAATTTCCCCTCGACAAACAGATCTGGATGGTGACGGGCACACTTTACGCCATCGACGGCCAACACGAAGAGGCATTGCAGGCGTTCGAATTCTCCAACGCCATCGAGCCAGAGGTGCTGATATACTACGCCATCGCGCAGGAGCACTGCCATCTTGGGCACTACAAGGAGACACTCGAAATCTGTCGTATTGCCCGTGAGATGGATAGCGAAATCAGCGCCAACGTCCTGATGGGCAAAGCCCTACGTCATCTTGGCCGTTTCGAGGATTCGCTGTTACACCTGCTTAAGGCCGACGAGCGCGACATTGACTTCCCCTTCGCTTTCTCCGAGTTGGTGAACACCCTCCGCGCGATGGGCCGCATGGACGACATCCCCGAATACATCGACCGTTTCTACATGGCCGAGAACCTGCCGCTCGAAAGGCTGGAGTGGGTTCTCGACTGCCTGAGTGCCGTTGACACCGGCATCGCATACGAGCGACTTTGCCTCAACGCCCGCGACCGTTTCTCCACTAACGAAGAATACTGCGCATGGCTCACGGAAATCTGCTACATGCTGCACACCCCGAAAACCGCCATCGCCATCCTCGACAACGAATACGCCGACAGCGAGGATCCTTACCTCTTCGAACATCTCGGCTACTTCTACGCCCTGCTCCTCCTCGCCAACGGGGAACCCCACAGAGCCCTCCACCATCTCCAAAACGCCCTCGTCATCTACGAAGACGGCATCATTGAGGACTTCCTCGACATCGACACCGACAAACTCTACGAACAATACCCCGACATCTACTACCTCGTGAGCCCCTACCTTGACCGAATCTCCGATGTCCGAAACAATTAATCAGCAGTTAAGCAAAAACCAATAATATATATTCCAAAAAGGGCTGAAAGCCCGACGTATGCTAACCCAGGGTGAACGAAGTGAGCCCTGGGAACAAAAAACAGACATAGATGAAAAAAGCATTAACGATATTCGGATTAATCATGGTAACCTTCACCATGATGCAGGCGCAAACGCAACCCGTTGAGCCCCAAGAAAAAGAATCCGCCACGGGACGTGTCATCTCCTGGTACAACGACCACCTGAACTACGGCACCATCACATTGCTGATGACCATTGAGAGTTCGTTCATCCCGTTCCCATCGGAGGTGATTGTGCCGCCCGCCGCCTACCAGGCCTGCAACAGCGACAACGAAGCCTTGTATGTCACGTCGTCCAAGTTCGTCAACGTGTTGGTGGTCATCCTGTTCGCCACGCTCGGCGCCTTGATCGGAGCACTTATCAACTATGTGCTGGCTCTCTGGTTAGGCCGTCCTATCATCTACTGGTTCGCCGACAGCAAGGTGGGCCATCTGCTGCTGTTGGACAAAGAGAAAGTCATCAAAGCGGAGGATTACTTCCGCGAACACGGCAACATTTCCACTTTGGTGGGCCGTTTCATCCCGGCCATCCGCCAGCTCATCTCCATCCCCGCCGGTCTCGCCAGAATGCACATCGGCATGTTCATCCTGTTCACTTCACTCGGCGCGGCCGTCTGGAACACGGTGCTGGCCATCCTCGGCTACGTCGCCCACGGGCAGAAAGACCTGATTGACAAGTACAACCACGAGCTGACCATCGCCTTATTAGCCGTCTTCGCCATCGGGGTCGGATACGTAATTATCAAGTGGATTGTCTCCGCCAAAAAGCGCAAAGCAGCAGAAGGTTCTGAAGAACAGTAAGATGCGCCAACTTGGGCTTATAGGCAAAACCTTGTCTCACAGCTTCTCCAAATCCTATTTTGAGGAGAAGTTCCAGCGCGAGCATATTTCAGGCTTCTCTTACGAATTATTTGAACTGGCTGATATTCAGGAAATAACGGGTTTCATCCAGGAACATCCGTATTTAATCGGCTTCAACGTCACCGTTCCGTACAAACAGCTTATCATCCCCTATTTGGACGATCTGTCGGAAGAGGCAGCCGCCGTGGGCGCTGTCAACACGGTCGTAGTTGAACATATTGCAGGTCAAACCATCACAAAAGGCTTCAACACCGACATATTGGGATTCCGAAAATCCCTAAATGGCACTAATTTACCAGACAAATCCCTTGTATTGGGCACAGGCGGGGCTGCCGCCGCCGTCACTTACGTGCTGGAGAGTCTTGGTTGTCGCTGCACCGCCGTCTCCCGCGATCCGCAACGGGGACTCCCCTACTCCGTCCTCACCCCGGAAATCATCGCGCACCACAAACTGATTGTAAACTGTACACCATTAGGCACTTACCCACACATCAACGAAAAGCCCGACATCCCCTACGAAGGGATATCGGGCGAACATTTTCTGTATGATTTGGTATACAACCCCGCCGTTACATCCTTTTTGGAGGAAGGGGCGCGACGCGGCGCGAAGGTTCAAAACGGCCTTCAGATGCTGTATGCGCAGGCAGAGGCGGCGTGGAATATCTGGCATAATCTGTAGAGACGCACGGTCGTGCGTCTCTACGGCCGTGCGTCTCTACAACATGGTCATCGATTCTGGAAGAAGAAATCGTTCATCACCACGCGCAGCATCGCCCCATAATTCAGCGACATCACCTTTGTTCCGTAAGGTTCCAGGTGCAGACGACTCGCGCAGAAATAGAACGTGGGATCCAGGGAAACGTACTTGTTAATCACGAACTTCAGTCCGACGGAGGCCGAAATGCCGAAGCCGGGACCGCCGTAAATCACGTCGTAAGTCTGCATATCTACGCCGGGCACGTAGTTTCCTCCGTTGTAGATATCCATCAGCGTCTGCGTATAGACCGGATTGTTGCGTTCATCCAACAGAACGGCATCGAACTTCTTTACTTTCGCGTAGTTGAACTGAGCACCTATTTCCACAAACGGCTTTATAATCGGGTGTACACCGCTGAAGAGATACGACACCGACAGATCAATCATCGAACGGTCCTCCTTGCCGGAAAGTGTCAATTCGGGGGCCCTAACCAAGTTGCCCGACACCGAGGTGTAGGTCAACAACAGCTTATTGGTCGTCGTCAGGCGCGAAAACGAGTAGGAAAGCGCGATGGCCCAGTTGTCGCGGATTTTGTAGCGCACGCCGAGTCCGATGTTGGCAGCTAAATTATAAGTCGGGAGCATGTTGAGATCTGCCTCATTGTAACCAATCTGGTCGTTCATGCTGATGTGCGTATAGACCTCCACCACGGCTTCGAGGAGTTCGCGGGTACGGTACTCGTTGCCGAAAATATAGTTGAGATTGCACTCGTTATAGCGGCTGCCGTTGTAGTAGAGGGCTGTCTGCCGCCCGCCCCAGAACATGCCACCGGCAATATAGACATCGAACCCGCGGTCGTACCATGTGGTGTCGTGAAACGTCACCGCCTCACCGACCTGCTCGCGCTGCGCGAATGCCGCAAATGCAAGGAAGAAAAATAGTACTGCTATAAGAAACTGCTTCATAAAATGTTGTAAACAGGATTTTTGAGAGCTAAGACTTAAGACTTAAGACTTTGGACTTTTCGTTCCCTTAAGTCTTGAGTCTCAAGTCTCAGGTCTTAAGTCTAAATATGCACGCACTCCCCGTAGGCCACGGCCACGGCCTCCATAATGGCCTCGGACATCGTGGGATGCGGGAAGACCGCGCTGATAATTTCGGGACCGGTCATGCCTTTCTTGCGGGCGGTGACGGCACCGGCGATCATCTCGGTGACGTTGTCGCCAATGAGATGGCATCCGAGCCACTCGTTGGTATTCTTGTCGAAAATGACTTTCACCAAACCGTCGCGGCTGCCCGCAGCGGTAGCTTTGCCGGAAGCGGTGTAAGGGAACTTGCCGATGAGCACTTCCCTGCCCTGCTCCACGCAAGCGCGCTCGGTGAGACCCACGGAGGCGATCTCCGGCGTGGTGTAGGTGCAGCCAGGAATATTGCCGTAATCGACGGGTTCGGGGTTGCCGCCAGCGATCTTCTCCACGCAGACGAGCGCCTCATGCGACGCCACATGCGCAAGCGCAGGTCCGTGCACAATGTCGCCGATGGCATACACGCCCTCGACATTCGTGCGGTAGTAGTCATCAACCGTGACTTTGCCGCGCTCGAACGCCACGCCGCACTCTTCGAGGCCGAGGCCTTCGAGGTTGGTGGCCACACCTACGGCGGAAAGCACGATGTCGCAAGTAATCTCCGTAATCTTCTCCTTGCTATCCTTGACGGTCACCACGCACTGGTCATCCACGATATCCACCTTCTCCACAGCGGCACCGGTCATGGTCTTGATGCCGGCCTTGCGGAAACAGCGGGCGAGGGTGGCGGCAATGTCGTCGTCCTCGACGGGAACCAGACGGGGAACGTATTCCACAATCGTCACCTGGGTGCCCATGGTGGCGTAGAAGTAGGCGAGCTCGCTGCCGATGGCGCCGGAACCCATCACCACCATGCTCTTGGGCAGTTCGGGAAGGGTGAGCGCCTCGCGATAGCCAATGATCTTCTTGCCGTCCTGCGGCACATTGGGCAGACTGCGGGAGCGTGCGCCCGTGGCGAGGATAATGTGCTTCGCCTCGTAGGTCTCCTTCGTCCCGTTGGCAGCCGTAACCTCAACATGGTGATTGTCTGCAAGTTTACCGAATCCGGCAATCACGTCCACATTGTTCTTCTTGAGCAGGAATTGCACGCCCTTGCTCATCTGCTCGGCCACCCCGCGGCTGCGTTTCACCACTGCCTGGAAGTCCGGCGCAACGGTGCCATCCACGGTAATGCCATAGTCGGCGGCGTGCGACATGTACTTATAGACCTGCGCGGACTTGAGCAGCGCCTTGGTGGGGATACAACCCCAGTTGAGGCAGATGCCGCCCAGTTCGGCCCGCTCCACGACGGCGGCCTTGAGGTTCAACTGACTGGCCCGAATAGCAGCCACATAGCCGCCAGGACCGCTTCCAATCACGATAACGTCATAGTTTGTCATATTTTTGATTTTTTTGTTTGTCGAAAAAATTACGGTGCAAAAGTACGATTTTTTTATCAAAAAAAAAGTATATTTGCCGCCAAATAAAAATCATAATGAACAAGAATCTTCTTTTTCTTACACTCCTGTTATTACTGTGTTTTCTCCAAATCTCGGCACAGGACGACGACAGGCGGTTTCAGGACCAATTCACAGCAGCTGTCCTACATGCGGACCAGTTGCAGGAGTTCCTGCAACCGGAAATCTCCCCCACACTCATTACGAATGCCCTTAACGGGATGGATTACCACCATCATCAGCGTGACGGGGTACACTTTTGGATCCTGAATTATGAACAGCAGTTCTCCGATGGGCGCACATATCCCATGCTCCTTCTGATTTACCAAGAAGGGAAATACGAGCTGAATTATGCCAGCTCGGACCCTTCTATCTCGAACTATTTAGTCAGCGACGGTGAACTTTCGCAATTTGGTTATCGACAAATCTCTCCCGAAGTCTGGCGCAACAACACCTACGAAATCAGAAAAGAGCATTCCTACATGGATTATGATCTTGACGGGACACCGGACGACATTTGGAATCTGAACATACACGACTACAAGGCGAAAGAGGAACGCAGACGGAAGTATGCGAATCTGATGGTATCGTTCAGGCAGAGCTTGGACTCGTTGGAGCGAGAGGTGTATCGCGTCAACGACACGGCGCACACCTATGCCAAACAGGTCTCCGAAAGCCTTGACGCCCTCAACGAAATCATCCAGTCGGGAGACGACTACCACAACCAGCAGAATTACACGAAGGCTCGGCAAAAATATGAAGCTGCGGCAAAACGGCAGGGAGAACTGGCCAACGGTGAGATGAAGGTGGCCTACGACTTTATCAGCAGACAGTACAACAACATCTCCACCGCCGTCGACAATATTTCGGAACGCCACAAACCGCTCACCGGGTTGGATTTGGACAAAGACTACAGCCTGATGATCCAAGTGATGGACACATTGGATTTCTACTTCGAGTTCTTCAATGCAGACAACTACACTTCGGAGATTGCGGACAAAATCAAGGCCAACGACTGCGACGAGTTATACAGCCAATACCGCCAAGTCTTCACCAGCCGTGACCAAGTGGAACAACTTTACGACAACAAGGGTTACGTACAACTCAAGAAGGACGCAGCAGCGGACCTTCAGCGATACAAGGATCGCCGGTCGAAATACTACAACGAGAACAAGGGGTTGCTCACATTCCTCAACATATCCGAAAAGAATTTCGATAAACTATATGACGACATCGGCGAAGTGCGTTTGGACAAGCGGCTTGAGAACTCGCGCGACAGCATCCTGCTGGTCGCCCTTCGGAACTCGCCGGATATCACAAAGGCAAGCCTTAGCAACAAGCCTGTGGTCAAAATCGACAAAAAATACCGCAATGCGCTGAACAAATCGGAGATTGACCTTAGCCAGTACAAAGGAAAGAGCCTATTCGGCAACATTGTGGACTTGGCCATTAGCTATAATGAGAAAGCCCGCAAAGAGTATACCACCAACGGCCATTACTTTGGGAGCAAGACCAACTTCTTCAACAGTTACATCTCGCCGAGCTACGCCAGCCAGTTGCAGAGCTACAAAAGGCAGGAGAAAGCGCGCAAGGAGGCGGAGGCGCGAGCTCGCGAGCAGGCGCGCAAGCAGGCTGAATGGCAGGAAAAGCGGCGGCAGGAACAGCTGCGCCGGCAGAGGGCCGAGAATCGCCGCAGAGCCCGCTACACCGCCTACCCGCCCATTGAGACGTTCGCCATGGCCACCACCTTCGGCTACGGCCTCGCCTACGGCGGCAATGTCGGCTTCGACATTCATTTCGGCCTCTCCGCAATGTTCCCCACCCAACGCCGCATCAGCTGGGGTATCGCCGCCAACGCCGGATGGCGCGGCGAGAAATTAAACTTCTACCTCACCGGCGGCCCGCAGTTCTACCACGGGCAGTCCAACAGCTGGCAATTCTACTGGGGCCTTTACGGCGGTGTGGAATTCGATTCAGGACCCATGGGTTCCGTGCGCATCGGCACCCGCTACCGCGTCTTCATCCTCTACGGCGAATTTGACGTAGCCCCGTTTTCCTCATGTGTAACCTCCATCAAAATGGGCCTCGGACTTAACTTCGGACGATAAATTCCATCCAAGAACAATATTCAGCAATATATGGCAAAAAACTTCAATCTTATAGCAAATTCGGGCATTCAGCTGCTGACTGTCCCGCTGGAAATCAACATGCAGGAGCGGTTCACCCTCTGGTTCCACGAATGGCCCGCAGCCTCGGAGGAGGAGTGGATCCTCGATCTGGTGTACGAACTGACCGACGACAATGGCACCACTTTCTACAAGAAGAAAGAGCTATACGACAGCGGCTTCCTCGCCGAAAGCATGGGCGAGTTCACGGAGAACGACCTCCGCGAGAAGAATATCTTCCCGCTCCGCCGTGACGACGAGATGATGCCCGGCGTGCGCGGCGAAATCTACAAAATCACCTTTTCCGACACTCGCAACAACACGTTAGAGAAGTTCGAGAACGTGTGGCTTCCCCTGCCCTATTTCCACAAACGCACCGAGAAACGGTTTAATTTCGGACCACTCAACTGGGCCCGCTTCAAGATGGTACCCACTGACTCTACCGAGAGCATCAAACGCTACAACGTGCTCATCGCTATCGACACCCGCACCACATACGAGTCGGACGTTCACAACGAGCACCCTGTCTTCCCCGACCAATTCCAACGCGAAATGTCGTTCATGGTCTGCTCCGACGAATACAAGACCATGGACTTCTGCCAGCCCAAGCAAGAGTACAGCTATATCGACGACTATCTCTTCAATTTGGTGCACCCCGAGTTGCAACACCCCTCGCAAATCAAAGGCAATTCCAAGAAACTCAACTATATAGCCTCATACGTATTCCTGACCCAGTATATTGCCAAACACGATTGTTTCCCCAAACTGGTAATGTACAAGGACAAGGACGTAGAGTTCAAAAAAATCGACATGGTGGTGGACATCGGAAACTCCAGCACCACGGCGCTTTTAGTAGAGGACGGCTGCGAAAACTTCAACCAAGTGTCGAAACTGCAGCTCACTGACCTCACCGACCCCATCATGGTGGATGCCAACGGGGAGCCGGTGATCCGCTCCTTCAAGGATTCGTTTGACATGCGCATCGCTTTCCGGCGCGCCAGTTTCGGTGACTTCGGACCCCGAGACAGCCGCCAGTTCGTGTATCCCAGTCTTGTACGCCTCGGCCATGAGGCCACATCGCTGATACACAAGTCGTCACAAAGCGACAGTTCTGAAAAAATCTCCACCTACTCCAGCCCCAAGCGATATCTTTGGGACGGGCGGCCGAACAAGGAGGAGTGGCGGTTCTTGGTGCTGGACGGCGATTCCGACGACAACCATATTCTGCAAATCAACGGCATCACCAACCAACTGAAGCACAACGGCGACATTGACTTGGAAGGTAACGGAGGCAAGACATTCCACTACTCCCGGCGGTCGCTGATGACCTTCGCCTTTCTGGAGATGCTGGCGCAGGCCCGCATGCAGATCAACAACCATCTCTACCGCGAAGACAGAGGAAAGAAGGAGATGCCCCGCAAGCTGAGCCGGCTCATCATCACCTGCCCCACTGCCATGTCGAAACTCGAAAGGGAGAAACTGGTGCAATGCGCCCGAAACGCCGTCATCCTTCTGGAGAACTTTGAATACCAAGACGTGCGCGACAACCCGAACCCGGGCGCCAGCATTGAAATCGTGCCCGCCGTGCAGCGGAAGTCAGCCGACCAGAAATGGTACTACGACGAGGCCACTTGCGCCCAACTGGTCTACATATTCGGCGAGGTTGGCCACAAATACAAGGGCAGTTGCGATGAGTTCTTCAACCTCTACGGCAAGAAAACCGACGACGGTTTCCAGAACACCCTCACCGTGGGTTCGTTAGACATCGGAGCCGGCACCTCCGACCTGATGATCAACCGCTATGCCTACAACAAGGGTTCGGTGACCACCATCGCACCCGAGCCGCTCTTCTACGACAGCTACTATTTCGCGGGCGACGACATGCTCAAAGGGCTTATCAACGACCTGATGATGCTGGACGAGACGAGTGCCTTTTACACAAAGCTCAAGCCCATGCCCTACGCCGAATGCCGCCAGAAACTGCGCAACCTGTTCGGTCCCGACTACAACGGACAAACCGAAGCGGAGCGCATCTTCAGGGGGGACTTCAACGTGCAGTACTCCGTGCCGCTGATGTACCACTTTCTGGAACTGGTGAAAAACGGCAGCGAAAACTGCACGGTGCGCTTCCACGACGTGTTCAGCGAGCTGCCGCCCAACACGGCCGTCATGCGGCAGTTCGAGGAGGCTTTCGGGTTCAGTCTGGAGACCTTGGAGTGGGACTTCGACTACGAAAAGGTCTGCAAGAAAATCACCGACAAGTTCGAGCCCTACCTCAAGAAAATCGCCACCATCATGTTCGCCAACGCCTGCGACCTGGTTATTCTTTCCGGCCGCCCGGCATCGCTGCCCCCCATCCGCAACATTTTCCTCAAATACTACGCCGTTTCCCCCGACCGGCTCATCCTGCTCAACAACTACTTCGTGGGCCGCTGGTTCCCCTTCGGCAACAACACCGGCTACATCACCGACCCCAAGACCATCGTGGCTATCGGGGCCATTATCGGTCACTACTCTTCCAAACTCTCCAGCCTCAACAACTTCGTCATCGACACCAGCAAGCTCGACGGCAAACTCAAATCGACCGTCAACTTCATTGAGAAGTCGCGCGACAGCCAGCAGGTCACCTACTGTATCACCCCGCACCAGCCCACCGGCGACATCTTCGTCAACAAGTTGCCGGCCTACCTGAACGTCAAACAGTTGGGAATCAACGCCTATCCATCACGGTCACTCTACACCATCGACTTCAACCGGCAGAAGATAGCCAACAAAATCCAACAGAATCTCATCATGAAAGGCGAATCCCCCGCGTCCGACACACGGTTGCAACAGCTCGTAAACGACGAAATCGACCAGCTCCGCCGCCGCGCACCCTTCAAGGTTACCCTCACTAAAGACATCGAGGACAATGAGACGCTGACCATCGAAGCCATCACCGACAAGAACGACAACGACCTGTCGGGCAGCAATATCGAAGTTCACATCCAAAGCCTCGGCGCCGAGGAGAAATACTGGCTCGACGACGGCGCATTCGACTTTTAACCCTTTCACCATCAAAGCATTTAGATTATGGAAGCACCCAATAATATAAAAAGACAACAACTGGAAGAAGACATCCAACACCAGCTCGAAGTCATTGAGCAGTCCTTGGCATGGGCCGACCAATTCGGTAAGGAATCCTTCAACCGGGGCGATCTCAAAGTTTACCGGCGAGCGGTCAAAAAAATCAAATTCGCGCTAGCCGAGAACTGCTCGGCGGCTGCCTATGGCGAAAGCCAGGTCGGAAAATCCTACCTGATGGACAGTCTGTTAGGCGAGCCCAACAAGCCGTTCGAAATCATCAACAACGGACAATCCTACAGCTTTATCAACCAGATTAACTCCAGCGGCGGCAACAACAGCAAAATCGAGACTACCGGTGTCATCACCCGTTTCACCTTGAAATGCGCCAACCCTGTGATGAAGGAGTTCGTGCGCATCCGCACCCTCACCGTGCTCGACCTCATACTGCTTATCACCGACTCCTACTACAAGGACGTGATTCGCTCCGACAACGACCTCAAGACCGAAGACATCAACAACCAGCTGCTCACCCAGTTGCCCTACTGGATTGACAAATCTTATAGCCAGAACATCATCACCGAAGACGACATCATGGACATCAAGGAGTACCTTGACACCCAGCGCATTGCCGACTTCGCCCGCGTGTCGAAGTTCTTCGATAAGGTGGCACCCGTCATCCAGTACGTGAAGCCCGAGAAATGGGGCGACGTTTTTGCACTGCTTTGGAACAACAACCCCAACCTTACCCAACTCTTCCGCCACCTGATTTCGGAATATGAAAAAATCCAATTCCTCGAAGAGGTGTATGTGCCTTTCGAGGCCGTGCTGCGCGAGAAAGGGACGCTGCTGAAAATCGAGTGGCTGAATCTGGCCTGCGGTATGGAAGAGAACGTGGGCAACGACATCACCACCACCGATATCTATGACGGCAGTCAGCGTGTGGTGGCACGAGGCTACAGCAAGGCATCCATGTCCGCCCTCATCGCCGAGCTCACCTTCACCATCTCGGTGGAGAACGAACAGGAGAAAATGTTCCTGCAGCGAATCGACCTACTGGACTTTCCGGGCGCACGCTCGCGCGAGGAACTCAAGGAAGAGAAAATGTCGGAGCCGGCGGTACTGGCCCGCATGTTACGCCGAGGCAAGGTGGCCTACCTTTTTCAGAAATATTCCAACTCATTAAGAATCAACTCCCTGCTATTCTGTCATCACAACGACCAAAAGACCGTCAAGGAGTTGGGCACCTCCATCAACAACTGGATAGACAAATACATCGGCGACAACGAGCAGCGACGCACCGAACGGCTGCGCGGCCTCAACGGCGTATCACCTTTCTTCTTGGTAGCCACCAAGTTCAATATCGACCTGAAGCGTAACAAGGAGACCGACACCCCGGCCACGACTGAGAAACTCAAGGAGCACTGGAAGCGTTTCGACACTATCCTGCCCGAGATTATCAAACCCTACACCTGGTTCGACAACTGGGCTAACGGACGACCGTTCTCCGGCATCTACCCGTTGCGCGACTTCTACTGGTCGAAGGAGACCGGCATCTTCGAAGGCTACTCCAACAAACCGCCCTTCTCGCAAGAAACCGGCGTACACCACGACAGCGACTACCCCGACTATTTCGAAAACCTGCGCCGCAGCTTTATCGAGTTCCCTTTCATGCAACAGCATTTCCCAAACCCCGAGCAGATTTGGGAGGAGGTGGCATCGGTCAACAATGACGGTTCCAAAGCCATCATCCGCGACCTCAACCGTCTCGCCCCGCAGCTCGACGAGTTCCGCACACGCAATTATCTCGAAGAACTCGTCAAAATCAAGGAAAACATCCTTAAAATCCTCGCCATGTATTACATTTCCGATTCTGACGAGGAGAAAAATCTTAAAATCAAGAAAATCACTTCCGACATCCGGCGCAAGATAGACCTGTCGGTGTTCCGCAAGCCCGAAATCTTCGGCACCATTCTCGATCAACTTATGGTGCAGCCCGGCGACCTTCGCGAAATCGCCTACGACATCATCATCCGCCAGACCGAGGTGCCCATCGACACCACGCAGGTAAGCGGCATCCGCGCCATCGTGGGCATCAACCCCAACGACAATCGCGCCGACAACATCGCCAAGCTGTGCGACTACTACGGCTGCACGCCCGAAGAACTTGATACCGACTTCAAAGCAGATGGATTCTCCCTCGACGATGTGGTGAGCGGCGACTCCGAAGCACTCGCCACCGTCGCCGATGTGCTCACCAAGAACGTCATCCAATACTGGACTGAACACATCAACCGTTCGGTGAAAAGCATCGACAAATATCTAACCCATGCGGACGAGATTGTGGAGTCGCTACAGACCCTGCTCCGTCTTTTAGGCGTGAAACGCGAAATCACACAGAAAATCAATGACTACCAGCAGATTTTCCCGATTGACGACCTGCCCAACGCGGTAGCCGCCGTAGTGTCGCTCATCCTCAACAATTTTGTCAGTTCTTTCGGCCGCAAGTACATGTCCGAGGCAAATATCAACACTGTCAGGACGAAAGCCGATATATGCAAGATCAATGTCGATTTGACCGACAAAGGGTTACAGTACACCCCGAAACCGCAGTCCATTGAGGATGTCCTCAACACGCTTGCCGAGTCGGAAAGGATCGCCAGCGAGGGTATGGGCTCGCCCAACACGCGCAACACCCTGCGCAAACTGCCACTCTACGACAACTTCATGCGCTGGCAAAACTTCCTGATTATCGGGATGCTGCTCTCCAGCGATGTCTCCACGGTGGATCCCGTATCCAACAATGCCATCGAAATCATCATCAACAACTGCAAGTCTCTTTATAAAACCGCATAGCTATGAGTGATCACCTCATTTACAACAAACGCAAGCTCTGTTTCACGGAAGTCAGCGACTTTACTGATTTTCAGGGCATTGGATCGGATCCGTTGTACAAGCGCTTTGACAGTGTAAAGGCGGTCATGCGCACCTGCATCGACGAGCGGTACCAAGGGTTCCTCGCCCAGCCCATTTACGACTCCAACGAGGATGTCATCGAATGGTATGTGGACGAATGGGAGGAGCACCCCCGCCGCCTCACTGATCTTGTCGGCGAGGAAAGGGAACGCTACAGGTGCATCAAGGAGGAAACAGTGCAACACTACCGCAACGCCGCGCTGAAGTTAGAGAACGAGGATCTTATGATTCTCGGCGGCGTGCTTAAATACACGCCCGACGACACCGTCTTCTGCTACGATGGCAAGGTGGTGCTGTTATGCTGGGGAATGCGTTACGACACCAACAAACACAAGGATGTGGGGAGTCTCATGCACGCTATCCCGCAGAAGCCGAAACCGCCAACTTACTTCCAGGTGAGGTTCATGCCGGGGCCGTTAGGCAGCGTGGAAGGCAACGGGGTAGTGAACCTCCGGGAAGGCGAATCCATCACCGCCGGGATGATTCCCGCCGTAACCCCAGCCGATGGTTACCACTTCACGGGATGGGATGCCGAACCGTTAGGTCTTACTGTCAGCGGCGACATGGTGTTCAATGCCAAATACGAGCGCGACGAACCGGAACCCGTGCCAGAGCCCGAACCCAAAGAGCCGAAAGAGCCCGAAGAACCGGAAATTCCGCTGACGCACAACGTCCGGTTCGATGCCGGCGGACACGGAAAGCTCAAAGGGCCAACAAGCCACAACATACCTGCCGGCAGTGCGATTACCGCCGGCATGGTTCCCAAGGTGAAGTCCAAATGGCGTTATAAGTTCACGGGATGGGATGCCGACCCGTTGACCACCGCCATCAACGGCGACACGGTATTTACCGCCCAGTACGAGAAGAGGAAGGGCTTCGCCGCCATCTGGCCGTGGCTCTGGAAACTTCTCCTCGCCCTGCTGCTACTGTTGCTATTGTTTCTGTTGCTGCAGACCTGCGGTACTTGCCACAGGACTCCCGCCGTCGTCCCCATCGACGGCATCGACGACCGAGAGTGGGTGGGTGAGGATCCGAACGTGGGTAACGGCGGCGGCATCTACGACCCAGGCAACCCCTACACGCCCGTGCCCACGCCCCCTGGCTACGAGGACGTGCTGCCCCCGAACCAAGGCGTGCTGCCCCCCATCAAGGACGACGACCCCATCCGCGAGGAACCCGGACAGCCCCGCATCATCGCCAATCGCCTCAACGTGTTGATGGAGAACGACGACAAATCCATCATAGACCTCGCCCGTGACTTCAAGCAGAAATATCCCGGCGACCAGTATCAGGTGGTTTATTACGACGACGTGGTCAAGCGCATGCAGATTGTGGTGCCCGAGGCCGAGCGCGAAGCCATGAAAGAACGGCTCCCGCAGGAGTTCGCCCCCGAATACACCCTGTTCGTATTTGACGAAAGCCTGTTCGAGGGGGTCTACAAGCCCAGCGACCCCGACATGTCGAGTGCGGGCAAAACCTGGTATCTGACGGCCATCAACGCCTTCTCCGCATGGGAGACGACAACCGGTTCCGAGGAGGTGACTGTGGCTGTGGTGGACAACGGTTTCAACTTGGGGCACAAGGAATTCAAGGACAAGATTGTGATGCCCTACAACGTATGGAACCATGACGCCAGGATAGCCCCCACACCGCCGGCCGACCACGGCACGCATGTGGCGGGCACGGCCATCGCATTGGCAAACAATGGCACGGGACTCTGCGGCATCGCCCCGAAATGCAAGTTCATGCCCGTGCAAGTGGCAGACGCCAAGGGCCGTATGACCATCACCTCCGTGCTTGACGGTGTCATATACGCCATCTACCAAGGCGCGGATGTCATCAACATCTCCCTTGGCGGCAGTTTTTCCGGCCTGGACCAGTATCCCGAACGACTCCAACGCGAACTCATCAACAACCACTTCAAAGAAGAAGAACGCCTTTGGAACGAAGTGTCGCGCATTGCTGAGACACACAAGGTCATCATCGTGGCGGCAGCCGGCAACGACAACATCCTGGCCGGCGTGGAAGCCATGCAGCGACCCAAAAACATCATCATCGTGGCGGCGGTGGACAAGAACAACCGACAGCAAGGCAAGGCCGACTTCAGCAACTACGGCGAATACTCCACCGTGTCGGCTCCCGGCGTGGACATCTACAGCAGCTATGAACGCGGCTACAGGAGCCTGGACGGCACGAGCATGGCATCCCCCATCGTGGCCGGTGCCGTGGCCCTGATGAAGTCCATCAACCGGAACATCACCGCTGAACAGGCTATCTGCATCCTGCAAAGTACCGGCAAGACGGTGAACGGCGACATCGGACCGATGATCCAGCTTGACAAGGCCATCCTCAAGGTGAAAAACAACGAGCTCAATGACTGTACGCAGGCCGTGCCGCCAACACCTTCGCACGGCGACGTGGAAATCACCCTGCATTGGAACAACCGCAACGACCTCGACCTAGTATGTGTCGATCCAAACAACGAGACTATCTATTTTAACCATCGTAACGCGCGCAGCGGCGGTAAACTGGAAATCGACATGAACGTCTCGGGCGAGAGCGACCAGCCCATAGAGCACATATACTGGCCCGCGGGCGGCGCACCCAACGGCACCTACATCGTGGGGGTACACTACCACAAGAACCATGTGCGCGAGGCCAACGAGACACCCTTTACCATCAACGTGAAATATGGCGGGCGGACCGAGACCTACACGGGGAGCATCAAAAAGTCCGACGACGACCAGACCATCTGCTCGTTCACGCTAGGTAGCAGCGGGTCAAGACGGGACAATGTGGGCAATGGCAGCGACGCTGCGCAACAACAGCTCATTGAACGCCGCGACCAGCTCCAACGCGAACTCGACGAAATAAACCGCGCACTTAGAAACCAAAACCAACGATAAGCCATGTCCGACAACATCCAATTTAATGAGAAACTGAAATTCTCGTGGGGCCACATCATCGCGGCCCTCGCGCTAATCGCCATCGCCTACTGCACCTTTGTGGGGGTCGTTTACTTACTCAAGGGACAATTCCTTATCTCAGGTCTTATCACAATGGTCATCACCCTGCTCATTGGACTGCTGTTCCTTATACCACAACAACTTAAAGCCACTGAACGGCGGTTCGAGAAACGCATCAAGTGGGAGCGTGCTTTTATTTTCGCTTCCCCGGTCCTGTTCATCGTGCTGATGATCCCCTTCTCGCACGCCTGGACGGTGCACCACCGGCAGCAGCAAATCCTCGACTCTTTCAACCAAACCATCACCTCGGCTACCGGCATGTTCGACCAATACGAGACCTACTGCAACATCCGGACGATGAACTACCGACACACACTCGGCATAGCGGACACGGCCGACATTTCCGTTGAGAATGCCAACAAACTGGAAATCCTTCACCTTGCACTGCTCTCTTCCAATTACGACACGCTCAAAAACTCCGCACTCGCCTGGATGGACAAGTCGGTGAGCGGAGATGTCTCCACCTGGAACGTATTCATCCTCGGTAACATTACCGAAATCCAGTCAGCCATACACCAATGGTACGACGACTTGCAGTTTTTTTCGGCGACAAAGCTCAGCGAAGAAGAGGAAGTAAAGGCTTTTGACAACACCTCCCAATATATCAACGACATTGACAACAATATCGCAACACTAACCGCCAACTACTCCAACATTGTGGGATTCAGTCCAATGACACTACTCTGGCTGCTGCTGGGATACGCCATGCTGCTATTCCCCTATCTGCTGCAGAGCCGCCATTCCAAGACCATCGGCACCAACTGGACGCTCTTCGGCTTCCGCAACAAGAAAACGCCCAAGCCAAGTAAACCACAACAGGAGAATCCTGTCTCTAACGGCCCTGACAATCCTGACGATACCGCTTCTTTTTCCCACAACACCCAGACTTCAGATGAAGATGAGAAATACGAATCGTTCAAAATGTAGTGAACTGTAATCAGTGAAAAGTGATTTGTAATTTGTAAAGCTTAAATTTATGAATAAGAAAGACTTATTGGACAATATCCGAGATTACTCGCCGAAAGAGATTGCCAATGCTATTAAGAGCGGCATGGTGACGTTGTACGAGCTAAAGAGCGGTACGCACGGACAGTTCACGCCGATGCTGCAACGTCAGGTACAACAAAAATTGGCGGAAGAGGACAAACCGGAAGAACCCGTACAGCCTACGGAACCGACGGTTGTGGAGGATATCTTTGTTCCCGGAGAGCCGACGGAACCCGCACATGTCGCAGAGCCGGAGCCGTTCAAGCCCGCGAAGTCCGAGCCGTTCAGACCCGCAGAACCGAGACCGGCACCGGAGCCCGAAACCGCATGGCAGCCCGAGCCTGAACCCGAACGGGTAATCCAAGACCCGAAACCCGCCTACACGTCTCCCGTGCAAGAGCCGCAGCCCTCGCAAAGCCGGATGATTTCTTGTCCCGAATGCGGCCGGATGGTTTCGCCCCGCGCCACCGAGTGCCCATCGTGCGGAATGCCCTTAAGCGGAGAAAGCCCTACCGGCTTCGCACCCGCATACGAGACAGTGCAACAGGTGCAGCAGGAACCGGTCTACGCACCCGCGTTTGAGCAGGTGCAACAGACCCAGCGGCAAGTCTCCACCCCCACCGAGACACCCAACTGTATCAACAAGTTCAACTGGGGCGCTTTGATATTCGGATGGCTGTGGGGCATTTGCAATGGCGTGAATTGGGCCCTAATCACTATCTTGTTAGGCGGTCTTGCCGAATTATTCCAAAACTATTCCGCTGATCCGTTTTTAGAAACCGGCTTACCTTTGATTCTGTCACTTTCCACACTTGCCATCAATATCTTTCTCGGCATAAGGGGCAATAAACTGGCCTGGAAATCCAAGAAATTCGCAAGTGCCGAGGCATTCGACAGAGCACAGGCAAAGTGGCGAAATGCCGCGTTCATCGTCTTAGGCATTATCGCCGGTATTGTCATTCTTACCATCGTCCTTTAAATAGCTGCACGTCAACATTTCTGCATTCAAACAAACATTATATATAACAATTAAATTATCATGCCAAGCAAAGAAGAGATATTTGACAACATCAACGAATACACCGCGGAACAAATTGTGGGGTTCATCAAGCAGGGCATCGTGTCGATTCCCGAGTTGGAGGATCCGAACAACACGGGCGGCGAATATTCCAGCGACATGCGCGACAAGGTCAATGAGCTGATGAGCGACCATGAGCCGCGCGACTGGCAGAAAGCCTTGGACACCAACACGGTAGAGGCTTACCAGTACTACTTGGACACCTACCCCGACGGGATGCACCGCGACGAGGCACGCACCCGCAAGCGCGCACTACAGAATGACACCATCCCGGTAAAGCCGGAACCTGTCCAAACCGACGACTGGCCATACGTGGACAAGGAGAGCCTGCCCGCACTGCAAGGCTACGTGGCCGCACATCCGGACAGCCCGCATATCCGCGAGGCCAAGCGGCTCATCAACAAAATCAAAAACCGCGAGGATGTGAACGACCTCACAGGCATTGACATGGATGCACTCATCAAGACCGTCCAAAACATCCAGGCAAACAAAAAGGTGCTCAACCCAGACGAGGCCGTGTATCAGAAAATTGTCAGCAGCATTGAGCGCAAGAACGGCGGCATCACTGTAGAGGAGCTCATCCAGGCTATCACCAACGACAAAAACCTGTTAAGCGCGGGCGTAATCCACAAGCTCTACGACGAAGGCTATCTCACCAAGGAGGATTTCGCCGCAATGGGCGTCGACAGAGCATTCCTGCAACATATGCTCGAGAACGTAAGACCGCAGCAGTTCGACACGCCCGACACGCTCACCCAAATCAACAGACCCTCCACCGAAATCTATTTCTGGGGCATCCCCTCATCCGGCAAAAGTTGCGCACTGGGCGGTATCCTGAGCGTGGCCAGCAGCGGCACCGTGGCTTCCCACATTGACAAGGACAACCACTGCCAAGGCTACGGTTACATGTCACGCCTGATGCTCCTGTTCAAAAACGACGGTTCCGTGGGCACCCTCCCCGAAGGCACGTCCCTCTCCTCGACCTATGAGATGGGGTTTAACCTTATCGACAAGGAAGGGCTGATCCATCCCATCACCTGCATCGACCTCGCCGGCGAAATGATCCGCTGCATGTTCAAGTTCGACAGCGGTGCCGACATGACAGAGGACGAGCTGCGCACCCTCGACACGCTGACCCAGATTCTGGTGGACAACCGCACCAGCAACCGCAAGATGCACTTCTTCGTCATCGAATACGGCGCCGACGACCGCCTTTACGAGGGACTGCCGCAACGGACCTACCTCGAAGCTGCCGTGCAGTACATCCGAACCTACGAAATCTTCAAACACGACACTGACGCCATATTCATTCTCGTCTCCAAGGTGGACAAAGCCCCGAAAGGCACCGCTCGGAATGAAGCCGTGTTCGAATACCTTAAAAAAAACTACCAAGGGTTCATCAACGGACTGAAGGCCATCTGCAAAGAGAATGAGATCAACGGCGGCGAAATTGAGATCGTACCCTTCTCTCTTGGCACCGTTTGCTTCCAAAACTACTGTCAATTCAAGGATGACGCCTCTGAGTTGGTGGTGCAACGTATCATCGAACGAACACCCGGATATAAGCAAGACAAATTCAATAAACTTTTAGGAAAATTAAAAAAATGAGCAAGATAGGCATCAAAATCACAAAAATCAGTGGCGGCGTCCAGGATTTGGAGACCTTCAACGGTGGCGAATGGACCCGCAAAGTGTCCGACATACGGACGGAAATGAAGTTAATCGGCGGCAAGGCTTGGGACGAAGGTGCGCCCGTGCTGATGCTCTCATTCCTCAACCGAGGAAGCATCACGACAGTGTGCCACGCCATTCCCGGAAGGGCCGGCGACTTAGTGTCTGCATGGATATACATCCCGGCCGAAATTGTTGTCCCTGCCGAGGAGGAGGTCGCCATCATCGAGCAGGTGAAGGCCGAACTCGCAAAGTCCGATGTGGAGAACTGGGATGCGCTGGGCAAACTCTGCGAGAAAGAATATCCCAACAAGCCGATGGCTTTCTTCTACCGAGAATCGGTGTCCACCAATCCCTGCGCTGTCCGCTACTACGGCGCAGGCACCGACTTCGAGTTGCGTGAACTGTTGGGCAACCTCCGCTACCAGAGCTGCTACGCAGATCACCGCTATGTGTTCCTCATCGACAAAGCCACCGGCATTACCGCTGACGACAAGCTAGTGAACTACACCGGCGATCCCGTCCGCGAAACCATCCTTGTGGCGCCCCCGAAACTGCCCGCAGGGATCACGGCGAGGATCAACGAGACCGAGTTCACCAAACCCAAATCATTCCTAAAAGGCGACAAATTCCCGCTGACCTTCGACCGACCGGGATTCAATAGCCTCACCTATACGCTTTCCGCCGGCGACGACTTGCCCGACCCCGCCACCTTCCCGTGGCAACGGCACATCACCCCCAACCTTTTCTATATAACCGACAACGAGGGCAAGGATCTCAACGTATCGAACCGCATCATCATCATGCTTAATGGCAAACATCTCACCACCGACGGCATCAGCATCCCCGAGAACGAGTGCAATGCCGTTAAAGTCAATGTGACATGCCCCGAATACGAGCCTTACAGCGACACACACGACCTCCTGCCGCAAACGCCACTACGCATCAAGCTGGAGAGAGTGAAACTGGATATCCTCTACCGTATTGACGGCACGGACTGTCCCGGCCTCACCCATTGCCCGACAGGATACCAACACAGAGATATCAGACAGGGGAAAAAACTGATCCGCGAGTGCTACTACGAAGAGCCCGAGCCCGGCCCCAACTGGAAGTTATTCACCATCATCGGCAGTGCCGCCGCCCTTGTCATCGGACTGATTCTGGGCATTCTCATCCATAAAATCATCGCGAACCGCACCGAAAAAACGGAACCGCAGACCGAGATTGTGACAGACAACCCCGACACACAAAAAGCCAAGTCGAGCACCGACACGGCCCCTCCCCAACCCGTCGTCTACGATTGTCTGAACAAGGATGTCTGGAAAAAGATCGAGATCGACAATGAACTTGATCTTCAAGGCTTTTTCAGAGATGTGCAAAAGTGCAACGTGGAACGTCTTACCGGATACTGGGCAGAGAAAATCAACCCCCAGTACCATCCAAAATGGGCCTCCTTGTTAAACGAACTCAAGAATTATGACGCCGAAGTGTTGAAAGACTTCCAAATGGGGAACAACGAACAGGAAATCCGACTGCAATATTACATAAGCGAACTTAACAAATGGGGATCGGCACACAAGCAGTCTGGCACCGCCATGCCAGCCACACCTCCGAAACAAAACACCAACGCTAATGCTAACAAAACAAACGCCAAACCGGCGGCTCCAGGAGACAACGCCACTAGCCAAGGCAAGAAGAAGGAAACTAACCAAAGCGACCTATAGAACATTTCTTAAGCAATGAAAAAATCCAACAAAAATGTCCTGAAAATCACACTGGTCGTAGTGGCCGTCATCTTGGCCGTAGGCGCGGTGTTGGTGTTCATGAAGACCCGCGTGCAGCCGCCGACGCGCCTCACTTACGTCAACCAGTACACGGCGAACATCCACCAGGCGGCGGAAAGCATTGCCAATGCCGACGAGCGGGCACTGGAGACGGAATTCCAGCGCGTCACCAACCGCATCAGACTGATGCAGCAGGAAAGCCTGATCACCAACGAGGAGTACACTGGCAGCGTCAGTGAGTTCGTAAACGCCTACGTGCCCGCCTTCCGCAACTGGTGCGAGCAACGCTTCAACCAGTCCGCCTGGCCGGGTGAAACCATCCGTTTCATGCGCAGCCGCATAAACGAGGTAAACCGTTACAACGCCGAAGGCGGCAACAGCATAGTCAGCGGGGAGAACGCCACGAAGCTCGGCGAGGTGAACAAGGTGCTGAACGACTACGATGCCGCCTGGAAGTTGCAAAACGTGGCCATCCACAAAAGCGACGACAGCAAGACGAACTTGGCCAAAGCCAGAAGGTACAAGCAGGACAGCCATCTCTCGAAATGCACTGCGCTGGTGAACATGCTCAACAACCTGCCATCACGTTACCAACAGTTGCACTACAACCACGTCAATGCACTGGTCAGAGGCCTCAGCATGGCCCACTTCCCCGCCAAAAATCAAGTCCGCGAATGGGCCGACAAGTACAAGAACGCCAAAAGTGCCGTCAACGACTACAACAGCGTGGCTTCCTCACTCTACCACACCACCACGAGCAACTTCAACCTCGACAGCTACTACAACCAGGCGAAAACCGGCTTCCGCAACAAAATTTCCGTCTGGGATCCCGAAAACATCCGCAAGCCGTACGAACAGACCTTTGGGGTCCGAATCAACTGACTTTGACCTTTGACTTAGACCTTTTAAACTTAAACATACATGGATAGCACTTCAAAAATAACATGGATTATGGTCTTGGGTGTGATTCTTTTGTGCGGTACGGTCACTGCGCAAACGGATCAAGACCAACCTGCTGCCGCCATCACGGAATCAACATCGGATTCACATGCCGAGGCAGACAGTCTGCAACACATCATTGACAGCCTGCAAGCAAAGATGACGAGCATGAGCCTCCTCATCGGTTCACAGCAGCTTGAATTGGAGCGTCTTCGCAACGAGGCCGACAGTCTCCGCAAATACGGCAACTGTGACATGTCCTACGTGCTAAACTACGGCAACGCGCTACTCTACCGCAAATACACGGCCCGCGCCGAGGACATCGCCATCCTGCTGGCCAACGCTCCCGACAGTCTGCGGCAGAAGGACTGGAACCTCATGCTCGCCCAAGCCAAAAAGATGATACAAAGCAGCAACGTGAGCCAGGACATGCGTAACCGTGTGTTCCACATGCTGGAAAGCGTGCCACAGGACGAACAGTCCGCCAACGACATACGCGAGGTGCTCAGCCGCGTGCCCGACGACATACAAGCAGAATACAGCCTTACCCACCAGGCCATCAGCCTCATTGACGCGATGCCGAAAAGCATCACCGAAAAAGACGACCGCTATGCCATCGTGCGCGAGCTGCTGGTAGCGTACCCCGCTGCCAACAACGAGGTCAAGAACACCTTGCAGGCCATACAGGAACACCCCGACAACAGCATCAACATTTCCGACAAATGGCCGGTTTTCGTGAAACAGATCAAATCGATGCAATATTACAAGCAATACTACGGGAGTTCCTGGAACATCCCCTACTTGAATACCATCATTGACCAGGCCCTCTCACGTTTGCAGAACGCCACCTCCCATGTTGACCTCGACGACCTTGTCAAGAGACTTTGACCGTTGACCGTTGACTTTGAGTTTGACTTTGACCTTTGACTTTTAACCCTTAACCCTTAAACCTTAGACCCATGGCTTTAATCAACTGCCCGGTTTGCGGGCACTCCGTATCCGACAAAGCGACGCGCTGCCCAAATTGCGGCGACCCGCTAACCCCGATTGACGGCGGGGGAAAAACCTTCACCTCAGATTCGCAAACGGTTCAGACACCGCCCACCCCGGCCCCGCCAGACAAGCGTAACAGCAAGAGCAGCAACGGCGGTACTATCGCCATCGTGGTCGTCCTTGCGCTCGTTGTCATCGCCGTGATTGCCTACTTCGCCATCATCGGCGGCAAATCCGGCAATGACTATGACTGGAACGCTGCTGACACAACGGTCGTGGCAGAGTGCGAGACTGTGTGCACCGAAGATGATCTCGAATCCGCCATCCAGATCGCCAACAACGATATGCCGCAAATCGTCGAGGAAGGCATGCGAATTGACGAAATCCTATTGGAAGGGGACTATGTCACGTACGTCTGCACGATTGACGAAGGCCTCTACAGCATCAGCGACATCCGGGCCAGCCACAGCGAGATTAAGGAGGCCATGCTCGACTTTCTTAAAAACGACGAAGAGAGCCAGTCATTCCTTTCAATATGCAAGTCCCACAACAAAGGGATCGCCTATCGGTACGAAGGCGACGAGACGGGCAAGACGCACACGATATACATCCGGCCGAGCGAGTTCTAACGCAGACGGAAAATCGCGCCACAGTATAGGAGCCAACGTTAGGAAACGCTGGCTCTTTTTTATATTTGTCGCAACGCTTGGGAGCGATGGTTCCTGCCTTGCAAAATTTAAAATCCCAGCCTTCAAAAAAAAAGTGTATCTTTGCACGCTAAATTTTGGCTTTTTGTTTTTACTCTGTAAAATCAATACTCGCCTGTCTGCCAATAATATAAATCGAGAAATAAAAAAAATAGATATAATGAAAAACTTCGTAATTCACACGTTAGGATGCAAGCTGAACTTCAGCGAGTCGTCGGCGATTGCCGCCGAGCTGGAGAAGCGCGGATGGTCGCAGGGCGGCGTGCCTGAGATCGTCATCGTGAACACCTGCGCCGTGACCGGATCGGCGGAGAAGAAAACCCGCAATCTGGTCTCCAAGCTACACCGCGAGAACCCCTTGGCGGCCATCATGCTCATCGGCTGCTACGGTGCCCTCAAGCCCGAACTGCTCGAACGCTGGGCCGGTGTGGACAAGGTCTTCGGCAGCCACAACAAAATGTGCGTGGTCGACTATATCGTCACCCGCGAGGTCAAACCCGCCCCCAACTTCTTCTCCACCTACTCCATCCACAACCGCACCCGCTCCTTCCTCAAAATCCAGGATGGCTGCAACACCCACTGCACCTATTGCACCGTGTGGATCGCCCGTGGCAAGAGCCGCAGCGACACCATCGAGGGCGTGCTCAAAAACATCCAGGAGATTGCGGACCAGGGCGTGCATGAGGTCAACCTCACCGGTGTCAATATCGGCGACTTCGGTCGCGGCACTAACGAGGACTTCACCAAGCTGCTCAAGGCCATCGTCAAGCAGAAGGCCATCGAGCGCGTGCGCATCTCCTCCCTCGAGCCCGAACTGCTCACCGACGACATCATCAAGCTCGTGGCCAAGAACGACATCCTCATGCCGCACTTCCACCTGCCCCTGCAGTCGGGCTGCGACCGCATCCTCAGCGAGATGCGCCGCCGCTACACCACGGCCCAATACGCCGAGAAAGTGCAGAAAATCAAGAAACTCATGCCCGACGCCTGCATCGCCTGCGACGTCATCACCGGCTTCCCCGGCGAGACCGACGAGGAGTTCGAAGAGACCTACAACTTCCTCTCCGAGCAACCCATCAGCTACATGCACGTCTTCAGCTACTCGCGCCGTCCCCGCACTGCCGCCAACATCATGGAGAACCAGATCTCCGAAGATGTCAAGGAGGAGCGCACCCAGCGGCTCATCGCCCTCTCCAACGAAAAGAAACGCGCCTTCTACGAGCAGTGCGCCGGTCAGGAACGCCCCGTGCTGGTTGAATCGCAGGTTGCCGATGACATGCTCTCCGGCTTCACCGACAATTACATCCGCGTGCAAGTGCCTTACAGCGAGGATATTATCAACACCATCCAAACCGTCACCGTCGATCCATGCCGCACCGTGTTATAAGGCTGCGTAACGGTCTCCGGCTGCTGCACATCCCCACCGCGTCCCCCATTTCCCACTTCGGCATCCTCATCGATGCCGGCACCCGCGACGAGCCCGCCCAACACCCGGGCCTCGCCCATTTTGTGGAACATACCATATTTAAAGGTACGGAAAAACGCAACGCCTACCGCGTCATCAACCGCATGGAGAGCGTCGGCGGCGACCTCAACGCCAGCACCTCCAAGGAGGAGACCGACTTTTACGCCTCCTTCCTCTCTCCCGACTACCCCCGCGCCGTCGAACTCCTCGCCGACATCCTCTTCCACGCCACCTTCCCCAAAAAAGAGCTGGAAAAGGAGAAAACGGTCATCTTCGAGGAAATCAACTACTATAACGATAGCCCGTCGGAGCTGATTTTCGACGATTTCGAGTCGTTGGTGTTCAACGGGCACGACATGGGCAAGAATATCCTCGGCACCAAGGAAAGCGTGCAAGGTATTCACCGCGAGGACATTTTGGATTTCATCGGACGGAACTACACGCGGGAAAATATTGTGCTCGCCTCCGTGGGCAACATCGAAACCGCAAAACTGGTCCGACTCTGTGAGAAGTATTTCGGTGAGGGTCCCATCAAGGAGGGGAATCGTCAACGGGTTCCCTCCAATGACTATTGTCCACAGACGAGAAACTTGCGCAAGAGCACCTCGCAGACCAACGTTGTCACCGGTGTTCCCGCCTACGATTTCCGTCACCCGAAACGTGCGCCGTTCATGCTGCTCAACAACCTCTTGGGCGGTCAAGGACAGAACACGCGCCTCAACATGAGCGTGCGCGAGAAGAAAGGGCTGGCCTACACTGTGGAATCCTATTTCAACGCCTTCTCCGACTGCGGCCTCTTCAGCGTCTATTTCGGCTGCGACACCCATGAGCGCGACCACTGTTTAGAGCTGGTACGCCATGAGCTGGACAAGCTGAAAAAGAACAAGTTAGGCACCATGCAACTCTATTACGCCAAGAAGCAGTACATCGGACAGCTCGCGCTCGCGCAGGAGAGCAAGCTCAACGAGCTGCTCTCCGCCGGCCACCACGCCCTTTTCTACGACGAGGTGCCCGACATGGACGAAAGTATCCAGACATTGGAGAAAATCACGACGGAGGAACTCTGCGACACCGCCAACGAGATTTTCGACCTCAACCGTTTTTCCACCCTCATATTCGACCCAGAAGAAGAATGATTTCCCTCTATTCCAAGAATTTAGAGAACGCCGTGAATGAGATCTCGAAGCTGCCGGGCATCGGGAAGCGGTCGGCGTTGCGGCTCGCCCTGCACCTTATCAAGCAGGACGAGGCCAACGTGCAACTGCTCACCGACCGCATCAACCGGCTGAAAAGCGACGTGGTGTTCTGCAAGCGGTGCCACAATATCTCCGATCAGGAAATCTGCGACATCTGCGCCAATCCGAAGCGCGACAGCGGCATCATTTGCGTGGTACAGGACATCCGCGACGTCATCGCCATCGAGAACACTCACCAGTACCAAGGGGTCTATCACGTCCTCGGCGGCGTCATCTCCCCGATGGACGGCATCGGCATCCAGCAGCTCACCATCCAGGAGCTTTTCCTGCGGATTGAGACGGAACCCGTGAAGGAGGTCATCCTCGCGCTGCCCGCCACCGTAGAGGGCGACACCACCAACTTTTTCATTTACAAGAATATACAGGACAAAGTCCCGACCATCACGACTATCGCCCGCGGCATCGGCGTCGGAGAAGAGTTGGAATACGCCGACGAAGCCACCCTCGGCAGGTCATTGCTGGCGAGAACGGAGTTTGAGAAGGCGTACGGACGAAATGATGAATGAGGGATGATTAATTATGAATTATGAATGATGAATTATGAATAATAGGTTTGATTCTTGCTTATAGTGGACTTCGTTTTTAGGTTTTGTCGTGTGGATATTATAATAGAAGAAAGGATTCTTATGATTTCAAGGTTATCCTCATACATGCTCTCAAAGATTCTTTTACTAATATAACCACTTTCAAACAACAATTCAAGCCAATAGCATGTTTCTTCAGCTTCTTTTTGCGCAATACTCATTTTGGCAATAAAATCTGGTTTTGACTGACCCCTACTACCCTCTCTAATATTCGCACCTATACTCGTGCCACTGCGTAAAATTTGTTTTGACATCACAAATTCCTTCTTTTCAGAGCACAAATACTTGTACATCTTAATAATCCTCAAGGCATACTCCTTACTTTTAACCAAAATTACATTATCCGTTTTCATAATAAAATTATATTTTGTTAAACATAAAATCCACAACGAACAACCCACGATATTATTGTATTATTTAAAAAATTATTCATAATTCATCATTCATCATTCATAATTTTTCATTCTACATTCTACATTAATATGAAAAAATACAACTTCAATGAAATAGCTCTCCGCAAGGGCACTTACTGCGTCAAACACGACATGACCCCCGAGGTGTTCGGGACGGACGACCTGCTGCCGATGTGGGTGGCGGATATGGACTTCAAGACCCCGGACTTCATCTTGGAGGCGATACGGAAACGCTGCGAGCACGAGGTGTTGGGATACACTTTCGCGCCCGACGGCTACAAGATGGCCGTGCTCAACTGGTTCCGCGAACGTTACGGCATCGAGACGCGGTGGAGCCGCATGCACTTCATCCCGGGCATCGTGCAAGGCATCGCCTTCGTGCTGCAAACCTTCACACTTCCGGGCGACAAGGTGCTGATCACCACGCCGGTATATCCTCCGTTTCTCAACGTGCCGCACCGCACGGGCAGGGTTTTCGTGAGCAGCCCGCTGAGAACCGTGGACGGACGATTCACCTTTGATTTCGAAGACTTGGAGCGCAAGGCCGAGGGCTGCAAGGTGATGATTCTGAGCAACCCGCACAACCCCGGCGGCACCGTATGGACAAAAGAGGAACTGGCGCGCGTGGCCGACATCTGCCTGCGGAAAGGCGTGCTGGTCATTTCCGACGAGATCCACGCCGACCTTTCCTACCGGCGTTCCCAGCACACCTCCTTCACCACCGTGTCGGAGGCGGCGAAAAGCAACAGCATCACCTTTTTCGCGCCGAGCAAGACCTTCAACATGGCGGGCATTGCCTCGTCGATATGCTACGTGCCCGACCCGGAAATCCGCAAAACCCTCTTCGGCTTCTTGGACGGCAACGAACTGTCGCTGGGCAACATCTTCGCCTACTATGCCACGGAGGCGGCCTTCGCACACGGCGGCGAATGGCTGCGACAGCTGCTAATCTATCTTCAAGGAAATATCGACGCGGCAGAGCAGTACCTGAAAGAGCACTGTCCCGAGATCACCTTTATGCGCCCGGAGGCCTCCTTCCTGCTCTGGATGGACTTCCGTGCCTGGAACCTTCCGCAAAAAGAGCTGGTCCACAAGCTGATTTACGACGCGAAAGTGGGCTTGAACAACGGCACGGACTTCGGTCCGGAAGGCGAGGGATTCATGCGGATGAACATCGGCACGAACCGCGCGACGGTACTGGAGGGGCTGCGACGAATCTGCTCAGTCAGAAGTAAGTAGTAGTGTTGGGACACAAAAAAATCCGGCCATGCGACCGGATTTTTCGTGGTGCCCAGGACAAGAGTCGAACTTGCACGGGAGTACTCCCACTACCCCCTCAAAGTAGCGTGTCTACCAATTCCACCACCTGGGCTGAAAGACGCGGCAAAAATACACTTTTTTTGATATCGTAGCGCACTTTCAAAAAAAAATTTTTGTATCCAAAAAAATCGTATATTTGCCGACAAATTATGTTATAATGGCTCAGAAGAAGGTTTTATTCATCACACCCCAGATATTTCCCTACTTTCCCGAGGGTTACATCGCCAACATCTGCCGCTTCCTGCCGCAAGGAATCCAGGAGCGGGAGAACGAAATCCGCACTTTCATGCCGAAATTCGGCTGCGTGAACGACCACAAGCACATGCTCCACGAGGTCATCCGGCTCTCCGGACAGAACATCATCATCGAGGACACCGACCACCCGCTCATCATCAAGGTCGCGTCGCTGCAGAACGTCCGCATGCAGATCTACTTCATCGACAGCGAGGACTTTTTCAAGCGCAAGACGCAGTACCACGACGCCGACGGCAACTTCTACCCCGACAACGACTCGCGGGCGATCTTTTACGCGAAGGGCGTCATCGAGACCGTCAGGAAACTGGGTTGGGACCCCAACGTCATCCACTGCCACGGTTGGATTTCGGCGCTCGTGCCGCTGTTCGTCAAGACTGTTTACAAGGACGACCCGCTGTTGCAGGGCACCCAGGTGGTCTATTCCATCCTGCCCGACGAGTTTCCCGACAAGTTCTCCCCCAACTTCGCCAAGAAGCTGAAACAGACCAACATCCCCACCGCCGGTCTCAAACATTTCCGCAAGGCCGGCTACGACCAGATTGTCCAGGCCGCCATCGATTACTCCGACGGCATCGCCCTCACCAAGGACATCAAGAAGAAACTCCTCACCTACGTCGAGAAGTCCGGCAAGCCCGTGCTCCAACACCCCGACGACGACAACTACGTGGACATGTACGATGAGTTCTACGACGAACTTCTCGAAAAAGCGAACGTTTTATAATGCTTACCCGCATGAAAAGAATCCTTTATTGCACATTAGTCCTGCTAACGTGCATTTTTTTGTCCTCGTGCAAGAACGAGAGCTCACCTATCGGCTATGACCTGCTCGACAACCTGGTGGGCACCGATTTCACCGACACCATCACGTTGGAGGCGTGGTCTGTCTTGGAAGACACCCTCAACACCACCAAGACGTCGGCGCATGTCCTCGGCCATCTCGCCGACCCCGTGTTCGGGAACAGCAGCGCGGCCATCTGCACGGAACTGATCCTTGGCGGAGCAGCCGTCAACTTCGGCGAGCACCCCATCCTCGATTCCGCCGTGCTAACCTTGCAGATTTCAGGATTCTACGGCGACACCAATTCCGCCGTGGGCATCCGCGTGCACCGGCTCAACGAGAATCTGGATCCCACAGCGACCTATTACCAGAACAGCACCGTCGGCTTCGACCCAACACCGCTCAACTACCAGCTCATCAACTACACGCTGAAGCCCAACACCGCCGTGGTGGTGGACACCGGCGTCTACAACGCGCACATGCGCATCCGTCTGTCACAAAGCTTCGGACAGGAGCTGCTCAACCACGAGAGCGATCTCAACAACAACCTACGCGACTACCTGAAAGGGTTCTACATCCAGGCCGTGTCGCACAGCGGCACGCGCGGCTACATGCTCATGTCCAACTTGACCAGTGCCCTGACCGGTCTGACGCTCTTTTATCATAATGACAGCACACAGAATGCCCGCTATACGCTCTCCTGCACTGACAACTGCGCTCGTTTCACCCACTTCGACCACGACTATACAAGTACGCAAAACAACGATTTCTTGAATGAAGTGTTGCAACACCAGACCTCTATCGGCGACCGAACACTCTTTGTCCAAGGAGGCGGCGGCGTCAAAACCCGCATCGTCTTCCCGTACTTGGAGCACGCCTTCGACCAGTATGACCAACGTGTAGCCATCCACCGCGCCGAATTAGTCATCACCAATGTGGATCTGAACGAAGTATACTTGACGCCGCCCACCGCACTCACGCTGCAAGGCATCGGCAAGTCCGACAGCGCGATCCGCTTCCTGCCAGACGATGACTACTACACCTACAGCGCTTACTACGGTGGAACATACGACGCCACAAAACGCGAATACCGCTTCCGCATCACCAAATATGTGCAACAACTGATCCTCGGACAAGGCGACTGGAGCAACAGCATCAACCTCATTGTGCGCGGTGCCGCTGTACGTCCACACCGCCTGATCTTCGATGGAACCGACCCGGCTTCGCCCACGCGGCTGCGGTTGGAAATCGCATATTCGACGTATTAAAATGGCTCAAAAAAAATCAAAAAACAGGTGACGGGCGTATCGAAAAAAAGTGTATTTTTGCCGCTCGAAAAAATCAAGTGTAAGTATAACAAATAAAAGAAGATAACAATGTCAAGAGTTTGCGAAATCACAGGAAAGAAAGCGATTGTGGGCAACAATGTCTCCCACTCCAATATTCGCACGAAAAGAAAATTCAACCCCAATCTGCATACCAAAAAGTTCTATGTTCCCGAACTGGACGAGTGGATTTACCTCAAGGTCTCCGCACACGGTATGCGCCACATCAACAAGAAAGGCATCTACCAATGCCTGATTGAAGCCAGCGAGAAAGGTATCTTATAACATATAATTGTATATATAAGTACTGAAAGAAAAAAGGACTGCTGTATCCACACAGCAGTTTTTTTTTGTCAAGACACAATAAATCCGGCGTTTGTTCGTAATAGCTATTTCATGTTCAAGATTTTGAGACATAGGATACTTATTACCCTCGCCATACTTCTCTGTACGGTGGTGACCTTTGCGCAAAACGCCACCGTGAAGGGGGTGGTGACGGACGAGTTCGGCGACCCCATCGAAAGTGCCGTCATCCGGGGCGTCGACTTCGACCAGCAGACCATCTCCAACGAGCACGGCCAGTTCGTCCTTTCCGTGCCCGCAGAACGTGACATACGTCTCTTTTTCCAACATTTGAGCCACCGCGACACACTCATTGATCTTCGCCTCAAGACGAAGGAGACCCGCAACATCCTCGTCACCCTGCGTACCAACGGCGAGCGTTTGGATGCCGTAAACATCGTAGGAGCCACCACGTCGGGCTATGTGCAGGTGAACCCCAAACTCACCTTCCAGCTCCCCTCCCCCACCGGCGGCATGGAATCGCTCATCAAGATGCTGCCCGGCACCTCCTCCAACAACGAACTTAGCTCGCAGTATAACGTGCGTGGCGGCAATTTCGACGAAAACCTTATCTTCGTGAACGGCATCCAAATCTACCGGCCGTTCCTCGTGCGCAACGCCCAGCAGGAGGGCATGAGCTTCATCAACAGCGACCTCACCGGCAATGTCACTTTCTCGGCCGGCGGTTTCGATGCCAAATATGGCGACAAGATGTCATCGGTGCTCGATGTCGTCTACAAGGAGCCCACGATGTACGGCGGTTCCTTCTCCGCGAGCCTTCTCGGAGCCACCGCCCACGCCGAGGGCAAGACCGGCAACTTCTCCTTCCTCATCGGACTCCGTTTCAAGTCCAACGCCTACCTGCTCAAGTCGTTGGAGACCGCCGGCAACTACAAGCCCCGCTTCTTCGACACGCAGTTCCTGCTCAAATGGGACGTCCACCCGAAACTCTCCATCAGTCTTTTGGGCAACCTGTCGAATAACTACTACCTGTTCCAGCCCGACAGCGTGAACAAGAACTTCGGCACGGTGGACCAGTCGATGAAACTGCGCGCTTTCTACGAGGGCCAGGAGGTGGATCGCTACCAGAACTACCTCGGCGGCCTCACATTCCTCTACAAGCCCGACGACAAGAACCAGTTAAGGCTGATTCTGTCTTCTTATTACGCCAAGGAGAGCGAAACCTACGACATTTTAGCGCAGTATTGGCTCAATGACATCCGGCTTGGCGGTGACGGCGAGGTGGAAATTGGCGACGAACTGGGTTACGGCAGCTACATGGAACACGCCCGCAATCACCTCACTTCGGTGGTAAGCGCGGTCGACTTGCAGGGTACGCACTACCTGCCCTTCCGAAACAAACTGGAATGGGGCGTAAAGGCGCAAAACGAATACATCCGCGACCATATCAAGGAGTGGACGATGCTGGACTCGTCGGGATACACGCTGCCTTATATTCCCACCACGCCCGGCGAAATTGTCGCAGAGGACGACCCCGCGAGAATCCTCGACTTCGGCGAGGAGAACTACCTGGTCTGCAACAATATACTGAACACTTGGCGGTTCACCGGCTATGTACAGGACACTTGGAAGATTGACGGCGACAGCGCGAACCGATTCACGCTCACCGGCGGCCTCCGCGCACACTTTTGGACCTACAATAAGAGGGAGTTCACCGTGTCGCCGAGGCTAGCGTTCCTCTACAAGCCGCGCTGGCGGCAGGACTGGCGGTTCAGTCTGCGCACAGGTCTTTACTATCAACCGGCATTTTACCGGGAGATGCGCTTCCCCGACGGCACACTCAACCCCGACATTTTGTCGCAACGTTCTGCGCAGGTGGTGCTCGGCGGCGAGTACCGCTTCAAAATGTGGCGGCGACCGTTCAAGTTCACCGCCGAGGTCTACTACAAATACCTCGACCGGTTGATCTCCTACAATGTTGACAACGTGCAGATTATCTATAACGGCAGGAACAATGCCACCGGTTACGCCACCGGAATAGACCTGCGTTTGAGCGGCGAATTCGTGCGCGGGTTGGAGTCGTGGTTCGCCGTGTCGCTGATGAGCACACAGGAGGACATTATCGACGACTACGTCAAAGACGCCAACGGCGACTTGGTGGAAGTGGGCTTCATCCCCCGCCCCACTGACCAGCGGGTGGCCTTCAACCTCTTCTTCCAAGACCACATCCCGAGTTTCCCGCAATTCCGGGTGCACCTTAACTTTGTCTTTGCCAGTGGTTTACCTTACGGGCCTCCGAAATCCGAACCCGCCATGCGCATATTCCGCACCCCCTGGTACCGCCGCGTGGACCTTGGCCTCTCGTTTATGCTCTTAGAGCAGAGCCGCGACCGCATGAAGCACAAGTCGGCCTTCCTGCGCAGCATCAAAAACGCCGGCATTTACCTCGAAGTGTTCAATCTGTTAGGGACTTACAACGTGTCGTCCTACATGTGGGTCACGGACATCTACAACTACCAGCGCCCGATTCCGACGTACCTGACAGGCCGTTTGATCAACGCGAAGCTGATGGTGGAGTTTTAATTTCACCGACGTCTGCATTTCCGAAAAATTCTTACCTTTGCAACTTGAAATCTGAAAAGACATTCAAGAAATGCTAACTGTATGATACACACTGTTATAGCAAAGGAATCAGAGCTCCCGGATGTTGCCAAACAACTGTTAGCGGCGCACCCGCAGGAGCGTGTGTTCGGATTCTTCGGCGAGATGGGCACCGGCAAGACCACGCTCATCAAGGAGATTTGCCGGCAGCTCGGCGTGGAGGGCGGCATGACCTCCCCCACCTTCGCCATCGTCAACGAGTACTGGACCCGCGACGGCGAACCACTCTACCACTTCGACTTCTACCGCATCGACACCCCCGACGACGCCACCCGCATCGGTTTCCAAGACTACCTCTACAGCGGCAGCTACTGCTTCATCGAATGGACCGACAAGGTGGAATCGCTACTCAATGGCGAATACACCCCCGTGAATATCGAACGAATTGACGACCAAACCCGCCGTTTTACGTTTTGACCTTTGACTTTGACCTTTGACTTTGACCTTTGACCATTGACTTTGACCTTTGACTTTGACCTTTGACCTTTGACTTTGACCTTTGACCTTTTAACCCCTAAAGCCGAATCACAATTCACTATTCACTATTCACTAACCACTAATCACAATAGACTATGAGTTCAGAATACATCATCCTCCAAGACATCCCGCATGCGGAAACCCAGGAATGGGCGGCGGCTGTCGAAACGCCCACACACAAGCTGACACTATCGTTGGCCAAACCCGAAATGGCGTATCCCGACAGCGGGTTTCTCACCCCAAGCGCCGTGAGTAACTTCACCGACCAGCAGGTCAAGGTGTTCGTACAGTTCGGATTCGGCAACCACAACCCCTTCTCCGACACCGAATACGCCGATGCGGGGGCGGAGTTCTCCCATCATTACGCGGATCTGTCGATGCTGAGCAACCTCATCTTCAAGTTCGACGCCTTTACCGCTGACCAGATTGCCCTCTCGAAGGAAAGCCAAATTCTGGTCTCGATACTCCCGCCCGCGGAGATTTCGCAGGCATACATCGAGGCCGTCAACGAAAAGAAAATCACGCTGTTATGTTTGGATTTGCTGCGGGATGACAACGGCTGTTCCGTAACGGAGAATATCCGCAAGGCGACCCTTTCGGAGGCCGGTTTCCAGATTGCCCTCTCGAATTTCGTCTTCCCGTTGGCCGACACGCTCATACATGCGCCCTCTATCCCCTACGCGCTGCAACGCGCCCCCGAACTCATGTCATCGGTCCTCTGTCACGCCGGTACCCTCTGCCACCAACCCACCGCAGAGCGTTTGCAGCTCCCTTGGCGGGATATTATTTCGCTGTGCTGGGATTTGAATTGAGACTTGGGACTTGAGATTTAAGACTTAAGACTTAAGACTTAAGACTTAAGACTTGAGACTTTGGACTTTAGAATCGAAACTTGAAACTTGGAACCTGAAACTTGAAACTTGAAACCTGAAACCTGAAACTTGAAACCTGAAACCTGAAACTTGAAACCTGAAACCTGAAACTTGAAACTTGAAACCTGAAACCTGAAACCTGAAACTTGAAACCTGAAACTTGAAACTTAAAACCCAAACAATATGAACATCAAAAACTACATTCAAGAGAACGAACAACGTTTCTTAAACGAACTTTTCAGCCTGCTGCGCATCCCGTCTATCAGCTCGGAGAGTGAGCATAAAGGCGACATGGTGCGCTGCGCCGAGCGTTGGAAGGAGCTGGTCATGGAGGCCGGTGCCGACAGCTGCGAAATCTATCCCACCGATGGCAATCCCATCGTGGTGGGTCAGAAGATGGTCGACCCCAATGCCAAAACAGTGTTAGTGTATGGTCACTACGACGTGATGCCCGTCGATCCCATAGAGCTCTGGAACACAGAGCCTTTCGAGCCCGTCATCAAGGATGGCAAAATCTGGGGACGCGGTGCGGACGACGACAAGGGACAGTCCTTCATGCACGCGAAGGCGTTCGAGTACATGGTGAAATCCGGCACACTCAAGTGCAACGTCAAGTTCCTGCTTGAGGGCGAGGAGGAAATCGGCAGCACGCAACTCTACGACTTCTGCACGCAGCACGCCGACCTGCTCAAGTGCGACGTCATCCTCATCTCCGACACGGGCATGATTGCCACCGACACGCCTTCCATCACCGCCGGTCTGCGCGGCCTCTGCAACATGATTTTGAAGGTCTCCGGTCCGAACCGCGACCTCCACTCCGGCATCTTCGGCGGTGCCGTCGCCAACCCCATCAACGTGCTTTGCGACCTTATCTCTGGCCTTATCAACGACAAGGGCGAAGTTACCATCCCCGGCTTCTACGACGATGTGGTGGTGCTCTCAAAGGAAGAACGCGAGCTCATCGCACAGGCTCCGTTCAACGAAGAGGAGTACAAGAAGTCATTGGATGTCAAGGAATTGTACGGCGAAGAGGGTTACAGCACCATCGAGCGTACAGGCATCCGTCCGAACTTGGGCGTTTGCGGCATCGAGGGCGGCTACACCGGCGAAGGTTTCAAGACCGTTTTGCCCGCTACCGCTTCCGCCAACATCTCCATGCGTTTGGTCGCCAACCAAGACTCCCACAAGATTGCGGAGCTCTTCCAGAAGCATTTCGAGAACATCGCGCCCGATTACGTAAAGGTGGAGGTGATTCCCGCGCACGGCGGCGAGGCCTACCGTTGCGGCATGGATGTGCCTGCGTACCAGGCAGCCGAGAAAGCCTACATGGACGTCTATGGCAAGCGTCCCATCCCAACCTACAGCGGCGGCAGCATCCCGATTGTGGCGCACTTCGAGAAAGTGCTCGGCGTGAAGTCCATCCTCTGCGGCTTCGGCCTCGCCGAGGACAACATTCACTCCCCGAACGAGAACTACAAGCTCGAACATTTCCGCCGCGGTATAGAGGTGATCACACACTTCTACGAGCATTTCTGCGAATAACCGTACATGTAGATATGACGACGTAGAGACGCGGCGCGCCGCGTCTCTACAATTTGTCCATAACAAAATGGCTGCCAAAACGGTAGCCTTTTTTAGTCTCAATTCTAGCCCAAAGTCTCAAGTCATAAGTCTCAAGTCCCAAGTCTTAAGTCTTAAGTCTCAAGTCTCAACTTTGAGCCGCGAAGATACACATTTTTTGACCTTGACATCCCCGAAACGAACCGTAATTTTTGTATGTTTGCACCGTAAATAAAACATACCGAAATGATTGAAAATAAGACCCTTGAAACATTATACAACCACGTCAGCGTGCGCGAGTACAGCGACAAGCCCGTGGAGGAAGAGACCCTGAACCTGATCCTCAAGGCGGCCTGCAGTGGCTCGACGATGGGCAACATGCAGCTGTTCAGCATCATCGTGACCCGCGACGAGGCGATGAAGGCCAAGCTCGCGCCGTTCCACTTCAACCAGCCGATGGCGACCTCCGCGCCGGTGATTCTCACCTTCTGCGCCGACTTCCGCCGTTTCAACCAGTACTGCCGGTTCCGCAACGCAGACACGGAGGCATACAGCAACCTGCAGAGCTACCACTGGGCCGTCACTGACGCACTCATCGCCGCCCAGAACGCCTGCGTGGCCGCCGAAGCCCTCGGACTCGGTTTCTGCTGGCTCGGCACCATCACCTATAACGTTGATAAGTTCGTGGAAACGCTGCAGCTGCCCCAGCATGTCATCCCCGTGGCCTGCATCCCGATGGGACACCCCGTAAAGAAGCCCGCGCTCACGCAAAAGCTGCCCATGGAAACCTTTGTGCATCAGGAAGTTTACCACGACTACGACGAACAGCGCATCAACGATCTCTACCACGAAAAGGAGAACTCCGACGAAACGAAGCACATCCTCGCTGAGAACCCCGACTGCGACAACCTCGCCCAAGTCTTCACCAAACACCGCTACACCCGCCCCGACAACGAGCATTTCGCAAAGGTGCTGGCGAAGACGCTGGTAAGGCAAGGGTTTAGGGTTTAGCGTTTCAGGATTCAGGATTCAGGTTTCAGGTTTCAGGTTTCAGGATTCAGGATTCAGGATTCAGGATTCAGGTTTCAGGTTTCAGGATTCAGGATTCAGGTTTCAGGATTCAGGATTCAGGTTTCAGGATTCAGGATTCAGGTTTCAGGATTCAGGATTCAAGTTTCAAGTTTCAAGTTTAGGGGTATATTGTTATTCAGCATTCAGCATTCATAATTCATAATTCATAATTCATGAAACGACTTTTCCCCATCCTCCTCCTCGCCGCCGTCCTTCTCGCCGGCTGCCACACCAACTCCCGTACCGGCTACGAACGCCGTTACCTCAATTCGCAGTACGGCTGCGTAACCAACGAGTGGTTGGTCTGTCTTCAAGGCGAGATACTCAATGAGGCCCATCCCGCCACCGTGCCGGGCAACATCCACGATGACCTGCTGGCCAACAAGCTGATTCCCGACCCGTTCTACGGCGACAACGAGTCGAAAGTGCAGTGGGTCTCCGACAGCGTGTGGGAATACATTGTCCACTTCGACAAAGACTGCGGACACGGCAAATCGTTTGCACACAACGAATTGGTATTCGAGGGGTTGGACACTTACGCGGAGGTCTATATCAACGGTCAACGGTTGGTAGCCACAACGGGAGATTCCCTGACCAACAATATGTTCCGCACGTGGCGTTTCCCGATGCCCGAAAAATTGGACGAAGTCGGCAATGAGCTTCGCGTCCGTTTCCTGCCTTCCGCGCCGTTCGACAGCATCTCAGCTTCCAAACTGCCGTACAAACTCCCTGATAATCGGGTGTTTACCCGCAAGGCACAGTATGAAAGCGGCTGGGACTGGGGGCCGAAGCTCAACACTTGCGGCATCTGGAAAGATGTCTATATCGAGTCGTGGAACGACATGAAAATCAACGACTTCTACATCAAAGACACCGAACCGTCACAAGATTCGAACCGCCCGTGGATTGCTGAAGTGGAAGTCGAAATCCTGGCTGACAAAAAGCTGACGGCCAATCTGTTGCTGAATATTACCGACAAGGATGGCTACAGCCAGGAAATCCAGTACAAAGCGAAACTGCACAAGGGCGAAAATACCGTAATCATCCCTGTGACCATCGAGAATCCGAAACTTTGGTGGCCAAACGGGGCGGGCGAAGCGCACCTCTACTACTTCAACCTCAGTACGGAGGGCATGTCCACCCCCATGCTGCATTCGCACGGTTTGCGCACGGTGGAACTCGTTCAGAAAAAGGACAACATCGGCGAGTCATTCCAGTTCATCGTCAACGGCAAGCCGCTCTTTATGCGCGGTACGGACTGGATTCCCGCCTCTTCGTATCCTGGCGTGCTCGCCCGCAGCGAGGGTGACGACCGCTACGCCGAACTTCTGAAGCAAGCTAAAGATGCGAATATGAATATGATACGGGTCTGGGGCGGCGGTCTTTATGAGCACGATGCTTTCTACAACTACTGCGACCAATTGGGACTTTTAGTGTGGCAGGATTTCATGTTCGCATGCAACATATATCCTGGTGATCAGGACTTTATGGAAAACGTGAAAATCGAGGCCGAGGAGCAGGTGAAACGCTTGCGCCATCATGCGTGCATCGCCACATGGTGCGGCAACAACGAGGTGCACAACGGTCTGGAAGACTGGGGCTGGAAAGACGCCTTAGGTTACACCGACCAGCAGTATTCGGAGATGTATGAAGATTACGAGCAACTTTTCGAGAAGTTGCTGCCGAAAATCTGCATCGACAACATGTACAAGCCTAATTACGTACACTCCTCCCCCACTTACGGCTGGGGTCATCCCGAGTGCACGACCCACGGGTGCAGCCACTACTGGGGCGTTTGGTGGGGTGAGCTGCCATTTGAAATCTGGTGGGAGAAGACCGGCCGTTTCATGACCGAGTACGGCTTCCAAGCCTATCCGGAGATGTCGCTGTGGGAAGCATACATCCCTGAAGGCGAGCGCAAGCTGCAATCGCCGTCCATGCGCAACCACCAGAAGCACGGTCGCGGGGTGCCGATTATCCTGAAAGCGATGGAGGATCTGTACGGTTTCAAAGATACCAACAATCTCGAAAAGTTCGTCTATATCAGTCAGTTGGTGCAGGCCGACGGCATTGCACAGGCTATTGAGGCACACCGCATCCAGCACGAGAAGTGCAGCGGCACCCTCTTCTGGCAACTCAACGACTGCTGGCCCGTGGCCTCCTGGAGCTGCATCGACGTAGCGGGCAACCCAAAGGCGTTGTACTACCGCTTGCCGCAGTTGTACGCCAACGTGGCCATCGCCTCGCGCCATATCACGCAAGACACCATCGAGTTATACCTCATCAACGACAATTTCGAGACCACGAGCGGACAGTTCGAGTGGGCCATCAAGACAATGGACGGACAGCTGGTCAACTCAGCGGGCGCGCTTACTTCCGCCGCGGCGAACAGCAGCGTGAAGGCCGCCGTCGTGGTGCTGTCCAAGGGCGTAAAAAGTGCTGGAAACGTCTATGTGGAGGCCACTTTCACCCCCGACGACGCCGAAAAAGTGTCCTATCTCACCTACTTCGTGAAACCCAAGCTGCTGAACCTCTCTTCCGCCCCCGTCACCGTCCAGACGGAATACGGCGACCACTGTGCCGAAATCCATCTGTCGGCCAAATCGTTGAAGAAAGGCGTCTTTATTGAAGAGACGCACGGCTATCCGATCGTGTATTCCGACAACTATTTCGATTTGAAACCGGGCGAGGAGGTGGTTGTAAAGGTGGAATACCCGCTGTTGGACAAAACACCCACCTTCCAAGTGAAAAGTTGGAAGTGAAACGTGGTATAACATCTGAGAGAGAGAGAACGGCGTTCCCCCAAACAGGTGATTATTGGCGGGTCAACTCGTTTTTAATTGCGAATACAACGGACAGAATTGCCCTTTATCTTACCACCTATATACCTATACAATCCTGAGTCTGAAAATCTCATATAATAAAGGTACGCGGAGGATGAGACATAAGATGATGATGACCAAAAATTAGCGAGGTGTTGAACAGAGCCATATACTCCACTTTCGTTAACAACACCGGCAGGAAAAGCGGAAAAACCTGTTGCATTATTATCCACCATAGCGTTGCCCACCGCGCAAACGTCACCATTATTCACATATTGCCAATACTTTGTACAAGCAAGAGCCTTGGCTGTATTCATATTGGTATCGCCGCACCAGTAGTCAGCCTGGCCACCCAAATAATTAACGAGAGTTGTCCAATTCGCATCACTGGGCACATGCCAACCTTTTGGACAAATGCCCCGACGAGTGCTAAACGACGCCGAAACCGACATAGTAGTATCCATAGCACCTACCCAGTTATATAAAACACCCAGCTCATCCGACGGGAAAGCAGGAGCCGAATAGCTATAATAATATGGGTAAACATTGCTGGTTTGGTTTCCGCCAAAGGTCAGGTATCCCTTCGGGGAGTGCGTGCAGCGCATGTTCCTCGCTGTCCAACACTGGCTGCCAATCCGCACCACAGGGTACTCGTTGCCCTCGTAGTCTGTCACCGAAACAATCCGTCCATTGACAACGGTCTCCAAGCCGTCATCGGCCCCGTTATAGCCGTTACCATGGAAAGAGCTGTCAGTTTGCGCGGGATGTTGGGAGGTAGAGGTGCAGAATGCGGGCAGAACAAGCGTCAAATCCTCGCTTTCGGCCTGTTCACGTGTCACCGCTTTGCTATTGCGCCAAGATGCGTGAGCCACATAGCGCATTTGGTCACCCAACTGGAACGGATGTGATGATGTAGCCTTCGGGAAGGATTTCCTCTGAAGGAAAGTGCCAGGGTTTGCCTCTATCATACCGCCATACTCAATGGTGTTTTCATCACCAGCACCTGTATTCATCATCTTACAGGATAGGGTTTTCCTCCCTATCCGCGCAACTAACAAATAGACACCAGGGGAGGAAAGCGATACTTGTAAGGAATGGATTCCTGCCGACAGAAACGTCGCATGTGACATTTCTATGACACGTCCAGCCAAATCTGTAATTTCTAAAACCGCAGTCCCGGGCTCCTCAAGAGCCAAAGTCACAGTGGTAGTGCCGTAAAACGGATTGGGAGTAGCCACAAGACTGCAACCGGACGTATGCAAAGGCACATCGTCCTCGTCATCCCTTACAACCAAATGGTAAATCGTGTCAGGGTAATAAAGCGTTTCCTTCCAGTTCCGATCCACATTCACCACCGTGATGCTGTCGGGCTGCACAAACTCGCCCGCCGTAGTGCGGCAGGTGAATGTCAGCGTCACACTGTCATTCTGAGCCTGCAAAGAAAACGGAACAAGAATCTCCAAAAACAGGGCACAAAGAACCACACATTTGAAAATTGCCTTTCCAAATGCAAAATCCCTATCTCCAAATCCCAGATTGCTCATTTTCTTTTTCATCATATCAGGCATAAATTCGATCACGCTTCGTCAATCATTTTCTTAAAGAAGCTGGCTCGTGCAGCACCTTCGCCTGTGTTCAACAAAACGGTCTCACCGTTGCGAATTTGGCCTTCTTCCAAGGCCTGGTAGAAGCCGGCGAAGCAGACAATGGAGGCGGGTCCGAAATAGATACCGCGCTCTTCCTTGACAATGCGGCCATATTTCGCTAACTCGATCTCCTTCACACGTAGGAAAGTGCCGCCGCTCTTGCGGACAATGGGTGCGACAATCGGGTACATGCCCGGATTGCCTGCGGAGAGGATGGAAACCATGGTTTGCGGATTCGGGATGACGGGGTAGTTCTTCTCGTAACCCTCCGGGAATCCGGCTTTAGTGGCACTCTCCCACCCTTGCACCATCGGGTCGCAGGTGTCTTGTTGGACCAGCAGCATTCGGGGCATCTTGGTCTCCGGGAAGGTAGTTTGCAGGTCGCGAATGCCCTTGTCGAGGGCGATGGGGCCCGTGCCGCCTGCGACTGCCTGTATATAGACGTCGGGCATCTTGCCTAACTGTCGCAGGTACTCGAAGACCATTGTCTTCTTGGCCTCGACGCGGATTGGGTCGATGTTGCCGGTGGAAATCAGCACGTTGTTCTTCTCGTGGAAGTCGTTGGCCTCCTTCTTGGCGTCGCCGTAGGTGCCGTCACAAACGACCACGGTCTGCCCGTAGGAGCGGATGGCCTTCACCGTATCCTCGCAGGCGTCATGCGGCATGAAAACCGTGAACTTGATGCCGGCCTCGGCGAGATAGCGGGCGTATGCGGTGGCGGTATTGCCCGTGGAAGCCACGCAAAACTCCTTGACACCGTTCTCTTTGAACAGAGATGCAGCCAACGAGGCGGCAATGTCCTTGAAGGTATTGCTGCCGCCGTTCAAATCGTTGCGATAGACCATCACCTTGCAATCCACACCGTATTTCTCCTTCGCCAGCTTCTCCAAGAAGTCCCACTCCTCGATCGGAATGGCGCCCTCTCCAAAGGAGACGATGTTCTTCTTGTCCATGACGGGCAGGAAGTTGAAATAGTGGTAGAAATTCGCGGGCTTGTGCTCTGATTTTGTCAGCTCGGTGATTTGGTGATAATCAGCGCTATAGACGACATCTGCGCGTTTGCATCCGCACTCGCACTGCTGGTTTTGTGAGAACCAAGTAGCGAAGTCGGGAATGGTTTTGCCGCACTGTGTGCAGACCAATTTGTATTTATTTTCCATAAAAAGGGTTTATTATCTTAACTATGCGAATGCTGGATTCGCCGCTGCAAAAATACAATAAATTCCGTTGTAATGTGTTATTTGGTTAGAACATGCAAAACATTTGCCATTGACCGTCGACCGTTGATCATCGAAAACGAACGGAATCGTCGATGTAGTTGTCAATGAGGATGACGCGTTTCCTTGCCGAGCGGATCAGGTCGGAGGCGAAGGAGTAGGAGTCGAAGATTTGGCCGTCGTAGAAGACACCTTCGACCGGCGGCAGGGCCGTGCGCACGAAAAGGCCGATTTGCTCCTCGGTTTTGCTGACACGCTGCTCCAAGCGTTCGATCCGTTGGTTGATATGGCCTCCACGTAGCAGATACTCCTTCAACACCGATGACGCCCAACGCCTAAAATCGATACCGCGTTTGGATTTCACACGATATCCGACCGACAAAATCATATCAAGGTTGTAGTAATCCATCTGATACGTCTTGCCATCGCTGGCAGTTGTCGCAAATTTTGCGACAACTGGATAATCGCGCAATTCCTCTTTCAGCGCATTGTTTACATGCTTACCTATGGTTTTGATGTCTCTATCGAATAGGATTGCCAGTTGTTGGCGGTTCAGCCACACCGTGTCCTCCTCCATCCGCACCTCGAGCCGGATGCTGCTGTCGGGCTGGTAGAGGATGATTTCGCCGTTTTGTCTTATGTCTTTATTCTGTTCCATATTGTTATGTTTTTCGTTTTTAGGTTGAAAGTATTCCAGGTTGCAAAGATACAACAAAACGAAGCGTTTGTCAAGTCTTTTTGGATTTTTTTATCCGGCTGGTTTTCAAAGCAATGCGAAATCCAATTTAACTATTCAACGTGGAATTGTTAAATTCAAGCTCAAGATTTGGCAGAAACTGTTCGCCAGGTCCCAGCGCCGCACCAGTGCCCACATTCCCAAGTCCTACCCAAGTCTTACCCATAGTGCAGGCATACTCCACCCAAGCTCAAAGGGCTTGGGTGGGTTTGGCTACTACTTGCGAAGTACTTGCGTGTAGAGACGCACGGCCGCGCGTCTCTACTTGGGTGTGGCGACGCAAAATTTTGCGTCTCTACGAAATTCCGCACCGTTAATCCGACTATTTTTTTTATTTTTGCCGTGTCAAACGTCCGTGGCCTGTTGATGGGTTCGCAGGCGGGTGACGAAACATAATAAAAGGCGTTGAGTCAAGGTCTTATCTGCGGCGTATCGAATCTCGCAAGTTCAATATCCTGCTGCACGGTAAGGCAATGTTCAATGTCCATTGGTTTGTATATTCCCGGTACGGGCATGGTTTGTCGTGTCCGCACTCGTAGAGACGTGCCATGGCGCGTCTCTACAAACGGATAATCCAAATATCCGTTTAACATATACAACAGCGTGGGCTTCGGCTTTGCTTATCCTCAGCAGGAAGGCAATGCGAGAGCCTGATACGCGGGATGAGCGATGGTTCAGATTCCCGCGCTTTTTCCTTCCGAGGCCTGCTCCGTACGTAACCGCCGTCACGCACCACCCTCGTCTACACTAGCGTCAACCGCCACGCCACCGACACCCGTATCGGGCTGATGGACAGCACGGTGCCGGTGGAGGCGATGGTGGATTAAAGATTGGTGTGCAATAATGTAGATTGGCGTCAAAAAAATATCCAAGGCATGCTTGAAAAACACGATCACAACCATTATCTATGCAATGCCAAATACAAATAGAAGAAAGCCTCTGGATTAGACTTCTTTAGCTTGTTGAGTTTTGTGTATTCGTAGTCTGTGAACAACCAATCCCTCATACGCTCCAGCTGCCGACTGTTGTATTTCTCGATGGTGATACTACCCGTTTCAATCAGTGATACAAGATAATACGCCTTGGCAGCGGACAGTATGGCTTCCTAAATGTGGAATGGTTCAGAGAAGATGTGGCTGGATACTTGTTTGATGCCTCGTTCCAGCACCTGATACTCAACATTGTTTCGGCTTTTCCGGAAACAGATGGAGAGAGCATGATCCATTGTGTCGTGAAGAATGTCATCCGCAGAAAAGTGCTTGTCACGGTAAGTCGCTTCTTGTTCGGCAATCGTTCGGTACACCGCAGAGAGGGACACCATGTCATCTGCTTTGTCGAACAGAGCACCTATGTCATACAACTGCTTCATGATCTCCATTCCGCATTCAGAATTGCCTTTCCGATAGGGCACGCCAACCGTTCGTGGAGCAAAAGCCGTCAGTTTGTCTGCGAGAAGGTTGTTGGCATCGGGAACAAGAACCGTCCTGTTTTCACCTTCTGTCGCAAGAAAGATGTTGGTGATAGGCAACTCAATGATTCGATTGTATGGAATTTGTTCGAACAGAATATCAAGCAAGATATATGATTCTTTTCTATTTTATTTCGTCCAAGATTTCTTCGATAACGTCACGGCGGCCCCGACGACCAGCATAACGGAGCATCCGGCTGGTGTTGACGGAATAGTCGGCAGTTGCATTTGCATAGATGTCAACTATCTCAGTATCTGAAAAAGGGAATATCCTGTCAAGTGCAAAATCCACCAAAATTTTCTCCAACGACGCCAAGGGCATATCCTCAACCTCAATGGTTGGAGCTTCAAGTGCCATGTTGCGGACCACGATATATCCGTCATAATAGGGCAATTCCTCACTAAGATTACGATACAAGACCGTGCGACGATATGTTTTCCATATTTCATGGTACGCCGCATCGACAACATCGCGTTCTACATCGACAAAAAACAGCTGCGTATTCAGCAGGTATGTTGAAAATGCATTTGCCACACGCAGATCCCACTGACAATATTTCGCGAATGGCAATCTGCGTTGCATAATGTCTGCTATTACTTCTGTCCTTGTGTAGATGTTTGGTTTGAATATAGGCTTTCTCCCAAATCGGTAAAGCCCCCGCCCAATAGAGTATATCACCCCCTTGTTAACAAGAGAGTGAATTTTCCATCGAATTGTCGAAATTGGAATGTCAGGAGAGTAGCTCCGATAGAAATTCGCAATCTCATTAGATGTCAATTGTATCCTGTCACCCAATGTGTTACATAACTCGTCTATATGTAATGTGTCATACATCCTTGTCCGTTTTTTGCCGGTGCAAAGATACACAAATTTTCGTCAATAAATAAAAATAATTGCCGATAATTTGATTTTGTCAGATGAACGACGCCATTCTGAAGTTCCGCCGCTACGAGGATGCCTCCCTGGCCTATACCGGCGTCAACCGCCATGCCGCCGACACCCGCATCGGGCTGATGGACAGCACCGTGCCGGTGGAGGCGGTGGTGGGGATGTAGAGCCATCGCATCTCTCCGAGATGCTGGGGAGGGACACGGCGACGGCCGATATGCGTGGACCTCACCTCTGTGTCCCGTCACTCGTCCTGACTCCGTACGATACAGCCTCGACATCCGTACAGTCACCACACTGCGCGGCTGGCATGGTGCAGTCTTAATAATTGAAAACCAGCGACTTACAACTTTTAAGTTCCGAATTGACGGATAATGAGTGGATTAGGAAAGGAAAATGGGGGAAACAGAGGCTGGAAACCCTTAAAAATCGTTAAAAATGCATTTACCCCTTGACAAAGCCTCCTTTTTTTTGTATATTTGCAAAGTTTTTGGCGTATTCGGCATGCCTGCCGCCTGAAAACCGTCCGGTATGCCGAATGCCCAAAATTGGAATCCGCCCCATGCGGATTTCAGACGCTCTTTGACATATTGGAAGATTCATATTAGTTTCAAGACTTAAGACTTAAGACTTGAGACTTAGGACTTGGGTCTTGAGACTTAGGATCGGGTTTCTGCCAAAGTCTTAAGTCTTAAGTCTTAGGTCTCCCGAAATGCTCCTTTGCCGCGAAACCAATTATGCCCCTGTCAATCATACAGAAAAGCCCGGAGTCTTTCTCTCTCCGGGCTTCTACCTCTTTATTTAGCGGACGCATTCGACACGTCCCTACTATTGCCTAATGCCTTTTGCCTAATGCCTACTTAATCAACGCCATATCCGGAATCGGCTTGTCGTACTCGCCGCGGGCCTGGCGCTCCTTGATGTCACGGAAGGCGGCGAGGGTGCGCTCCACGTCCTCCATGCTGTGGGCAGCCGTGGGGATGATGCGGAAGATGAGCATTCCCGGAGGAATAACCGGATAAGTGACGATGGAGCAGAAGATGTTGTAGTTCTCGCGGAGGTCAACGGCGATGTTGGCGGCCTCGTTGATGCCGCAACGCAAATGCACGGGGGTGACACAAGCCTCCGCCGGTCCAATTTCGTAACCAAGGTCGCGGAATCCCTTCTGCAAGGCGCGGGTGATCTTCCACAACTGAGCTCTCAGACGGTCGCCCTCCTCGCTGCGGATAATCTCCAAGCGCTTCAGACAGCCAACCACGATGGGCATCGGGAGCGATTTGGCGTACATCTGCGAACGCATGTTGTAGCGCAGGAAGTTGATGATGCTCTTTTCGGAAGCCACGAAGCCGCCGATGGTGGCCATGGACTTCGCATACGCGCCGATATAGACGTCAATGTCGTCCATCACGCCGAAATGCTCGGAGGTGCCTCTTCCGTGAGGGCCCATCGCGCCGAAACCGTGGGCATCGTCGATGAGGATGCGGAACTGATACTTTTTCTTGAGAGCCGCAATCTGGTCAAGGATGCCCAGCGCGCCGGTCATACCGAAAACGCCTTCCGTAATCAACAGCACGCCACCGCCCTGCTCTTCGGCAATCTTGCAAGCGTTGCCGAGAATACGGTCACAATCCACGATGTCGTTGTGGCGGAACTTGAAGCTCTTGCCGATGTGCAAACGGATGCCGTCGCGCAGGCAAGCATGAGCCTCTGCATCATAGACGATGACATCGCGACGGCACACCAAAGAGTCGATGGTGGACATAATGCCCTGATAGCCAAAGTTGAACTCGAAAGCAGCCTCCTTGCACTCGAACTCGGCCAGCTCGCGTTCTAACTGTTCGTGGAGGGCAGTTTGGCCGGTCATCATACGGCTACCCATCGGATAGGCCATGCCCCAACGGGCGGCACCTTCCGCGTCGGCCTTGCGAACCTCGGGATGGTTGGCCAGTCCGAGGTAGTTGTTGAGGCTCCAGCAGAGCACCTCCTTGCCGTTGAAACGCATGTGCGGACCCAGCTCGCCTTCCAACTTCGGGAATGCGAAATAGCCGTCGATTTTCTCTCTGTATTGTCCAATCGGGCCACCCGATGACTCGTTTATTCTTTCGAAAATGTCTTTCATATTATTGTCGGTTTATTTGTTGTTTACTACTAAAATGCACTCACATATTTTTTTCGTTACAAGACTTTAGACTATAGACTTAAGACTTTTCCTATGCTTCGCAAACCTTAAGTCTCAAGTCTTAAGTCTCAAGTCTTAAGTCCCAAGTCTCAAGTCTTAAGCCTCAAGTCTTAAGTCTTAAGTCTTAAGTCTCAAGTCTCAAGTCTCAAGTCTCAAGTCTTAAGTCTCAAGTCCCAAGTCTTAAGTCCCAAGTCCCAAGTCTCACTGCCCATTGTTTCGTTTGTACTCCTCAATTCGTTCGTACTCTTCCAGGAACTGCGGGAGGCTGAACATGTCGATGCGCTTGTTGAGGATGATTCGGTGGTCTTTGTTGTCCATGATGAACATCGCGGGGTTGCCCATCTCGTAAATGTTGAAGTATTCGAGGTAGTCGAGGTTGCCCTTGTTGCCGCCAACCTGCATCCACGGGTAGTTATTCTCCTTTACATATTTTTTCCAGCGGGGAATATCGGCATCGTTGGCGATGGCGTAGACATCGAAGTTGCGTTTGCCAATGGCCTCCAACGAGTCATAGACCGCCCGCAGATTCTTCGACTCTTTCTTACAGGTCGGACAGTCGGGGTCGTAGAACCACAGGATTGTGTAGGGCTTGCTCATCCGATAGGAGGAGTGCCAGTTACGCATGTCGTCGCTCAGCGTAGTATCCGGGATGAGGAGTTCAGGCGCGATATTGCCGATGAGGATAGGGGCAATGCGCGTGGTGCGCTTCTGATACTTGGCCAGCACGTCCTCGTCGAGCCAGTAGCACTTGCCGGCCATCTGGTTGGTCATGGCGATGTGGTAAAACACCGCGTCATGACCGATCACCTTGCTCGTCTCGAACTGATACGAGAGCCAGTCGCAGCAATAGTGGTACATGAACGTGTCCTTCTCCGTCTTGGCAAGGAAAAGGTCGATGTACTTGTTGATGGTGTCGGACTCCTGATGGTAGAGCACCTTCAGGAAGTAGTCTTTCATCTTGGGATCGAAGGAGGGGATGTAGATGAAGCGGTGGTCGCCGAGATCCACATTGTCCCAATAGTGCAGGCGGTAGTAGGCGGCCTGCTTCTGGATGTCGTTCTCGCCGTTCTCGTCCTTGAATTCCGGAATATCAATGTTCTTGTAAGACTTCTGCATCTTTGAAAAGAGGAAGTTGGGGTTCTTGGCTATCAAGTCGTCGATGAAGGCCTGCATCTCGTTGTTGATGCCGGAAAGTTTCTCCTTATAGAAATTCGCGCTGTCGGTATTGCCGGCATCTTCGAACTCTTTGCGCTTCTTCGACCATTCGTTGGCCTTCTGCGAGGCTTCGGAGGTCTTGCATTGGAAACGCAGCATCTCGGCATTCTCAGGCGACCCCTCCACGGAGAAGTGATTCACATCCATCGTGGTGTCAAGGTTGTAGGTGAAATGCTGGTTGTTGTCGAGGATGAAGTTGAGATACAGCTTCTTGTCCATCGAGACCAGCGAGTACATACCGTCGTCGTAACGGTTTTTGCCCTCAAACACGAACTTGCCCTTGGAAACTGGCTTCACGGAATCCTTCAGGAGCAGCTTGTCGTTGTAATGGATGACAAGGTAGACTAATGTGTCCCGCGAATCCTTGACGTTGAAGACGAGCTTGTGCCCGTCCGCGTCACGATAGGTTGCTGGATTATTCTTCGACTTCTGAAGGTTCTTCGGCACATTGTTCTGGGCGGAAAGTCCAGCGATGCCAAAGAGGGAAATGGACATCAACAGCAGAATAAATGATTTTTTCATATTCATAATGCTTAATTATTTCATCAATCGCACGATTTCATCTAACGTTGTCTGCCGTGCTTTTATTGTATGATTTTTCTCATTATCAATTAACAGAATCACCGGTGTGGTGACAATGTCGAAATATTCGATGTAATCCACGCTGGTTTCGCCCATGGAGGTGCTCAGGTTGATCCAGTCGCTCAAACCATGTTTCTCCGAGAAGGCCTTCCAGCGGTCGTAATCGTCGTTGACCTCCACGGCAAAGACCTCGAAGTTGAGATGATCGGCCTCCTTTTGGTAGAGGTCGTGCAGAACCGGAGTCTCCTCCTGACAGTGGTCGCAGTCGGGATCCCAGAACCAGAGGATGGTGTATTTCGTCTGTATCTCGTTGGTAGAGTGCTGTTTGCCGTTAATATCGAAAGCCGTGAGCTCGGGGATTTGCGCACCGGGAGCGAGCTTGCGGATGCGGTCCATTTGCCGCTTGATCCGCCGTTCCTGATCCTCGGGAATCCAGCCTCGGTCGTAAGTATCGTAAATGTGCAGCAACACCGGCTCGTAGTACGGGTCGCCGGTCTGGTCGAAGATGCCGTACAGCCACTGCGCGTACAGCCCGCACTGGTACCTGCCCCCACGCGCCGCACGGGTAAGGATGGAATCGACTTCGTTGATGATTTCGGAAGCAGACTCGCGACTATCCGAAAGCAAATAGCCCTGAATAAGCGGGAACAGGAATGATTCGGAGTGACACAAGCGCCCATCCGTGAAATCCACTGATGAGAGGACCTTGTGAAACACGGACGGCTCAATGGCAGAATAGCGGAACGATACTGACAGCATCACATCCACGATTTCCTTATTCAAAGAAAGATATTGGGCATAAAAGGATTGCGGCGCCGATGAATTCAGCTCCACGCCGGCCTGCAATGCAGCTGGCAGACCATCCTGCTGGTTCATCATCTCCGTCGTGGCAAACAACACCTTGTTCTCCTCCGAACTCAAGACCTCAAACGTCTGTTTAGCTCTGAGCATCGACAAATCCACCGAAGTCTGCTGGTTCAAAAGTATTGAGGTTCCGTATTCAACGTCGTATGAGTACTCTCCGCCAGCATCAGATATCACGTAGGTATCCGTGGCTACAATTTTATAAAAGCCTTTCGGAATCAGCGATGAAACATCGGACTTTGATGCAGCAGGAACCGTCTTGGAGAAAACAGCTTTCCCTTTGCTGATGGCTGTGTTGTCCATGAGTTCCCACTCACCAAAAAGGCAAGAATAGAGGGCAATGGGGGAATTGCACTCCTTTTCAGCATTAATTGTGATTTTGTATCCTTTGCAATAATCCCGGGAAATGTTCTCCTTCCCGTACTGAACCTCCTGCTGCTGGGCACTCACCGTCCCCGCCGTCCCCAAAACCAGGGCCAGCAACATGGCGATTGTCCGGATATGTGTTCGTTTGGTCATTGGTATTATCGTTTCATCGTTCGCCCTTTATCGTACCTGCCCCACACTGCGGCTTCGCCTTGTGTTGGGTTAATTGCACTCCGTGCGTTTTGCCTCTCCGAGGCTGCTTAAGGAAGTTTTATTCATCATTCATCATTCAGCATTCAGCATTCTACATTAATTCGCGGATGTCCCCCATCAGCTTGTTGGCGATATTCTCGGCGATTTGCGGGGTGAGAGCTTCGGCGTAGATGCGCATGATGGGCTCGGTGTTGGAGCTACGCACGTGCACCCAGCTGTCCTCGAAGTCAACACGCACACCATCAACGGTATTCACTTGATAGTTAGCATATTTCTGGGCAATCTTCGCCAAGATTTCTTTCAGGTTGACGGAGCTGTCCAATTCGGTTTTCTTCTTCACGATGCAATAGTCGGGATAGAGTGCACGGATTTGGCTGCAACTCTTCTTAGACTCAGCCATATAGGTCAGGAAGAGCGCGATACCCACGAGCGCGTCGCGACCATAGTGCAGTTCGGGATAGATGACACCTCCGTTGCCCTCGCCGCCAATCACGGCGTTGGTCGCCTTCATCATCTCCACCACATTGACCTCGCCCACTGCGGAAGGCGTGTAAGTCTTTCCGTACTTGTCCGTTACATCCTTCAATGCGCGAGAGGAGGAAAGGTTGGAAACCGTATTTCCGGGCGTGTGTTGCAGCACGTAGTCGGCCACAGCCACGAGGGTGTTCTCCTCCACAAAGAGGGTGCCGTCCTCCTTAACGATAGCAAGGCGGTCCACATCAGGATCCACCACGAAACCGACATCGTAGTTGGAGCGACTCATAGCATTGCAAATACCTGCGAGATTTTCAGGAATCGGTTCGGGATTGTGGGCGAAAACGCCGTTCATCTCACCGTTCAGAATAGTCACATCGTTGACACCCAGTGCTTTGAGCAGCACCGGAAGAGCCAATGCACCGGTAGAGTTCACCGTATCCAGAATCACCTTGAAGTTGGCCTTGGCGATGGCGTTCTTGTTCACCAACGGAAGTTTCAGAATAGCATCCACATGATCTTGGATAGCATTCTCGTACAGCTGATAACTGCCAAGTTTATCGAAAGTGGCATACGACAGATCATCCGATTCAGTAAGTTCAACGATACGCTTGGCCTCCGCGCCGGAGACGAACTCGCCCGTACGGTCGAGCAGCTTCAGGGCGTTCCACTGCATCGGGTTGTGACTGGCGGTGATGATAATGCCGCCGTCGGCTTTCTGTTGGATAACAGCCATTTCCGTGGTCGGGGTCGTGGAGAGACCGAGGTCGATCACGTCAATGCCCATGCTCTGCAACGTACTGCAAACCAGACGGTTCACAATGTCGCCAGAGATGCGGGCATCGCGTCCGACAACCATGCGCATTCTGGAGCAATCTTCGTCCAGAAGATTGTCTTTTTCCGACTGCGAGGACGCAGTCGGCTCCTTAGCCCTCTTTTCAAGCAAAAAAGTGGCAAAAGCCGTTGTAAACTTCACCACATCGACGGGGGTAAGGTTCTCGCCAATGTTGCCTCCGATGGTTCCACGGATTCCGGAAATGGATTTAATCAATGTCATATATCCTTCTTTTTTTAATTATCAAAACAAACGGCAAAGGTACACAATTTTTTGATTCGTGCGTATGGTAGTTTCAAGTTTCAAGTTTCAAGTTTCAGGTTTCAAGTTTCAAGTCATCGCATGTCGTTGACCTCCACGCCGGGATATTTGGTCTTGTCGAACACGAACAGTTTGTCATCCAGCGGGATATCGCTCTTGAACTGCTCAATACTGTAGGTGTAAATAGTGTTATCTTTCTCATACACCGCAATCTTCGCAATCTTCAGCGAAGTCTTGACAATATAGACACGGATGCGGTAGTACGATTGCGCGGTCTTCGGTGTAAGATCGACAATGCTGTACTGCACATTGTTCGTAAACTCGTCGCGAATGAATTTGGCACGGAAATTCGAGGCCCAATCCTTGAGGACACGCTGCGGATTCATCAGATTCTGGTCGTCGTCGGGGTCGTACTCGTAAATGGAGACTTCGTTGGCGTCCTTGTCGTAGCTCCAAATCGAGGTTCCGTCGCAATACAACTGCTGCCCGCCGAAGTTGGTCTTGTACTTGCTGCCCTTCAGGTAAAAGTCGCCCTCGCTGACGCCTAAGGTCTTGTCGTCCTTGGTGGTTTTCAGCGTGTAATGGAACTGCAAGGTGTTGTATTTTTGGTATTGCTGGGAGACCTTCTTGAGGAGGTCGTTGGCGCCGCCATCGACGTTCTGGGCGGTGAGGACGCTGATTGACATCAGCGCGATGATTATGGTGAATAGTCTTTTCATGTTTGTTCTGACTTTCTGATTATTCGTTTGTTTAATCCCAGGGCTCACTGCGTTCACCCTGGGTTAGCATAGGTCGGGCTTTCAGCCCTTTTTGGAAGCGGCAAAAATAACAAATAATGCGATATTGCGAACATATCACGGGAAAATCAGCGCGAAAACCGTTTGCTGGCGGTCGCTTTGCCGCAGAACTAACGAGCCCTTGTGACGCTGCATGATGCGGCGCGAGAGGCTCAACCCGATGCCGCTGCCACTGGTTTTGGTGGAATAAAAGGGTACGAAAATCTCCTCGTGCTGACGAAGCGGCACTGGTTGTCCATTGTTGCGCACCTGTATCACCGTGCGATCCTCGCTGTCTAACCCTGCCTCTAATTTGATCTCCGTGGCTGATGCCTCCAAGGCATTCTTAATCAAGTTGTTGAAGACCTGCATCAGCTGCGATTCGTCGGCGTAGAGCATCAGATCGGAAGGTTCCACATTGCTGGTGAGAACAGCATTGCATTCGTGAGCTTTGACTTCATTCAGACGTACTACCCTGTCTAACAGTTCGCTGACCAGCAGTGTCTTACAGACAGGCGGTGCGGCCTTGGTGAAGGTTCGGTAGGACTCTACAAAACGAATCAGTTCTTTGGAGGAGGAAGAGATGGTCTCCAGCCCCGCCTTTACATCCAGGGTGTCGTCCTTGGCGAGGGCGTCGCTCAAAGCGGCAATCGGGGTCACCGTGTTCATCATCTCGTGCGTGATGACTCGGAAGAGCTTGCTCCACGAAACTTCCTCATTCCGAACGCTTTGCCGCTCCACGATGCTGCGGATGCGATTGAGCTCGCGGTTCATGGCGGTGTTGTCGCGGAAACGGAAATTCGTCTCACCGTCCTCCAAGGAATCCATCATGTAGGCCACCTTGTCGCGGTTCCGTTTGGAGACCCACAAGGCCGTCAGCAGGGCCACGATGAGGCAGCTGCCCGCCAGAATCCCTATCCATGCCAAAGTACTCATATTCCGTACTTTTTCAAACGGTTGTACAATGTCGGGCGACTGATATTCAATGCTTTGGCCACCAAGGTCAGGTTGCCGTTGTATTTTTTGACCGCGTTGCGTATCACCTGTTCCTCAGCATCCTCCAAGGACTCTGCCTGAATGGGGAATTCAGTCGTAATTAGCTCATTATCATTAATTTGAAAGTCATCTGGCCGCAACACTTCGTTCTCGGCTAAGATGACCGTCTGCTCAATCCGGTTCTGTAGCTCACGCACATTCCCGGACCAGCGGCATCGGCGCAGCAGATCCACGGCACCCTCCGAAATACCCGTCACATTGCGACGGTACTTCTTGGCGTAACGTTCTATGAACAAGGAGGCTAACGGTTCGATCTCGTCTGTACGCTCGCGCAGGGGCGGCAGCTGCAACGTTACCGTGTTGATACGGTAGTAGAGATCCTCGCGGAATTGGCCGTCCCGCACCATCGCGGGGAGGTCCTTGTTGGTGGCGCAAACCAGCCGGATGTCGATCGGCACGGACTTGGTGTCGCCGACCTTGGTGACGCAGCGGTTTTGCAGCACCCGCAAGAGCTTGGACTGCAGGTGCAACGGGATATTCCCGATTTCGTCGAGAAAGAGCGTGGTGCCGTTGGCCTGCTCGAACTTGCCCGTGTGGTCGGTGCGCGCGTCGGTGAAAGCCCCTTTCACATGCCCGAACAGCTCGCTCTCGAACAGACTCTCCGACAGCGACCCGATATCCAAGCTCACCATCGGTTTGGCCGCCCGCGAAGACAGCTGGTGTATCTCGTTGGCTAACACGTCTTTGCCGGTTCCGTTCTCGCCAGTAATCAGCACGGTAGCGTCCGTCGGGGCCACCTTCTCCACCGTTTTCCGGATGGCAGTCATGGCAGGACTTTCACCCCACAACATCGCAGCATCCTCCTGTTTTGCAGTCGGATGCGCCTCTTTGTTCCGTTGTTTACAGGCCGCTTCCAACACCGCCATCAGATGCTCGTTCTCCCACGGCTTCACGATGAAGTCGAATGCACCTCGTTTCATGCCCTCCACGGCCAGCGGCACATCCGCGTAGGCGGTCATCAGAACCACCTGAATGTCAGGATATTGCCGTCGCAGTTCGGAGAGCCAATAGAGGCCCTCGTTGCCGGTGTTGATGTCGGCCTCGAAGTTCATGTCGAGCAGCACCACATCGGGACGGAACGTGCGCACCGTGTTCATCAGCACCTTGGGTGTGCTGACCGTCTCCACCGCCTCGAAGCGCGGCGGCAGCAGGATGTTCAGTGTGGCGCGCACCCCCGCATTGTCGTCCACCACTAATATTTTGGATTTGAGTTTGGGCATAATCATCAGTATTAACAATCGTTACATTAATTTAGAAACAAGTTCCTTCAAATATTCATCAGACAAGTTTGATATTCCGATACGGCTTATTTCATCATATTCTATAGTCTTCTTGCGAATGACCGCTTTGCATTCTTTGCCGTCAATCATGGCAAGAAGATGATAGTTGCCCTTAAATTGCATCTCAACACGGGCATTATCTATTTTACGACCTGTAGAATCTATATAACTGGCCACAACATTCGCCTTTCCAAGTCCCCACGCTTCAAGATTATGGCCAAGTGTATTTTCCACGGCGGAAATCCATTGTTTCCGGACATCATAACGCTCAGCCATGGAGCGGAAATCCGCAACCGCTTTGGCCACCTCCCGAATGATACTTTCCGCCCTGCGTATCCCGTTCTCAGCAGCCAGTCCCCTGACATCTTCGAGCGTCACACCTGTATATTTCCCGCCAATCATCAGACAATGTTGCGTCTCGGGCAGAAAGCCCCCGCTGTTAAAAATATAGGTCATATCATATGCAGGTGAAAGTCTCCAATGTCCCTGCTCATCCATCAAAAACGAGAAATTCTTGTTGTGATCGTCGGTGTTGTTGGCCAAGAGGTTGAACACCATACGGCGGAAGACCTCCTCACAGTCAAGCTCCGACAATCGCATCTTGCGGCATACCCACAGCAGGCGCTCATAGCTGTCGGCTTCGGGATAAAGTGCCGCCAATGTCTGAACGTGTAGTTTTTTCTCCCCTTCCCTGTCGAACCGCTTGGTAACGAAATGTTTGACGCCTTCAACCTCCATCAGCCAACAGGGCATCATCCGTATTCCAGCCTTTCTTGCCATCTCATAATAGGTCATTTCCAGTTCCGCCGTTGAACGTTCAAAAATTCCGAACTTCAGGATACAATAGTCAAATCCTTTCAATTCGCCCACCTGTCCGCTGCGGATTTCACCCGTCTCACGATTGATGGCAATAATGGCTTTGGGCTGCCGTCCTCCCGCTGAAGTGCCCACTGCCATCAAGGCCTGCATGGTGAGCGACTGCTCGGGGTCAATATGCGCATTTTCCCGTTGCGCATAGATTTTTTCGGCCAGGTTGACCAAGGCCTTCAGGTTGATATCCTCTTTTAAAGAGAAACTGGAGGTTTCAGGAAAGAACTCCAATGCGCCCATAGCCCGCCTTCCGATGAAAGCCAGCTTGTCGAGCGGCGTAATCTCTCCCAGCTTGATGCCCTGCTGCCTCCGCCATTGCTCGAAAAGTTCGTTTCCCCAAGCGTCGGGCAGAGAGTCGGCCAAAAAAGGCGGCAACTTTTGGTAGATTTTCTCTGAAGCACCGAAAATCGGGCGAAGGTTCTGAGGCAGCTTGATAGAAGCGTTGAGCGGCGAGATGTCGAGTCCAGTTTCCACCCACTCTCGATTGTACTCGAAATAGGGCAATCCACGGCGCGCATCAATGCTCAACCGACCGACTTCGCGTCCCCACAGCATGATTCTCAGTATTCTTGTCATCATCTCGGTTTATGGTTGGGTTCTAGACTTCGGTGAGGCATGTCGGATGCGTTGGGCTTTCTTCCCGCCTTCCTTGACAAGATAAGGAGACTCTGGCAGTTCCGGCATCAGCCCATCAAGACCGTTGATACATCCAACAGCCTTCATCAGCAACAAGAAAGTACTAAGCGAAAGGTTGGGCACCCTGCCGTTCTCGAACTTGTGGATGGTATTCACCGTAAGTCCCGCCTGTTCTGCCACGTCCTTCTGCGTCATGTTCGAACGCATGCGGTAATCCTTGAAACGGGCACCAAGCATCTGCACCAACTCTGGAATTGAGTACTCGTAATAATCCGTCATAGCCTTATATTTTAATCATTCAATCGGATATGTTAATAGCTATATTTACGATTAAAATATCCAATCATTGTATTTAACGGTGCAAAAATACATTTTATTTCAATACGGATTACACTCAAATATTTTTTTTAACATCGTAGAGACGCAAAATTTTGCGTCTCTACACCACCCTATTCCGTTCTTAACGCCCTCACCGGGTTCACCGTGGCGGCTCTCAAACTGCGCAAGGTGACCACCGCGATAGTAACGGACAGTACCGCGATCAGGGCCACCGCGAACACCCAGACGTGCAACGGCACGCGGTAGGCGAAACCCTCCAAGTAGCGATGCATCACGAACACGCTGATGGGCACGGCGATGACGAAG
>JAFPVR010000101.1 GCA_017395245.1 Bacteroidales bacterium | reverse complement strand
TGTTTGTATATAAGTTTCAAGTTCAAAGTTCAATCAAAAAAAACAGTTTCCTTGAGCGGCCCCGGCAGGGGCAAGAGCTCGGTAGAACAGGCGAGTACGAACCAGACAGAATCATCTTAAAACGGGGGCAAAAGTACAATTTTTTTGTTCATATAAACACGGGGAGACGCAAAATTTTGCGTCCCCCCGTATCGGTGTGGTTAGTAAACTATCCGGTTTCGTCTGATGCGCGGTGATTATTGTTTCTCCACCTTCCGCACGGCCACGACATTCCCGTCTGCCACGGCTTTGACGAAATAAATTCCGTTGGCCAGGTCGGAAATGTCAATGAGCGTCGTTTCGCCATCAAACGGTTTGGTGCGCACCAATTTTCCGTACATATCTACGATATGGATTTCCGTTCCCGAAAATTGTACATTGTTCATTGTACATTGTACATTGACGATGTTGGTGGTCGGATTGGGATAGACGGTGAAGTCGAAACCGTCGTGGTCGTCGATACCTGTGTTGACCGTAACCGTCACGCTGTCGGAGGCATTGCAGGTGCCTTCCGTCACTGTGACAGAGTAGCTGGTGGTCTCCGACGGGGCGACGATGATGACCGAGGCTGTCTCGCCCGTGTTCCACAGATAGCTCCACCCGGCGTTGTTCGGCACCGAGAGCGCAGTGCTCTGGCCCTGACTGATTGCCAGATTGCCGCTGATGCTGAACACCGGCGTGTGGTGGATGGTCAGGTGGAGGGTGACCACACTGTCGTAGCCCAGTTCGGAGACGAACGTCTGCGTGTAATCGCCGGAGGAGGTTAGCGTCTGCCCGTTCCAATCGTAGCTCTCGCACGCGCTGACGGTCTCCTCCGCCATCACCGGAACTTGGTTGTAAACAATGTTGGATCGTGCGCCCGTGTGCGTGATGTCACGGGTGTGTTGCACGCAGCCATCTGTCATCACCACCTCGATTTGGTAGAAGAGAGCGTCGCCCGACGGGTTGTTGTCGGTGTAAGAGGTCAGCGTGGCGGGCATAGTCTGGATGAGTTGCAGGTTGTTGTTGGCGGTACCGCGATAGAGTTTGTAGCTTGCAAATTCGAGGCCCTCGTAGGGTGTCCATATCAGGTTCCAGCTGTTGTCGAGCCCTTGGTTGATGGTGAGATGCACGGTTTTGTGGTATCCGCTCATCGGAGTCTCGCCGCCGCAGGTGTCAGCCGCTGTGATTTTGTAACGCCAGGCGCGAACTGACGGGTCAGCGGTGCTGTCCGCGAAAGCGTTGACACTGCCCGCGGGTATTACGGCAAGCGGTTCGAACACGTTGGCTTGGTTGTTCTCGCGATAGATATGGTAGCTTGCAACGTCAGGATCAGACAACTCCTCCCAAATCAGCAGGTTGTGGTTGTCCTCCACGTCAACCATGCAGATGGCCGGTGTTTCGTCAATCTGAGTGCTGCCGCCCAACTGCACCATTTCGGAAACGCCCTCGCATCCAAAGGCATCGGTGGCGGTGACCCAGTAGTAGCCGGCCTCGCTGACCGTGATGGTCGGAGTAATCGCTCCTGTTGACCAGACAAAGTTGCTGTAGTTGCCCGGAACAGACAGTGTGGCGGAACCGTTGTCGCAGGCGGTCAAACTGCCGGTGACGGCAATCGCGGGTGTTATGGTAGGAACGATGGTCAGATGTAGCGTCACCACGGAATCGCAGCCGTTGGCAGCCGTGAGAGTCTGTGTGTAGTTGCCACTGGATGCGTACGTTTGGCCATTCCAAGTGTACGCCGTACAGGTGGAATCCGCGAACTCGACGTGTTTGGTGTCATTCACGGTCAGATGCAGCGTGTCGACCTGCGTGCAACCGTTTGCGTCAAGGTGTTCGTAGGTGTAGTCGCCAGACTCGGTGTAGGTCTGGCCGTTCCAATAGTAGGAGCCACAGCTTCCAGCTGTGATAGCTGTGTGTACCGGGTTGAAAATAGTGAGGTGCAGCGTATCAACCTGTGTGCAGCCGTTTGCGTCAAGGTGCTCGTAGGTGTAGTCTCCGCTGACGGTGTAGGTCTGACCGTTCCAATCGTAGGAGCTACAGCTTTCAGCGGTGGTAGCTGTGTGCACCGGGTTATTGATGGTCAAGTGCAAGGTTACGATGGAGTCGTTACCGTTGACTGCCGTGAAGCTTTGTGTGTAATTGCCCGATACCGTGTAGGTTGCCCCGTTCCACGTGTAGCTGTCGCAGCTTGTCGCGTTGAACTCCGTTGTGATGGCATCCTCCAAGGTGAGGTGCAGGGTGATGACCGAGTCGCAACCGTGGATGGTCTGCAGCGTGTAGGTGTAGTTGCCGGACTCGCAGCGCGGCGTCCCGAACCACATATAGCAGCTGTCGAACGCCGTGATGTAGAGGTCGGATGAAGCGGGCTGCCAGACGTTCACCGTGACGGAGGCCATATTGCTGCAACCGTCTGCGTTGTAGCCGATTACCTGCCAAGTGCCCGCAGTGGTGGCTACTAACGTGTCAGCGGTGCTGCCGTTGCTCCACATATAGCTGACACCGCCGTTGGCCGTGAGAGTGGTGCTCTCGCCCGCACAGATGTCCGTGTTGCCGCTGATGGTGATAACCGGCGGTTGCGACACTAAAACGGTAACCGAGGCGGTGCTGAAGCATCCAGCCGAGCTCGTGCCGATAACGCTGTATTGACCGAACATATTCACCGGGATGGAAGGATTGGTGCTGCCGTTGCTCCATTGGTAGCTGTCCGCGCCCGTGGCGGTGAGCACCGTGCTGCCGCCGGGGCAGATGGCGGTGTTGCCCGTGATGGCCACTTCCGGATGCGGGTTCACCGTGACGGTGGCGGAAGCTGTGGCAGAGCAGCCCTCCGCGTTCGTGACCGTAACGGTATAGAAGCCGCTCACGGTGGCAGGGTAGGTGTTCGTCGTGGTGCCGTCTTCCCACAGGTAGCTCACGCCGCCCGTGGCGTTCAGCGTGGCGGTCTGCCCTTCGCACACCGTGGTGACGCCCGTGATGTTCGGGGTCGGCAGCGGCAGGATGGTCAGATGCAGCGTGACGGTGGAGTCGCACCCGTTAGCAGCGGTGAAGGTCTGGAAGTACTCGCCAGAGGTGGTGTAAGTGGTCTCGTTCCACGTATAGGAGCCGCAGCTTTCAGCTGTGGTATCAGTGTGTTTGGACTCGTTGATGGTTAGTTGCAGAGTGACGGTGGAGTCGCAGCCGTTTGCTGCGGTGAAAGTCTGGATATACTCGCCGGAGGTGGTGTAGATGCTGTCGTTCCAGGTGTAGGAGTCGCAGGCGGTGGCTTCGACAAGTTCAGTCACCGAGGGGTTGATGGTGAGGTGGAGGGTGGTGAGTTTGCAAGCAGGCATTGTATCTGTGTAGGGGATAGTGTCACCCATGACATAGGGATGCTCAATTCCAAATTGGTCAAAATATGAATATGAAACAACAGTGTTTGTTTCAGGATCAATGTTCCATTCTATGCCACTCCATCCGTTAGGCCAAAATGCTACGAAATTACCATAAATGTCAGTATAGCCCCAACCACGCCAACTAATATAGATCATCTTTCGAATGGTAGTAAACATGGTGTCAGTGTTTTGTATATAGTCGCCAGATTCCATGTAGGTGACACCATTAAGGATGCAACTGTCACATGCGGTGATAGTGATTTCTTCGTATACGGCGGGATGGATGGTGAGGGATAGGTGAACGGTAGAATCACAGCCATTTGTGTTAATTAGTTTTTGGAGATATGTACCGGATTCTGTCAGGGTGTCGCCATATCCAATACCACCGACAACTGTCTCTTGATAGATGGGATCTGTAATGAAGAGGCTGTCGCCTTGCCATGTAAAACTACATTCCTCAAGGTCATGCAACTCTACGTAATCACGGAAAAATATTCGGGTGTTCCAGATAATGGTTGAATCACAGCCGACAGAGGTTTGTAGGGTCAAAGTGTCAGAAAAATCGTAAAAGGAACTGTCGGTATAAGTGTTGTCCAGGTAGAAAAATTCATCACGATAAACATTTCCATCAAGACGTCTGTAAACGTTAACGTATTCAAAATTCATTGAAGCCATATTGGTGATAGAATCATATGAGAGGTGGATGTATGTGCTGTCCATCTCTGACCAGTCAAGCCAATCTGTCAATACGGAATCTGCCCAATGTGCATATTGATCTGGAGTCATCTTGTATTGATAGGATTCTTTTGTGCCGTATATGTTAATATATGTATTTGCTGTGGAGTAGCGGTATTTTCCATACACGGTGTCATTCACTACGGTGATACTGGGAGTCAAGGTAAGATGCAATTTTACAACACTGTCGCATCCGTGGATGTTCTGCAAGGTCTGTGTGTAATCACCTGAGGTGCAGAAAGTCTCGCCGTTCATTACATAATAACTTTCGGGAGTGTTAACAGTGACTTCAGTCGTGTCAGACGGCTCCCAAACGGTGATAGTGACGGAATCAGTGGTAGAACATTTGGTTTGAATCCAATTTTCCTGCATAGCATCCCAATAACTACCTATGCGATTCGAAACAGTCACATAATATGTGCCTGAATCATCAAAAGTTTGCGAAGAATTTTCGCCGCCATTGCTCCACAAATACGAAAGATTATAATCATAGATGCCAGAATACAACTGGATATCATCTAACCACATATTATTGCCTTGGCCTCCAGTGAAGACAAACTTTATCTTCACATTTTCGTAATCGGAAAAATTAGAGAGATTTGCCCATCCCCCATGACTGTTGGACATGTTTTGCGGATAGTAAGCATTTTCGCTAACATACCATTGATAATCATAATAACTGTAATCATTTGAAGCCCGATAAACTTCAGTCCAGGTAATTCCACCATCGGTGGACAACATGATTTTTAAATCCTCATTGCGTATGGTGTCACAAATATTTTGCCAGTAAGGGTATGTGCTGTTCCAAACATCATGGCAAGAGGATAATCGACCGTAGTAGGCTATTTTGAACCCTATTGATGGTTGATCAAACTGTTTCAAGTTAATGTCGGGCAGTATCAGTTCTGCCTCTGTGTTTTCAGGCAAATCGTATGCAGGGAAAAGGATAGCGTTTCCGCTGTTGCCGTTAAGAGTATAAATATCCAAAGCATCGCCATTTGTCGTCCATTCTGTAGGAATTCCGTTGGTGAAGTCTTCCGAAAATTCATAAAGTCCCGCTGTTAGTGTGGTACTGTTACCTGCACAGATTTCTGTTTCGCCGCTAATCATAATCGTTGGATACGGATGGACTTCCATAGAGATCGTGCTGTATGCGATACAGCCAGTGGAATCAATTCCCATCACTCTATATATCCCCGCCGTTGATACAACAATGCTATCTTCCAACCCCAATGTGTCCCTCTGGTAAGTGCCACTCCCTGTCGGAATGTATCGCACCCAAAGGAATCCTTCGGTAACGGAATTGGAGGGAATGGCCGTGTTGCCAGACCACGCTTCGGGGTAGGTGACACCTTTCAGCACTGTTGAATCTCCTTCACAAAGACTTGTTCTGTCACTTGAAATATCTACAGGGTGCGCATATCGGAAACTCACTTCCATTGTGGTGTCTTGCGAAAGCGTAATGGTACGCGGATTGTCGTACTCTTCGTTAAGCGACCACACGGACGATCCGGAATGTTTATAGTCTGTCCAATAGCCGAATAGATAACAGGGATTTGGCACCACTTGAACAACCGCTTGCGGGTTTTCCGCTGTTGGCATCTGTAAAAACACAATATGACCATAATTAGTGTCACAGCTTATGTTAAGGTCATATTCTCTGAAGTGCGCTACCAAAGTGGTGTCCTGAGTAAGAGTGAGCGTACGCGGGTTGTCCGTGTTCCCATCGCTCCAGTGATCGAAGACATAGAAAAAGTTGGGCATGGCCTCAATAACGGCAGGACTTGTACACGTGGGTTGCGTGGTGATTTGGACGGTGCCTTTGATGGTGTCATCGGAAAGGACAGTGAAGAGGTAGGGCTGGAGATCATCAGCGTAGTAGTTGAAATAAGAAGAACTAACGTTTTGATTATAGCGCCATGCAGCGCGATAGGCATCGGCAGTTCCGCAGGGAACGTGAACGAAGAAATTCCTGCCTACATTGTCAAACGGATTAGAGGAATTCAATGCTGGAGCGGGCGGTGTTTTGTTATACGAAAAGATAGAGTTGATGCCAGTACAGTTAGCAAAGGCACTGGCACCCAGACTGTCTACAGAGCGACTGAGAATGAGTTTGGAGATGCCTGTGCAGTTGGCGAATGCTCTAGTTCCGATAATCTTGACGGAGTCCGGAATTGTTAACTCACCGGTTATGTGGTTGAGGCCGTTGAAAACGTATGCAGGGATGATTTTCACATTGTCGCTGATGGTTAGGGAAACGATACTGTCACAATTGGAAAATGGTCGATTTGAAATACCTTCAGCACAAGAACAGCTATCCGCGTTGTAAGACACATGCTTCAAGTGAGAACAACCGGTGAAAGCTCCTGTATCAATGAGTGATACATTTTTTCCAATAACAAGTGAATCAAAATTGGTCCACTTAAAAGCATTATCTTCAATGGTTTTGACAGAATTCGGAATTATTAGCGCACCATTCAATTTGTTGCACCATTCGAATGCAGAACGTCCGATATACTTAACAGAATTGGGAATCACAAGCTCCCCTGTCAATTTGGAATTGCTGAACGCATAATCAGGAATTACTTTCACATTATCCCCTATGGACAGTGTTGTCAGATTTGACAACACTTTAAAAGCGGGGTAGTTCGCATTTCCAGCAACGATACAACTGTCGGCATTGAAAGATAGGGAAGTTATCCCACCGCATCCAGCAAATGCGGAGTATTGAGCGTTATATCCTGGCTGGATTTCACGCACAGACTTACCTATTACAAGATTTGTCAAATTGCTACAATTCTTGAAAGCACAACTTCCGATAAAGACGACGGAATCAGGGATGACCAATGTCCCTTGTAATCCTGAAAGGCCATAGAATATGTTTTGAGGGATGTTTTTCACATTGTCACCGATAACCAATGTAGACGTGAGTGTGCAGCCGTTAAAAATGGTACCACCAATAGAACCGCTGACAAGATTTATACCTACCGCTGTGCAGCTATCCGCATTAAACACAACGTGTGACAATCCACTACAATTCTCAAAAGCATCACTCCCGATGGATGTGACAGATTTCCCGATAATCAAAGAGTCTATGCTGTTGCAATTAAAGAAAGCTTCTTCCCCGATTGTTTTAACTGAATTTGGAATGTTAATACATCCTGTCAGACTTGAGCGATTTCTAAACATATCGTTTGGAATAATTTTCACATTATTACCGATAGTCAAAGAAGACAGACTGTCACACTCGTTGAATGTGTAGTAGTTGTTGTCGTCTATACAACTGTCGGCGTTAAATTCCACGTACGATAGCCCAGAGCACCCGTTAAACGCATTTCCCATAGAAGCCACAGATTTCCCGATAATCACGGAATCCAAACCTGTACATTCGCTGAAAGCAGAAAATCCGATGACTTTAACGGAATCAGGGATGACAAGTGTGCCCGACAGTCCTGTGAAATTCCTAAAGCAATAGTCCGGTATTGATTTTACATTTTCGCCAATGACTAATGATGCAGGGGCTGTACAGCCTGTAAATAGGTGACCCGATGAATTGCAGCTGTCCGCATTGTATTCCACGTAGGACAAACCAATGCAATTTTTAAAGGCGTAGGTTCCAATCGAAGAAACAGTCCTGCCGATAATCAACGAGTCTAATTCGCTGCAACCCTCAAATGCGCTTGTTCCAATGAGGGTGACTCTGCTAAAAGTCAATTTTCCATTTAGTTTGGAACAATTGAAAAAGGCGTAGTCGGGGATGTTTTTGACATTTTCGCCTAATATTAGTGTTGACAGACTGTCGCATCCTTTAAATACGCTGCCATCATATCCTCCATGATATGGGTTATAAAATCCCATGTATGTGCAACTGTCGGCATTAAAAGTCACATGAGTTAAACCAATGCAGTTTTGAAAGGCATAGTCTCCGATGGATTGAACCGAATTGGGTATTGTTATCGCACCAGCCAAACCAGTGAAATTATAAAATGCGTAAGCAGGAATTGTTTTCACGTTTTCACCGATGGATAGAGTGGCTGCATTTGTACAACCAGAGAAAACAGGAGAATAAGAGGATCCCATAGAAAAACAACTGTCTGCATTAAACGCAATAGAAGATAATCCGCTACAGTTTTGGAAGGCATAGCCTCCGATGGTTGATACCGCTTCCCCGATAGTCAAGGATGTTAATCCGCTACAGTTTTTGAAGGCATAGTGTCCAATGTTTTGGACCGAATCGGGGATTGTTGTCGGGCCTGTCAAACCGGTGAGATTATAAAATGCGTATGCAGGAATTGTTTTTACGTTTTCCCCGATGGATAAAGTTGCTGCGTTTGTACAACCAGAAAAAACAGGGTTATCATTGGAACCTATCCCCATCGAAACACAACTGTCAGCATTAAACGCAATAGAAGCTAATCCGCTACAGTTTTGGAAGGCATAGCTTCCGATGTTTGACACTGCTTTTCCAATAGTAAGCGAAGTGAGTCCGCTACAGTTTTGGAAGGCATAGCTTCCGATGGCTTGGACTGAATCGGGTATGGCTATCAGACCTGTTAAACCGCTACAATTACTAAAAGCTGATCCTCCAATGTACATCAAAGTACTCGGAAGAGTTAGAGTTCCTGTAATAAGGCTAAGGCCGCTAAATGCACTTTCAGGAATTATTTTGACATTATCCCCGATGGTCAAGGTGGACACGTTACTGCATCTAGAAAAGGATCCCGTTGCACAACTGTCCGCATTGAACACCAAAGATGTAAATCCTGGACAATTGTAAAATGCGGAAGATCCAATACTTTTTACTGATTGCGGGATAGTTAGTGTCCCTCCCATTTCGTTGCAACTGTAGAACGCAGAGTTGCCGATTGAGGTGACAGAATTACCAATAGACAACAAAGTCAAACCGGAACAGCCATTAAACGCATATTCTCCTATAGTTTTAACGGAGTCAGGAATAACCAACATCCCAGTCAAATGTGAACAGCCTCTAAAGGCATATGCGGGGATTGCTTTTACGTTGTTACCTATTGCCAGAGTTGAAAAACTGTTACAAGAAGAGAAACCAGCCCCCATGTATCTACAGCTATCCGCATTAAAAGCGACGGAAGAAATTGCACTACAGCCAGAGAAAGCAGAATTCCCAATAGAATCTACATTGTGTCCGATTGTCAGCGATGTAAGGCTTGTGCAATCAGAATATGCAGAAGCTCCAATTACGATGATTTGATTCGGGATGGTATATGGACCTGTTAATCCTGTACACCCAGCGAATGCATAACCACCTATTTGAGTAACTGAATTCGGAATGACAGTGCTTTTACAACCCGTCACCAAAGTATGAGTGGCAGAATGGATTATGGCATTGTAGTGGTTACCACTTGTATAGACGCTGTTCTCTTCTTCCACTATGATGGTGTCCAATCCATGACAGTGATGGAAGGGGTTAGTCCCGATAGTCGAAACAGAACTGGGTATATAAATAGACCGCAATGCATTACAGTACGCAAAAATGTTTGCCGGGATTGTTTGAACATTGCTGCCGATATTCAAATAAGTAAGATGGCTGCAATTTTCGAATGCATTAGCAGCAGATGAGCAGTTGGTTGCTTTGAAAAATACGCTATCCAAATTACTACAAGAAAAAGCATCACTTCCGATTGAGGTCACTGATGCGGGTATCGTTACGGTATGCAAGTTGCAGTGGTAAAACGCGCTCGCCCCTATGATTTCCACCCCATTCAGAATTGTCAATGTAGACAATTGAGAACAATTGTAAAACGCTCTCACACCTATCGTTTCCACCCCATTGGGAATCGTTACAGAGGTTATATGCGAACACGAAGAAAACGCATACTCTCCAATACTCGTCACCGTGTTCGGAATCGTCACACCAGTAAGATTCGAGCAACTCCGAAATGCGCTGTTGCCGATGGCCGTCACCGTGTAAGTGGTGCCGTTGTAGGTCACGGTGCCCGGAATGTCCACCGTGCCGGAGTAGCTGTTGTAGGAACCCGTGGCGTAGGTGACCGCCACCGTGTTGGGCGAGACACCTGTGATGTTGTAATAGATACCGCCGCTCTCGAAGTTGTAGGCGAAGGTCGCCGGCAGTGTCGCCGCCAGCAAAAGGAGCATGGTAATGCCCAATTGATAAATCTTTTTCATAATCGTTTTTTTTATGTTTGTAATTTTTATTTGTCTTGTCGTTCCCGAAGAGACGCAAAAGTTTGCGTCTCTGCAAACCGTCTTCGCCTTCCATCACAAACATAAAAAGAATCGTGAGCCTGTTTTGCACTGCACGAAAGGTTCTGGACTACCTATACCACAAACAAAAAGCCCACGATTTACATCGCAAGCGGTTCGTTCCTTTCTGTGGTATTGCTGAAAATTGTCCAGATTCTCGTGCAACAAAGAAAAGCGAAAACGCTTTATGTCAATATGTTATAATTTCAGTTTATCTTTTTAATGTTTTTTGGGGTTTGGTGAAAAATTGGGGTTCTATTTCAGGGGGCGAAGATACAAATTTTTTTGGTTGTGACGTTGGAAACTTTCTTGTTTTACGTTTTGTACATCTATGGAATTGTTCGTTCGATGCGGTATGCTCTCCAATTTCTGCGAAATGTCGTCTTAAAAATTAACTATTCTTCCTTGATTAGTTAAGGCGTTTTCCGTACTGGTTTGACAACCAGTGAAATAAAAATTTTTCAAAACACTTGACAAAGGGTGTTCCCGTGTTGTATATTTGCCGTCGGGAAAACGGTTTTCTTTTGAGACGCACGGTCGTGCGTCTCAACGTGCCATGACACGTCTCTATGCACTTCCGTGCGTGACAGGCAGTCTGACCTGAACGAATATTATTAAAAACCTAAACAAAAACATTATGTCGAAAAAAACAAGAAGACAAAAGACACAGAAGACTAAACAGTCCAAACCGTCTGGAACAAAAAAGGAAAACAAAAGGAAACTCCCGAGCCTTAAAGAGACAGAGGCCTACATCAAGGAGCACAACTTGAAGGTCATGGATCCGCTTTCCGACTACGGGTTCAAGCGGCTGCTGGCCTCAGAGCGCAACAAGGACATACTGATGCACCTTCTGAACGTATTCATCTCCGATGACACAGGGATCATCACCGATATTCCTACCTGCCTACGGAAATGCTCAGCATACGGAAAGAGGACAAGTTTGTCCGTTACGACCTCTACTGCAAAAACCAGGACGGCAAACGATTCATCGTGGAGATGCAGAACGGGAAGCAAGAGAACTATGTTGACCGGCTGCGGGTCAATACCAGTCTCGCCACCGTGCAGAATTGGGATGAGAAAGACAAGTACTACAAGCATGTGCCGAAGATATACTCCTTTAACATAATGAGTTACGATATGCCGGAGTTCAAAGGGAAGAAGCGTTTCTTCTCAAGGATTTACAACAAAGATGACGACAATGATATTTTTACAAAAAATATTGTTTATTATTTCGTTGAATTGAGTAAATTTGCCGCGCAATTGGAAACGCTTGACATGAGCGACGAGCGAAACCTTATTCTCTACATGTTCACTAATGTAGTGTATTTGCAAGAAGAGGAAGTTAACGCTCTGACACCCATGCAGATGCGCTTCTATGAGGAATGTCAAATCTCAAATTTCACGAATATGGAAAAACAGGATTATGTCAGGAGCTTGATGGACTACCCCAGCGTGCATGAGATGGTGGAATGCGAACGAAAAGAGGCGGAACAGGCTGGTTATGAGCGAGGAAAGCAAGAAGGTCTTGAGCAAGGTCGCATTGAGATTCTCCGAAAGCTGCTTTCTGACGGCCTTGATGCGGCAGTCCTGGCGGAAGCAAGCGGCCTGGCCGAGAGTGATATTCTGGCTATGATGGCCAGATAATGTAATAGCTCTCTTCGTGTCAGAGCTTATATAAAATTACGCGGACATTTTTCGTAGCCCATCTCACCGCACCGTCACCCTTATCCCCTTGCCCTGCGCCCTGTACTCCGGCGCGTACATGCACTCCACGGTGGGCGCGCCGACGGAAAAATCGCCGGACTGGGTGGCGAAAACATCGTATTCAAGAACGACCGTGCCTTGCGGGAACTTCTTGAAGAAGAAGCTGTTGCTGGCATCTCGCGGACTCTCAATCCACCATGTGCCGCTCTGGCAGCCATTGCGCTCGTGGATGTTGACAGGCTCGAAGGCCGCCGCACGCGGATCCTTCACGTGCACGTACTCCAAGTCGCGGTCGCTGGTGACGACAATCTTCACGGTGATACGTTCGCCTAGACGGACGGGATTGTCGGCGGTCACAGGCTCGGCTGTCTTTCCGTTGCCGACCGCCGGCTGGTGGTAGAACGTGCGCCGCACCGACAGCCCGCTGCCAACGTCCTCCACTTGGTCGGGGACCTCCAAATACTGCCAGTAAGCGGCCCCGAAGGCCGGGTGTGTGCTGTCGGTGCGCACAGTAATGTCGGCCAACGAGGGCGACATGGCCTCCGGATTCCAAACCCGTTGCATATAGCCGGTGCCGGCCTCTGCTTTTGCGGCTTCCGTAGAGGTGATCTCTTCCCCGCCCACCGTGACGACTGTTGTGGCCGGTTGCAGTAAATCCGCCGGGGTGTCGAGCAACAGCGCATAGACGGCCTCAGCCGTGGCTTTCGTGTTGCTCCAGCTGTTTCCTTCCTTCTGCAAAAGCAGCCATTGTTTCATGGCCGTCAGCTCATTCGGACGCGGCGAGATTTCCGAGAAAGCCTCAATCAGCAACGCCTGCCGTTCAATCGGAGCCTCGTACCAACGATAGTAGTAGCCGCTGTACTCCTTGCGCCAGTACATTCCCTTATCACGGTCAATGACAGCTTGTTGGCGGAGGCGTTCCATGATTTGCCGCGCCTCGAACTTGGCTTTTTTGTCGCCGGTGCGATGAAGAACCAAGGCGGCCTCTGCCTGAAGTGTATAGTTGGACTTATACAAGTTTTGACGCATCAGATTAATCAGATTTTGTACATATTTTTTTGAAATCCAAACCGAATCGTATGGCGCAAACGACCTCATGTAGAGATAGTGTACATCCTCTTCCGTAAAGAAGAAAGGCGCACCGGGCTCCAAATCCTGCCGGTCCAGATGCATCTCATAACATCTTTCCTGATAATGGTCGGCGGCGCGGATGGCTTTGTCCAGCATCTTGTCCGCCTGCGGGAGTTTTACGCCCAAACGTTGCAGCTTGTAGCAGCCCGCCACAATGTGGTCGGTGATGTACGGGGAGTAGTCCCGATGTCCGTACCAATCCCAGCCGCCATTCGCTAACTGATTGTTCAACAGCTTGTTGAAACTCTTGTCCAACTGTTGCTTCAGATTATCTTGGCTGAAAAGCTTGGCAGTCTCCATTCGTTGTTGCGACTCGTTCTGTGCATCCCGCAGCCACGGGGTCTCCTCCAACAGCAGGCCCTGCATCGACTTGTTCTTGAGCAGCGGGGAGGCCAGCGCCTGGTTCACCGTGTCGGCGAGCCAGCTGCGGAATACCGAGTCCAGACCGGGGCTTTGCGCGAGGGCGTGCTGCACGGTGGCTGCGGCGAACAACTTGCTGAAGGTCTGCTCATTGCATTCGTAGGGGTAGCGCATCAGGAAGGGTAGGGAGCGGATGGCGAGCCACGTGGGGTTCGTGGTAACCTCTACGGTGTAGCTCAGCGGCTGCATCGTGGGCGTGGCGTGCGTGCGATAGCGGTTGAAAACAAAGGCGGTGTCCGTGTTGGCGGCCACCACGAACGGATGGGATTCGGTCACCAGCATTTTGTTAGGCAGCACGGGCAGGAGGCGTTCCTCGCCGTCGCCGTAGTTACCGGCACGGGCCACCATCCGGTAGCCGATGGCGGGGATGTCGGCGGGGACGATAATGCGGAATTGGACGGTTTGGGAGGCGTCGGCCGTTACGGAGAATTGGGATTTCCCGTCTGTAGAGACGCGCCATGGCACGTCTCTACTATCACGCACCGCGTCTCTACAATTCGGATCAACCACCATTTTAACGGGATTGTTATCCTCCGCATTAAAAAATTCCACCGTCACCTCTCCCTCCAAATCGTATTCGGTAAGGTTGGTGACCTTGGCGCGGAGGGTGAGGGTGTCGCCTTCGCGGAGGAAACGCGGGGCGTTGGTCTGCAGCATCAGCGGCATCTTCGATACCATGGAACCCTGCAACTTGCCTGTTTTCAGCCCTTTCGTGTGCGCCAAGGCGTAAAACTGCCATGTCGTGAACTGGTCGGGGACGGTGAACTCGAAATCGGTGCGGCCGTTGTGGTCCGTCCGCAGGTGGGGCAGGAAAAAGGCCGTTTCCGTGAAGTGGTCGCGGATGCGGAACGGATGCAGACCGCCGCCCGCAAAACCGTCATCGTCATTTTCGGCCGAGGGCGTTTCTATCAACTCGGTTTCCACCAAATCAAACGGGGTGATTTCATCTATTGACACACTTCGTCCCGGCGTGGTCCGGATGTTTTCTCCCGCCAGTCTTCCGGTGTTGTCGGAACGGAAGAGCGAACCGTACAAAAAGTAAGGGGAAAATGTCTGAAATTCGGAGGTGGAGAGGTGTTCCATATCCAGATGCGGATATTGTTTCAGCATTTCCTGCCGTTTGGAGGCATGACGATAGGATTTAGGGAACACACACCGGAAGGACAAGGTATAACACACAGGAAATGTGCCGATGCCATCGAAAGGGGAGGCGCGATAAGAGCCTTCATACGGCAGTATCCACGGATTATAAGTCTTGGCGTTCAGCGCCAACAGGCTGGTGTCCACCATCCAGGCAAGCACCTCCGCCTTCACAGGCTTGTGCGTGGAAGCGTTCCGCACCTCCACGGTCCAATGCTCCTGACTGCCCGGGTGCAGCAGGCTTCGCCAATGAATCATGTTCATTTCCAGCACCCCCGGTTTGAAATGCTTCCGCCCCCAATAGTACCGACGGTCGCTTGAGCGATACACGATATCGTGCTGAACGGTTTGGCAATCCACATAAACGGCGCCTGGCCTTTCGCGTATCGGCATTGAAATGACCTTCTGACGATGGTTCAGCACGAACTGTTTCTGCCGCATCTGCAACCCCTGATAGACATGGCAGGCGACCTGCGCCTGATCCAAGTCGGAGGTCACCAGGAAGACGATTCGATGTTTGGTGCGCTCCAATATGTTCACTTTTAGCGCCAATCCTTTGAAAGCGTCTTTGCGGGCCGTGTTCCGAATTTCAAGCGATAGTTTTTTGGTGGTGGTTCGGTCTAAGGAGTCTGTTGCACTGAATGTTAGGATGTAGATGCCCGGCTCAAAATCCGTCAATCTGACTGCCCAGGGTGTACTTTCCGAAAAGACGCGCTCCTCTAAATAGACCTTCTCCCCTATAGGCCATGATTCCGGCCGCTCGTGGGGCTCTTCAAAGGTGTATTGCGGGAAATAGCGGCGGTAGTCACTTGAGCTGTACAAAGGAGCGGAAGGCCTTTTATAACTTTTGTAAATCAATGATTTGCAAGTGTCTGGCGCAGTTAGTTTGTGCATCTCCACTTTGACCGGGATATCCGTCAATACTTTCCCAGTGAAGGTCTTGACCTCAATCAGGCTGCGCAAAGTGTCTTGCTTGGCCAAATCGATTGGATTGAAATGCTCCTCCCCATAATAAGCGTGGGCAAGGGTGTTATCGTCAAGGGTGATAAACAAGGCGTCCTTTCTGAGTTTGTAGCTTTTTTCGCCCGACTGTGTCTCGCCATTGCGGTCCGTGACTACCGCGTTCACCGTCAAATTGTCCCAAGAAGCCCCATGCACGTTGGCGTTGTCGGAGGTGGCGATGGAAAACGAGAACCGTCCGCGTGCATCCGTTTCGAGGAAAAGGGTTACCTTCGAAGTGTAATCGGTTTTTGCGGTTACCACGACCTGCGCGAAGGAGACGGGGTCGCCAGTGAAGGTCACGGCTTTCCCGGACAGTTGGAGCGTGTCCCCGATGGCGTATTGCCGACCGGGATTCTCCAACACCACCTTGAAGGTCGGCAGCTTGTAGGCGGCAATCTCAAACTGGGCCTCCGCATACCTGTCGTAGTTGTCGTCCCACAAGTCTATCGTTCCGTATCCTGTGAGGTTCTCGGGCAGCTTGAACGTTCCTGATACAGTTCCGAAATCGTTGGTTTCCAGTTCCAAACTGTCGATCTTCTGGTAGTTGCGGTCCAGCAGTGCCACCAATACGCGGCGATGGGCCGCCATCTGATGCCCGTGGACCAGGTATGCCTTGAAATGCAGCTGCTGTCCGGCACGATATAACGGTCGGTCCAGCACTAACCGGGAAGGAATCTCCGTCTCCTTACGATAGCGGTAGCCCGTATAGTTGTAGTAATAGCGGCGACGCGTCCGATTGAAGACTGTAGCATATTCCTCAGGGAAGTCTCCCATGTCAAAAAACACCACACATTCCTTACCATCGTTCACCGTGAACAGCCAGTCGTGCTTTCCCGATGGGGCATGCAACCGGATGCACCCTTTACGGTTCGTATAGACGGAGGAGCGGGAACCCCAATCGCGACTAAAGTTTTCCTTCCTCACCTTCAGTCCGGCGAGCGGGGCTCCCGTGCGGGAATCCACGAAGGAGATGTACGATTTCCGCCCGATGGTGTTTTCCAACGCTGTGATTCGGGTGATGGTGAGCTCGTGCGTGACCAATGTACTGCCGGAATCGGCGTCGGGGCGCGTATGGTACTGGAGAATGTAGTTGCCTATGGGCAGGCTGTCCAACCAGAGGTCTGAGGTGTGCTGGATGTAGGGGACGGGTTGCGGAAGCACGTACCGCTGTTGTTGCATCATCTCCTTGTTCAACAAGGCTTTAGAGGGACTTGGCGTGTTCAAGATGAAGTCTTCGTAGTCGCGGATGCGATAGACCGAAACGTAGAGCGTGTCCACATTGCGGTATTTGATGGGAATGAGGTGCTTCGCCGACGGCTGGAGATAGGTCGGCATATAGGACTGAACGGAAAACTCTTTCTGGGTGAGCTTTTCCAAAATGAGGTCGGCGTTGGTTTGGTAGAAAGTGTCGGGCGCCGTTTCAACCACGTTGTGAAATGCCTGTGCACATTGGATCAGATACCGCCTCCGTTCCTCCTGCGGCAGCGTGTCGTTGTCGAAGGCATACGCATAGAGGCAGATCCCCTTCTCATATTCCAAGGCATGATTGGAACCATATTGGCGTTCCAGTTCAGCCAAACCGTTCCATAACGGGTTGCTCAGGGAGGTGCTGCTCGCGGAGTTTATATTCAGCCGCATGATTTCGTACTCCAGCATCAGCTGCGTGTCGCCGCGTTGGCGATGAATCTCGATGATGCTGTCTATCATGTCGATAGCGAAGTCACGGTCCAACAGATAGCTCTTCGTGTTTTGGAGATAGCTCGTCAGGACCACGTCCAAAAGCGTGAGACCGGGGAGGGTTGTGACATTGCCCGGTGTAGTCATGAATCGGAAATCGTCGGCCGGTACCAGCCCGTAATGGAACAACTGTTGGAATGCAGTGTCTTCATGATTGAGAATGTTGTCGGAAAGTTCCTCTTTGGACCAGCTCATCACATCGGCCAGCTCGGTACTGCCCATATTGATTGTGGATGTGGCCCAAAAAGTGGACAATATCTTCGAAATCAGGTAATGATAGATGCCGCAATAGGGCTGCGGGGACGTTTTCGACAGGGAGTTGGCCAGCAGCAAGGCCTCCGTCTCGTTCGGACTGTAGGTGAGGCTGATGCGCTCGAAGTTGACATGAAATCGTTGGAGTTCGTTGTGCTCTGCTTCGGCTTTCCACCCGATGGTGTCGAGCATCCGTTGCTGATCCTGCACATAGCCCGACCGGATGTCGTAGTAGCGTGTCCAGAGTTGGTCGAAGGAACGGCTGTCGAGGCACTGGGCGTGCGCTGTTACCGCTATCGCAAGCACTACGAATAATGATAATATCCTGAAAATATGGTGTTTACCTCTCCTGATCATTTTTTGCAAATACGATTTATAGAATGACGCAAAAAATCCAAAAGGTTGCACATGGTTGATGTTTTTTTGTCACGCAACTGCATCAACGCCTATGTGCAACCTTTTGGGGCTTTAGGGAAAATCGCACCCGATTGGGCTATTTGATATGAATCCACTAACAGGGATAGGTTGCCGAAATTGTCATTACGCCACGGTAACGGCCGTACCTGACGCGGTGACCATCAGCATGCCGTTGTTCTGGCCGAGCACCTCGTAGTCGAGGTCGATGCCGACCACGGCGTTGGCGCCCTTTTCCATGGCACGCTGTTCCAGTTCCAGCATTGCGGCGTCACGGGCTTGCGTCAGCTCGTCCTCGTAGGATCCCGAGCGGCCGCCAACGATATTGCGGACTCCTGCGAAGAAATCTTTCACGAAGTTCACGCCGGTAATGACCTCGCCGAACACGACGCCGTGATAGTTGACAATCTGTTTTCCTTCAATAGTTGGTGTGGTGGTTAAAATCATGATGATGAAATTTTGAATGAGGGTGCAAAGATACGATTTTTAGTGAATGTTGGTTAGCCTTTGGCTGTTAATTGAAGGTTTTGTGGATTTGCCGTAAATCGATTAACATAGTCAAAAAGTTTCAAGTTTCAGGTTTCAGCGAACTTGAAACCTGAAACCTGAAACCAAAATTAATTATAAGGAATCCGTCGTTTTCTTTGTGCTGATATTAAGATTCACCCCCTTGTCCGGATTCGTGTGGATAGTGATGTCGTAGGTGGTGTTTTCGTCGCGGATCTCTTCGAGCACAGGATCAATGATGCTGTCGAGGTTTTGGGCACCGTAATAGCTGTCCGTGGTTGAACTACCGTTGTCATCGAACCACTTTTCCCACTGTTCGCCGGTGCGTTCCAGCCGTTTGCCGAGGTCGTCGCGCTTGCCCGCTTCAATGCCGAAGCCGATGATGCCGAAGAGGCTGAGCAACCACACCGCCAGCAGAATCCAGCCGGTCCCTTTGTGCTTGCGCTCGCCGCCGGCCGCACGCACGCACAGGATGGCGATGCCGATGACCGGGCAGAGCAGGAAGAGGGCGCAACTGCCTAACAACCCCATGTCGATGGCGTTGCCGAAGGTGCCCGGCTCGTGGGTGAGCAAGGCCACGAAGATGGCGATGAAGATGCCCAACACGCACAGCGCCAGACTGGCACCGATGATGATACCCAGCACAATCAGGCAGATTTTCAGGATCTTGCCGAAGGTGATGGCACCGTCGCTGTGGGCCACGGGTTCCATCTGGAAGTTGTCGATGTTCTCCAACGTGGGCTCAATGCCCTGCATCTCCAGGAATTGGGCTTTTGTCTTGGCCTCGGGCATGGCGATGAGCAGGATGAGGTAGATGAGGATGCCCCATCCGAGGCTCGCAAAGGCCAGGATGACGAACAGGATGCGCACGATGGCCGGGTCGAGGTCGAAGTAGGCCGCCAGACCGCTCGCCACACCGCTCACCATGCGGTCGTTGCTGTTGCGGTAGAGCTTGCGCTGCTTGCGGGGCTGCCGGACTGTGGCACTTCCGGTGTTGGCAGTGTTACCCGTGCTTCCGGCAGCGCTGTTGCTCGTGGATTCAGTGGTGCTGGATGCCTCGTTGCCGCTCTCGTCCTCGAACTGCTCGGGCTTCCCGATGACCTCGATGACCTCATCCACGTCGTTGATTTCCACAACGTTGCGGTTCTGGAGTTTGTAGTTTAGCAGCTCGGCCATCCGCTCTTCGATGTCGCGGATGATTTCGGCACGCTCCCCTTCAGGAAACCGTTTTTCAATGTCGGCGAGGTACTGGCTCAGCCGATCGCAGGCGTCCTCGTCGATGTTAAACACGAATCCGCCTAAATTAATTGAGACTGTCTTTTTCATATTTTTGTTTTTTTTTTGTTCGTTGTTGCCCCACACTGCGCTTCACTTCGTTACGCTTGTGTGGGGTTAATTGCGCTTCGCGCGTTTTGCCTCTTCGAGGCTGCTTAAGGAAACTTTTTATTCATCATTTATCATTCAGCATTCATCATTTTTAATTGTTCCACCGCCTCTTTCAGCTCCTCCCATCCCGCTTCCAGTTCAGCAAGGAAGTTCTTGCCGGCTTCGGTGAGCTCGTAGTATTTGCGCGGGGGGCCGGAAAGTGACTCCTGCCATTCGTATTGCAGGATACCGTTGTTCTTCAGTCGGGAGAGTAGAGGGTAGAGGGTGCCTTCCACCACAATCATCTTCGCCTCCTTCAGCTCGTTAATTATATCGGATACGTATGCGGGTTTCTTGCTGATAATCAATAGAATACAGTATTCCAAGTAACCCTTCCGCATCTGCGATTTCACATTTTCAGCATTGATATTCATCTCTTTTTGCTTTGAAGTTTGAAGCGGCAAAGATACAAAATTTTTAGTACCTTGTATCGCATAGTACTAAAAATTTTTATCAACAAAATGTGTTCATATAAAAACCTCTTCCTTAAGCAGCCCCGGAGGGGCAACAACTCGGTAGCCCGGGGTAAGGCCGTAGGCCGCAGCCCCGGGACGATATGGGGTGTTGAAACGATAATCAACCCAACGCCGACAACAACATAAATATTCCGATTCCCAAATAGTTGCCGACGGCATAACCCAGCAGTCCGATGGCGATGCCCGGGAGGATAACCGATTTGTTGTTCAGGACGGCGGCCACCATCGGTACGAACGGCGGGGAGTTGATGAGGGAGATGGATGCCGTGAGGGTGAGGTCGCCGTCGATTTTAAGGAATTTGGCGAACAGTAGCTGGAGCAGCAGCGATCCGAACACGGCGAAAGCAATGTACCATAATATAAATATGTACCGGCTGAATTCCAGCTCGCGAATGTTCACCATCGTGGCGACGGCAAGACAGAAGACATAGACGAAGTAAAGGCCTGTGTCGAAGGTGTTTTCCAGTTTTTTAAGGGGTTTCCAGAAAGAGAGCGCGATGGAGAGGGTGGTGAGCAGGATGATGATGACGGCGGTGCTGTTCTCAATGGGGATTACGAGCGAAAGTTCGTAGGAAGCAGCTACGATAATAGCGGCAACGCCAATGCCTAGGGCGCGGTTTCCCATCCGGGACCAGAACGATTTTGAAGCTGCCTCTTCGGTCACAGAAGTGTCGGATTCGCTGTCAGGGGTGGGGGAGGATTGCTGGTTGGGGAAGAGCCAACGGACCAGTCGGCCGCCAAGGAAGACGATGAATAGAAGATAGAGGCTGGTAACCACGAGGTCGTAGCCGGAGACCAGCAGGAAGAGGTTGTCGGGCAGGTTGACGGCTTTGGCCACAGGCGCGAAGTTGGGGATGCCGCCGGTGTAGATGCCGGTCATAGCCGCGCTCACCCGCGCGAAGTCGGTGTTGCTGATGCCTGCGTTAACCGCTTGACTGTGAAAGAGAAAGAAGCCTCCAATGGTGACGGCGAGGATGCTGAAGAGTCCGACGAGGAAAGCTTTCACGGCCGCTTTCGCCGACCATGCGCGGAAGTCGCAACCCAACAGCATCAACGGGATGGAGAGCAGCACCACGACGTTGGAGACATTGGTGCAGGTCTGCCGCGCGCCTTCGCCCACAATGCCGATGTTCCCGACCACTAACCCGATGATATAGAGGATCACCATCGGGGAAATCTTCTCGATGACGGGCCATTTTTTCGCCGCGAGCATGACGAGCAGCGGGACGGCGAGAAGATATAGGGTGGTAACGAGCATAGGGGAAAGAGTGTTGGACTTATTAGTGACCGTAAGTGATGGGAACTTCAAAGAAGCAGCGCACGAGTTTTCCTTCGTTTTTGCCTGGTTGCCATGGTGACATTGCCATGACGGCCCTTTCTGATTCCTCGTCGCAGATGGGGTTGAAGGGAGTTCTCACTTTCACGTTGGCCACACAGCCGTCTTTTTCAACTACAAATTCGACAACGTTTGTGCCAGTAACACCATTCATTTTGGCTTTTTCAGGATAGAGTACTTCGTCACGAAGAAACTCTACGAGCTTTTCGGTGCCGCCGGGATATACGGGCATCTGTTCATTGAAGTAAAAGATGCCTCCCTCTTTGTTGGTTTTTGGCAAAGTGTCGGTGTCTGATGTGGTAATGGGTGTAATTGTCTCAGGGCTCTTTGCCAGTAAATCAAGAATTCCCCTGAAACTGCTAATTTTCTCAAGTATCTGTTGCTTTTCTTCTCCTGTGCTCTTTTCGGCGGCTAATTGGTAAAGCCGAAGAGCCTCAGTCCTGTCTCTTTCAACACCTTTGCCGCACCAGTATGCATCTCCCAACCGTTCCAGCGCTTTTGGGTTGTTCTCTTTGGCCGCTTTTTTCAGGTATAGTATGGATTGTTCCATGTCGCCACAGCGTCTGTAGGCGTTGGAGAGTCTGTAGGCATCCGCCTCATCCAGCTTTTGAAGGATTTCCAAGGTTTTGATTTGCTCGCAGGGCCGGTCTCCAACAAGGTCGTTTTCCGCAACCTTGAACAGGGCTTCCAAATTTCCTTTATCCGCCGCTTTGCGGTAGTATTTGATAGCGTTCTTGTGTTGTTGCTCCCCAGCCGCCTCATACTTTTGCGCTTTTTGCAACTCTTTTTCGCCCTGAGCTCCTAGTTGACCTAAAGATAGGACGGCCAGCACTATGATAAAAAGTGATTGTTTCATACTTATGATCATTATCTTATTCCACTGTTATTGCCGACAGCTTTGTAGCCTGCAAAAATAGTGTTTTTCCCGATACGGCCTTCACGTTTTTTCCTTTCTTGCGTGTTTTCTTGCGAAATTCGATCTCAAAAATTAACAATTCGTGGGCGAATAGTTAACGAAAATTTTGTATCTGTTTGGCTTTCAGCGAGAAATAAATTTTTCAAAACCCTTGACAAAGGATTCCTTTTGTTGTATCTTTGCAGACAGATTTGATTGTTATGGATTTGTTTGTGTGAGGACGTTATTCGTCTGTGAACCGAATGTAAACAAAAATTAGAGAACTATGAATGAAAAAATCATCCCGAACAAAGGGAACTACAAAAAGCTGATTTCTTATCAGAAAGCGAACGTGATTTTTTGTTTAACCTTTTATTTTATAACGCATTATTTGAAGAAAGGAGACCGTACCCGAGATCAAATGTTGCAAGCGGCGCGGTCTGGAAAGCAGAACATAGTGGAGGGTTGCGCGGCAAGTCCAACTTCCGCTAAGACAGAGATTCGCCTGGTGAGTGTAGCCAAGGCTAGTCTTAAAGAACTTTTGGAGGACTACGAGGATTTTCTTAAGACACGCGGATTCCGGCAATGGGAGGTGGGCTCTGTTGAGTATAATTGTATGAGGGAGTTAGGGAGGAAACATAACGATGTTGCGTTTTTTATGCGTCTTGCTAAAACACGACCGCCAGAGACCATTGCCAACATGTGTATAATATTGCTCAACCAAACCGATTATCTTTTGTTTCGGCAACTTCAGCGCCTGGAACTGGATTTTGTGGCGAATGGCGGTTTCAGTGAGCGTATGGCTCGCGTGCGCAAGGCGGCTAAGGGAGGATCTGTATGCTAGCAAGCCGTGGTGGCTGACCCTAAAGTCATTAAAGTCTTTAATATCTTAAGGTCATTAGAGTCTCTAAAGACCTTAAAGTCCTTCTCCCAGACTGCTTTTCCACCATTTTTTTCTGACAAACGTTCGTCCTCATCGGCGTATTTTTGCGGGGATCAGATGATATGTGTCGTTTGTGCGTTCGCTTACGCGATAAGTGTTCGAAAAAATCGTACCTTTGCCGCTCAAATTTACGATTATGCGTTATCAACCTTTGTCAGCTGAATTTTACACCCGCAACCGCCGGAATGTGGTCGGCGAGATGGCGGAGAACTCTGTGGCGATTCTCGTCTCTCACGATGAGTACCCGCGCTGCGGCGACACCACGCACCCCTTCCGGCAGAACTCTGAACTGCTCTATCTCTGCGGTATTGACCAGGAGGAGACTGTCCTGATGATGGCGCCTTGGCATCCGAACCCTGCTTACCGCGAGGTGCTCTTTATCAAGAACCCGTCGCCTGAGAAGATTGTCTGGTTTGGGCACCGGCTCTCCAAGGAGGACGCGAAAAAGCTCTCCGGCGTGGAGAACGTGCTGTTCATCGAGGATTTTGAGAGTGTGCTCAACGCGGTGATGGTGCAGACGGAGTATGTCTATCTCCACATCCCCGAGGATCCGCGCTTCCGGCAGGAGCTCCCGACTCGCGAAATCCGTTTCGCCAAGCAGCTGAAGAAGGACTATCCGCTGCACGACTACCGCCGCCTCGCCCCGATCCTCTACCCGCTGCGTAACGTCAAGTGCGCCGAGGAGTTGGAGACGATGAAGAAGGCGTGCGAAATAACAGGCAAGATGTTCAGTCGAGCATTGACGGCCATAAAACCAGGAAAATACGAGTATGAGATTGAGGCCGAGATGACCTATGAGGTGATCCGCAACGGCGCCACTACGCACTCGTTCGCGCCCATAATCGCCGCCGGTCCCGACACCTGTATCCTTCACTATATCAAAAACGACAAGCAGATGCAGGATGGCGACTTACTGCTGATGGATTTCGGCGCGGAATACGCCAATTATGCTGGAGACTGCTCCCGCACAGTTCCCGTGAACGGCAAATTCACCCCGAGACAGAAAGCTGTTTATGAGGCGGTCCTCGCCATCTACAAGGAAACGATTCCGCTCTTCAAGCCCGGCATGACCATCCACAAAATTAACGACTATGTCTTCAAACGGATGGACGAGGAACTGATCAAACTCGGTCTTTATACGCAGGAAGATGTTGACAATCAAGATCCTGCGATGCCCTGCTTCAAGAAGTACTATATGCACAACACCAGCCACTTCATCGGCCTGGACGTGCATGACGTGGGTCAGCGCGACTGGGTCTTCCAGCCCGGCAATGTGCTCAGCTGCGAGCCCGGCATCTACATCGCCGAGGAGGGCATCGGCGTACGTATCGAGACCGACGTGGTCGTTGCCGACACGCCGATCGACCTCATGTCGGATGTGCCGGTGGAAGTTGACGAGATAGAGCAGCTGATGACACGATGACTTTGATCGATACCATATTGCAGAGCCGTACTCTTTCCATTACGGGTATGGCCAAAAATACCGGCAAGACGGTGACGCTCAACTACCTACTGGGAAAGCTACGGGAACGCGGTGTGCGGGTGGCTGTGACAAGCATAGGTATCGACGGGGAGAAGACCGACCAGGTGACGCAGACGGAGAAGCCGGAAATCGAACTCTACGAAGGGACACTCTTCGTGACTTCGGAATATCATTACCGCCAGCGGCTGCTGCTTTCAGAAATTGTGGATTTGTCGGACGAGAGCACCTCCTTGGGACGGTTAGTGACGGCGCGGGTGCTCCAGTCGGGCAAGGTGATTCTCTCGGGCCCTGCGACTACTGGCGGTGTGCGGAGAGTGCTCGATAGGATGGGGGAGTTTGGCGTCGATCTCACCATTGTCGATGGGGCGTTGTCGCGCAAGAGCCACGCTGCCCCGACGGTCACCGACGGACTTATTCTCTCAACGGGAGCGGCCATCGCCCCCGACCTTAACACCATCGTGAAGAAGACCTCCGAACTGCACGATCTGATGCAACTTCCTGCCTACGAAACCGATAAAGCCGACGAGTTGTTGCAAGTTGAGAACGGCATCTTCGCCTTGGAGGACGGAAATCCTGTCTCGCTGAACATTCCTTCGTCGCTGCTTTCCGACAAATACAAGACCGAACTGTTTTCGCACGGCAATCAGCTCTTCATCAGCGGCATTCTCACCGACATGATGCTGAACTTCCTAAAGATGCAGCCCGAAGCGAAAGGCTGTGCGGTCGTTGTGAAGGACTTTACCAAGATCTTCGTCACCCCGATGACCTTGAGGCTCTTCCAAAGCAAAGGCGGAAAACTCTGTGTGCTGAAGCGTCCGAATCTGATTGCCGTCACCGTTAATCCATTGGCCCCCAGCGGATTTTCGGTTCCATCTGATGTGCTGGTTGAAGTGATGGAACGGGTGTTTGAAGTGCCGGTGTATGACGTGATGGCGGGTGTATAGTTGTTATAAAAAAGTAGAGACGCAAAATTTTGCGTCTCTACCACAGGTTCATTCGTCAATACCGAATTATTCCACATGTTTCAATTTCTCCACCACCATCGGGCGGTCTTCTGCATAGGTGACACCAAACCAGTCGGCGGTGGTGTGCAACACGCGGACTTTCGCTTCGCCACGGTCCATGACGGCGGAAACGGCGTCGGGGATCGGGAACTCGGCCTTGATGTTGCTCTTGTTGTCTTTCAGGAACTGCGTGAACATACTCTCCAATGTGTCGAAGAAGCACGGGGAGAAGCCCCAGAAGTTCATGGAAACGGGCTCCTCGCCGGTCAGCGGGGTGACAACGCCGTCTTCATTGTTCTCGATACCGTGGTCGGTGCGGGCGATCTTGCGCATCTCCTTGACAGTGGTCAAGTAGCCGTCGCCATCGACCTGGCAGACGCCGCGCGAAACGGTGCCGTTTTCCGAAAGGGTTTTATCCAATCGGTAGCCAACCATCGCGAAAGCGGACGGGTCGTTGGCGGTCACGTCGCACAGGTAGTCGCCTAAGATTTGGAAGGGTTCCTTGCCGTAGAAGTCGTCGGCATTGATAACTGTAAACGGTTCTTTGATAGCATCTTTCGCCACGAGGATAGCGTGCGCGGTGCCGTAGGGTTTTATGCGTTCGGGATTCACAGAGAAGCCTTCGGGGAGCATGTCGAGTTCCTGGAAGACGTACTCCACCGGGATGACGTTCTTGTATCTCGGCAGGATGTACTCCTGGAAGTCGGCCTCCATGCTGCGGCGGATGACGAGCACCACTTTACCGTAGCCGGCTTGTGCGGCATACTTCACGGAGTAGTCGAGGATGGTTTCACCATGCGGACCCATTTGGTCCAGTTGTTTCAGTCCGCCGTAGCGGCTTCCCATGCCGGCGGCGAGGATAAGGAGGGTTGGTTTCATATTGGTACTTTTTTGTTGATTCGTTCGTGTCCGCCCCACATTGCGGCTTCGCCTTATGTGGGGTTACCTGCACTGCGTGCGTGTCGCCTCTCCGAGGCGAGGTGTCGTCACATCGGCTTGATCTTCCTTGCCAACTTCGCGCAGAGTCCCGGGAAGAAACGTTTGATGTGGGCCATGATGAGTTCGGAGCTGCCGACGAGCTGCTCGCGCTTCTCTCTGGCGATGGCGTTGAAGATGATACGGGAGGCTTTCTCGGGGGTGATGCCGCCGGCCTGGCCCGCGTCCATTTTGCCGTGCTTGCGGCCGTCCTTTTCCAGAGAGTTAACGGAGATGTTGGTTTGCACCCGGCCCGGGGTGAGGATGGTGACGCGGATGCCGTCTTTGTAGTTCTCCGCCGCCACGGTCTCGAAGAAGCCATATAAGGCGTGCTTGGCCGACGAGTAGGCACAGCGCAGCGGGAATCCGAAGAGTCCGGCGATGCTGGTGGTGACGGCCAACTGTCCGCCTCCCTGCTCAATCATTTTTGGCAGAACGGCTTTGGTGAGGATGACCGGTGCGTAGAAGTCGATGTCCATAACCTTGCGGATAACGGCCATGTCGGTTTCCACGGTGTTGCCGCGTTGGCTGATGCCGGCGTTGTTGTAGAAGACATCGATGCGTCCGTAGGCGTTGAGGGCATCCTGTGCGAGCTGCGGCAGTGCGTTGGTCTGCCCAAGGTCGAAGGGTAGGCAGGTGACGTCTTTGGCACCTAATCGCAGGCATTCCTCGCGCACCTGCTCTAACAGATCGGGCTCTAATGCCGTGAGGATCAGTCGCGCCCCCGCCTCCGCGAAGCGGAACGCGGTCTCCTTTCCGATGCCGGAGGAGGTGCCGGTGATCCAAACGACTTTGTCAGTATAGGTGTTTTTCATAAACATTCCATAATAATCGGCAAAAATACAAAAATTTCTTCCTGATTTTTACACTCCTATAATCTCCAGCATCTCCGCTGGAGAGACCACCGTGGGCACTTTGGGAAAATGTTTGGTGTTTCCTGTCACAAGAAAAGTACCCTCTTTGGACATGGCCACTTCGAAAAAGACAATATCGTCTGCATCAGGGTATGGAAAATCTGTGCTTCTACGTCCAGCCCAACAACCATTATCAACAAATAGGTCCAGCATATTCAGGATGTCATCTTCTCGCAGATTGAACTTGTCGCGATGCAGTACTTCCTGATATTCTAAAAGAATTTCGTCGTTGAACAAAGGGACGATACGACCCTTTACCACCTGTTCCAGCACTTTAACGGTGGCGGAGTCTGAATTGTGTGTAATCATGGCTGACACCAAAACATTGGTATCAAAAACGGCAAAATATTTCATTTTTTGGTTCTGGTTTTGTCAATTTCTTCGTTAATTTCTTCCAAAGTAAGTTCCGGCGTGTTTTCATTCTCGGCCCATTCTCGCATGTTGCGAAAAGCAGCCATTCTTTCGGCAACCGATTTTTTCTCATCGGCTCGGATTTCGAAAGGAATACATCTGCGCTGCACGACTGTTCTCGCAAACACGTTGATAGCCGTGTTCACGCTCATGCCGAACTCAGCACACAACGCCTCGAATATGGTTTTCAGTTGTGAGTCCATCCTCACGGTCATAGACACTTGCGACATTTCAATCTGATTTAAATTTACGCCGCAAAGATACAAAATTATTTCATAAAGCAATCTTCATGGCGAAATATTTAAAATACAAACCCATCGTGGTCACGCTTTCTTCATTCATAATTCAGCATTCATAATTCATAATTACAGCGCCCTGTACACGACCACCGGTTCGTCGTCGTTCGCCTCCACAACAAATTCGTCCTCCACCGCCTCGTTCAGACTCCCTTCCCATAACCATTTGAAAGAACGGTTGTTGACAGGGTATTTCAGGCCCGTGAAGGTGAGCTTCGTGTGCGGGCTGCGGGCGAAGACAGAGACCTGCATACCGGGCAAGGAACGGAACGAGGATGGGCCGCGCAGTACGTTAAACACACCGTGCTCGGTCAGCATGGTGAGATGCATTTCCTTAGTATACATCGCCAAAATACTCAAATTCGCGATGAAATGGTCTTCGCGCAAACCACCGCACCCCATCAGCAGCACTTCTCCGTATCCGTTCGCCTGACAATATTTCAAGGCCTTTTGCAAGTCGTTGTATTCCTCGTTGCGGTCGGCATGGTACGGGATGTTGTGTCGCGACAATTCCTCGCGATCCATCGAATCCCCGTCACCCACGACAACATCCGGTATAATATTGATGGACAATAACTTTTGAAGCGCGCCATCACAACAGATGACACGCTTCATATTCCGTAACAATTGTATAGACAGTTCAGAGGAAGGAACCTCACCGTTGGCCACAATCGCCGTGGTGAAATGCTCGAACTCCTTCAACCAAAAATCAATGTGCGTTTGGTTCATACGAACGGGTTTCAGATTTCAGGTTTCAAGTTTCAGGTGCTTGAATCTTGAATCTTGAAACCTGAAACTAAATGTTAGATCCATCTCACGATATTGAAGTCTTGGTCGTGCGGTAGCAGCTCGTGGTTGGGGATGACGCGCACCGCGCAGTCCCACATGCCGATGCGTTGCGCCATCTTGTTGGCCACAAACGTGTAAATACCGTTGTGCTCGGCTTCGAACACGAAAGGCTCCTTGAACGCCAGTTTGGGCTGCTTGCCGTGGTCATCGGGCGTGACGAACACCAGTTCGATCTTCACATCCTGCGGACGCAAATCGCCGAGACGGATGTCCAAACGGCACTCAAGACGGTCACCGACGCAATAGGTGCTCTTTTCATTCTTGGTGTAATCCACTCCTACGCATTCGATTTCGTGCCATGCGGCAAGTACGTTCTCGCGCCACCTGAGCAGCACCTTGACATTCTCGTTGTTGTTGGCGCTCAACGCATGGTAGCGGTTCATCAGCTTATGATAGAACTTGTTGTAGTAGTCGTCCAACTGGCGCTTCATGGTGAAGTGCGGGGAAATCATGGAGAAGCATTTCTTCATCATGGCAACCCATTCGGTGGGCACGCCTTGCTCGTCGCGGTTGTAGAAAGCCGACGTAATCTGCTCTCCGATAAGGTTGTAGAGCACCTCGGCATCCAATTCGTCCTGCAGACGGTTATCTTGGTAGGTGATTTCCTCCTTTAACGCCCAACCGGCGCCGGGAACATAACCTTCGGCCCACCAACCGTCCAGCACACTGAGGTTCAGTACACCGTTCATGACGGCTTTTTCGCCGCTGGTGCCGGAAGCTTCCAAAGGACGCGTCGGGGTGTTCATCCAGACATCGCAACCGGAGACTAACTTCTTGGCCAGTATCATGTTGTAGTTCTCTACAAAGACAATCTTACCGATGAATTCGGGACGACGGCTCAGTTCGATGATGCGCTTGATCAGGTCTTGTCCGGCTTTGTCGTGCGGGTGCGCCTTGCCGGCGAAGATGAACTGCACCGGTTTCTCGGGATTGTTAAGCAGCACTTTCAGCTTCTCCTCGTTCATGAATAGCAGGTGGGCGCGCTTGTAGGTGGCGAAACGGCGGGCGAAACCGATGGTCAGCACGTCGTCGCGCAGGGCCTTGAGGGTGGCGTCGATGAGCGCAGGCGATTCGTTGCGCGTGCGCATCTGCTCGGCCAGCATCTCCTTGATGGCGGTCATCATTTCCTGACGCAACTCTTGCTTAATCAGCCAGATATTATTGTCGGGAACGCTTGCAATCTTCTTCCAAACCTGCGGATTGGAGCAGTCTTCAGTCAATCCCTCACCGAAAATGCTGCGGTGCAGGGTCTGCCATTTCTTGTGCGCCCACGTCGGGTAGTGCACGCCGTTGGTGACGTAGCCGATGTGCGACTCTTCCGCAAAACGGCCCTCGTAGAGGTCAGCGAACATCTCCTGCGACACTCGGCCGTGGATGCGGCTCACGCCGTTGATTTCCTGCGAGAGATGGCACGCGAGGATGCTCATCGAGAACTTGTCGAAGGTGTCGCTGTCGTGCTTGCGACCAAGCCCCATGAACTCCTCCCAGCTCACGTTAAACTGTTGCGAGTATGTGGCAAAATAGGTGCGCATGAGGTCCTCCGTGAAGGCGTCGTGGCCGGCGGGCACGGGCGTGTGCGTGGTGTAGAGCGAGGAGGCCTTCACCAGCTCGACCGCCACCTGACGGTTCACATGCTCGTTCTGCATGACATGCAGAATGCGCTCCAGATTCAAGAAGGCGGCATGTCCTTCGTTGAGATGGTAGATGGCCGGATTCTCGCCGATGGCTTTCAACATACGGACACCGCCGATACCAAGCAGAATCTCCTGCTTGAGGCGGTTTTCGACATCGCCGCCGTACAGGGTAGCTGTCACGCCGCGATCCTCTTCCCAGTTCTTATCAAAGTCTGTGTCAAGCAGATACAACGGAATTCGACCGACATCCACGCGCCAGATGCGGGCGTAGAGGTTGCGACCGGGCATCGCCACGCTGACCATGAGCCAGTTGCCATCCTTATCTTTATACGGCTTAATAGGCAGTTTGGAGAAACTTTGCGGTGGGTAGAGATTCACCTGCTCGCCGTAAGCGGAAATCTGCTGTTGGAAATAGCCGAAACGGTACAGCAACCCCACGCCGAGCATGTTCACGTTGCAGTCGCTGGCCTCCTTGAGGTAGTCGCCGGCCAACATGCCCAAACCGCCGGAGAAGATCTTCAGCTCGTTGCTGATACCGAACTCCATGCTGAAGTAGGCGATGCGGTCCTCCTGACGGCTGCGCGGCTCGTTCATATAGGCGGTGAAACGGTCGTAAACATTTTTCAACTTGTTGAGGAAGACGTCGTTGTGCGCGAAATTCTCCATGCGATCCAACGGCAGCACTTGCAACATGTGGACAGGATTCTCTTCGCAGGCCTTCCACAGCGACGGACCGGCAATCTCTTCGAAGAGCTCGCGGGCCTCGAACGTCCAGCTCCACCATAGGTTCTCAGACAACTTCTCTAACATGCGGAGTTCCGAAGGCAGGTGCGATTTGATGGCGACGCGGTGCCAGCCGGGCTGTTCGACCTTCAGTTCTTTCACCATCGTGCCCACGTTGGAGGTCTTGTCCTTGTACTGCTCGTAACGACCGCCGCTCTTGCCCAATGCGATTTCGTAGGTCTGCTCATAGTTGGCGAAGAGGTGCGTCCAAAGAGCCTTTTCCGCGATAGCCATGGCGGTTTTGCGGATGTCTTTCATCGCCTGCGGGGTGCAGTTAAGGTAGAAGAGAATTTGGTCGGCGATGTTTCTCACCACCTCGTCGTCGTTGTGGTCGGTGCGCTGAATCACGCAGACGCTCTGCTGTTGGGTGAAGTGCTCCTGCACCCACGCGCCGAAGCCGGCCAGGGAGGTCGTGATGGTCGGGATGCCGAACGCGATGCTCTCCAACGGTGTGTAACCCCATGGTTCATAATAAGATGGGAACACGGAAAGGTCGAAGCCGATCAGCAGGTCGTAATATTTCATATTGAAGATGCCATCCTCGCCGTCGAGATAGACGGGCGCGAAGACAATCTTGAGGTTCTTTTCCGGTTGGTTATGCAACCCGTTATTATTCAATTCGTTGAGAATCGGGTCGTTATAGGGGTCGTGCAATACATGCGTCGTGAAACGGTCGGTCATCGGAACGCCGCTCACCGCTTGTGTCATCTGGGCGGCTAATTCCTCGTTGCGGCCGCTGTGACCGGCGGGAACGGTGAGGAATGCCACCACTGTGCGGTCGGGATTTGCATCGGCCACTTTTGCCAAGCTCTTGATAAAGACATCGATACCCTTGTTCTTGAACTCGTAACGACCGCTGTTGATGACTAACAGCGCGTCATCGGAAATCTGGACCTGCGTGAGCGTGGAGGCCACCTGCAAGAGTTTTTCGCGGGCTGCTTTGCGCTTGCGGTCGAACGCCTCACCTTGCGGCACGAAAGCGTTCTCAAAACCGTTGATGGTGATCACGTCGGCGGGCTTCTCGAAGAAAGCGTCGCACTCTTTGTTGGTGATCTCGCTCACGGTCGTGTAGGCGTCGGCGTACTTGGCGGACAGTGACTCCAACGAATATTTGGATTGCACCCCGAAGCGGGAGGCCGTATCCACTGGGTTATATTGCTTTGTGTCAGCGTATAGCGGAAGACCGTTGCCGGCGATGCAGCGGCCGAGCACGGTGGCGTGGGTCGTGAAGACGGTAGCGATTTGCGGGGTCACGGACTCCAAATAGAGGATACCGGTGCCGGTCATCCATTCGTGGAAGTGCGCCACAATCTTGTCCATCGAGCTGCAGTAGAAATTGTAAAAGCTCTCGATGACGCGGCCGGCGGCATAGCCGAACAGCGCTGGTTCGATGTAGTCCCACTGCCCGGAAATGGAATCCAGTTTGCAGCTAAGCCAGAACTTGGTCAGAATCTCGTTCTTTTTCTCGAAAAAGTTGGTGAAATCGACCAGGAAGACTACGGGCGAGCCCACAATCTGCCAGCGTCCGATGCGCACTTTCAGTCCGTCGCGCGCCACGATGTCGCGCCAGTTCTTGAACAGCGTGGAATCTTCCACGAAATCATCGTTGTATTCTTTGGAAATGTCGGGTCCGATGCAGATGTAATGGTCGTGGTAGCTCTCGACCACGGTGGCCGCCTTGGTGGAAAGGACGGTGTAGATGCCGCCCACTTTGTTGCAAATCTCCCAGGAAGTTTCAAAAAGGTAATCGCTATGTCTCTGACTCATAAATACTTGGTGTTAAAAATCAAATTTTGGCAATAAAGCCGCAAAGGTAGGAAAAAAACGCGAAACTTCGTCAAAAAAAATGTACCTTTGCCGCCGGTTTTAGAAGGTGCGGCATCCCTGCCGCACAAAAGCCGCCAGGAATGGCGGTGCTCCTGATAAAAACAACTTAACAACAGTAGTATTAGAGGCTGCTTTTTTATAGCATTATGGAAGAAACAAAACACGTACGTCCGTCGTGGGACGAGTATTTCATGGAGATTGCCGACACGGTGAGCAAGCGAGCCACCTGCGATCGCGGGCGCAGCGGGTGTGTGGTAGTCCGCGACCGCCAGATTTTGGTGACCGGTTACGTGGGCGCGCCCAAAGGGCTGCCGCACTGCGACGAGGTGGGACACCAGCTCAAACAGACGGTGCATGAGGATGGAACCGTGACGCAGCATTGTGTGCGCACCGTCCATGCCGAGCAGAACGCCATCTGCCAGGCCGCCAAGTTGGGCATTTCCCTCAACGGCGCCACCCTCTACTGCCGCATGACCCCCTGCCGAACCTGCGCGATGCTCATCATCAATTGCGGCATCACCCGCGTGGTCTGCGCCAACAAATACCACGCCGGCGCCGAGTCTGAGGAGATGTTCCGCCAGGCCGGCGTCGAACTGGAGTTTTTCTCCGAAGAGGTGGTGAAATATGACAAACAATAAAAAATGTTCCTTGAGCAGCCTCGAAGAGGCAACACGCGCGAAGCGCAATTAACCCCACATAAGGCGAAGCCGCAATGTGGGGCTTCAATAACCAATAACCAATAACCCATAACCAATAACCATTCAAATGAGCACCTTCTTGTGGGAATCCATCGCCTTCGGGCCCATACACAGCCGACGATTAGGCCACTCCTTGGGCATCAACCTCATGCCCGTGGATGAGAAAATCTGCACCTTCAACTGCCTCTATTGCGAGTGCGGATGGACGTTGGAGAAAAACCTCAACGCACGGGAACCCTATCCGTTGGAGTTGGTCATGGAGGCCATCGAGCGGAAGCTGGCGGAATGCGTCCGCGCAAACACGCCCGTCGACAGCATCACCTTCTCCGGCAACGGTGAGCCGACGCTTTACCCTTGGTTCGACGAGGTCATCGACGGACTGTTGGTGTTGCGCGACAAGTACTACCCGCAGGCCATCATCACCTGCCTGTCGAATGCCACGCAGCTCAGCCGTCCTGAAATTATCCGCGCCCTGCAGCGCATCGAGAATCCGATGCTGAAGCTCGACGCGGGCACGCAGGCAATGCTCGACACCCTCAACGCGCCCATCGTGCCCGTTGATATAGAGCAGGTTACCGACCTTCTCTGCACGTTCAACGGCAATCTCGTCATCCAGACGATGTTTCTCAGCGGTGAGCGCGAGGGTAGGGCATTCGACAATTCCGTGGAGCCCGAATGGTCGCAGTGGTTGGCGCGCATCCGCCGCATCCAGCCCAAGCGCATCGTGATTTACTCCCTCGACCGCGAGACACCCGCCCTTAACCTCCACAAATTCGACAAATCCTACCTGGAGGGGATTGTCGCAAAACTCCGTGCGGAGGGATTTAGTGCGGATGCGTATTAAAAAAAATGTATCTTTGCCGCCGTATTTTCGAAAAATTGTGCAATATGAAAAAATATGTATTCTCCCTGTTAGTGATGGCTGTGTTGGTGGCCGCGTTCACCTCCTGCAAGCCCGATGAAGAAATCTACAACCCCACCTGCAAGATCAGCAAAATCTGGTACCGCAGCAACAGCGACTGGGACCACCCCAACGAGCATTTTATCTACGACAGCAAGGGCCAACAGATCCAGCAGATTATTATAGACAGCCTATACTCCTTCGATTTTTCCTACAACAAGGACCAGACTGTCAGCAAGATTGTGCATGTCGACAAGGACTATACCGAGACGATCGACCTGCAGTGGACGAACCGTCTGCTCGACAAGATGACCTACACGATTGACGGGGCTGTGCGTTTGGAGTACACCGTACACCGCATCGACAATAAGAAAGACAAGGCTTACGGTCGAATCAGCTACATTGACGAGATGTACGACCGCGAGTTCTACGACCAATACTATTGGAAAAAGGCCAAGCATCCGCTTTATGACATGGTTTTTGGCAATTATGAGAAGATTTCCGAAATTTTCCGCACCAGCGAGTCGAAGGATCTGATTATGTACTCCGTGAAGCGTTTCACGTACGATCCCGGCAAACACAAAACTTACGATAATATTGCCACATACGTGGAGGAATTTCCTATCAAGCAGACGGTTATCACCCATACGTACACCTATGACGTGAAATCTTACAACCCATTCTACGGTTTGGTGTTCGCCTACGCCGACATGAAGGGTTATTATCTTAACCTTCCGCTTACGGAGCATGTGGAAACAGTGGTTGCCGGCAATCTTTCGAAGGTGGAGGACATCACCTTTAGCTACGAAGGTACGAACTATATGAACGACAAGCATTATCCGCGTCAGTGGAAGACAAAATCTTCGGAAACAGGATTTCCGACCAGTACCTTCATATTATATAAGAAATAAGCCGAAGTGGTTGGCATGAAGTTCCATCAGGCGGGTAAGCTGATTATCTTCGTCAGCCTCGTCACCATTGCGTTGACGTCGATATGCTATGCCCTGTTCCTGGCAAACTTATGGTGGGCGAATGTGATTTTCTTCTCCATCATGATTGCCATAGGAGCCCTGATTCTCCGCTTCTTCCGCGTCCCGACTCGCGTCATCAACAAGGTGGATGACGGCGTGCTTTCCCCCGCCGACGGTACCATCGTTTATGTCGGGCCGGCTTTCGAGCACGAGTATTTCAAGGATGAGCGGCTGAAGATCTCCGTCTTCATGTCCATCCACAACGTGCATGTGAACAGCTATCCCATCACGGGCGATGTCTCTTACGCGGCCTACCATCCCGGCAAGTACCTGCTGGCCAAGCTCCCGAAGTCGTCGGTTGACAACGAGCACAACACCATCGTGGTGCGCAACGACGATGTGGAGGTGCTATTCCGGCAGATTGCGGGTTTTGTGGCGCGCCGCATCATCAGCTACCCCGAGGTCGGCGACCGTGTGGAACAGGGCGAGGAGGTCGGTATGATCAAGTTCGGCTCCCGCGTGGATGTCTTCCTCCCCAAAACCGCCATCCCCGCCGTCAGCAAAGGCGACAAGGCCGTCTCGAAGAAGACCGTGCTGGCGTATTTCTGATCATGACAAAATACGGAGGAAAAGCGACGTTCCCCAGTTCCCCCCTTTAGGGGGGTGGCCGATAGGCCGGGGGGTATGTTTACAAACAAAGAGATAATAACGTAATATCCAGCCCATTGAAATTATCCGTCATCATAGTGAACTACAACGTTTCGGCGTTTTTGGAGCAGGCGCTCGCGTCGGCGGTGAAGGCTATGCGTGGCATTGAGGGGGAGATTTACGTGGTGGACAACCATTCCGTGGACGATTCCGTGGCGATGGTGAAAGCCAAGTTTCCGCAGGTTAAACTTATTGAAAACCAAGACAATGTGGGCTTTGCGAAGGCTAACAACCAGGCCATCCGCATCTCCACGGGTGAATATGTGCTGCTCCTTAATCCCGATACGCTCGTGGAGGAGGACACCTTCTCGAAATGTATTGACTTCATGGATGCCACCCCCGACTGCGGCGGTCTTGGCGTGAAGATGGTGGACGGCCAGGGACGGTTTCTGCCCGAGTCGAAGCGCGGGATTCCGTACCCGTCGTCATCGTTCTACAAGCTGTTCGGGCTTTCGAAGCTCTTCCCGAAGTCGAAGAAATTCGGGGCTTACCATGCTACTTACATCGGTGAGGACGAGACCCACGAAGTCGAAGTGTTGGCTGGCGCGTACATGATGCTTCGTCGGTCGGTGCTCGACGAGGTGGGGCTTTTGGACGAGGACTATTTCATGTACGGCGAGGATATCGACCTGTCGTACAGGATTTTGAAGGGCGGCTACAAGAACTACTACTTCCCGCAGACCCGCATCATCCACTACAAAGGCGAGAGCACGAAGAAGGGGAGTCTGAACTATGTGTACGTCTTCTACAAGGCGATGCAGATTTTCGCGAAGAAGCATTTCTCGGCCAACAACGCCAAGATTTTCAACGTGGCAGTGGATGCGGCGATTTGGTTTCGTGCCGCCCTGGCCGCCCTGACGCGGCTTTTCGGCAAGATTCTGCTGCCGCTGTTGGATTTCGTGCTGATTTACGCTGGACTCTTTGCTTTGTCGAAATATTGGGAGCAGGCCGTGCTGATGCATCGGAACTCCTCGTTCGAAGATTACTATTTCTACGGGGTTCTGGTCGGTTACACGCTCTTGTGGCAGCTTGCGATATGGATCAACGGCGGCTACAGGAAGCCGGTGAACCGCTCGAAGTTGAATCGCGGCATAGTGGCAGGAACGGTGGTTATCCTGCTGATCTACGCGCTGTTACCGGAGACTATGCGCTTCTCTCGTGCCGTGGTGGTCATGGGCGCGGTATGGGCGTTGTTCGTCGTTAACTTGTTGCGACAGTTGCTCGTAAGGGCCCGCCTCCTCGACCTCGACACCCGCCGCCTGCGGCAGCGCATTGCCATTGTGGGCGGTGAGGAGGAGACGGCGCGCGTGTTAGGTATGGTGCAGTCGATGAACGTCCCGCGAGAGTTCGTGGGAATCGTGATGACGCAGCCCGTTGAGAATGCCAACTCGTTGGTTATAGGGTGCTTGGATGACCTTTCCGAGCTGCTCACCATCTACCAGGTCAACGAGGTGATTTTCTGTGCCCGCGACATCCCCGCCGACCAGATTATCGGCTGGATGAACCGCTTGCAGGACCGTCCGGTGGAGTTCAAAATCGCTCCCGAGGATGCCTCCTCGATTATCGGCAGCAACACCATTTTCACGGTTGACGACCTTTACACCATCCCGCTGCAGCCCGTCTATCAGCCGCAGAACCGCCGCCGCAAGCGCGCCTTCGACATCGTGGCCTCCTTGCTGCTGTTGCTGTTCCTGCCCGTGGACATTTGGTTTGTAGACCACAAAGGTGCCTTCGTGCGCAACCTCTTCGCGGTGCTCTCCGGCAAGAAAAGCTGGGTGGGATTGCGTCCGGAATCGCAAACTGGTGAAGGCTCCCTCCCTCCTGGCGTCCTCCATCCCGCCGACGCCTATCCCGACTGCGTCTTTTCCGACGAGATGTTAGCGCGGACGGAAGAGCTCTACGTGCGCGACTACCGTGTCTGGAACGACGTGACGATTGTGGCGCGTGGGTGGCGGCGTATGCGCACAAAAGAGACAACTTGAATCCTATTCAACTCGAAAGAGTTTGGGTGTAGAGACGCAAAATTTTGCACCTACATTATCTCCTCCGCCTTGATTTCCATCCTGCTGAACGCAAACAGCTTCTTCCCGAGGTCCTTGAGCGACGCGCCGAGGTGATACACCGTTTCGTCGATGATGAGGAAGCGGTCGTGGTAGCGGTCGCACTCCCGAATATTTACGGGCGGGTACTGCCGGTTGTGGCGTTCGAGGTCGAGGGTCAGGGTCTCGGTGACGCGCCGCGTGACAATATCCGCCGTCACTCCCTCCTCTCTCTTCGCCAGCATCATCAACACGGAATCGTCAATGTAGTTGTCGATGAGGACGATGCGTTTCCTTGCCGCGCGGATTAGGTCGGAGGCGAAAGTGTAGGCGTCGAAGATCTGGCCGTCGTAGAAGACGCCTTCCACGGGCGGCAGAGCCGTGCGCACGAAGAGCCCGATTTGCTCTTCCGTTTTGCTGACACGCTGTTCCAACCGTTCAATCCGTTGGTTGACTGCGTAACCGTGAAGGAGGTAGTCTTTGAGCACGCGGTTCGCCCATTGGCGGAAGCGTGTTGCATTGATGGAATTGACTCTAAATCCAACAGAAATAATCATGTCCAAGTTGTAATATTTCACTTCTCGCAAAACCTGTCTGTTCCCTTCTTGTTGAAGTTGTGCAATTTTTGCACATGTTGGAGATTCTTCCAATTCCTTGGTTTTGAATATGTTTCCAATATGCTTCACGATGACGGTGCGGTCAACACCGAATAACATCGCCATCTGCGCCTGCGTGAGCCACACCGTCTCCTCCTCCATCCGCACCTCCAGCCGGATGCTGCTGTCGGGCTGGTAAAGGATAATTTCACCGTTTTGTCTTGTGTCTTTATTCTGTTCCATACTTTTTTGATTTTTGTTTATAGGTTGAATGGATTTTATTCGGTAAAAACACCCTCCGTTATTTTCCCCACCCTCACCTCCATCCTGCTGAACGCGAACAGTTTCTTGCCGAGGTCCTTGAGCGATGCGCCGAGGTGATACACCGTGTCGTCAATGATGAGGAAGCGGTCGTGGTAGCGGTCGCACTCCCGAACATCCACGGGCGAGTATTGCCGGTTGTGGCGTTCGAGGTCGAGGGTCAGCGCCTCGGTGACGCGCCGCGTGACAATATCCGCCGTCACTCCCTCCTCTCTCTTCGCCAGCATCATCAACACGGACTCGTCGATGTAGTTGTCGATGAGGATGACGCGTTTCCTTGCCGACCGGATTAGGTCGGAGGCGAAGGCGTAGGCGTCGAAGATCTGACCATCGTAGAAGATGCCCTCGACGGGCGGCAATGAGGTGCACACGAAGAGGCCGATTTGCTCTTCCGTTTTGCTGACACGCTGCTCCAACCGTTCAATCCGTTGGTTGACTGCATAACCGCGAAGGAGGTACTCTTTCAGCACAGCGTTCGCCCACTGGCGGAATTTAGTGGCGTTTTTTGAACTAACGCGATAACCTACCGATAGGATAGCATCTAAATTATAATGCATGATCCGTCTGGTAACCCTTCTGTTTCCTTCAAATCGAACTACCGAGATTTCCTCGGTAGTTGCATCTTGTTCGATTTCCCCTTCTGCGTATAAGTTTTTTAGATGGAGGCCAACATTATCTTGGGAACATCCGAAAAGCAATGCCATCTGCGCCTGCGTGAGCCACACCGTCTCCTCCTCCATCCGCACCTCCAACTGGATGCTGTTGTCGGGTTGGTAGAGGATGATTTCGCCGTTTTGTCTTATGTCTTTATTCTGTTCCATACTGTTTGATTTTCGTTTTTAGGTTCAAAGAATTCTATGCTGCAAAGATACAACAAACCGAAGCGTTTGTCAAGTCTTTTTGGAAATTTTTATCCGGCTGGTTTTCAAAGCAATGCAAAACAAGATTTAACTATTCAACGTGAAATTGTTAAATTACAGCTCGAGATTTGGCAGAAACTGTTTGCCAAGTCCCAGCGCCGCACCAGTGCCCACGTTCCCAAGCCTTACCCAAGTCCTACCCATAGTGTAGCCATAGTGCAGGCATACTCTACCCAAGCTCAAAGGGCTTGGATGGGTATGGCTACTACGTGGGTGTAGAGACGCACGGCCGTGCGTCTCTACTGGGGCGTGGCGACGCAAAATTTTGCGTCTCTGCGAATTCCGCACCGTTAATCCGACTATTTTTTTTATTTTTGCCGTGTCAAACGTTCGTGGCTCGTTGGCGGGTTCGCGGGCGGGCGACAAAACATAATAAAAGGCGTTGAGTCAACGTCTTATCTGCGGCTCTTGTGAATCTCGCAAATTCAAAAAAGCATCCGCAAGATAAGGCAATGTTCAATGCCCATTGGTTTGTATATTCCCGGTATGGACATGATTTGTCGTGTCTGTACCCGTAGAGACGTGCCATGGCGCGTCTCTATAAACGGATAATCCATATATCCGTTCAATATATACAACAGCGTGGGCTTCGGCATTGCTTATCCTCGGATGCAAGGCAATGCGAGAGCCTACAAGAGCGGGATGAGCGATGGTTCAGATTCCCGCGCTTTTTTTATGTGGATTTGGGAAACGAGTGATTGCCAACAACTGCGGCACAGGGAATCTGCCGGACATTGCCTGTGCCCATGAGCACCAAATTCTTCAACAACACCGATGCGCCGCTCATCGGCAAGTTCAGCGGCATCGCCCGGTCGATGGCCAACTTCGACCTTTTCCACGCTGTGGTCGGCTATTTCCGCTCGTCGGGCTACTTCAAGCTGCGCCGCGAGCTGGACCACGTACAAGAAATCCTCATCCTCGTCGGCATCAACATCGACAATCTTTTTCGCCAATCGCAAGCCGCTGGCAAACTTTTCTTTGGCGACAAGGATGCAAGTTTCGAACAATTTTGTAAGGATTTTCTCCGCGATGTCTATCAGTCGGAATACTCTTCCGAAGTGGATGAGGGCATCCGCCAGTTTTGCACCGATATTGCCGATGGACGTTTGCAGTTGCGCATCCATCCCACGAAAGACCTTCACGCGAAGTTTTACCTCTGCTTGCCTAAAGAACACAATGAGCACAGCGACGGCTGGGTCATTATGGGCAGCAGCAACCTTAGTGCGCAAGGGCTTGGCACTACCGAACCGCCACGTTACGAATTGAATGTGGCCATGAAGGACTATGACGATGTGCATTACTGCGAGGAAGAGTTTCAACATCTATGGAACGATGCCATACCAGTGACTGTGGATGATGTGATTCACATAACGGATGGGACTCACCTTGCGTCGCCCGAGCATCAACCTACGCCTTACGAGCTCTATATGCGAATGCTTATCGACCATTTCGGCAACCAGGTCGAAGACGATTTCATTCCTCATCTTCCCGACAATTACGATGATCTCACCTATCAGCGCGATGCTGTGGTGCAAGGATACGACATTATGATGCGGCACGGCGGATGCTTCATTGCGGATGTGGTGGGTTTGGGCAAAACCGTGGTGGCAGCCATGATTGCCCAGCGGTTTATCGCCGCCAATGGGGATAACACTCGCATCCTCGTCATATTTCCGCCCTCCGTGCAAAAAAACTGGGAGGATACTTTCAAGGATTTCCAAATCAAGAACAAATACAGCCGTTTTATCACCAACGGCAGTCTTGAAAAAGTCATCGAGGGTGACGGTTACGATGAGAAGGAATACTACGACCTCATTATTGTCGATGAGGCGCATAATTTCCGACGCGACAGCAACTGCAACTACGACCTGCTGCAACGCATCTGCAAGTCAGCACGGTTGAACAAGGGCAATGTCAAAGGGGACAAACGGGTGCTGCTGCTTTCGGCCACGCCGCTCAACAACACGCCCGAGGATATCAAGAACCAAATGCTGCTGTTTCAGGATGTTGCACGCTGCACGATTGACGGAGTCAGCAATATTGCCGACACGTTTGCCCCGTGGATCAAGGAATTCAAGAGCCTTATGTCGCAGCGTCGCACAATGAGTGCTGGTTTCCTTACCAACCGTATCGACGCTATCAATCAGGATCTTCGCCATAAGGTATTGGAGAAGGTGATGGTGCGCCGTACCCGCAGCAATATCCAGCACGAGCCCCGCTATGCCAATGAAATACATTTCCCGCAGCTGCTTGACCCCACCGACCGCACTTATCAGATGTCGCCCGAATTGCTGAAACTCTTTATCGACTCTTACATAAAACTGGTGGACACGCCATCAGCCAATCTGAAGGAGGTGAATTCAGATATATTCAACGGAAGCGGCCTGCATTACGCCCGTTATCGTGCCATTGAATATTGTCCTTCGTATAAAGTCCCTTCCGGTAAAATGGCGAAACACATGGCCGATTCGCTTGCTTCCATCTATCAGACGCACATGGTCAAACGGCTGGAAAGCAGTTTCGATGCTTTTCGTCGCTCGCTCCACACCCTTTTGGAAGCCACAAAAGGGATGATAAAAATGTTCCAGGAAGACAAAGTCATCATCGCCCCCGAGTTGAATGTGAAAAAGTTGCAGTCCGACGGGGTCGAGTTGGACGAAATCATAGAACTGGCCATCGGCAAAGGGTTCGACCAGAAAGAGATACTCTTCCACGCGGCCGATTTCAAGCCCGATTTCCTGCCGATGTTGGAGTATGATGCCGATGTGCTGGACAAGCTGTGCCAACGATGGGACAAAGTGAAATCCGACCCCAAGCTGGAACTTTTCATCAACATGCTGCAAGGGGAACTGTTCGACAAGGAGAAGAATCCGGGCGGTAAATTAGTGGTATTCAGCGAAAGCGTGGATACCGTCAACTATCTGGAAAAAGAGTTGAAAGAGCGTTTGCATCGTCAAGACATTCTGGCCGTGTGCGCCAAAAACCGCAAGCGACTTCAGAAAACGATTCAGGCTAACTTCGATGCCAAGTACAAAGAAGAGTGGCGTAACGACTACAACATCGTGATTACATCCGATGTGCTGGCCGAAGGCGTGAACCTGCACAGGGCCAATGTTATCGTCAATTACGACAGTCCGTGGAATGCCACGCGGTTGATGCAGCGCATCGGGCGTGTGAACCGTATCGGCTCCACCGCCACCGCCATCCACAACTACATGTTCTACCCTTCCGATCCCGGCGACGCCATCATCAGTTTGAAGAAGAACTCCCTCATCAAGCTGCAAAGTTTCCATTCCGCCCTCGGCGAGGATACCAAAATCTATTCGCACGACGAGCTGGTACACGAGTTCAAACTCTTCAACACCGACGTGCGTGATGAAACCGACCGTAGTCTGGAACTACTGCGCGAAGTGCGTGCCCTTCACGACAAAAACCCCAAGCTCTATCGCCGCATCAAGCAGCTTCCACCCAAAAGCCGCTGCGCCAGAGCCTCGAAATTCTTTTGTCCCGCCAACGATTCTACAGCCACCGTTTTGAATACATCAGGACCCAACAGTTCTTCCGCCAGTGTATCGGAGATGTTCGACATCGAGGGCACTTCCGCCAGTGTCTCGGAGATGATCGACTTTAAGGGCACTTCCGCCAGTGTCTCGAAGAGACACCATCTCAATAACCCCACACAAGGAACGCAGTGTGGGGCAGAAGACGCCGCGACCAAACTGCGTCTCGAAGAGACGCTACCTAAGACCATCACATACCTGTCCTCTCCCCTCAAAAAAGCCTTCTACTTCGTCGGTGACACCACCCGCGAGCTCTCTTTCCTCGAAGCCGCCGACATATTCCATGCGGAACCCGATGAAAAAGCAGTGCCATTCGGTGACAGCGCAGACCTCCATTACGCGCAGGTACAGACCGCATTGAGGCAATACACCCTCGACCAGCAGCGCGAATATCAGGAAGACAAGCTCAAAATCGGCAGCAAAGACAACGACGCCAAAAAAGCCGCCGCTTTCCTGCGCGAGGTGCGGCCTCTGCTCGACGAAGAAGGTCGCAGCATCCTCGACCGTCTGAAGCAGATGGTGGAACGCGGCGCCTACAACCAGTTAGCCGATGCCCTCAACCGTATTTCGAGAAAGCAGAAGAAAGAGCCAGTGCCGCTTCTCAAGATACAGGAACAGCTTGAGGAGTTGGACAGACGCTACAGCCAGTCACAGACGCAGACCGAAACCAAGCAGATGGCCTACACCGCCGCCGACATCATTTTAAGTGAAACCTTCAAATAAACCCAGCAATGAATATCGAAACCCTCCGTCAGATTTTCAAGTCGCCGTTCGACTATTCCACTTATAGTCACGAAATCGTGCATCGTCTTTTCGGTTGCCACGATGTGGCCTCTCATCCCGAATTGCTCGATACCAACGCTGAAGGCGACCAAAGTTTTTTCATCGGTCAGATGGATGATGCCGACCATCGTCTGCTCGGCTTCTTCTACACCCGCGTGGCCGAAGGCGGTGATGTTCGCCGCAAGCGTGTGGGCCTACGCAAATTGATCAGTCCTTATTTGAAATATGATGTGGACGGAGCCATTGCCGTTTTCGACGACGGTCGGCACTGGCGTTTGTCCTACATCTGTGACCTCAAGGAGGGCAGCACCTCGGCCAAACGTTTCTCTTATATCATGGGTGACGAAAACGGGCAATACAAAACACCGCTTGAGCGATTGGAGAAGGTGGCCAAGCTGAATGGTCACATAAAGCTGTCCGACCTCAAGGAATCGTTCTCGGTGGATGCGCTCAGCGATGAGTTTTTCGACGAATACCATATCCATTACGACCGGATTGTGGCATATCTTATGCAATCCTGTTGTAGAGACGCAAAATTTTGCGTCTCTACCGACGGAATATCTCCAACGATTCTCCACGACTACGTCAAGAAGATGATGGGGCGCATTGTGTTTCTGCACTTCCTGCAGAAAAAAGGCTGGCTCAACGGCAATCCGTCGTTCTTGCGCGACCTATTTCTCACCAGTCCTTATCAGGCTGACTTCCTCGAACAGGTTCTGGAACCGCTCTTTTTCGGTATCTTCAACACCGAATCAGAACAACGTGAGAAACTGTTTGCTAACGAACATTGGGACAAGGATTTATTGAAACAATGGGAGCATTTGCCGTATCTCAACGGCGGTTTGTTCGAACGCGACGAAGTCGATAAGATGAACATAAGGCTGCCGGCTTCATTATTCAACGACCTTTTCACCTTCTTGGCCTCCTACAACTTCACCGTCGATGAAAACGACCCCGACGATGCCGAGATTGGTGTTGATCCCGAAATGTTGGGCAAGATCTTCGAGAGCCTTCTGGAGGACAACAAGGCCAAGGGCGCGTTCTACACCCCGAAGGAGATTGTGCGGTATATGTGCAAGGAATCGTTGATTGCGTATTTAGGAGCCATCTGCTTCCCAGCAGATGGAAAAACAGGAAACACATGCGTCCCCGCAGATGCGAGAAATACCAACTGCGAGGACGCAGTTGGCTCCAAAATCCGCACCTTTGTCGAAACCCACGAATTCCCATCCGAGTTGGAACCTTACCGCGACACCCTCGACCGTGCCTTGCGCGAGGTGAAGATCTGCGACCCGGCCATTGGTTCAGGTGCGTTCCCGATGGGATTGTTAAACGAATTGTGGCGGTGTAGGGAGGCAATATCGTTATCCCCTGTTGTAGAGACGCAATATTTTGCGTCTCCATCAATGGATCCATCGTCATCAACCCAATCCCGTGCCGCCCTCAAGCGCGAGATCATCGAAAACAACATCTACGGGGTCGATATCGAGCGGGGTGCCATCGACATTGCCCGCTTGCGATTCTGGTTGAGCATTGTGGTTGACAGCGAGGAGCCGCAGGCCCTGCCTAACTTCGACTACAAGTTCATGCAGGGCAACAGTCTGATAGAGAGCTTCGAAGGGGTGGATTTGAGCCGGATGATGAGCAGCGACGGTCAGCACAGCAGTTTGGGGAAGGGAAGGCAGAAAGCGGGGGCTAACCAATTAGGCATCGAGTTCGTGAGCACCGACACCAAGCGCAATCTCCAGCTGATGTTGCGCGAATACTTCAGCCTCACCGACCATGTGAAGAAGGCGGAGGCGCGTCGCGAGATCAACGACAGCGTGAAGAGCTACATCCGTCATCAGGATCTCCGTCCCGAAGCCGTCGCCCGTCTCTCCTCCCTCAACCCCTCCGCCAACCAGGAGTTCTTCCTCTGGCATACCTGGTTCAAGGACATCTTCGATAAGGGTGGGTTTGATATAGTGATTGGGAATCCGCCGTATATTAGTGCCGTTGAAATGGCAAGAACTGAATATGAGAAGTTTATATACAAGAGAAACTATCCACAAGCGACAGGAGCGTACGACATATATGTATTGTTTTTATTGAGAGGTGTAATGTTAACCAAGAATGTTTTCTTTTGGATTATTCCTAACAAGTTTCTGATTGCAGATTATGCAAAAAAGACAAAGGACTTTTTGGAACAGAATGGACTATATTCAAGCGTTGATGTTTCGGTTTTTAAAGTGTTTAAAAATGCCAGCGTTTATCCTATAATCTTATGTGGTTCTAAATTATCTGACAAAGATTTTTGTAAATACACATTGGATAGATACGAAGATTTGCTTTTCAATAAAGCAAGACCAATTAAAGAGTTGAATGCTTCTTCAACAATAAAAGATTGTGGAATAGAGGTGTGTTCTGGGGCTACTGGATTTGAGGCACAAGTTATAAAAGAATATGTCATAGATGGAGAAAGTGGGAATGTTATTCCTTTTACTGTAAGTGGAAATATTGACAGATATCTGTTCAACAACAATGATGTTCGGTATATGAAGACGAAATACCATAATGCGTACATTAGGACAGATTGTGATGTTGCGAATAGTAAGTTAAGAATGTGGATGTCCCCAAAAATAGTGATTGCAGGAATGACAAAAGTGATAGAAGCGACATACGTTGACACGCCTCTCGCTCTTGGTGTTGGTGCATATGCAATCACTGCTTTCAATAATTATAATCCATATTACATAACGGGCTTGCTGAATTCAAAATACACATCATATTATCTACGTTGCAAGTTCAAAGACAAACATCTGGCAGGAGGCTATTTGGCAATAAATAAGTCAACAATAGAACAACTTCCATTTCTCAAAGCTGATGATGCGATTCAGGAGTTTATTTCGTCAAATGCAATGAAAATAATACAATTGAAGAAGCACAATCCTAATGCCGACACTTTAGCGTTGGAACGTGAGATTGACGGGTTGGTGTATGAGTTGTATGGGTTGACGGAGGAGGAGATTGCAATGATTGAAAAAGGGGTGTGATGCCCCTTTTTTCTTTTGGTTCATGGAAGTTTGGATTTTTTATATTTTTGCAGAAAAAATATTGTGGCGAATTTGAATTTTGCTCAAAAACAATTAATGGAGGAAATGTTCGGAATGGGAGGTGGTTGTTTTTTGGACTTTACGAATCGGGAATTTGATGAGTATATGAAAGATGTTGTCAATTACAGCGTATACGACAAATATCCGGGATTGTCAAAAGCAAAAATAGTTTCCGCCAGGCACCCGGCTTCAGCCAAGTGAAAGTTTCGTTCGGTAAATTGCTGCTTGTTTCGTTGTTCATCGTTTTTTTGTATAATATTTGTTTTGGGTTTGGGGTGGGAACTGAATTCCCTTGGAAGGGACTGAACCCTTCACGCCGTAAAAATACATTTTTTCTGAAAACAGAAACACCCTGCGTTTAATTATTCTCCACATCAGAATGTGATTCGCAAGAGAGTGGAGGACACACAGCTTGCCGAAATCGCCGCCTCCTCCCGCATCGGGCTGATGGACAGCATTGTGCCGGTGGAGGCGATGGTGGGACTGTTGAGATGTCGCATCTCTCCGAGATGCTGAGGAGAGACATGGCGATAGTCAGTATGAGTGGGCCTCACTTCAGTGTCCCGTCGCTCGTCCTGTCACCACACTGCGCGGCTGCGCCGCTGGCATGGTGTTGCATTAACGATTGACAACCAGCTACTTACAGCCTTTAAGCTCCGAATTGACGGATAATGAGTGGAATAGGAAAGGAAAATGGGGAAAACAGAGGCTGAAAGCTCTTAAAAATCGTTAAAAATGCATTTACCCCTTGACAAAGCCTCCGTTTTTTTGTATATTTGCAAAGTTTTTGGCGTATTCGTCATGCTTGCCGCCTGAAATCCGTCCGGTATGCTGAATGCCCGAAATTGGAATCCGCCCGCGTGCGGATTTCAGACGCTCTTTGACATATTGGAAGATTCATATTAGTTTCAAGACTTGAGACTTAGGACTTGAGACTTAGGACTTGAGACTTAGGACTTTGGATCGGGTTTCTGACAAAGTCTAAATCTTACGTCTAAAGTCTTACGAAAAACTCCTTTGCCGCAAGACCGACTCCGATTTCTGCGAAAACCTATTCCAAAAATTAACTATTCGGCCTCGATTAGTTAATGGGATTTTTGTATCAAGCTGACAACCAAAGAAATAAAAAAAATTCAAAACTCTTGACAAAGGGTATCTCCGCGTTGTATATTTGCTGTCGGAAAATTTAAAACTCAAATATATGGCAAAGATTAAAGTACAAGACACGGAAGTGACAGTTGTCAAAGTCAACAATGAAGATTATTTCTGCTTAACGGATATGATAAAGGCAAAAGACGGGGACTTCTTCGTTACAGATTGGTTAAGAAATCGCAATACTCTTGAGTATTTGGGCGTTTGGGAGCGGGTTTATAATCCTCTTTTTAATTATGGCGAATTCGCCCTAATTAAAAGCCAGTCCGGATTAAACAGTTTTAAAATCAGTGTGAAAGAGTTCGTCGCTCGAACAAACGCAGTCGGTCTTCAGGCAAAGGCTGGACGATATGGGGGCACATACGCTCATAAAGATGTCGCTTTTGAGTTCGCCATGTGGATAAGTCCGGAATTTAAGATTTACATTGTCAAAGAATTCCAACGTCTGAAAGAGGCTGAACAGAAACTATTAGGATGGAGCGTGAAACGGGAGTTGGCGAAGATCAACTACCGAATCCATACCAGTGCCATCCAGCGATGTCTGATTCCTGACAAACTCACCGCCGCGCAAAAGTCATACGTGTATGCCGACGAGGCGGATCTGCTGAATGTGGCGATGTTCGGAATGACCGCCAAGGAGTGGCGTGAGGCGAATCCCAACTTGAAGGGGAATATTCGCGACTATGCCACGATGAATCAACTGATATGCCTTTCGAACTTGGAAAATCTGAACGCTGTGTTCATAAACGAAGGCCTTCCCCAGAGCGAACGTTTGGAAAAGTTGAATATGATTGCCATTCAGCAAATGAAGGTGTTGGAGAATTATGAGAACCAGAATATGCTTTCGGATTAGACTGCTGATTGCAGAGACATTGTCGTCTCCCGTATGCAACCCCGTGAGGAGTAGTGGGAATTTCCGCATGTCCGCGCAACCCGAAAAAATCGTATCTTCGCGGCCTTTAATTCTGAATGATTAATGAACACCATTTTCACACTTGCTGACGTTGAGAAAATCGTTTACGGCGACAAGAAAATCGCCCTTTCCGACCTGCCGATGGACAAGGTGGCGGAGTGCTACGACTTTTTAGAAAAGTTCAGCGCGGACAAGATTATCTACGGCATCAACACCGGCTTCGGGCCGATGGCGCAGTGGCGCGTCAACGATGCTGACCTCACGGCCTTGCAATACAACATCATCCGCAGCCACTCCACGGGTGCGGGCGAACCGCTGCCCGACGAGTGCGTGAAGGCCGCCATGGTGGCCCGTCTCGGCACTTTCCTGCAGGCCCGCTCCGGCGTGCACCCCGACCTCGTGAAACTGTTGGTGGAGATGATCAACCGCGACATCCTCCCGATGATTCCCCGCCACGGCAGCGTGGGGGCCAGCGGCGACCTTGTGCAGCTGGCGCACCTTGCCTTGACGATGATCGGCGAGGGAAGTGTCCACTACCACGGCGAATGGCGTCCGGCAGCGGAAGTACTGAAAGAGAACGGCCTCGAGCCGTTCCGGATCCATATTCGCGAGGGCCTCTCCATCACCAACGGCACCGGCGTGATGACCGGCGTGGCGATGGTCAACCAGTTCCAGGCCGAGCAGCTCCTCGACTGGGCTACGCTCGCCGCCGTGATGATGAACGAGATTGCCGGCTCCTACGACGATTGGATGGCCGCACCGCTCAACGAGGTGCGCCGTCACGAAGGACAGCAGGTGATTGCCGCACGCATGCGTACGCTCGCCCGCGACAGCCAATGCCTGCAACAGCGCGAACACATGCTCTATGACGGTCATCATACAGAGGAGACCTTCGAGCATAAAGTGCAGGCTTACTATTCGTTGCGTTGCACACCGCAGATTTTGGGACCGATTTACGACACGTTGGCGAACTGCCGCCGCGTGCTCGAAGAGGAGGTCAACTCCGCCTGCGACAACCCGATTGTGGATCCCGAGACCCGCAACGTCTATCACGGCGGCAACTTCCACGGCGACTACGTCTCGTTGGAGCAGGACAAGGTGAAAATCGCGATGGTGCGCCTCGTGATGACCGCCGAGCGACAGCTCAACTACCTCTTCCACGACCGCATCAACGGCATCCTGCCGCCCTTCCTCAACCTCGGCAAGTTAGGACTCAACTACGGAATGCAGGCGTGCCAGTTCACCGCAACCTCCACCACCGCCGAGTGTCAGACGCTCGCGATGCCCAACTACGTGCATAGCATCCCGAACAACAATGACAATCAGGACATTGTGAGTATGGGCACCAACACCGCACTGATCACCCGCACGGTCATCGAAAACGCCTGGCAGGTGCTCGCCATCCAGTACATCGCCCTCGCCCAGGCCGTCGATTGCCTGCACATCGCCGATAAACTGGCCCCGATTTCCCGCCAAGTCTATCGCCAAGTCCGCGAGATTTGCCCCGTGTTTGTGGAGGATACGCCGTTCTACGAGGATTTACGGAACGTGGAGACGTTCTTGCGCCATCAACAACTGAAGTTGGATTAGTGATTAGGCAATAGGCAGTAGAGTTTCCAAGAGGGCTGCAAGCCCGACACGTGTCAACCCAGGGTGAGACGAAGTCGAGCCCTGGGCTTCCAGAAGGGCTGTAAGCCCGACCTATGCTAGCCTATGGTGAGCGATAGCGAGCCATAGGACCGAATAACGAAAAGTAACGAATATATAACGATATGAAGTATGCATTAGTAACCGGCGGTTCCCGCGGCATCGGCCGCGCGGTCGCCCTGCGGCTCTCCCGCGACGGGATGCCCGTCATCGTGAATTACGTCAGCAACGACGCAGCCGCTGAAGAGACCAAACAAATGATTGAGAATCAAGGCGGTGTGTGCGAGCTGCTGAAGTTCGACATTGCCGATGCCGAGGCTGTGGATGCCGCCTTGGAAGGGTGGGAGAGTGCCCATCCCGACGACTTCATCGCCGTGTTGGTGAACAACGCCGGCACTCGTCGCGACAACCTGATGATCATGCTCTCCGACGAGGACTGGCATAGCGTCATCGATGCGCCGCTGAACGGCTTCTTCTACATCACACGCCGCGTGGTGAAGACCATGCTGCGCAAGCGCGAAGGCCGAATCGTCAATATGGCGTCGCTTTCCGGCTTGAAGGGTGTTCCCGGTCAGACCAACTACAGCGCTGCGAAGGCCGCCATTATCGGTGCCACGAAAGCGTTGGCTCAGGAGGTCGCCAAACGGAAGGTTACCGTCAACGCAGTGGCACCCGGTTTCATCGCTACCGATATGACTGCAGGCTTGGATGAGGCCGCCCTCAGCCAGCTGATTCCCGCGCAGCGTTTCGGCACCCCCGAAGAGGTGGCTGCCGCCGTCGCGTTCCTTGCGTCACCGGATGCTTCGTACATTACGGGGCAGGTGATCCAGGTCAACGGCGGAATGTACAGCTAATCAAGAGGGTAGGGAGTTACAGTTCCGTGATCTCGCCGAGTTCCGCGACAATCAGGTCGATATGGTGTTCGTCGCGGGCGACAAGTTCGTTGCCGAGGGGCTCTTCCCACGGGTGCAACGAGAGAGCGTATTTGCTGTGGTGAACGGTGATAACCCGTTTCGCACCGAGGTCAACCGCCTCTTTTCCAAGTTGTTCCGGCATGGTGTGGATGCTCTTCCACTGTTCGTTGTATTGCCCGTTTTCGAGGATGGCCAGGTCGATGCCGGGATGTGCCTCGCCGATTTCGCGGAAGTGCGGACCGTAGCCGCCATCACAACCGAGGAAAATCTTGCCGTATGGCGTTTCCAACAGGAAGGATGCCCACAACGTGTTGTTGCGTCGGAACGAGCGGCCCGAGAAATGTTGCGACGGCAGACAGTAGACTGTCCAATCCTCTGACAACGAAGACTTTTCGTTCCAGTCCATTTCAATGAGCTGCTCGGGACGAATGCCCCAGCGTTCCAGATGTTCGCCCACGCCAAGCGGGCAGATGACGTGTCCGATACGGTCTTTGAGCCGTTCAATGGTCTCGCAGTCGAGGTGATCGTAATGATCGTGTGTGATCACCAGATAGTCGATATGGTGCGGCATGTCTTCAGGCTTGTAGAGATCAGTGCCGGCAAAGGGCTTGTTGATAAAGGATACAGGCGAGGCAGTCACGAATGTGGGATCTACGAGGACTGTCGTGCCATGCAGTGACAGCAGGTAGGCCGAATGACCGAACCAGACGTAGTAGTCGCGGTCGGCGGGTATGTCGTTCAGGTCATGCTTTGCCATGTTGAGCGCTTTTTTCGGCTTCTGCTCGCTTCCGTTCTTGCCAAAAACCATCTGGAACAAGTTTTTCGCAAAAGTGGCGACGGATTTATCCGCAATCACATCGGTTTCAACGAGATTATGGAATTTACCGTCGCGGTAGTTCGGCGACCGTCGGATACGTTCCAAGCGCTCGCCCGACGGGAACTTGCCGAATCGGGGCAGATGAAGGTATATGGGCGCCGTGACCGCCAACACGACGAGGGTTGTGATCAGAATGGCCAGTGTAAAGAGCGCTGCGCTACCGATTATCATATTCTAAAGTAATAACGCCCCGTTAACGTAAAAGTGCGCTGATTATTGCAAAAGGAGATTGAAAATTTCTGTTAGAAAGTTTGTGCTCCTTAATCCAAATACCCTTAAACCCTAAACAAAAAAATTGTATTTTTGCGGTTTGATTTTTTGAACGAAATGAGAAGACAAATTTTGACCGTTATGTTGTTGCTGGTGTGCGGTGGATCGATGCTGACCGCGCAGACCAAGGAGACCCCTTACACAGCTCCGAAAGACACTGTCGATGAGCCTCTTGTGGTGTTCCGCGACCGGCTGATCATGGACATTTACCACACCTTTTGGATGAATATGCCCACGGAGGTTGCGCACATGAAGTTCGACCCCGGCTTCACGGTTTCCGCCATCTGGGACTTCAAAATCAAGAACAAGCCCATCGCAATCGGGTTAGGTGTAGGTGTGACATACAACACCCAGTACAGCAATGCGTTGCTGCAATATGACCAGGAGTCCGGCAATATGAAATACTATGTCCTGCCTGAGGATACCAAGTATAACCTATTGAAGATGAACTATCTCAATGTCAATGTGCCGTTGGAATTCCGCTATCGCCATCCCAACGGATTCAAGTTCACAGTCGGCGTCAGAGGTGGTTACATTGCCGAGATTTCGCAGAAGTACAAGGGCGACGATCCGGCGAATCCTGCCGACACGCTCCGATACAAGAACTTGAATTTCCAGAACAAGATGAAATACAACATCGATGTCTATACGCGCATCGGGTGGAAGTTCGTCGATGTCTACTACTGCTTCCAGCCGACCCCGCTGTTCGCCGATTCCAAGGGACCGAAAATTACCCCGATGTCGATTGGTTTTTCGTTGAGTATCTTTTAGTTAACCATAAAATTTCAGCATTATGTTTTACTTGATGATCATTCTTTTTGTTGTCGGATACCTCTGCATTGCGCTGGAGCATCCGTTGAAGGTCAACAAGGCCGCGTTTGCGCTGTTCCTTGGTGTGATGATGTGGGTGCTGTACGTCATTGCCGGCGAAGGCATCTTCGACATCACCCATTACACGGCCGGGTTCGAGGATTTCAAGCTCGACCACCCGGATTCGGCGCACCCGTTCATCGACTTTCTCACTACGCATGAGCTCATCCATCATCTTGGCGATATCGCCGAGATCCTCTTCTACTTGATGGGTGCGATGACCGTGGTGGAGCTGATCGACACGTATCAGGGTTTCACCATCATCACCGACCATATCAAGACCACCAACAAGGTGAAGCTCCTGTGGATATTGAGTTTCATCACGTTCTTCTTCTCCGCTGTGTTGGACAACCTGACCACCGCCATCGTGATGGTGTCGCTGTTGCGGAAGCTGATTCCCGACAAGCACGACCGCTGGTTCTTCGGCGGCATGGTGATTTTGGCGGCCAACGCCGGCGGTGCATGGAGCCCCATCGGCGACGTGACCACCATCATGCTGTGGGTGGCTGGCAAGGTCTCCACCGGTGCGGTGATGATGCACGCGCTCGTGCCCAGTCTGGTCTCCATGATTGTGCCACTCGCCATCATCTCCTTCTTTGAGAAGGGCGAGATTGACGCTTCCCAGCGCGAGCAGACGACGCAAGAACGCTTAGTCCCCGACTGGCAGCGTTATCTCATCTTCATACTCGGTATCCTGGCGCTCGTGTTCGTGCCGGTCTTCAAGATCACCACGCACCTGAAGCCCTACATGGGCATTATGCTCAGCTTGTCGGTGCTGTGGATTGTGACCGAGATTCTGCACCGCACCAACGACAAGGACATGATCGACTACACCATTTCGGGCGTGCTCACGCGTATAGACCTGCCCACTATCCTCTTCTTCCTCGGCATCCTGTTGGCTGTCGCCGGTCTGCAGAGTGCGGGACATCTTTCCATGCTTGCCGCTGGTATGGACAGCATACTCAACAGCAACTACTACCTAATGGACACCATTATAGGTATGCTTTCCTCCATTGTGGATAACGTGCCGTTAGTGGCCGGTGTGATGGGCATGTATGACTTCCCGATAGACCACACGTTGTGGGTGTATCTTTCGTACTGTGCCGGTACGGGCGGCAGCCTGCTGATCATCGGTTCCGCTGCAGGCGTGGCCGTGATGGGCATGGAGAAAATCGATTTTGTGTGGTATCTGAAGAAAATCACCCCCTACGCGTTTATCGGCTACCTCGCCGGCGCGGGTGTCTACATCCTCATGGACAAGCTCATGATTACCCTCGAACCCGCTTCCGAACTTATTGTGGAAACGGCTGCGGTAATGCCGTTCTAAACGGGTTTCGCTGATATATATAACATAGGTATAGAAAAACGGGAATCGTTCAATAGAGCGATCCCCGTTTTTATTGTGGGTGATGTCTGTAATTTCGGCTGGATTAACTACCGTTCGATAAGCTCAAGTATCGGTATTTTAAGCCTTTGCGATTGAGCTTGTCAAGGCACCGACGAATCTCATTTCATCACTTTCACGCCTTTAACGGCCCAGCGGGTACCGTTAGCGGTGCCGTTTCTGTGGTAGCGCAGGGCGATGCGGAAGGGTTGGTTGCCGATGGCACTCAAGTCGAGACCGTTACTCAGTCCAAATTCGCTGGGGTAGACGTTCAGGTTCGGGTTGAAAGCCGTCCAGTCGCTCTCGTTGAACGCGCCACCGTTATAGGAGATGGAGTAATAAACCTGATAGTACGTTGCGGGGCTGCCGCTGACGTTGTTTTGGTGATTGAGGAAGAGTTGGGCGCCGGTCATGTCTCCGAGGGTCAGCTCCGGAGAAATCAGCCAGTCGTCGCAGTCGGTATTGGTAGTGTTGTGGTAGATGAATTGGTTGCCGCTATAGGCCTGGTACTTCCACGAGTCGTTGGCAGGATATTGCGACCAGCCACCGGTGGTGAGGCTGTTGGCGTCGAAGGAGAGGTTGGCGAGCGTCTCCACCTGTGAGGCACTGGAGGATTGGATGTCGTCTCTGGTGCGCAGGGTGAGCTGGTAGCCGGAGTTGTAGATGCTGAGGATGCCGTAGAGACAGTACTCTTTCGTGGCATCGATGAGGGTGTTGCGGAAGTAGGCGTAGTTGCTGGTGCGCACGGTCACGGTGGTGCCGTTGAAGGTGATGTCGCGGTCGGTGGTGAAGTCGTTGTCGGCCAAAGGCAGCCCGTCGTCGGCGGGCGAGAACTTGCAGTTGTCAATCTTGACTAAGCAGTTCACGTTCTCGGCGGTGAGGTCGTTGGCGCTGGTGATTTCGATGGGATGGGCCACAAATGGGTGGTTCGGGTCAGGAAGCCCGTCCTTTTGCAGATACTTGGGCAGGTCCACGGGCGCGATACGCCCCACGGAACCTTGATAGACCCAGCCGACCTGGTATTTGTTGTGGTAGTCGCCCACAATGAGCCCGGCACAGTTCAGGTAGACGGTCTGCCCCACGGGATAGTCGTTGAAGAGGCTGGAACGGTCGATGGCGATCTCGATGCCGCCGGTTTCGTCCTGGATGGTGAGGTACTTGTAGCAGTTGCCGCCCTCGTCGGAACTCACCACCACGGCCTTCACGATGAAGGTTTCGTCGTAGTGGCAGATGGAATCCTGGGTGCCTGTGCCCAAGGACGGGTGCATGGCCTTGATGTCGGCGATGGTCTTGTTGGCGGCGGGACCTTCGTAGACGGGGACTACGGGGGCGTTGGCCTCCCAGCGGTTGCAGCCGGAGAGGATGGCTGCGATGAGGATTGCGATTATGGTTGTCTTTTTCATATTCGGTTGTTTTTTTTTGGGGGCCCAGGGCTCACTTCGTTCACCCTGGGTTGACACATCTTCTTTTCTTGTCTCCCAGGGCTCACTGCGTTCACCCTGGGTTAGCATAGGTCGGGCTTTCAGCCCTTTTTGGAATCCCAGGGCTCGCTAACGCTCACCCTGGGTTGACATGTGTCGGGCTTGCAGCCCTCTTGGAAAATAACTACTAACAGCTAACTCTTATCACTTAACTCTAAACTCTTAACTTTTAACTCTTAACTGCTCACTGTACGACTCCCGTGATCTTGATGTCAGAGATGTACCAGGAGGAGGGGGCGGTGGTGATGTGGAACATCAGGCGGAAATTGGCGGTCTGGGCGCCTTCGGGGAGCTCGATGCTGAAATTGTTGGAAGTGGTCTGTCCCGTGGCGGCGGAGAGGTCGAACGGAATCCAGAGGGAGCTGCTCATGTCGCCGGTGTAGTTTGGCGTGTAGAAGCACATCATGGTGTTGGGGGAGAATCCCTGCGGGGCGCGGTGCGTGAACGAGAGCTCGGGATTGGAGACGTCGGAGAGGTCCACGGCGGGGGAAATCAGGTACTTGTCCTGGTCGGAAGCCGGGTTGACGACAAAGCCGCTGAAATTGTTGTTGACCATCGTCTGCCAGTCGTTGCCGGTGCCGGTTTGGAACCAGCCATCGTTGAAGGCGTTGTTGTAGTCGACGCTGAAGATGGTCTGACGCTCCACGGGAACGGTGAATCCGACCAGATCGTCAGGGCTGTTGATGACGAGCTGCACGTAGTTGTTGTATCGGGTGAGGATACCGGTGATTTCGCCGGTGCCGACGGGCAGGATTTTGCCTGCGAAGGTGGCGTAATTGCTGGTCCTCAACGTGATGGTGGAGCCGTCGGACATTTTGATGTCGTGGCTGGTGGCGGCACCGGGATCGGAGAAGGTGGCCATGCCGCCCTCCACAAAGGTTGCACCCAACAGGCGCACTTTCCGGTTGTACATGGTTGACGGAATGTCGTTGGCGGCGGGGACCGTGGTCATGTCGATGGGGTTGAATCCACCCGTGGGCGCGCCATCAGGGAAGAGGTAAAGGTAGGTTTTGAACGACGGGATGGGCTGCATGGCACCGTTTGCCCAGAGACCAAGCTGCGGCAGCTTGCGGTAGTCGCCCAACACTAATCCGTCGCACTTCACGTAGATGCGCTCCCCAATCTGGTATTTTTTGTACAGCGCGGTGTGGTTGATCTTGATTTGGATGGCGCCGGTTTCATCTTCAATGTTGATGTATTTGTAGTTGTTGCCCCACTCGTCGGAGGTGGTGACGTAGCCGCAGATGATGATGTTGGACCCTATGGGAATGGAGTCGTAGGAGTCCTCCGAACCGATGGGGTGCATGGCGAGCAGCTCGGCGATGGTGGTGTTGGCCTCTCCGACGAAGGTCGGCATGGGGGCCACATCCTGCTTCAGGTCGCAGCCGGCGAGGATGGCGGCGATGAGGATTAGTATTATGGTTATCTTTTTCATATTTGTTTATTTTCTTTCGTTTTGGCCCCACACTACGCTTCGCTTGTGTGGGGTTAATTGCACTTCGTGCGTTTTGCCTCTTCGAGGCTGCTTAAGGAATTGTGTTTATAATAATCACTGCAACTACATCTGGAAGTTGATGCCTAAATAGAAGGTGGTGCCGAAGGCGTAGTAGTACTTGTTGGCGTATTTGCCGACGTTGTAGTTGGTGTAGTCGAAGCGGTACTGCTCCCACGCGGTGGTCACCAAGTTCTTGTTGTTCAGCAGGTTGGTGACGCTGGCGTTGAAGCCGATGTTGTATTTGTGGGCGATGCGCCAGGACTTGCTCACGGAAATGTCCATGGTGAACTGACCCGGCAGGCGTTCCTGGTCGGCGATCTGGTGGTAGAGTTCGGAGTTCTCGTCCAAGGAGCCGCGGGCGGCGCTGGTGCGGCGCTCGGGGTTCAGTTCGCAGTAGATTTTGTCGAACCAGTTGCAGTTGATGTTCACCCACCAGTAGTTGTAGTTGAACTTTAGACCTCCGGTGGCGGCCACTTGCGGGCTGCCGGCCACATGGTAGTTCTTCCAATAGACGGTGCGCTCCATCTGCCCGTCGAAGTCGACGCCGTTCTCCGCATTCATCGTCACGTGGGCGCGGTCGGTGTAGCGGTAGTCGCCCCACGTGCCGGCCAAAATCAACGAGAACATGCTGCCTAACTTGATTTCCGCGCCGGCCTCAATGCCGATATACCGCTGGTCGATGCCCGAAATGGCGTAGTTGACCATGCTGGCGTAGTCGTCGTTGTAGAAGCTGATCACCTTGGAGGCATCGTTGATCTTCGTGGCGAAGGCAGTGATGCGCATCTTGATAACCGGATAGTTCATAATGTAGGAGAAATCGCCGGAGAAAATCCGTTCCGATTTCAGCCCAGGCACATATGCGTTGCGAATGCGCGGTGAGAGGAAGGAGTTAAGGATGTTGGGCGATTTTGTCTCGCTTAAACCGTTTAATACGAGGTAATTACGTCCGTTAATCTTATATGTGACGCCGCCTCTTATGCCGTTGTCGGTGAGGAATCTCGTTTCCGATTTGCCTAACGATTCGGTCGGGAAACGGCCGTTTTGCATGTGTCCATAACGCCAGATTTGCGATGCACCGACCTGCAGGCCCACATAGAAATCCCAATGGTTGTAGGTGGCCTTTATCAAGCCCCAGAGTTTCTCCTCGTAGACGTGGTAATCATAGTCGTAACCGAAGACATCACCCTCATGCAGCGTGTCTCCCTTGTGCTGCAGATCGTTGTACTGCACGTTCGCGTCTTCAGGGAAGTCGCCTTCGGAAAATTTGTCGACATCCAACCAGTAGCTTCCGCCCAACATGTCTTCGATGGTCTTGTAGTTGCGCTGTTTCATGCCCCGCACGATGGCGCCGCCGTAGAGTTTCCAGTGGTCGTTGATGGACCAGCTGAGATTTGTGCTGGCACCGAGCTGGAAGTGGTCCATGCGGCGGTTCTCCACCATATACTGGGCGCGTTTTCCCTGCGATGCGGCTAACTGGTTGACATCATAAAGATGGTCCCAGTTCACCTGCGTATAGCTTTGGTCGTTGTTCTGCCACAAGGCCAGCACGTCGTAGTAGGCTTGGGATGTGTCGGTGCCGTCAATTTGGTAGCTGGGCAGGTAGCGATAGTAGTCGGGACGCGGGTCCTGTGCGTCGTACCAGTTGAGGGAGGTGGTGTTGTTGAAGCCGAACGTGGTGGCGAGAGTGGTTTGGATATTGAGTTTATTGCTGGCGGGCGTGAAGTTGTGGGTCAGCATAATCACCGGCTCGCACACGGTGCGCACGCGGGCGTTGCGCTGCTTGCCCTGATACCAGCCCCAGTTGGCGTTGTAGTAGTGGTTGTCGAGCAGGTCGTAGGCCTCCTGCACGGAACTCGACTGCATGCCGCGCTGCTGGTAGTTGGTGAAGGCCGACAGATTGAGCCAGTGCTCGCTGTTGATTTTCTTCTCGGCGGCCACAAAGCCGGAGAAGCTGGTGTAGTCGGTGCCGTCCACGTAGGCCAGTTCGTTGCCGAAGCGCGAAGAGATAGACGCGGTGAATGCCCAGCCCTTGGGGCTAAGACCGGTGCTATAGGTCAGCATCATGCGGTTGGTGTAGGTGCGATTAGACAGCGAGTAGGTGGCCCGCAGTTGCTTGCGGAAGTTGCTGGCCCGCAGGTTGTATTGGATGGCACCCCCGATGTCGCCGAAGGCAAACGGCACCTCGTTCAGGCCGCTGACGCTCTCCGGATAACGGAAGATGTGGTTCAGACCGCCCCATAGCGAATAGGTGGCGCGGCCGGTGACCTGGTTGCTCATGTCATAGCCGTTCACGCAGACCAATCCATAGCGGTTGTCGTAGCCGCGCGGCTTGAAGTAGGCGATGCTGAAGGTGTAGGAGGTGTTGTTGGCGAATACGTCCTTGCTGCTGTGCAACAGGCTCGGCACATAGTTGCCGCCCGCAACCCCGTCGTCGCCTTCATCGTCCTCTTCGATAGAAGGGGGCAGGGATGTCACATTGTCATCGCCCTCGTTCGACGAGACCGCCTCCTTGTTCTGAGTCTTCTTGCCTTTCTTTTCCGTCTTGTTCTCCTGGGCGAAAACAGCGCCGAAACAGAAGAGGACCAGAACCGTCAGTAGTAGGAATTTCTTCATATTTAGAGTATTTAAATTCAATATAATAAGTCGGCAAAGGTATAAAATATACGATTGCCGATGGGGGGTGTTGATAAAATGTGAAAAAAAAGAGGGAGGGCTGAGAGTTTAGAGTTGAGAGTTTAGGGTTGAGAGTTGAGAGTTTAAGGGTTAGGAGGATACTTGGAAGTTAGTCGCGTAGGCAGCGGACGGAGAACCCGTAATCCCTGGAGTTGTAGGTTTTGTACACTACGGGGCTTCCTGCGTTCAAGTATCGGTACCACACATAGATGTCGTGACTCCGCGAAGCGGTCCAGAAGTTCGCCTCCTTGCCCAACTCTGTGAAGCCACTGGTGAAACGCCCTGCCGGTACCGCAGAAAAACCGGTAGCGTTGTTGTCTTCTGGTTTCCAGTCCGGCGTGAACGTGCGGTAGTCGGCGCGTTCTTTCACATCCTCCACCTTTTTTCCCTTCTTCTTCCACCTTTTTGTCGCCCCCAGCAAATAAGCTGCATTCTCTGGGTCAGAGTGCCGGCCTTTGGAAGAACCCCATCCGGTGTCCGCCGCAAGCGCACTCGCAATATAGGAACTGTCGTCGCTGCAGGTGTAGCCCGGAACCCCGCACACATATCGCTCCAGTTTGCTCCACTCCTCGTCGCTCGGCACGTGCCAGCCGTCGGGACAGACACCCTGCACGTCGCCGGCGTAGTTGGTTTTACCTAAATTGCCACGTACCGCCGCCGACCAGTTGTAGAGCAGACCGTAAAACTCCTTGTCGGCGTTGGGGATTTCATAGTAGTAAGCCAAAGAGTCGCTGTTGTGGATACCGCTGTGGTTTTTCTCGTACCATGCCCATTCGGGCTTCTCGGGTGGTGTCTCGATACCGTTCGGGATAGGCGTCCCGTCGGCATAGTGGGTAGTGTGCATGTTCTGTCGCAGCCAGATCTGGTTGCCGATACGCACCGCGTCATAGACGTTGCCGTCATAGTCGGTGACCGCATTGGGGATGATTTCCGATGTGGGAGGAGGGGGCACACTGTCGGTACCTTCTGCCGGTTCCGGTGTCGGGTATATCTGGAAAGGAAAGCGCAACGGTCTGTCGCAACCGCTTGTCAGAAAGGCCGTAATCGTAATCAGGCAGATTGCCGCTGTTTGCCAAAGTGCTTTTGTTTTCATTTTACTACTTTTAGAACGGGATGCCCATACGTCGCAAACAACTCCGCAATATGTACAATCGACTCCAGCGCTTCGGGTGCGATCGTGGTCTCGATTTGTCCGTATTCGTCGGGACTGCCAGTGGTGCAGGGTTGGAGAAGGTGGTTTAAGTCCGGCATCTTGTAAAAGAAGTATAACGTATTGCTGGTCAAATATTTGTCCATGATCTTTTCCGTGGCGTTTGCATCAACCTGCAAGTCTTTCTGCCCGGAGATGGCTAACACAGGGGTCTTGATTTTTTTGAGGTATTTTTTCGGGTCGATGCGGAAGAGCTCGTAGTACCACGGCGAGCCGAAGGTCTGCAGGGTTATGAGTTTGTTCTGCGGGGTGAGGTTGTACTTGACTTTCTCCTCGTCGGTGAGCTTTGCGGCGAGTTCATCCCACAGTTTGCCGATTTTTTCGACGCATTCCTCCTTGCTTTTACTCTTCTTAATAACGTCGTAGATACGCTTGTTGATGGCGGTACTGTTTGCAATCTCCTTTTCCGTCAACTTGCCAGAGGCGCGGGCGATGGCCTCGCTCTGGTAGAGTAGGATTTCGTCAATCGGCTGCGCAACCCCGTCGAGGTGGATGGTGAAATCCACCCGATGGTCGTCGGCCGCTACCATGCTGGCCACCAAACTGCCTTCACTATGTCCCAACAGTCCTACCTTAAGGTATTGTAAATCACTGCGTTGCAATAAGGAATCCAGAATGAGTCGAACGCCGTCCGCGAAGTCGTAGGTGGTGGATTTGCGGAAGATGGCCGTCGGGAAGTCGTCGTAGCGGAAGGTGGCGAAACCGGCCTTGGTGAGCGTGTCGGCGATCACGGCGAAGGGCTTGTGTGCATACAGCGACTCGTCACGGTCCTGCCAGCCCGATCCGCTGATGAAAATGATGAGCCCTTTGGGAGTGCTGTCGGGTAAGGTCAGCGTGCCGTTGATGAGGGAGTACTTGCCGTTGCGGTCGCGGAAGCTGATCTCTTCGGTGCGGTACGGATAAGGTGGGATGGGCGTCTGCGGACGGAGAAATTGCTTCCGTTCCGCTCCCCGTGCGAGCGTGCAGGCGAACTTGCGCCCGTATTGCGTACACGTGCCCGTAAAGCGTTGTCCGTCAGTAGAAAGCGAGCCTGAGTAGGTGAGGCCGAACTCCGGCACACGAAACGACAAGGTGGAATCTGCGAACATAAGCCCGCTCACCGGTTGCCCTGTGAAATACTGGTCGGGGCTGTCAAGTTCTGCATATAGCGTATCGCCTTGATAGTCAATCTGTAAGCCGACGGTTAAGGAGTCTGTCTTCGTGATGCAGATCTTGCCCTCCCAGTAGCCGGTGAGGGGTTGGGCGGAAATTTGTGAGGTTGTGAGTAAAGCTACCGTAAAAATGATAAGATAGTTTTTCATTGAGACTTTAGACTTAGGACTTACGACTTAAGACTTAAGATATTGGACCATAAGGAAATAAGAGAGGCATAAGATTTCTGTAAACGGTCGGACACTTCGGTCTGCGGCACCCAAACGGCTTGGGTGATGTCCTCCTCGGTTTGCGGGGTAAGGGGCTGTTGCGGGGCGTTCATCGCGTACCAGTGGGTGATTTTCAGGATGGGGGTGCCGCGCAGTTGGTAGGTGTGGTAGGTGTTCGGGAGCGGTTCTGCGAGGGTGATGTCGTGCAGGCCGGTCTCTTCCTCAACTTCCCGCAGGGCTGCCGTCTCCCAATCCTCGCCGTCTTCGACCTTGCCTTTGGGAAAGTCCCAGCATCCGAGGCGGTGAATCATCAAAATGTCGCCGTTACCGTCGGAAACGATGCCGCCGGCGGCGTGGATAAGGGTGAAATCGCGGGAAAAATGCTCCCACTCGGCTTCGTCGCGGATTTCCACGGGCCGGTTGTTGTCATAAACTGTCAAAGGGTATCGGTTGTCCATAATCGTCGTTTTGGTTGGACGGCAAAAATACATTTTTTATAGAGACATCTCGTGTCCTGTCACAAGATTCAACATCGGACATGCAGTTTAAAAAGTATCTTACCTCAGTGCTCGTAGAGACGGGGCGCGCCCCGTCTCTACACACATTACATTATGGTTGCGTATGTTCAAAATTTATGTACCTTTGCGGCAAATTTCAGCTATGTCCGAAAACGTTACTTCCGAGCCGGTGAAGATGCCCGGCAAATATGAACTTATCGCGGAACTTTCGAAGTTTTTCCCGCAGGAGAACAGCTCCACTGTCGTCGGTACTGGCGATGATGCTTCCGTGATAGAACCGAATGACAACCAGATGGTTACATCGTCGAAGGTGTACGTCGAGAACGTCCACTTCGACCTCACCTACTTCCCGTTGCGGCACCTTGGCTACAAGCTTGCCACCGTCGCTTTCGCGGACGTGTTAGCGATGAACGCCGTGCCGTCGCAACTGTTAGTCAACATTGCCGTCTCCGACCGCTTCGACCTGAAGATGGTGAGCGAGATTTTGAGCGGCGTCTCAGCCTGCTGTGAAACGGTCCACGCCGACCTCGTTGGTCTTGACCTCACCACCTCGCCTCGCGAGCTCGTCATTTCCATGACGGCGGTAGGGGAGTGCGAACCCGCCCGCCTGTGCACGCGCAAAGGTGCGGACGAGAACGAACTCATTTGTGTGTCAGGGGATTTCGCGGCAGCCTATACCGGTCTGCTGCTATTAGAGCGCGAGAAGAAGGTCTTCGAGAAGAACCCCGGCGCGCAACCCGACTTCACCGGCATGGACTACCTTCTGCGCCGTCAGCTCAAGCCCGAACCGCGTCTGGATATCATTGAAAAACTGCGGCAGGAGGATGTCCTTCCCACCGCTATGACCAACGTCAGCGACGGTCTCGCCACCGCCGTGATGCAGATCTGCAAGGCCTCACACAAGGGCTGTGTTCTATTTGAAGAAAAACTTCCGATGACCGAGCTTACCTTCACGACACTCAAGGACTTGGACATCGTCCACACCGTGGCGGCTCTTAATGGCGGCGACGACTACGAGCTCATGTTCACCATCAAGCAGTCCGACTTCGAGAAGATTAAGAAGGTGGACAACGTCTCCATCATCGGCTACATCAAAGAAGAGGCCGCCGGCTACCATCTCATCACCGGCGACAACGTCCAGGTGGAGCTGCGGGCGCAGGGGTTTAATTAGTTAGCAGTTAGTAGTTAGTAGTTAGTAGTTGTGACGAAAGAACTCCAATATATTAAACTTCTTCCTTGAAAGCCCTGTAAGGGCGTCGTATGTTAGCCTAGGGTGAACGGAGTGAGCCCTGGGACGTTTGAGGATGAACGAACGATAAAACCCAATATGAACAGCAACCAACAATTCCAAATAGGTGACGTGACCATCGGCGGGAAGGCTCCCGTGGTGGTGCAGTCAATGACCAATACCGACACGGCAGATGTGGCCGCATCGGTGGCGCAGTGCGAGCGGATGATCGAATCCGGGGCGCAGATGGTGAGGCTGACGGTACCCTCGCTCCACGAGGTGGAACCCCTCAAAGCTATACAAAAACAGTTGAAATCAGACGGCTACGGGCATGTGCCACTCGTCGCTGACGTGCATTTCAACCCGAAAGTGGCGGAGGCGGTGGCGACCTTCATGGACAAGGTGCGCGTGAACCCCGGCAACTTTACCGACAAACGGAACTTCTCGCAGCTCGACCTCTCCGACAGCGAATATGCCGCGCAGGTGGAGCGTATGGCGTTGAGAGCCAAGCCGTTGTTCGAGATTTGCAGAGAACACGGCACGGCGTTGCGCATCGGAATCAACCACGGCTCGCTTTGCGACCGCATTGTCAGCCGCTACGGCAACACTCCCGAGGCAATGGTGCAGTCGGCGCTCGAATGGCTCGACATCTGCGACCGCTATGACTTCCACAAGCTGGTCTTCTCGATGAAATCCAGCAACGTGCTCACCATGATGACGGCCACCAAGTTGCTTCATGACAGCATGTTGCAACGCGGCGACTCGTATCCGCTGCACCTTGGCGTTACGGAGGCCGGCAACGACAAAGAGGGTAGGGTGAAGTCGGCGGCGGGCATTGGCGCTTTGCTGCTGATGGGCATCGGCGACACCGTGCGCGTCTCGCTTACCGAACCGCCCGAGAACGAGAGCCCATTTGCTCACAAGTTGTTGAAATCAATTGAAAATCTGGATGTTGAAAATCTGAACATTCAGGACGGAACCTTAATCTTCGACGATGATTCCGAAGAGGAAGAACGTTGGTTTTGTCGGGCTGCGGCCGCCACTGGTTACGCCCACTTCCAGTACGGATTGAAAAATCTCCAGCTGCGTAATCCGCATTTCAGCGAAAAGCAAATTGCAGACTACGAATCTCTCATTATGCAGGCCTGCCGTATTAAGATATTGAACACGGAGTTCGTGGCATGTCCCTCCTGTGGGCGCACGCAGTACGACATTCAGACGGTGTTTGCCACTGTGAAACAGCGCTTTGCGGGCTATCCCGGCCTCAAAATCGGGGTCATGGGCTGCATCGTGAACGGTCCCGGCGAGATGGCCGACGCCGACTTCGGCATCGTGGGCGCCTCCAACGGCCTCGTCTGTGTGTACGAGGGCAAGAAGCGGGTTTCGGAGCCGATGGCTCCGGAGAAGGCGATGGATGTGCTGGAAAAGTTGATAATAGGTGATCGATAAAACTACCCCGGCCTACGGCCACCCCTTCTAAAAGAAGGGAAATGGCCCTTCGACCGATATAAAATAGAGTTCATTGAGCAGCCTCGAAGAGGCAAAACGCGCGAAGCGCAATTAACCCCACATAAGGCGAAGCCGCAGTGTGGGGCAGTCAAAAACGAATAAGAAGATATGTACATATTAGGAATAGAATCCTCCTGTGACGACACCTCGGCCGCCGTGATCGAGGAAAACGTCATCTTGTCAAATGTAATCGCTGGACAGAAGGTCCATGCGGAGTACGGTGGCGTGGTGCCGGAACTGGCATCGCGGGCGCACCAGCAGAACATCATCCCCGTGGTGGATACGGCGTTGAAGCGCGCGGGCATCGACAAGAGCCAGCTCTCCGCCATCGCGTTTACGAACGGTCCCGGACTGTTGGGTTCGCTGTTGGTGGGCAACTCTTTCGCCAAGTCGATGGCCTTCACGTTAGGCATCCCGCTCGTGCAGGTCAACCACCTGCAGGCGCACGTGTTGGCGCACTTCCTCGACAAGCCCGGCGAGACCAAGCCGAAGCCACAGTTCCCGTTCCTCTGTCTGACAGTCTCCGGCGGACACACGCTCTTGCTGAAGGTCAACGACTACTTCGACATGGAGCGGCTCGGCGGCACCATCGACGATGCGGCGGGCGAAGCCTTCGACAAGGCGGCCAAGATTCTCGGATTGCCGTACCCGGGCGGCCCGGTCATTGACAAGTACGCCAAGGAGGGCAATCCCGACCGGTTCCAATTCTCCATCGCGCACCTGCCCGGTCTGGACTACAGCTTCAGCGGGCTCAAGACCTCGTTCCTCTACTTCGTGCGTGACAACCTCAAGGAGAACCCGAATTTCATCGAGGAGAACATCCACGATTTGGCGGCCTCTATGCAGAAGGCCATCGTCAAGTCGCTGACGGACAAGGTGAAGAAATCCTTCAAGGAGTGCGACTGCAAGGATTTGGTGCTGGCCGGCGGCGTCTCGGCAAACAGCGGCTTGCGCGAGGCGATGACCGACCTGGCCCGCCGCTACCACCGCAATATTTTACTCCCGCCGTTGGACCTCACCACCGACAACGCCGCGATGGTGGCGGTTTGCGGATATTTCAAGTACCAGAAGGGGGAGTTCGTGGGGTATGATGTCGCGCCGTACAGCAGTTAACCGTAATTGTCTTACGCCCCTGTCGGGGCGTTTTTTGATTTTGGAAACGTCGGTCCACCGAGCTGTTGTCCCTGTCGGGACATAACGGGACACGCGGTTGCGCTGATCTACCGAGCTGTTGTCCCTGTCGGGACATAACGGGACACGCGGTTGCGCTGATCTACCGAGCTGTTGTCCCTGCTGGGACAAGATGTGGCACAACGCCAAGGCAGGGGCGACAGCTCGGTAGAAGAGGTTGTCGGCGGTTCAACAGAGCCCCGGCAGGGGCGGCAGCTCGGTAGAAGCTGGTGTTGGCGGTTCAACAGAGCCCCGGCAGGGGCGGTAGCTCGGTAGGAGGGGGTGTTTGCGGTTCAACGGAGCCCCGGCAGGGGCGACAGCTCGGTGGAAGATGGTGTTGGCGGTTCAACGGAGCCCCGGCAGGGGCGACAGCTCGGTAGAAGAGGTTGTCGGCGGTTCAACAGAGCCCCGGCAGGGGCGACAGCTCGGTGGAAGAGGTTGTCGGCGGTTCAACAGAGCCCCGGCAGGGCGACAGCTCGGTAAGAGCGGGACACGATGACGGGAGAAAGGTCTGCGGTGGAGGTTTTGACAAACGCACACACCGTTACGGTGCGGGCGTCGCGAGAGGGATAGAAGTGGAAATGCTTTTTTGCCTTGTTACATAGAATGCGTTGTCCTACAAGTTGTTGAGGGGGCGCATTGTTGTTCGTTTTTGCGGAGACCGACAGGCAAAAAAGCATTGGAACGGATAGCCCGACGGCGCGGGAGGAGGGTGATGTGATGGCGATGCGGGGTTGTAGGAGCATATCGCATACGCCTTAACGGCGGTCGGCAGGAATGCCGACCCTCCTCCCGCGCCGGCTCGCCCAAATAAATAAAAAAAGTAACCCAAAAAAGTGTATCTTTGCGGGTTCATTTTGAGATTAAAAATTACATAATATGAAGAAGATTACCCTTTTAGGATTGATAATCCTTTTGGCCGCCGCGCAGGTTTTCGCGCAGCGCGTTTCCGAGAGCCAGGCCACGCAGGCGTGCCAGCGTTTCCTAGTGGAAAAGAACCAGTTGGCTGCGGCTGAGTCGTTCCGGCTCGCGGAGGTGTACACGCAGGACAACGGCGATATCGCCCTCTACCGTTTCCAGCTTCCCGAGGTGGGGTTCGTGGTAGTGTCGGCCTCGCTGACCACCCCGCCGGTGCTCGCCTACGGCTTTGAACACGATTTTGAGATGATTCCGCCGGTGCGCGACCTCTTCCACCTCTACAAGGGCGAAATCGCCTACGCCGAGAAGATGGGCTGGGACGCCAAGCCGAAGGCTGCCGCCGACTGGCAACGCTACCTCGCCGACGAGTTCACCCCGAAAACCGCCAAAGGCGCCACGGGTGGACCGCTGCTCACCACCACCTGGGACCAGAGCAAATACTACAACACCTACTGTCCGTGGGACGTGAATGCCGGTCCCTACTACGACTACCGCGTGCCGAACGGTTGCGTCGCGCTCGCCTGCTCGCAGATTCTGAACTACCACCGCTATCCGGACAGAGGCACAGGTTCCGTGTCGTACATTCCGCAAGGCTACCCGCGCCAGACCGTCAAATATTACGAGCATACCTACCATTATGATGCCATGACCAACCATCCGACTTCATACGCCAACGAGATTGCCAAGTTAGCGTACCATTACGGTGTGGCCATCCAGATGAACTACAACTACGACGGCTCCGGTGCCAACACGACGGCGGCGAAAGAGAAACTTTACCAGGTTTTCAAGTACGACCCGAGTGTGACGACCTATTACAGAGGCAATTACCTCGACACGATGGTGACGGAGTTCTACGCGGTGCTGCGTGGAGAGATTGACAGCAAGCGTCCGGTCTACTATTCCGGCTGCACCGAGACGTTCAGCTCGTGCCACGCCTACGTGCTGGATGGCTACGACGACAACGACCGTTTCTCCCTGAACTACGGTTGGGGCGGCTCCTCCAACGGATTCTACGCTATCGACAACTTCGTGGCGGGCGCGATGCACTTCGACTACGGTTCGGAAACGTTAGTGAGAATCCGGCCGTCGCTTGCCGTTGAACCCTCTCATTGCCAGGGACATCAGCGCAACACTGCCAGCTTCGGCTATGTGGCCGACGGTTCGCAAACCGTGCGTCCCTATACTGCCAATCCCGACTGCTCGTGGATGGTGGCCGCCCAGGGTGCGACTGCCTATGACTTCTCTTTCGACAGACTCGATCTCAATGAGGGCGACTACGTGACCATCTACAACGGTCCGACCGAGGAGAGCGGCGTAAAAGTGTCACTCACAGGCTCCGAAAAGCCCACGCAGCATTACATCGTCAATGCCGACAGCGTGCTCATCAAGTTCGTCGGAAACTCCAATAACACAGAACACTACGGCTTTTTGATTTCCTACTCGTCCACGCTTCCGCCGCGCACTTGCGACGAAATCACCAATTTGCCGAATGTGTGGAACGGAACGCTTACGGACGGCTCGCAGGACGGCGATAAATACCTCCCGCAGACAACCTGCACCTGGAATATCACCCACAATTATATCGCCGGATATGCTTTTGCGTTCCCGAAATTCAACCTCGGGCTTGGCGATTTTGTGGATGTTTACAACAGCTCCAACAACCCGCCGACACTGTACCAGCGCTTTGACAGCTATAATATGCCTTCGGGCGTTTACACCGTCAATTTCAAGCGCATGCGGGTGCATTTCGTCAGCGACAACTATGAGCAGAGCGAGGGTTTCGCCATGGATTTCTACGCTTTGACCGCCGTGGAGGACTACAACGGTCTGGAGGACTTGACGGTCTATCCGAATCCCGCCACCGACCAGGTGACCATCGACTTTTCTCTCACCGAGTCCGCGAACGTGAATGTCCGTCTGATGGACATGACGGGCAAGACGCTGCGTCAGGGTCTGTTTGGCGGCGAACAGGGAGCGAACCGCATTAATTTCAGCCTGCGGGATGTCGCTAAGGGCATGTACCTATTAGAGATCAGCAATGCCGACGGCAAGTCGGTGCGCAAGATTACCGTACAATAATAGAGAGGGAGATGGGCAAGCGCGTGCTGATGGCTATGAGCGGCGGCATTGACAGCAGTGTCGCCGCTATGTTGTTGTTAGAGCAGGGTTACGAGCTCGTGGGGGTGACGTTCCGCACTTTCGACCAGATTACGGAGAGTTGCATCGCCCGTGAGAAGGGCTGCTGCTCCGTTGATGCCATTTTCGAAGCGAAACATTTAGCCGAAAAACTCGGTTTTGAACACCATATCCTGGATGTCCGTAATCTTTTCAGAAAGACTGTCATCCAAGATTTTATCGACCAGTACCTGCAATGTCGGACGCCGAATCCGTGCGTGCTTTGCAATCCTATTATCAAGTGGGGTAGGGTGCTGGAAATGGCCGACGAGTTGGGCTGCGACTATATCGCCACCGGTCACTACGCCCGCATCGCGAATGTCGGTAACCGCTACTTTCTCCAGAAAGGTGTTGATACCCAGAAAGATCAAACCTATTTTCTTTGGAAGCTTACATCCGAACAGTTGCAACGGACACTGTTTCCGTTGGGCGGCCTCACCAAGGCGGAGGTGCGCCAAATTGCGGCAGAGCACGGCTTCGTGAAGCTGTCGCAAAAGAAGGAGAGCGAGGAGATCTGTTTCGTGACGGACGACGACTACCGCCATTTCCTCCACGACGAAGTGCCTGATTTGCAGGATCGTATGCCCGTGGGTGACTTTGTGACCACGGACGGCAAGGTGGTGGGCAAGCATCAAGGACTGTACAACTACACGGTGGGACAGCGTAAGGGCTTGGGCATCGCGTTGGGTGAACCGGCATATGTGGTTGCGCTTCAGCACGATACCAACAGAGTCGTGCTGGGTAAGCGCGAGGATTTGCAGCACACCCGTTGCGTCGTTTCGAACCTCAATCTCACGAAACAGCCTGATTTTGAAGAAGGTGGGAGCGTGGTCTGCCGTTCGCGCTACCGTGGTGCGGGCACGCCATCGCGTCTGTACCATCTTGACGACGGCAAGGTCGAAGTGGTCTTTGAGGAACCCGTTTTCGCCGTCACGCCCGGACAAAGTGCCGTCTTTTATGACGGGGACGATCTGGTGGGCGGCGGTATTATAGAATCTTAACTTACACCATGGTCGAATCCCCGCTTTCCCTCAACGCTTTGGAATACACCTTCCGGCATCTGCTGAAGGTTGCCTTTCCGCAGCTGGAAAGCGAGCCTTTCCGTGTTGAGAAAGGAGATGGAACTATCACAGTTTATGTGAAAGAGGTCAAGCTCGTTATGTATGCGATGAACCAGACGGAATTTGACTTTTTCATTAAAGGTCGCTGGTCGCCGTTTTTGATGCTGGACAATGCCAAGCTGACGCAGGAAATTCCCCTGGTTTTTGATGACGATGGGGTTGATGATGGTGTGGTTTATTCGGAGACAGATAGCTCCATCCATATTCCTTACGATATTCTCACGCCATCTTTTTTACTGCTTTCACGTTACGAGGAGTTCAATGTCTATGCATTGGGTTTGGTGGATTATGACGAGCACGACCGTATTCCTTTTGAGGGAACGTTGGCCGACAAATACAACTTGGTTGAGATTCCGTTGGTGGACGAATATGCGATGCTGCTCCGTTGGTGGCTATGTCTCTATTTACCAGACAGATTCGAGGCCGTTCCGCGCACGCCGCGCATCGTGCCCACGCACGACATTGACATCCTGTACCGATTCACTGGCCGATTCCAAGCATGGAAGTCTATCCTTGGTCGTGATTTGTTGATTAACCGTGACCTTAAGATGGTTTGGGAGTCCATTAAGTCGTATCGAAACTGGAAAATACGTCCTTCCTTGGATCCTTACGTAGAAGCGATCAATTGGTTTTTGATTCAGGAAGAGAAACAGAATCTGTCTTCGGTTTTCTTTTTCAAGGCGACGGAAAAGGGTCATCCGGATGCCACGTATGAGGTGCAAGACCCCATCCTTCGTGAGGTTATCGGGATTATCATGGAACCCGGTTATCATCAAATCGGCCTTCACGGAAGTTATCCGTCTGCAGAACATCTCCAATATCTCCAAAAGGAGAAACAGAATCTCAGCAAGCTGTGCGACGAGGAAATCCGAGTCTCCCGTCAGCACTACCTCCGTACTTTTTTTGCGGATGATCCCAACTCGTTAGACTTGTGGCGACAGGCGGGCATCACCGACGACTACACCCTTGGTTTCGCCGAGCGTTGCGGCTTCCGCTGCGGCACCTGCCACCCTTATCCGCTCTATGACGTGCGCAACGACCGTGTGACGAACATCATCGAGCACCCGCTCATCGTCATGGATGGCACGCTGTTTGACTATATGAAACTCTCTGTGGAGGATGCCAAGAAGTTGGTGATGAAGCTGAGACAGCGCTGCTTCGACGTGGAAGGCGATTTCATTATCCTCTGGCACAACCACGCCACCACGCGGGAGATGAAACCGTATTACGAAGAGGTGTATTTGCCGGCGATTATGCCGTAGAGACGCACATGATTTGCGTAGAGACGCAAAATTTTGCGTCTCTACAACCTGGGGTTTACGGAAACGTGCCGTTTTTAATCCTTTTTCACGATGGAAATATACGTGTAAATCGGGTAATGGTCGGAGACGGTCAGGTCCTTGCACACGGTGTATTGGAAATCGTTGAACTGCTTGTCGTGCGCAATGTAGTCGATGCGGTAGGCTGGGAAGTTGCCGCCGATGTAGGTCGTCCCAGTGCCTTTGCCGCTGCTGCGGAAGGAATCCTTGAATCCCCGCAGGAGCTTGTTATAGCTGTATGATGCCGGCGAGTCGTTGAAGTCACCGCAGATGATTACGGGATAGGGGCAGCCGTTGATGTGCTCGCGGATGGCTTTGGCCTGTTTCTGCCGTGCCACGTAGGCCGCCGAAATCTTGCCCGTCAGTTTCTGTGCCTTGTTGTTGAAACTGGAGTCGTAGGAACCTGCCCACAACGCCTTGCCAGTTTCGTAATCCGTACTGTCCAAGTGCATCGACGACAGGTGGATGTTGTAGATGCGCAAGGTGTCGCCGTTGAAGCGGATGTCCACGTACATCGACTTGTTGCTCGACGAGTCGGCGGTCTCCACAAAACCGCCGTCCACAATCCGGTATTTGCTGAAAACGGCCATGCCGAACTGGTAGCCCAACTTGTTCTTGTAGGGCAGCATCACCTTGTGTGTTTTCTCGTTGTCTTTGACATTCAGCGCGTAAAGGATGGCTTCGGTGGAGTTGAACCCTGATTTGCCGGTATTGTCGTAGCTGTATTCCTGGATGCAGAGGATGTCGGGTTTCTCGTTCTGCAGGAAATGGACCACTTGCCTGTTCCGCGATATTTGGTCGTCGCTGTAGATGTTGAAAGCTTTGGCGTTGTAACTCATTACCTTCAGGCAGTTGGTGCAGACCTCCGGCTTGTCGATACCACGGAACTGGAAATGCCGGTCTATATTGTTGACATTCAACAGGATTACTAAGACAGGAATCAGCGCCCAGGTGAAATCGATGACCAACCATACGATGGTCAGTATGAAGCAGGCGATGAGCAGGTAAGGGAAGAAGAGGCCGCAGTAGGCAACAGTGCCGGAGAACGACGGCGGCAGGATTTTGGCGAAAAAGGCGAACAAAAGGCCGAGTGAAGCCAATATGGTGATGACGATGAGCAGGAATTTGCCCAACTTCTTAAGCCGTCCGCTTTTTTTCTTCGCCATGGGTTATTTCTGGGAATAGTGGAACAGCAGGTCTTTTTCCTCTTTGCTCAGCGCGTCGTAACCGCTTTTGGAAATCTTGTCGAGAATCTCGTCGATGCGCTCCTTTTCAGCTTGACGGCGGGCATTGAAATCCTCGTCGCTGAGGGGACGACCGCTTTCCTTGGATACGTAATACTTTGATTTACGGTCGCTTACCCCTTCTTTTTTCCAGAACTGCCAGTTGGATTGGCGACCGCTGTCGCGGGTTCCGTTGAACTGGTAGTAGGTCTGCTGCTGTCCCAGCTTGTCGTGACGGTGCCAGAGCCAGATGAGCAGGATGCCGAAAATCATACCGCCGAAGTGCGCGAAATGCGCCACGCCGTCGGAGGTGCCCACCACACCGTAAATTAACTCAAGAGCACCGAAGATCACCACGAACCATTTGGCCTTGATGGGGAAGAGGAAGTAGATGTAAATCGGGGAGTTGGGGAAGAGGAAGCCGAAGGCAAGCAGGATGCCGTAGATGGCTCCGGAAGCGCCGATGAGCACGAAACTGTTCAGGTAGCTGTCTTGGATGGAGATGGTGGCGGCCACGAGTTCGTTGAGTTGGTCGGGCTGCTGCAGCAGCACGTTGTAGTTGTTCTGCAAGGCTCCTTGCAACTGCGTAATCTGGTTGTTCTCAACGAGATAGCGGTAAGTCTCTAACGAGGGCGCGTTAAGGAACTGGTCGAAGAGCGCCATAGCAGAGTGAATCTCCACGAAGGTGATGAGATAGTGGGTGAGTGCGGCACCGATGCCAGTCACGAGATAGTAGATCAGGAACTTCTTGGTGCCCCAGTAGTTCTCCACCGCTGCTCCGAACATCCAGAGCGCGAACATATTGAAGAAGATGTGGCCGAAGTTGCCGTGCATGAACATGTAGGTGATGAACTGCCACAGGTGGAAGTCGGGGGCCTTGAAGTAGTGCAGCCCGAGCCACTTGTTCAGGTCGCAAATGCCCGTTTTCGCGAACACGACGGTTGCGAAGAACACCAGCACGTTGATTATAAGGAGGTTCTTGACGCCTTTCGGCAGGATATTGAACCCGTTGAGTCCGATTTGATTGTTTGCCATTGACTTTCTGTTTGTTTGCTTGGCCCCACATTGCGGCTTCGCCTTATGTGGGGTTAATTGCGCTTCGCGCGTTTTGCCTCTTCGAGGCTGCTTAAGGAAGCAGTCTTGAAAGCAGCGGCAAAAATACAAAAAAATCGTACTTTTGCCACTCGGTATATAAATATGAAAAATACAATAAGGTTATTATTCAGTTTTTTGATATTCAGTGTGTTAATGATTTCAGCGGGGCAGGCGCAGCCGTTGGTCATCATGCACACGAACGACACGCACAGCCAGATTGAGCCCTATTCCTACAAAGGCGATGTCAATGTGGGGGGCTTTTTGCGGCGCGAGGCGGCCATCCGCGAGGTGCGGGCGGAGAACCCGAACACGCTGCTGCTCGACGCCGGCGACTTCTCGCAGGGCACCCCGTATTTCAACTTCTTCAAGGGCTATATGGAGGTCCGGCTGATGAACGCGATGGGCTATGATGCGGCCACCCTCGGCAACCACGAGTTCGACAATGGCTGCGCGGCCCTCGCCGCCCGTCTCAAAACCGCCAACTTCCCCGTGGTGTGCGCAAACTACAGGTTCGCCAACAAGAAGTTAGACAGAGTGGTCAAGCAATACGTCATCATTGAGCGCGGTGGTCATAAAATCGGCATTTTCGGCCTCGGGGTGAACTTGGACGGCTATGTGGCACCACAAATCGCCAACGAGGTCACCTACTTTAATCCCTTTCAGGCCGCCAGCGCCACGGTAGCGGAACTGCAACGTCAGCAGTGCGACCTGATTGTCTGCCTATCGCACCTCGGCGTGGATACCACGGTGACGGACAACGACTTCGAGATTGCCCGCCAAGTACCTGGTATAGATGTGATTATCGGCGGTCACTCGCACGAGGAAATCAACCCGCCGGTGGTCATTGGCAACACGCGCGTGTGCCAGATGACGAACCGCGGGAAATGTTTCGGCATCCTCACCCTTGAACAGTAACTTAACAAAACTATACCCTTAATCCTTGAAATAATAATGTCTGAGAATTTGAAATTGGTTGCGGATTTGGCGCTGATATTGACATCGGCGGGAGTCGTGACCGTGATTTTTAAACTGTTGAAACAGCCCCTCGTGCTGGGGTATTTGGTGGCAGGCTTCCTCGTGGGACCGCACTTGAACATCTTCCCGACGGTCGCCAGCACTGAGGACGTGGAAGTCTGGTCCGAAATCGGTATCATCTTCATGATGTTCGGGGTCGGACTGGAGTTCAGCTTCAAGAAGCTGATGTCGGTGGGCAGCAAGGCCTTCATCACCGCGCTTATCGGCATTGTCGGCATGATGGGTGTGGGCACGCTGCTCGGCGTCATCATGGGGTGGGGCATTATGGAGAGCATCTTCCTCGGCGGCATGCTGTCGATGTCCTCCACGGCTATTATCGTCAAAGCTTTCGACGACATGAAGCTCAAAGACCAGCCGTTCGCACGTCTCACCACGGTGGTGCTGATCATCCAGGACATCGTGGCTGTGGTGATGATGGTGTTGATTTCCACCGTTGCCGCCAGTAAGAACTCCGCGCCCGGCAAGGAGATGCTGATGAGCATCGTGAAGCTCGTCTTCTTCTTAGTTCTCTGGTTTGTGGTCGGCATCTACCTGATTCCCACGTTGTTGCGGAAGTTCAAAAACTATATCAACAATGAAAATCTGTTGATTATCTCCATCGGTCTCTGCTTTGCCATGGTGATTGTCGCCAACAATGTGGGCTTCTCCTCCGCTTTGGGTGCGTTCGTCATAGGCTCCATATTGGCGGAGACGGCTGAAAGCCAGCGCATTGAACATCTCACCGAGAGTATCAAGAACCTCTTTTCGGCCATCTTCTTCGTCTCCGTGGGCATGATGATTGATCCGCAGATTCTGGTACAATATTGGAAGCTGATTCTCGCGTTGGTGGTTATCACGCTGGTTGTCAAGGCGTTTGTCTGCTCCGCTTCGGCGGTGGTGGCCGGCGCCAGCTTGGAGGATTCCATCAAGTCGGGCTTCACGCTGTCGCAGATCGGCGAGTTCGCCTTCATCATCGCGTCCGTGGCGGTGGCGCAGCATGTGATGCCGTCGTACGTCTACCCCGTCATCATCGCCGCTTCCGTCATCACCACTTTCACCACGCCCTACTGGATTAAGTTAGCCACGCCGGTTTACAACGGTTTGGAGAAACGGCTCTCCCCGAAGGCGAAACAAAACCTCGATGCTTACGCGCTGTTCGGGGCCAGCAAGGAGGGCAAAAAGAACTGGCGCAGCATCATCAATAGCAACCTCACCAGTGTGCTGGTCTTCTCGGTGCTGTCGTTCGCCATCTTGTTCGTGCTCTTCAACACGGTGGTTCCATTCCTGAAAAAGCTGCCTTTCGTGGAGAATATTCCCGTCTGGTGGTTCAACACCATCTGCGCGGTCATTTCGCTGCTGATTATCTCGCCGTTCTTAGTGGGCATTGTGCGCAACAGCCCGAAGACGTTGGAGCTCTACCGCAGCTTGGTGAAGGAGAACCGCGCCAACATGCTGGTTATTATCGTTTGGACACTCCTCCGATTCCTCGTCGTCTTCTATTTCGTCTTCACCATCCTAGTGAAATTCTACAAATACACCAAATGGGTGATTGTGCTGATCGCCGTGGCGGTTATCTTCATCGTGGTGCTTTCGCGCCGCAACCTGAACCGCTTCGCCTCCATGGAGCGGAAGTTCAAGACGAACCTCAATGGGGAGGAGGAAATGAAGAATGTAGAATGAAGAATGTAGAATGTAGAATGAAGAATATTCCTTAAGCAGCCCTTTCCCCTCCTATGGAGGGGTGCCCGCAGGGCGGGGTGGTAAGGCAACACGCGCGAAGCGCAATTAATCCCACATAAGCGAATGAAATGAGCGCAGTGTGGGGACCTCAATAACCCATAACCTATAACCAATAACCTCATAAATGGACACCCTATTCTTAGACCGAGACGGCATCATTAACGTGCAAATCGTAGGCGGGTACGTGCGCAAGCCCGAGGAGTTCGAGCTCATTCCGGGCGTGCTGACGGCCATGCAGTGGCTGCGGCCGAAGTTCCGCCGCATTATCGTGGTCACCAACCAGCAGTGCGTGGCCAAGCGCATCTGCAAGATGGAAGATATTGAGGAGATTCACCAGCAGATGCGGGTCACTTTTGAAGAGAACCTCACCCCCTTGGACGCTGTTTATTGCTGTCCGCACAAGGCCGGTGCGGGCTGCGGCTGCCGCAAACCCGACATCGGGATGGCGTTGCAGGCCAAAGCTGACTTCCCCGACCTCGACTTTGCCGACTCCGTGATGGTCGGCGATAGCCTCTCCGACATGCAGTTCGCCGTCAATGCGGGTATCACACCCGTGCATGTCGGCGCGAAACACGAGGGCGAATACGAGGAGATTTTGAAGCTCACGCCGTTACATTACCGGAACCTGCTGGATTTTGCGAAAAACTACCCGTTTAATGTTGATAATCAATCATAACAAGCAATCTGCTCTACCGAGCTCTTGCCCCTCCGGGGCTGTTCAAGGAAGTGGTTTTAACTACCCCGGCCCTTCCCACCCCTTTTTAAAAGAAGGGGAATAGGGCTGCTCAAGGAAGCTTCAATAACCAATAACCCATAACCAATAACCCATAACCATTCAAGAATGACCTTCTTCTTCATCTTCTTCCTCTGCTACCCCTTGGCTGCGCTGCCGTTGGCCGTGCTGTATCTGCTGTTGCCGGTCATCTACGTTGTGGTGAACCCTATTGTGCGGTACCGGCGCAAGGTGGTGGACGACAATCTGTTGCACTCCTTTCCTGAATTGACGGTAAAAGAGCGGAGACGGCTCCGGAACCGTTATTACTGGCATCTGTCGCAGATTGCCGTCGAGATGGTGAAGATGCTGCTGATTCCGAAAAAGGCGCTGCAATACCGCTATCGTTGCAGCAATCCGGAGTTGGTGAACCGGTTCTACGAAGAGGGCAGGAGCGTGATTCTGATGTCGAGCCACTACAATAACTGGGAGTGGATGATTGTGGCTTTGGACGGGATGTTTCGCCACCACGGCATCGGGGTGGGGAAGGCCAACTCGGACAAGGTTTTCGAGAAGTGGGTGAACCGCGCCCGCACCCGCAGGGGTACGGAGGTATGCTTTGCCGACACCGCCCGCGAGGTTTTCGCGCACTACGAGGAGAACCACATCCCCGCCGCCTACATGATGCTCGCCGACCAGTCGCCTGGTGACCCCAAGAAGTGCTACGTCACGCGGTTTCTGAACCAGAACACCGGCGTGATTTACGGTCCCGAATATTTCGCACGCAAGTACGACATTCCTGTGCTTTACTACAAAGTTGTCAAAGAACGTATGGGAAAGTATTGTGTTGATGTGGAGGTGATTACGGAGCATCCAAACGACGAGCGGCCCTATTACATCACGCAGCGATACGTGGAACTTTTGGAGGAGACCATCGGTCGGAAGCCGGAGTATTGGATCTGGAGCCATAGGCGGTGGAAGCATAAGTTTGCGTAAAAAAAAAGGCCTTCTCCCGAAGACCTTTCCATCGTGGGAACTACTAGACTCGAACTAGCGACCCCCTGCTTGTAAGGCAGGTGCTCTGAACCGACTGAGCTAAGCTCCCTGCAAAATTGCGGTGCAAAAATACATTTTTTCCGCAAATGCCCGACAATTTCCTGCTGATTTTTGCATGCCGCTGTGAATGAACGGATTAGAAGATGACACCGGCGGAAATGCCGATGTACTGCGGCCGCTGCCCGTCCACACCTTTGAAGAAATGGTGGAATGAATAGCGGTAATCGACACCCAATGTGATGAACCCGAACCGGAAGTCGAAGCCCGTCGTGAGCAGGGTGGGGTGGTTCTCGATGTTACTCTTGTCAAACCCCAAGATGTTTTCCGTCACCTGCAGCAACGGCTGGTAGACGATACCCGCGTATGGCATGAACCGGATCTTTTTGGTTATGGGCACGTCGCCGACCGCCTTGATGGGTATCACTAAGTGTCGGGTTTCCACCATATCCTCCTGCTCACCCTCCGGATTGGTGACGGTGAACACGTTCTTGAAATACTGGTATCCGAATCCGACTTCGCCGTAAACGTGCATGCCGGCGCGGAAGTAGCCCCCGAAATGCACGGTGCGCAACGTCGAAAGATGCACGCCCTCCGCATATTCGCGGTTCAACGGGAACTGCGTGCTGACCCTGAACCCAAACTGGTACCAGTTCTGCGCACTCGCCGTTAACGAGGCTATCAGCAGGATGGCTATGACTATCAGTTTCTTCATTGTTTTATCGATTATTCGTTGTTGTTTCCCAGGGCTCCGCTTCGCTTCACCCTGGGTTGACATAGTGTCGGGATCACAGCCCTCTCGGAAGGTGTCTAATGTAGAACGCGTCACTGTCTAACTGTCTGATTCTTGGCTGTTTGTGGCATCCTCAAGCTTTTTCGCTATCGCCGCCTCCTTGGTGTTGAACTGGTTCATCGTCATCTGCATGCCGACGGTGACGAACGATTTCACCGCGCTGACGGCACGCTCGATGCAGGGTTCGACCAGCTTGAGTTCCTCGGAGGAGAAACGGCTCAGCACGTAGTCGACCTGGTAGCCCTGGGCGTAGTCCTTGCCGATACCGCAACGCATGCGCGGGATGTCGGTGCGGCCGAGCGTTTCGATGATGTTGCCGATACCGTTGTGGGTACCGCCGCCGCCCTTGGGTTTCAGCTTGAAGATGCCCAACGGCAGGTCGATATCGTCGTAGATGACCAAACAGTGGTCTACCGATACGTTTTCAGCTGCCAACCAATGCTTTACGGCCTTTCCGCTCAGGTTCATGTAGGTGGTGGGCATCAGGATGACGAGCTCGCGGCCCTTGAACGAGGCGCGGGCCACGTAGGCTAATCGGTCGCTTTTGAACTCCGCCTTGAAGGCTTTCGCCACGGCGTTGGCCACCTCGAAACCGTAGTTATGACGCGTGCCGGCGTACTGCTGCTCGGCATTGCCCAACCCCACAATCAGATAACGTTTCTCATTCTCCATCGTTTCCCTCGCTTTCCTCGTTTTCTTCAGACATGTTCACAAAAAAGGAAAAATGCAGCTTTCCATAGCGCCGGTGGTCGTAGAATTTCGGATGCTCCGAGAAGTCGCGCTTGCCCGAATGCTCCATCACCAACCAGCCGTCGGGGAGCAACAGGTTGTGCTCGAACACGTTGTCAATGATTTTCTCGGTATCGGGCAGGTCGTACGGCGGATCGGCGAAAATGATGTTGAACTGCTGCCGACACGCTGCCGTATAGGCGAAGGCGTCCTGCCGGATGACCGTCACCTGGTCATTGTACTGCAGCTGGTCGATGGTCTTCTGGATGAACTTGGTGCACAGCGGACTCTCGTCCACGGCCACGACCGAAATAGCGCCCCGGGAGGCGAACTCGTAGGTGATGTTGCCGGTGCCGGCGAAAAGGTCGAGCACCCGCACGCTGTCTAAGTAGAAGTAGTTGTTCAAGATATTGAAGAGGCTTTCCTTGCCCATGTCCATGGTGGGGCGCACAGGCAGGTTGGCGGGCGCGATGATGTGCCGGCCCCGGTTCTTTCCACTGATAATTCGCATAACTACAGGATAATGGGGTTCAAGTTGTAGGTTTTGAGCAGCTGCGGCAGCTTGCGGTCCTTGTCGCCGAACGTGCAGAGATAGAGCTCGGGCTGGCGCAAATTGCACTGTTTGATGACGTTGAGGACGTGGTAGAGCGTGTCCTCGGGCTCGGCCGGACGGAAGCGGTTCATAAGCAGCAGTTCATCCTTCTGCGTGGCCACAATGTCGGTAAATCCGGGGTTCGCAGACACGAACAGGGCGGCGGAATGGCCTTGCGCGCACAGAAAGCGGTAGAAAAGGGTGGTTTCAGCCACCGTCTGGTGCGGGAAAGGCAGCCGGCTGAGGGTGTCCGTCTCGTTCTGCGTCAGGAAATAGACGGCCTGGTACGCACCCACCGTGTCGGTGAAGGTGGCGCCGAGTTTGGAGATGTCGAACTGCAGGGCGAGGTAGTCGCGGTCCTTGTCGGCATCGTAAAGTTCTGCGGGCACGAGCATCGGGACGTTTTGCGCCGCGATAACCGTGACCTGCGCTGCGTTGCCGAAGAACTGCGGAGACTCGGTGGAGAGCAGCGCGCCGGAGGTACTGGCGAAGGTTTTGGACACCGTTTTGCTGCCGTCCAGCTTATAAAACGAGAATCCATCCGGCGCAATGCGGATGGATTCCTTGTCATATAGTTTATATGTATCGTTCATTCATGCGGTTTTATTCCCAGCTGCCGGCCGTGCTGGCCTCGGTGAGGGAACCCATGTAGATGCCCTCGTATTGGGAGCGGTACTGTTTCTCTTCCGACAGGTTGCTGTAAAAAATCTTGTTCCAGAGGCGAGTCAACGCACCGGCGTTCTCCGGGGTGATGGAGCGGTCCATGTTGTTGAGCATGTCGTCCAGGCTCACATCGATGCGGTACACGGGGATGGTGTAGGTCTTGCTTGAGAGGGAGTCGGTCTGGATTTCGTACTTTTTCTCCTTGCCAGAGAAGGGGATGTACTGGAAGTTCTTGAAACTTTCGGCGGGGATTTTGTGGTCGATGTCGAGAATCTTCTCCAAGGCGGGTACTTCGACGACCTCCTTGTGAATGAGTCCGAGCTTGAAAGCCTCAGCCTCGCTCATGGTGTCGGGGAAGTTACCGACGTTCTTCTCGATCTGCACGGTGCCGTTGTTGACGAAATCAACCAGCTTGTCGATGTCATCGGCATAGACCTTGTTGACGTTCTTGTACACGGCCTGGGCACTGCGGATGGCCAGCAGGTTCTGCACATTGGCCTCCTTGCGGAGTTCGTAAACGGTTCTGAATTTTTCGGGACGCATGATGCTGCGTGCGGCGAAGATGGCCAAAACAACCACCAGAATTGCCAATAAGGTAGCAAGTAATGTTCTAACTTTCATAACGTTATATAACTTTTATATTTATTTCCTCTGTTATAAAAAACCTTGCAAAAGTACGAAAAATATGACAACAAACACGACTTCCGCAAAATAATTTTCAATACCCAGTTGTGAATTAAAAGAGAATGCGGTGGATGCCGGGTTCGTAATGCTGGGTGATAATATCCTTAAAGCGTTGATAATCAGATTCTTTTTCGACAAAATCGACATTCTCAGTGTCTACTAAAAGAATAGGGGTCTGCTGGTTTTCACGGAAATAGGTGAGGTATTTCTCCTGGATGTCGGAGAGGTAACCGGCGGTGATGTCGCGTTCGAAGTCGCGTCCGCGTCGGGCGATCTGTCGCAGCAGGCGGTCGGGGGTGGTGTAGAGGTAGAGGATCAGATCGGGTTTGGGCAGGGGACCCGAGACGGCATCGAAAACGGTACGGAAGAGCGCGAACTCATCGGCGGCAAGGTTGTTCTTGGAAAAAAGCAGACACTTGTCAATGAAATAGTCGCCGATGATGAAGTCGGTGAAGAGGTCGCGGGTGGTGATCAGCGACTTGAGCTGCTGGTGGCGGTCCATCAGGAAGGTCATCTCCACAGGGAGGGCGTAATGTTCGGGATCCTTGTAGAACTTTTCCAGGAATGGGTTGTCGGCGAAGCGCTCCAGTACGAGCTGCGCGTTGAAGTCGCGGGCAAGCATCGTAGCTAACGTGGTCTTCCCCGCGCCGATGCTGCCCTCCACCACGATGTAGTTATAGGGTACTTTCATAGTGATCAATGGTTAATCCCAACTCCCGCAGCGACACCTGCACAAACTCGCGTTCGGCGATGCGGGGGTGGGGGAGCGTGAGTCGGTCGTCATGATAGTGCAGCCCCTCGTAGTCGAGGATGTCGAGGTCGATGGTGCGGGCGTGGTAGACGGGCGAGCCGTCCTCCGCCACCGAGCTCTTCTCGGTGCGCCCCAACCGCCGCTCGATGTCCTGCAGCGCGTCCAACAACGCCAAAGGCCCTAACTCCGTCTCCACCACGATGATCTGGTTGAGGAAGGGGGCCGAGATGAAACCCCACGACGGGGTCTCGATGACGGACGAACGTTGCACAACACGTCCCACCTCCCATTCAATGAGCCGGTTGGCCAACTGAAGGTAGAAGGCGCGGACGCCCAAGTTGCTGCCCAGACCGATGACGGCACTATGCGGCATGACGAACTCCGGCTGCGCTTAGTTGTTGATGAAAAGTAACGGTTGCGATGAAATCCCCACAATGACACTCAGGGATTTGGAATAATTCAGGAGGTTCTCGATGATTTTCCTCGAAGGTTTCTCCTTTTTGACCGTTTTTTTGGTTACAGGGGTAAAATCTTTATCCATCGGCAATTGGTTTATGAAACTTTGAAATACATGATGGATAACGACAATGGGCGCGGATTATTGTATCCGTTGAGAAATAATTTTCACTTGTCTATAAATAACTGACTATGATAATGTTAGTTTTAGGAGGTGCGGCATCCTTGCCGCACAGAGAGTGCCAGTATTGACGGCTTTAATGTATAAGAATCGCAGTGTGGATACGTTTCAGGATTCAGGATTCAAGATTCAGGATTCAAGCCTACTTCTTAAAGATAAAGTACACCGCCAGAATCAAGAAAGCGAAGCCGATCAGGTGGTTGTAGGTGAAAGGCTGGTCCTTGAAGAAGACGAGCATGAAGATGGTGAAGATGGTCAGGGAGAGGAATTCCTGGATGACCTTGAGCTGCCAGAGGTTGAAAGGACCGCCGTTTTCGATGAAGCCGATGCGGTTGGCAGGCACCATGAAACAGTACTCGATGAGTGCGATGCCCCAGCTGAAGAGAATCACCAAGGGCAGCGACAGCTTGCTGAACCACGCCGTGCTCTGCAGCTTCAGGTGACTGTACCACGCGAACGTCATAAACACGTTCGAACAGATTAACAATAGAAATGTATAGACTCCTTTCATACTGACTTTGACTTTTGACCGTTGACCTTTGACTATTGACAGGGTAGGGGAGCGGACTCCCGAAAGCGGCGGCAAAGATAAATTTTTTATCGCGTCGAGAATTGAAAATTACATGATGAATTTCATTGGGGTACGAATTATTCAATATTTGTCAATCCGATTTGTTGCGAAGAAAGTGCAAACCGGTGCATTCTAAATGTAACAAACCACAAAAACCGGCACGAGATACAAATGTAAACAACCACAACAGCGGTTTATAAATGTATTCGCAGTCGTAGCATATGCGGTACAAATTATAAATTCAATTGTAATATCTATAAAACAATTTAGAGATGTAAACAACAATACACATCGAATTATGGCAACTTTTTCTGCTCTACGCCTACAGAAAAATCATTGATATAGCCTTTGATAAAGAACCGTCATGTATGATAGCTATAAATTTTATATAAATATCTTATTTCCACAAACTTTATACAAGATATTTAATGTATTAAATCAATTATACATACATTCTTATTCACATTTATGTTTTAGACTATATTCTTTATAATAAATAATTGTTTATCAAATAAATATATGAATTATATAATCCTATAGTAAAAGTAGTTATCAACAATTTTGAAGCATATGATTCTGGTTTGTTTTTATTCTCTTCGGGTGATTATTTTTGTAACAAATCGTATTTACAACCGTATTATAATCAGTATTTAGATTTAAAACTGTTGTCATACCTATTGTTGTACTCGTGTTTACTTTTGTACCGTTTCTGTCTTTGCATGTGTTATAATTGGAAATAAATTGAAGAAATAATGATTGATAGAATTAAACAAACGATTGAGTATTCACAATTGTCTGCATCTGCTTTCGCGGATACTATCGGTATCAGCCGTTCCGGACTGACTCATTTGTTAACCGGTCGTAACCAGCCGAGTTTGGATGTGGCCCGGAAAATTCTCGCCAAATTTCCCGAAATCTCCACGGAGTGGCTGATCATGGGCATGGGCGACATGCTTCGTTCGGACGAGCCTGTTGAACAACACACTGTTGCAACGGGCACTCTTGAGAGCACGGGCGAACAACATCGCGCCGAGAATTCAAAATTCGGGGATCAACACGACCTGTTCGCCGAATTTGTCAATTCGGACGATTCTGAACAGGATGACGAAGAAGATGTTGGCACTGAAGAGTCGACAGAATATCTCGAATCAGCTGAGGATGAGCAAGATATAGATTCCGCTCCAGTATCTGCGACCATTCCCGAACCGGTTGAGGCTTCCGTTGCGCCTGTGCGCACGCCTACGCCCCAATCTCGTCCACGTAAGCCCGCGTCTGAACCCAAACCCGCTCCCGCACGTCGTGAGCGTCACCTACCCGCACCTGCGCAAGAGAAGAAACTGCAGAAAATCGTCTTCTTCTACGATGACCACTCGTTCGAGGTGTTTAATGGTTAGTGGTTAGTGGTTATTGGTTATTGGGCCGAACGACGTAAACCCGAAATTGTCGGCTTAAGTTGGCGTAATGCAATTTGTTTGGGGTTTTCGAAAGTCTTCGGTTTACCATTCCGGCCAGCTATCTCGTGGGAACGTGAGGAACTTCAGGCATTTCAGCAGCACGTCCTCTTCGGAAAAGTTGTGCTTGGTCAGCATCTTGGACGGCATGGCGTCGCCGAGGAATCGCAGGAAGGGAATGTGCGTACAGGGCAGTATATAGTCACCAACACGCAACTCTACCGGCAGCATGTAGGGATGCTCGCCCCCACGACTGCACGAACCGTCATTCCCGCGAACAAACAGCTTGTCGCCATTGCTATTCACCAACTTGGCCTCAAAGTAGTTTATTGAGGTGCAGCCGTCTTGGAAACCGGTGGTCAGGATATAGTGGAGAAGCGAGTCGCTGAGGGCGGCCACAGAATCTTTCAGATTCAGGATATCCTGCTTTGAGGTATGTCTGAACAGATAGTCATCGTATTGTTCGTAATAGCTCTTCACTTGTTCGTAATCCGCCTGCGTGAATGAAAACATCCCTTGCGTGATGGCGGTGTCGTAGTGCAAGTTAAGGTCGCGCAACATCGAATCCAGCGTCTCTGCCCGGAAAGCAAGATTTACCGGCATGATGGAATCACGCAAACGGAGATTCTGCGCCACAAAAAGTTCGCCTTTGCGGTTATAGTTGATAATGTCTCCCAAATGATGAAAACAGCCTTGGGTGTAGGGGGAGATGACGACCTGGATGACGGGATATTGGAGGAAGTTGTCTAACGGCCCCTCGATATGGAAGGTTTTTAACTGCGGCTCATCCTCGCTCACCACATACAGTTTTTTCCTGTCGCTGACAATAACTTGCTGTTTGCCAGTATGTTGTTGGTCGCTATAGGGATACATGTACTTTATGTAGAAGGGCGTGGTCGTCACCCGGTACCACTGTTGCCGGGCCGTATCGAAATGCAGGATGTCCCTCCGTTCCCAGCCCCAGGGATAGGCTTCCATAGAATCGTCTTCCTCGTAGTAAACCCCGTCCTCATTCTCCTTTATAAAACGTAAGTACCAACCATCCTCCGTGGTGGCTCGATTCCGAGGGGCGGCAATCGGGTGGTCGTCGCTGAAAAAGCCCATGCGGATGCAGCTGTCTCCGGCGAAGAGGCAAAAGTAAGTGTCCGTTTTGGTAGTAATATAGCCATAGAGCTGCCCATTGCAGAGACGAAGTCCTTTCGGAACCACGCCAATGGTATGAAAAACTGTGTCAAAGTGTTGTAAATCAGCGGTCTTTAAGATATCACCGGCTTCCGTTGTGACCAACAGGAAGTCGTTTTCCATATCTTTCGTCTGCACGGTAAGACCGGCGGGGAAGCGTTCCCATTTGATTTTCTGGCGTGATGTGTAAAACCATTCGTTAGCTTGGTGGACCATCAGCCAGTCCTTGAAAATCCCAGTGACCACGCATTGTTTATACCACGAATCTGGCCTGGATAGCGGGGTGTTCATCTTAATCAGATGCTGGCTGTCGGGAGTGGGGAGGGTGCGGTAGGTAGCCCAATTGTCTTCGGTGTAGAAAAGGACGTTGTCATAACAACCCGCAATGCCCGTGCGCAAGTCCGGGTTCATGGAAATGGATGCCAGATTTTGGTGGAAATGATTGATTTTCAAAAAATTAAGTCCTTTGTCAGCAGAGTAGTAGAGGGTGTCGCCTGCAATCCAAACCTCGCCCGACGGAGTGCAGAAGGCGCTGGTGATGATGTTCTTATTGTCGGCAAAAATCCTCGGTTCCCAAGTTTCGCCTTTGTCGTCGGAATACCAATAAACGTTACGGATCTGTCTGTGCTTGAAAGGGTTATGAATTTCCCCGAAGATCAATACGGTGTTGCTATCGGGACAGACGATGCGTGTCATCTTCCCGCCGCCGTCGTAACGCTCGCTGTCCGGATTCCCCTTGCCGATGTTTTTCACGCTGTGCCAGAAGGCGTGGATGTTTTCGGCGTGGTACAAACGCCCTTCGTCTTCGAGCGCACACCACAGTCCACCGTCAGGCGACACCGTCACACCCCAAAACCACGGGGAGACACGTTCTCCGAAGTCCTTTTCCGTCTGCGCGAAAGCCGAAAGCGTGCAGACTATCAGCAACAAAGCAACAAGATGTGTTTTCCCTGACATAGCATTATAATTGTCCTTAAAAGGTTGTCCCTGTTGTCCCAGTTGTCGTAAACTACCGCAGCTCCCAGTCCGCCAACTTCATGTCGTCGGCCTCCAGGATGGCGAGGTAGTTCAGGTACCGCGACAGGGCGATTTCACCGTTTTCCACGGCCTCCTGCACAAGGCATCCTGGCTCATGCGTGTGACTACAGTCGTCGAATTTGCAGCGGTTGTTGAAGGCCCGCAGCTCGGGGAAGTAGTCACGGACTTCCTCCTTTGTATACTGGATAAGTCCGAACTCCTTGATGCCGGGCGTGTCGATCATGTAACCGCCCGCTAACGGGAACATTTCCGCGAAGGTGGTGGTATGCTTGCCCTTGTTGTGGACTTTCGAGATGTCACCTGTACGCAGGTTCAGCGTCGGGTCTATCGCACTGATAATCGCGGACTTGCCCGTACCCGAATGCCCGCTGAAGAGACAAACCTTCCCGTCGATCATCTTTCGCAGTTCGTCAATGCCCGTACCGTTCACCACAGACGTATGCAGTATCCCGTAGCCGATGTTCCGGTAAAGTTCCGACAGCTCCTCCACCACGTCCATTTCGGCCTCGTTGTAGAGATCCATCTTGTTGAAAACCAGGCATACGGGGATGCGGAAACCCTCGGCCGCCACTAAGAAGCGGTCGATGAAGCCCAAGGAGGTTCGCGGTTCGCGCAGGGTGACAACCAAGAACGCCAGGTCGATGTTGGCGGCAATGAGGTGGCGGATTTTCGAGAGGTTGGTGGATTTCCGCTCGATATAGTTCCTTCGTGGCTCAATGGCGGTGATGCTGCCGGTGCCGTCCTTTTCGGGCTCCCAGGTCACGCGGTCGCCCACCACCACAGGGTTGGTGTTCTTGATGCCGTGGATGCGGAACTGTCCGCGCAGCCGGCACTCCGTGCGTGCGCCCGTAGCCTCGTCGAGCACCGAGTACCAGCTTCCTGTGGATTTCGTTACTAAACCTTGCATGTCTATTATACTTTTGCTGTTGGTTATTGGCTATTGCCTAACAGGCTAACCAGGCTGCAAAAGTACAATTTTTTAGTTTTCCAGCTCCCGTATCGCCGCTTCGAACATCTCGACGAGGCCTTTCACGCTTTGGGCAATGTCATATTGTTCCATCGATTCGGCGTATTTGAATCCCATCTCCCAACGCTCTTTCGGATGATCAAGCCAGTAGTCGATGCGCTCTGCAAGTGCTTTAGGATCCATTGCCGGGAATTTGCTGCGATCATCCAAGGCGAATTGCGATGTGCCAGAACAACGTCCAACGGCAATCACGGGCATCACCGCCTGCTGCATGGCCTCCATAATGCTCAGACCTTCCACTTCGATGATAGCGCAATGCACGGCCAAATCGGCGTTGGCGGCAATTTGGCGCAGCTGGTCGCGGTTATAGAACCCGAAAATGGGTTCGTATTTGAGCACACCCTCTTTCATGAGCTTTGACGAAAGACGCTTGTATTGCTTCTCTTTGGGGCCGCTACCCGCGAAGTGCAATTGAATTCGATGAGCGAATTTGCTATAGCGCATGGCTTCGAGCAGCGTGGGCTGGTCCTTCTCTCCGGAAAGACGGCCGATGTAGATCACCTTTAATGGACGATTTTCGTCGTAATAGTCTTCTGGTGGTGTTACGGGACGAATGCATTTATCGGGTATCAAACCATTGGAGAGCGTTATACAATTGGCTTTGACGTGAAAACTATTTAATCGTTCCCGGACGTTTTCGGTAGGGCATTGCACATATAGGCAATTATCGAGGAAAACGCGAGACCAGTATCGCAAGAGCGTGTTGTTCGGAAACGACCAATTGCCCATTCCGAGCGAGTAAAAAATGTTTTCAGGATGCAAGTGATAGGTCGCTGTGAGAGGTTTCCCAAGTTTCTTTGCCCAATTCATGGCTGCATGTTCGATAAAGAACGGCTCTTCAATATGAACGACATCCGCCCAACGAACAGCTTCTTCAATGGACGGTCCTCTCCATTTAGCGAAAGAATAACCTTGCGCTTTGATAATGGGCTGGAATAATGGGAAAATGAATTCCCTTTGTCTATACTCTGGTTGTGGACCATTGGGGTCGTTCACATTTTCGCACGAAAGGACGCGTACGTCTTGTCCGGCATTGCGAAGTGCCTGAACTGTTCGCCGTGCGGAAGCGTCAAGACCATTACCCTGACAGAAAATGTTGTTTACTACAAATAGAATCTTCATATAATTGCTATTTCAAAAACACGGCGGCAAAATTAACATTTTTTAGTAAATGTAAAATATTGATAATCAGACATGATTAATTATTAATTGTGTATTTTTGGCAAAAAAAAGGAAGGCTGTTGACTTTTTGAGGCAACAGGCATTAGTCACTATTATTTCTGTCGGCTATTGTTAAAATCACATCATATCCGATTCGAAACTTTTGTATTTTTGTCCCAGAGAAAAAAATATGTCACCATGGTAGAATTCACCGTCACGATTCTCGGCTGCGGGAGCGCGAAGCCGACCCTCCGGCACCACACCTCCTCGCAGATTGTCAGCCGGTTAGGCAAGCTGTACATGATAGACTGCGGCGAGGGAACGCAGACGCAGCTCATGCGATACGGATTCCATCCAGGACAGCTGGAGAACATCTTCATCAGCCACGCCCACGGCGACCACTGTTTCGGGCTGGTCGGACTGCTTTCATCCTTGTCGCTCGACAAACGCACCACCGACATCAACATCCACGTACCGGCCGATTTCGTGGAAATCCTCAAGGCGCAGATCGACTTTTTCGTCACCCACGCCGAATTCAGCATCCGCATCCATCCGATCGACTGTCAGGAGCCGACTCTCATCTTTTCGGACCTGCATTTCGATGTGACGGCCTTCCCGTTGGAACACCGTGTGCCGTGCTACGGGTTCCTGTTCCGCGAGAAACAGGGCAGCCGGCACATCATCCCCGAGTGTATTGAGAAATACGGCATCCCGCGCCCGGAAATCGACCGGATTCGGGGTGGGGGAGACTTCACCACCGCCGACGGCCGAGTGATTCCCAACGAGGTGCTGACCACCCCGCCGGATCCGGTGCGCAGCTACGCCTACGTTTCCGATACCCGGCCTGTGATGCAGTATGCCGAGCTGCTTCAGGGCGTGGACTTGCTCTATCACGACGCCACCTACTGCGAAGGGGACGAGGAATTAGCCTACAAGTACGACCATTCCACCGCGAGCCAGGCGGCCGAGTTCGCAAAAGCATGCAATGCAGGCAAACTGCTGTTGGGACATTTCTCGTCGCGATACGAGACGGAGGATTGCTTCTTGGAGTGCGCCACCCGCTATTTTCCCAACGTTTTGTTGGCCGACGAGGGGGTGACGGTGAGAATCGTGGATAAGAAGAATGGTTAAAGGTTAGAGGTTAACGGTTAACGAAAAATGCCAGATTGTAGAGGCGAATAATTATTCGCCCCTACGGTATGACGCTACCCCTTCTTCCTAGTTGTCTTAAAAACCTCATGGTTCATATTTGATCAGACCGAAATTGGTGGCGATCCATAGGGTTTTGCCTTCGAGGGCGATGTCGGAGATCACATTTTTGAACATCCCTTCCCTGAAGAAAACTGCAGAGATGTCGCCCCCGTCCTTTTTCACCAATCCGTTGTTTGAGGCCATCCAGTAGTTTTTGCCGTCGTATTCAATGTCGCGGATATGATGGTCGGGAATTCGAGAGTTGGACTTGTTATAGTGGGTCCACACTTTGAGGTTGCTGCTCAGCACGGAGAGTCCACCGCCGCCGAAACCGCCGCCGTAACCGATCATCAAGGCGCCATCGGGACGGAACTTCAGACCGCGGATGGTGCCCAATTGCAGTTCGGAATTCTTCTCCGTGTATTTTTTCCATTTCCCGTTAGAGAAAATGAGCAGTTGCATATCGCAACCCACGGCGATGGTGCCGTCTTCGCGAACATCCATGCAGAGAATATTATCGTAGGGGATTTTCATCGTGGACCAAGATCCGTCTTTGTAAATCACCGCTTTACCAGGAAAAGCAAACCAAATTGCTCCGTCGGAGGCTTCGCGAATGTCTCGCACATCAATGCTTTCAACTCCCAAGCTGGCGGCTGTGAAAACCGTCCAATTTTCACCATCAAACTTGACGATTCCCTCCTCCGGGCGTGAATATTCTGCCCAAAGGTTCCCTTTGGAATCTACGAACAGCGTCGTCACGCAATCGCCTTTGATGGCGGAGTTCTCTTTGTTGAAAACGGTGAACGTGTCGCCGTCGAATTTGATCAACCCGTATTTGAGGGTACCCAACCATTTGTTGCCGTCATGATCCACTACCACGGCCCAAATGTCATTGTCAATCAGTCCAGAATTGGAGGTGTCGTAAATTTTCACGTTTTGCCCTACGCACAACGCACTCGACATTACGCATAAACATGTCACCATCAGGGTTTTCACGTATTTTATCATATTTTTTCGTTTTTGAATTCGTGGCGAAAATACAATAATTATGGACACGAACGTCGATAAAATGCCGTTGTATGGGCGAATGATTATTCGCCCATACGGTATAACGCCAACCCTTTCACCGTCAGCAAGTATTTCTGTCGCGGGTGGCGTGGGGAACTGGGGTATAACATACGGGCGTAACCGTTAGCGATAGCAGGTAAAAGATAAAGATTCAAGAAATTATCGCGCCCTTTAAGTTTTATTCTATCCATCATCTCCTTGACAGACAATTCTTTATTTCCAACCACTTGTATAAGTTTCAGGATATTCGGGTTATCAGTGAACAACTTATCCTGTGGTTGCCCTTTACTTGTCCCGTACTTGTCCTGTACTTGTCCTGCGCTTGTAGGGTCAGCCAAATTCGGTTGTACGCTCCATTCTTCCGTGGGGTGGATATGCAGGTAACGGTTGCGCAAATCCCACTGCTCGCTCAAAAGCAGGTTGCGGAAGAAGCGTTCCAGATAAACGGGCGAGTAGTCGATGCCTTTCACGGCGCTTTTGTAATTGGCACGGACTAGTGCGTTTCGGAAGTACCATGAATGCTGGGCAAACATGTCGTTGTTGACCTTGAAACCTATGTCACGCAGGTAAAGAATGGTGAACACGGCCGTTGCACGGGTATTCCCTTCTTCAAAAGCGTGTATTTGCCATATACCGGACACAAACTGGGCGATATGGGCAATGATTTCGTCCTGTGAAATACCTTTGTAGCTGAATCCGCGCTCTTGGGCAATATCATAATCCAAAGCCCGACGCAGGTCCTCCCAATTCAGATAGTGTACAGTATCGCCTTCCAGTACCCATTCGCTCTTGGTGATGTCGTATTTGCGCAGAAGGCCCGCATGATCAAACACGCCCTCAAATATCCTGCGATGCAGCGAAATAAGTCCATTGGTGCTGAAGTCCAGCGTTTCGGAAGAAAGGATTTTGGTGATATTGGCGGACACTTTGTCGGCCTGATGCTTGCCCTCATCGTCAGGCTCTCGCATCTCCTTCGTATGATAATAGGTCGTGATCAGCTTGCGCACATCGTCGATGCCGATCTCCCCCTCAATATGCCGGCGGGCCGTCTCCTTGAGATAGTCCGAGGTCGTCAGGCCATCTACAGCCTGCAAACCGATGGCCGTCTGCCAAATGGCAGCCTTTTCCCGCTTGCCGGGCTCCCCTTGCCGGATGTACTCGTCAAAGTCCAAATATCTTTCTTCCAATGCCATAAGATGGTAGTGTTTCAGAGCGCAAATATACGAAAAATACGGACACGAACGTCGATAAAATGCCACATTGTAAGGTCGAATGATTATTCGCCCCTACGGCCAAACATCCCCCGTAGCATATCCCTGTTCATCCAGCCAAGCACTCCCAAATACCCAATCAAAATCACCGTGTTCACCGCCAACCGCACCCAGACCTTCTCGATGCCGAAGAGTTTGTTGACACCGAGGCTCAGGCCGAAGACGGCCACTGCGAAGAAGAGGTAGAAGAGGATGCGCTTGAGGTCGTAATCGACGTGGTAGTACTTCTGACCGAGAAGGTAAGAGACGACCATCATGGAGAGGTAGCAGGCGAAGGTGGTCCAGGCCGCACCCATGTAGTCGAAACGCGGAATCAGCAACCAGTTGAGAACCAGGGTGATGACCGCCCCGAAGATGGCGATGTAGGCTCCGAATTTGGTCTGGCTGGTGAGCTTGTACCAGATTGAAAGGTTGTAGAAGATGCCGAGGAAAAGGTTGGCCATCAGCAAGATAGGGACGATGGGCAGGCCCACGCGGTAGCCCGGTCCCACGAAATATTGCACGAGGTCGATGTAGAGCATGATGCCAACGAAAATGATCGAGCAGACCAGCACGAAAGCGGTCATCACTTCGGCGTAGGTTTCTTTCGCGTCCTTGTCCTTCGCCTTGCGGAAGAAAAACGGCTCGGCGGCATACTTGAAGGCCTGGATGAAAATGGTCATCATGATGGAAATCTTGTAGCAGGCGCTGTAGATGCCCACGGAGGCCTGGGGGTCGGGGGCGAGCGACAGCCGCTTGAGCAGCACACGGTCCATCGTCTCGTTCACGATGCCGGCCAAACCGAAAATCAGCAGCGGGAAAGCGTAGCGGAACATCTTCTTCCACAGCTGCCAGTCGAAGACGAACTTCTGCTTGAAGATGCCCGGGAAGAGCATCAGCAGGGTGACCACGCTGGCCACGAGGTTGGCGATGAAGATGTAGCCGACCCCGATTTCAGGGTTGTAAATCGCGTTGACGAAGGCGGAGTCGGGGTTCTTGGTGAGCAGCCACGGACAGAGCAACAGGAAGAAAAGGTTGAGCAGCACGTTGACGAGGATGTTAGTAATCTTCACCGCCGCGAAGGTCATTGCCCGATTTTGGAACCGCAGGTGCGCGAAAAAGATGGAGGTGAGCGCATCCACGCCGATGATTACAGAGAACCAGCGCACATATTCGGGATGATTGGGGTATTGCAGCCATTCGGCGATGGGCTGCGAGTAGATTCCGCAGAGCACGATGAAGAGGGTGGAGGTGCAGAGCAGCGACCCCACCACGGTGCTATAGACGCGGTCCTTGATGCCGTCATCCTGCGAGAACTTGAAGAAGGCGGTCTCCATGCCATAGGTGAGAATCACGATGAAGAGGCTGGTCCAGGCGTAAAGCTCGCCAACCACACCGTAGTCCGACGCGTTCTGGAAAATGTAGGTGTGGAGCGGCACCAGCAGGTAGTTGAGGAGTCGCGCCAGCACGGTGCTCCCGCCGTATATGACCGTCTGCCCGGCCAGTTTTTTGACTTCACTTTTTGCCATTGTTTCGGTTTTGTTGGTTTTCTTGGCTCCACACTGCGCTTCGCTTGTATGGAGTTAATTGCACTTCGTGCGTGTTGCCTCTCCGAGGCAGTGCGTCATCGCATCATCCGCACGAAAAACGGGCAAAAATATAAAAATTCCGAATGTCGTAATGGCGTTCGGGAATCCGAAATCCTCATAAGATTGTTCATTATTTATGGCTTCATCGATTCTCGAAAAAGATTATCTCGTGCAATATTCTACAACATTTTCTGTTATATCAAAAAGAAAATTTATCACAATGAAGATCAGATTATTGCTCATGATAGCGGCGGCGGGACTGCTTGTTGGCTGTGGGAACTTTTTCTCTAATTGTGATCCTTCGACACTTTCTATGTGGTGTGTCTATCCCATTGGACATGACACAACAACAAAGGCCCCTGTAAAGATACCACAGGAATCATCGAATCTTAATGGTCCGGTACGGATGATACGGGAGTTCGGCTGGGAAGTTAAACCGTCAAAAAGTGGCGACGACTGGGTAAAACTCAAATCATTTAGTACAACGACAGAATATTTCGATCAGAGGGGAAATCTTATTGAGTCGTACTACTGTTGCGATGAGGATGGCAAATGCGATAGACATTGGAAAGCGGTTTTTGACGATAACAATGACATGGTTTACAATGAGCTGACCGAAGGGAATGGGGATACAATCTTGGCGTTTTTCAGGACTTACGAGTATGATGATGTTGGAAATCTCCTTCGTGAAACGATTTCCGATGATACCAGCACTCATATAATCACGTATAGATATTTTTTCACAAACGACAGCGTTATCGTGTGCGTGTATAAAGATGGAGATATAACAAGTAGAAGTGTATTAGACACTTCGTTTCGGCAGATAAGGCTTTATACTGATGTAGATGAACAAGAGAACAAGGCCGGTAGGAGATGGACTTGGATTTATTACCCCAACGGCAAAGTTCGAACAGAGAAGTGTGAGACTGTTGACGGTTATGATTATCGCCGTTATGATACTTATGGTAATTATGAAAGTGTTGGTTATAAGCATGAAATTATATATTGCACAGGAGGTAGAAAGGCTCGAGACCCGAATTTAACCTTTTCGGGTCGGACTACACGCCATTACGAATATGACAGATACGGGAACTGGATTCGCTATGTGGAAATGCACGAAACGCCTAAATCCAAGCGTAAGACTGAGAAGAGATACACCCTTTACGAACGGGAAATCACATATTGGTAATCACTTTTCCACTTCCAAGAGAAGAATATGCTGTTGCGGTGCCGGCGTGGTCGTGTTCCAGCGGGGCATAAAGTTCTTCGTCAATCATTCCCACAACAGGCGGTTTTTCAGGATCCCATGACGGAGGTGGTGGTATCTCCGCTACCGTGTCCGCCGGCACCGTGTCGGTGACGGTCAGCGTGGTGTCCGGCTCGGAGGGGAGTTCGGGTTCGCCTTGGAGCGCATTTTTCGGCCCGCAGGCGGGGAACAGCATCACCGACGACAGCGCTATACCCGCAACGGTCACCGCCTTGCCGAGTGTCCTGCGTTTATGGAGTTCCTTTTCGAGGTAACGCATCTCCGCTTCGCAGAAGGGACACGTTCCGGAACACTCGCCCTTAAATGTACACTCTCGTTGCTCTAACGGGATGCCATTCTCCGTAGCGATTCGTTTCCGTATCTCTTTCAAATACGCGCATTTGTTCTTACCGGAGTTCATAACGGGGTATTATTGTGATGTGATAAAGAATACTTTGTTTGGGGAAACAGGACTGGTAACTGATGGATTCAAGTTTCAAGATTCAAGTTTCAGGTTGTTACGAACCCGAGACTTGAAACTTGAAACCTGAAACTTGAAACTTCTTGTCAGTTCCGTTTCAGCAAATCAAACACCGTCTTCACGGGGTTGAACGTAGCCAACGGCACCTCCACGAACACGGTGATCCAGTTGGCCATTGCGCCGTTCCAGAGACCGGGCAACTCCATGGCTTTCAGGGTCTTGCCGTTGTAGGATTTCGAGGAGATGAAACCCGTGTTGGGATCCACGTACTGCAGCAGGTCGAACTTCTCGCCCTTGTAGTTCTTGATGGCGCAGACCATATCGACGGGGTTGAAGTGGGTGGCCTTCGCCATGATGGCCAGCTTTTCGGGGTTGTTCTTGTCGATTTGCGACGACTCCACGATCTGCAGCGAGCAGTTGTCCTCGGCGTCGCGCACCCAGAAGGGACCGCCGCCGGGCTCGCCCTCGTTTTTCACCATGCCGCAGAGGCGCAAAGGACGGTTCATCAGCTCGTAGAGGTCTTCGGCGGTGGGTTGCTCCCCGACGGAAATCATCAGCTTCGTCGCGGCAAAGTCCATGATTTCGCTGAGCGTCATCGGATCGACCTCGCCAGCTTCCAAAATTTTAAGATATTGGAACTGAATGCTTTGCAGCTGCAAGAGGTAGGACGCCAACACCTTCTTGTAGATGACCGTCGGGGCGATGTTCTGGTCTTTGGTGACGTTGTCGATGTTCTTCACGAAGAGGATGTCGGCGTCGCGGTTGTTGACATTGTAGATGAGCGCGCCGTGTCCGCCGGGACGGAACAGCAGCTTGCCGTTCTCATCACGGAAAGGCTCGTTGTCGGCAGTGGCCGCGAGCGTATCGGTGGAGGCAGCCTGCATGGAGAAAGTGACGTGGTATTTCACCCCGAAACGCTCCTCATAGATAGGCTGGATTTCCGCCACTTTCGCCTTGAAGAGCTCCAGATGGTGCTCGGAGACGGTGAAGTGCAGGTAGGCGTCGATGCCGGAGGTGGCGTAGAGCGCGGCCTCCACGAAATGCTCCTCGATGGCGGTGCGGATCTCGTTGTTGTAGCGGTGGAAGAGCAGCAGACCTTTGGGCAGGTTGCCGTAGTTAAGACCTTCTTTTTCAAGAAGATGTTGGATAATCAGGCGGAAGTCGCCCTTTTGGATTTCGGCATCGAGGTCGAGCTGCTTGTCGGCCATCGCCTGCTTGAGCGCCTCGTAGAACGGATAGCGGGACAGGGTGGCGAGGAAGGTCTTCGCTAACGCCTGCTGTTTGTCGTCCAAGGTCTCGTTCAGCAGGGCGTAGAGGTCCTTGAACATGCGGGACGCGGCACCGGACGCGGGCACGAACTTCTCGATCTTCTTGCCTTCGATGGCGTAGGGGTATTCGGCCTCCAGAGCAGATACCTCCTCCTCGTCGAGACGCAGGATACCGTCGTCGACGGTCGCGGGGCGGTCGATGTCGGCGAAGGAGAAACCCTTCTCGAAGTTGACGAACTGCTGTTCCACTTGTGCGGGATCGCTTCCGCGCTGTGCCATAAATTCTTTATCTTCAAATGTGAATTCCAATTGCATATCGTTCGGTATTTTTTTGATGCGGCAAAGATAGTATTTTTTAGGCAATAGGCAAAAGGCAAAAGGCAAAAGGCAATAGTTATTCAAAAATTTTCGTATGTTTGCCGCGATAAAACTAATCTATCCAATTATGGCAACATCGAACAACAATCAGAACCAGATGACCTACGAAAAGGCAATTGCGCTACGTGAATCGGGTAAGCCGTTGAGCAAGAAACAGATTTGGGAGATTACCGATTTAGGGTATGACTACTATTATGGGAAACGCGGTAAAGTGAAGCGTGACCCAGAGAAAGGAGTGGAGCTGTTCACCATTGCTGCGGAGCGCGGTGATGCGGTGGCCCAATTTGACCTCGGATTGGCTTACGACGATGGGGTGGGGGTGGAAGAAATCGATTGGGACAAGGCTGCATATTGGTACGAGCGTGCCGCAAAAGGAGGAAATACAAGCGCCATGTTTAATCTTGCTTTATTATTGGGAAAGGGTTTGATTGATTTGGAGAGCAAGGAGAAACGTGATCGGGAACTAGATAAACGTCTGGCTGTCTATTGGTTGCGCAAAGTGGCCAAAAGAGGGGACACCAATGCCATATCCCTGTTGGGAGAATGTTTTTTTGATGGAGATGGGGTGCGCCGGAACCGTCCTTTGGGTTTTAAGATGATGCAACAAGCGGCGGAACAAGGGTATGGACCTGCGCAATACGACCTATCCCTGCGGTATCATTATGGTGATTATGTGGAAAAGGATTTCGACAAAGAGTTCTTTTGGTTGCAGAAAGCTGTGGAAAATGGATGTTCAATGGCATACAACGATCTTGGGGTTTGCTATTCCTTGGGACGTGGCACCCAAATCGACCACGACAAGGCATTTGCGCTGTACAAAAAAGCCATTCGTTGTACTTATATGGACGAGGAAGCGGCCAACAATCTGGCGATTTGTTACGAGAACGGCGAAGGTGTGGAGCCTGACCCGCGCGAAGCGCTGCGCTGGTACCGCAGGGCCAAACGCTGGGGCAAGGAGGGACTTGAGGAGGAAATCGAGCGTATGAAGCGTGCGGTGAAGGAGATGTAAGACTTGAGACGTGAGACTTAAGAAGAAAGAAAATTAGGGAGCCTTCTCATTTTCTCCAACAAGTCTTAAGTCTCAAGTCTTACACGGCAACCGCACCAAAACTAGCCACGCCCAGTAAATAAAGACTGCGCAGAATGGCAGTCTTCCCAGTTTCGCAAAAAAATGTACGACAAGTGCCGTTTGGGTGGCTTTTTTTCGGAGAAAAAGGCATACCAAACCAGCA
>JAFPVR010000100.1 GCA_017395245.1 Bacteroidales bacterium | reverse complement strand
CTTCTGTCTCAGACGATTACATACTATATGTGCAAACCGAACTGAATCTCCGTCCAAGAAAACTTTTGAACTTCTCCTCCCCAAAACAAATCTTTTTGCTATCTTTGCACAACTGTGTTGCACTTGATAGTTGAATCTACGTTGCGCAACATTTTATACTGCCACACAATAGAGTTAGTCGATGTACGTTATTAAAAGCAGTGTAGAGCGACTGCTCTATGCCTCGGGTGCGGGACGGCAGGGAAGAGTGAGTTGCGAACTTCAAAATACAATCACACTCTCCCTGCTTTGGCACCCTCTCTTTTTTGCCCCGACACAACGGCGCACCAAACTTGTGCGGGGCTTCATCGGATAAATTGCATATTTTTAAGGTTAATATTCTTGTTAATTAAACGTTTCTCAAACATTTGTTTGAGAAACCTGTTGTTGCACGTCAGCCGCGGGGTGAGGTTACGACGGTTTTACAATCTCACTCCGAACACCACGGCTATATGATAGCCGTTGAAGTTCTGAGTGCTGTTTTGTGTATAGGTCGCCGGTAATTCCAAGTCTTTCTTAAGATGTCTGCCGATGTCAACACCTCCATTGATACCCATAAAGGTGCTTTCGGAAAGTCGGCACTGCAGGCCGATTTCAAATTCTCCCAAGAAACCGAATCTGTTGAAATCATAATTGACTCCAGATGCCTCAAGTTTATTGATAGTGTAAGAAAGTCCGAGGTTCATCCCGATGTAGCCCTCCACTTTTTCACCAAAACTTGCATAGTCCCGCAGGGTCAAAGAAAACGCACTCAAATTCATTGTTTCCTTTTCATTGAGCATGGATGTTGACATGTCCTGCTGGTACTGGACCTTGAATCCGTAAAGCACCTGACCGTGCCTTCGCCCGAGCAAGACAGATTCGCGAACCGAGGAATATTTCTCGCAAGCATCGCTTAAGACAGAGACCGCAGGATAGTTAAGGTATGTGGACACACCCACGCCAGACTCCATGACTGTATGGTTGTTCTTCTGAGCCCTGATATTACAGACAAATAACAGGCCAATTGCTAAAAAAACTATTTTTTTCATATAATAATTATTTTTGAATTATACCAAAAACCATGAGTAATTGGCCGGGCAGATTTATATGCAATCTGCCCAGCCAAATGGTTGTTTAATTGCCACCATTGTTGTTGCCGTTCGAGGTTGTGTCGGTAGGCTGGTTGGGTTTATCATCGGGGAACATGTCCTTGGCCATTTGATAACTTCCTACACTTGCCGCGACAGCGGTTGCTGTACCGCCGACTGAACCGAGGGCATCACATGTCGCCACTACAGCAATTCTCCCAAGCCACTTCCATACAGATGCCTTCTTTGGGTTGACGGGACCGAAACCATTGTTGTACCAGTAATACATTGAATGTCTCATTACAGAAGTTACTGGATAGATATACCCCAACTCTTCGTTACTGTATTCGCCCGACGTGGCATATTTGGTTTCACGTGCCAGGATGAACTTATGGATATCTTCATAGTCATAGTTCTCGTCCTGTGCCATTTGAAGAATATCCGAGACAAGTTTGGAAATGCAGTTTCTTATCTTCTGATTGGGGAAGGAGGACATGATGAATGGCATAAAATTGCTATCGGCAGATGTTTCTATCTTCATGGCGATGGTTCTTATGCCGTTAGTGTCGAATCCGTTTTGCGCCAAAATTTGGTTTGAAATGGTAATTGCCTGTGACACATCTATGTCTCCATAGTTCATTATATAGGAATAGACATCCGGCATGCATTTGTCAATATAGTAATTGTGGTCAACACCCATATAATCGTAGGGATTAGCAGGATTGGCAGGGTTAAAAACGCCTTTCGTGGCCGAATACTGCTCGTGGCCGACGATGGTTTCATTTTCGTTTTTGTCGCACGATACGAGGGTGACACTGCCGATGGTCATGATGGCTGCGATAGCCACTGTGAAAAATTTGAAGTTGGTTTTCATTTTTTTAATTTTTAATTGTTAATACTTTAATTGATTGTTTTTTGTTTGTTGTTTCTTTTTGTTTGTTCTTTTTCGGTTTGCGCTTTTGTTTCGGTTCCTGTTTTTGTTTGCTTTCTAACAGGTGTCGTTTTTCATCGCTTTACGGTTTTGAGGGTTAAACACTGTTGTTGACTGGTCGTTTTTTTTTCTTTCGTCGGTCACTTTGCGTAGACCAGCGCCAGCACGTCGATGGCCACGATGACGGCCACGATGCCGCCCATGAACAGCTTGGCGAGAAGTTCGTCGCGCTTACCCGGAAGGGTCTTGCCTGTGTTTGTGGCTCTTGTTTTCTGTGTTACATTCATTGTATTCTCCTTTCTTCGTTGTTTTATTATCACTTTAATTGATTGATTTACTTTTTGTTTAACTTGTTTCAGGCGCAATTTTACGTCCTGTTTTCTGATGCAAAAGTAGCACCAATAAGTGGGACGGGCACTACCAGATTTGGTAGAACGTGCTGTTTTCTACCAAATTTGGTAGTGGATTATGCTGTTTGCCGATAGGTTTGCAGCCTGAAAACAATAAAATCGGCCATTCCGCGTTTCTTTTTATGAAAAAGGTTTTGCAATATGACCCAAAGGAATCAGATACAGCTGTTTGAAGAAAAGAAGGTCCGTACCGTTTGGGACGACGAGCAAGAGAAGTGGTATTTTTCTATCGTGGACGTGTGCGGGATTTTGACAGACCAACCGGACTATGACCTTGCCAAGAATTATTGGAAAGTCTTGAAGTTTCGGTTAATAAAGGAGGGGAATGAGTCGGTTACAAAATGTAACCAACTGAAATTGGTTTCCCCAAAAGATGGGAAAAACTATAAAACGGATGTGGCCGACACCGAACAGCTTTTCAGACTGATACAGAGCATCCCTTCGAAGAAGGCCGAGCCTTTCAAGCAATGGATGGCGCAGGTGGCAGCGCAAAGGCTGGACCAGATGCAAGACCCGGAATTGAACTTCGAGCAGGCGTATGCGGATTACCGGCGTCTGGGCTACAGCGACAAATGGATTAACCAGCGGCTGCGCTCGATCGAGGTGCGCAAGGAACTGACGGACGAGTGGGACCGTGCCGGCGTGCATGAAGGACAGCAGTACGCCTCGCTCACGGACATCATCACGCGGGGATGGAGCGGAAAGACCACGAAGCAGTACAAGCAGTTCAAAGGGCTCCACAAGGAGAACCTGCGGGACAATATGACCAATATCGAATTGGCGCTGAATACGCTGGCGGAGGCATCGGCCACCGAAATCAGCAAGTCGCGCAACCCGAAGGGTTTCAAGGCCAGTGCCGAGGTGGCCCGGCAGGGAAGCAAGATTGCTGGCGATGCCCGCAAGAAGCTGGAAGCACAGGTGGGCCATTCGGTGATTTCGCCCTCCAAAGCGGCAGACTATCTGCCCCCGGCAGAGGAAGCGAAGGTGCTGCCAGAGGGGGAAGATTAGTAGTGATTCAAGTAAAACTGTTGTTAGATGATTCCGTAGTGGACGGCGTGGGCGACGGCTTCGGCGATGTTGCTGACATCGAGTTTTTCGTAGACGCACTTGCGGTAGAAATTGATGGTATCGGCAGACTTGCTCATAATGGAGGCGATCTCTTTGGCCGAGAATCCGCTCTGGGAGAGGCGCAACATACGGCGTTCATCGTCAGTGATATTGATGCGATAGGTCTCGCTCCACAGTCCCGTTTCGGGATCGAAACTACGGAAGACATCTGCGCTTTCTATTTTAAAGAATATATTGCGTTCTGTGCGGTGGACAGACGGAGTGCCTATGCCGAAGATGATGTTGGGACGGCCGTGGTCGTCGACATCGAGCCACGATATTTTCTGGTTGACGAGAAGACTGTCGTTTCCGCGACCGATGCGGAAGTTGAGATACACCACCACTTCGTGGCGCAGATGGGTCGGGATGCGGCTGTAGTTGGCTTCGAAAGACTGAGCCACTTGGTGCAAAAGCCGCAAGTCGTCGTCGGGCACCAACTCCTTCAGTTCGTCGAGTCCCATAGCCATAATTCGTGCGGCGCTGCGACCGCCCAGCAGGTCGCGATTGTCGGAGAGGTAGATGAATTGGCTGCGAGTGTTGTCCCAGAGGTAGACCAGCGCAAAAGTCATCCGCGCCACGGCCTCGGCCATGGCGACGTAGATTGCCACGTCGCCAGGCTTGCGGTCGGTTGCTGTGTTGACTGTAGAACTCATGAAGGGTTATGCCTTTCAGATTATTTCAGGTTCACATTGTCCTGTTGGGGGTTGATCTGCCATTTGCTGTAGTTGGAGTGCTTCTTGATGGCGGCGGGTATGGTGCCGGAAAGCTGGTTCATGTAGACCATAAAGTTCTCCAACTTGGTGAGTTTGGCGAAACAGGCGGGGATGTTGACGGACTGAACTTTCACGGGCTTGCCATTGCGGATAACAGTTGTGTAACCGTTGTCGAGGTCGTTGACGTGGAGACAGAGCCATTCCAGATTGATGAGGTTGCCGATTTCAGCAGGGATAGGGCCCGTGAGGTGGTTATGGTCGAACTGAAGGCGACGAAGTTTCTTCAGCTGGCCTATCTTGGTGCTGATGCCGCCTTCCAACTGGTTGAAATGGATGTACAGTTCCTCCAATTCTTTCAAGGAGTAAACCTCATCAGGAATACGGCCATGGATGAAGTTGTAGCCGAGGTTGAGAAACTGAAGTTTGGTGAGGTCTTTGATACGCGGGGAAATGCGGCCGTTGTCCTCCAACTTGCCACAATAGATATTGTTGTGACTGAGGTCGAGACGTGTGACGTGGCCCATCAGTTTCTTTATCTTGCCTTCTTGGACAAATACAAATTCCGGACTGACGGTGACACCGAACCATTCCGAGACAGGCTTGTCGTCCTTACACCAGTTGGTATTGTTGTGCCAACGTTTTCCGTTGGCTGCCTCGTAGATGGCGATAAGAGCCTCGCGCTCGGACTGATATTCGCCCACCTGGATTTTGCCGATTTTATCATGTTGAATCATTTCCATCAATTCCTGTGCGGTTGGCTCATGGAAAGGTTTTTCTTTGATTTCGATGACAGCATGAGGGTTTTCGATTTTGATAGGTTCCGGGCATGTGGGGATACGGAACTCGCGGCCGATCTTGTCAAACATAGCGTTGATTTCGGCCTTGCTACTGATGATGTTAAACTCTTTCATTGTTATTGTTCTTTAATAATTTGATTGCAAATGATTAGTGTTGCCGAACAATAAAAAGAGAGGGGGCCCGTTATAAAGAATGTCGGCTACGGATACTGCTGACAGCGCATAGGGCTTGGCGGCTCTATGTTTGCCGGGTGCGAGTGGCAGGGTTGAATCTTCGACGGTTCGAATGTTTGGGATTCTTCTCTGCGCTGCACCCTCTCTTATTTTCAATTTTTTACACGACAGTACAATGCTTCATTTACGGACAGCCACACAAATATAAAGACCGTCCTTGTATGTTGTACTTACTGTATATCCTTGTTCCGCTTTTTCTTTGGACCAAGCCTTTGCTTCCTCCTGACTTGGAGTTGTAAATGTTTGTACGTCTTTTGTAGCAACACCGGATGCGGCTACATTTTGGTTGACGAAACTGACATTATACCCCTGTTGTGCCAACGACATCATACTGTCGACGAATGCATCCCACTCTTCATCGCCATATAGCGTGACAAGGTGTTCTACGCCGTTGATGGTATAGAGTACGGTACGGACAGAGCCGACCGAAGCAACTGTGGACTGGGAATCGACATAGTTTTCTTTCTGGCATCCAACTGCCATTGTCGCCAACATAGCAAATAGTGCTACCGAAATCATGTTTCTCTTCATATAGATTTATTTTTAATAGGTTATTTCTTTGTTTTTTTTATTTAAAATTGCGTCATACTGCAGGTCGTCAATATTTTGAAATATACACATTGTCTTATTCAAATGAGAAAACACTATTAGACTTTTCACACAAACGCTATCATACCCCGAAACAACGGTATCTGTGACAATGCGTTGGTCGAAAGAATGTTCAAGCGACATCAATTCTATATACTCTTTGGGATACATGGAAAGAGGTGCTATTTCGAAATCCTCGCACAACATTTCCCAAGAGCATGAGTCTTTCGCCTCAATCAGCGTAACATCGACAAAAACAGAATCGTTGACACGGTAATCTTTGAAGAACACAACGTTGAGGCCGTCGGTGTCGGCATACCGGGTATAGACCTCGCTGACGGCATGGGTGGGGAAGAACCAGTACCACCTCTTCCAGAGAGTGAAGGCGGCCAGTTCGACGAGGAGAGCAATGCCCACCCACATCCAGAAACGTTTTATGTGCTTCGGGACGTTCATATTTGGCTAAGCATTACGTTTATGGTATCGGAGGCTTGGCTGGCGGTGGTGTCACCAAAGATGGCTTTCTCGGTGTAGAGCGGAGGTTGTGCATAGGCGGTATCGGCCCCGAAAGCGAAGAGAGCGAAGAGGCAGGCGGCGACAGAGACACGGCGGTAGTTGGCTCGGCGACGGTAGTGGGCGCAACGGCGTTCGAGGCCCACGGAATGCTCGGCGGCGAGGACACGGATATAGGCGAGGTCGGCAGGTGTGAGGGACTGCAATCTGGGGGGGGGGGGGGACGGAGGTGTTTTCATTGGTGACTATTTTTGGTGTGAAAGGGAGTTGCAATGGTATTGCAACATACTTAACTATTCTTTTTTGTTTTCGGTGCGGTAATAATTTCGGAGTTTGGCGATGATGCGGTAGCGGAGTTGGACGGCACTGTGAGGCTTGATGCCGAGTTCGCGGGCCATCTCGTCAGGAGTATAGCCTTCGGCCATCAGCTCGACGGCACGGCGTTCGTGAGGGTTGAGGACGGAGGCGAGGGATTCGATGTAGTCGCGGAGATCGCCTTCGTCGGGGGCTGCAATGGGGTCGGCCATATTCTCGTCGAGAGGAAGGTAGAGATGGGTGCGATGGAGAAAACGCAGACGTGAGAAGGCGCTTCGGCAGAGCCAGTAGACCCACAAGGTTTCCTGCAAGGGATGGATGTCGGCGCTGATTTGTTTTTCGTGTTTCCATATACTAATATAACATTCTTGTCGCAACTCGGCACAATAACGGCTGTTGCCTGATGCACGGCGCATGCACAGACTCTCGATGAGTGCCTTGTGCCGTTCAATCAGACCATAGAAATGCTCGTATTTCTGCCGGTCGTTTATTATCATTAAAGACGTCTTTATTATAATATAGGATTTTTTTGGTGCAAAAATCTACAAGGGGATGAAAAAAAGTTGATATTTAACATTATTTAACTTTTGCAATTGCGGTGATATTGCAGTATATAGTACTGTGGATGTGGTGGTTATGTGGGTTTTATGGGTCTAATGGGCAGAATGGGCAAGATTTATTTGGCGGCGGCAAAAAATGCCGCCGGGGTGCACGGAAAAGAGAGGACGATTAGGGTTCGCCGAGGTGATGGTAGATTATCTGCACCTGAAGGGGCGAGAGCTTTTTCTGGCTTTTGGTGTACCTGGCGGCGACGAGGTCGGCCATGAGATCGGGATTAGAGTGGAGTTCACGGGCGAAGAGACGGCGCGAGACCTCTTTGTCATAGCCAGGGAAATAGAGCCTAGCCAAGTCCTGTTTGAATGTGTAACCTGACATTTTGTTTTGAATTTGAATGAAACTTTGGGTTGATTGTCGTTCAAAACAAAATATGGGTGAATTGGGGGACAGGCTCAAAGGGTTACGAAATGTCCGCATTTGGCCGTAAAAGTCCGCTTATTTCCCATTGGAGGGGCGGGGATGCGGCGGCAAAAATGCCACCGAAATGCACGGAGAGAGGCGATGGATGGGACGGATGGGGCGAATAGGAGTGTTATTGGATACATAATTGATTTTCAACAAATTGTGTGAATTTTCAGTAAAATATTGGTTTTGTGTTGGTTGTGGCGGTTTCGAAGAAGGATCGAAGAGGGATCGAAGAAGGGGCGATATTGGGGCGCTGTGGGGAGAGGGTTATGGCGGTTGTAGAGAAGCCCACGGGACAAAAAAGCGCGGGGCTGACGCTCCGCGCACGGTAGCCTTTATGGTTATGGGGCGAATGGGCGGGATGGGGTGAATGGGCATTGTCGTTGCCATGACATGGCAACACACCGAACAGAAGAAAAATGGCGTTAAAAAAGAAAAAATGGCGTTATAATAAAAAAACAATGATTCCTATTGAAAAGAAAAATGGCGTTAAATATTGAATGGCAAGAAGAAAGGGTGCCCGATGGGGACACCCTTTGCTGTTTGTGATGCGGGACTAAAGACGAGTGCAACGCAATCGTGCCCGCACGGGTCAATTAAAGCTCGGCGAGCTTCTTATAACCCTCATACCTAATCTTGGCATTGCGCTCGGTGGCGACGAAGAGTTCTTCGGCTTCCTGCGGGAAGGTCTTCATCAGCGAGTTGTAGCGGACTTCGCCCATAATGAAGTCGCGGAACTTGCTCCAGTCGGGCTCCTTCGAGTCGAGGTGGAAGCCG
>JAFPVR010000099.1 GCA_017395245.1 Bacteroidales bacterium | reverse complement strand
TAAACGAGTTTTGCTACAAGTTCAACCGAATGTATTTCGGAGACAGGCTGTTTGACAGGTTAATGCTTGCCTCTATTTCATACAAGCCAACGTTCACCCACCGCAGGTATGGGGCTGGGGGTGAATGCGGATAATCATAAAATTTATGGGATTGAATATGCCATAAGCGGTTTGCCATATATGCAATTGTGTAACGAATATACATACACACTTTCGGGCAACGTGCCCGAAGGGTATGAAATTGTATGGGAAGTCAATCCCCAAATGGCCATTGTTTCAGGACAAGGTACATCCACATTGGTGGTACGTCCAATATATCCGGCCATGTACAATTGGTTAAGAGCAAAAGTCTGTTTTGAGGGTGAAACCATTAGAGAAGTGTTTGTAGATAACATTGTGTCAACGGGATCAGGACATCAACTAATCATCTCACATGATTCAATTTTGACTCAAAACGCTCTTTGGAACAATGAACGCACTTTAGCCAATACCGCCATCGTTGATTCAGGCTCGGTTCTCACCATCACTAACACTATTCATTGCACAGACAATGCCCGCCTCATTGTCCGCCCCGGCGGCAAACTCATCGTTGATGGCGGCATGTTCACCTCGGCCTGCGACGGCGAGATGTGGCAGGGCATCGAGGTGGTGGGCGACCGGACCAAACGGCAACTGCCTCAACACCAAGGGGTAGTGGAACTGCGCAATGGGGCTACGATTGAGAATGCCCTCTGCGGAATCCGCACCGGACTGCGCGAGGACACTGTCAATTTCGCCACCACTGGCGGCATCATCACCGCCGACAGCGCCACGTTCCGCAACAACCGGCAGTCGGTGGTGATAAACTCCTACGCGGGCATCGCACCGAGCGGCACCGTCGGCGACAACAAATGCCTTTTCGAGAAATGCACCTTCGTGGTGGACACGAACAACCGCTTCGCTGCAAATAACACGGCATTCTCCGAACATGTGAAGATGTGGGATGTGAAATGGGTGAAATTCCTGGGATGCCATTTTCGAAACGAAGTCAACAACAGTCTTGTGTATAACGGTCGCGGCATCTATGCCTGCGATGCCGGCATGAAACTGGACGTGAAGTGCGCTCATGACAATGTTGTACTGCCCGGTTACTGCGGTTGTCCGCCCACGCTCTCGGACTCCTGCGAGTTCTCGGGCTTCGCCACCGCTGTGGAGGTGATTGCCGGGAACAACCCCTACGCAGTGATGGCCGACAGGGTCAAGTTCCGCAACAATGTGACAGGACTTCGTGTTGACGGCAACAATTATGCCACAATCACCCGCAACACATTCGACCTGCAAAGCGCCCCCTACGCAGTGAGCAACACCGGGTTGCGGTTGGATGCCTGCACCGGCTACAAAGTGGAGGACAACATTTTCAGCAAAATCACCTATACGCCGCAGTTGCTTATTTCCACAGGCATATCCGTGAACAACAGCGGTGGTCTCCCAAATCTCCTCCATCTCAACAGTTTCGAAAATCTCAATTATGGAATCAAGGCGGAGGGGAACAATGGCGGAGACAGGGCCGGCCTTCAGTTCACTTGCAATACTTTCTCTTGGTGTGGCATTGACTTCTGTGTGGGGTCGGGTGCGACTGTGGCTGCATCAATCGGTACCTCGTCGCTCGGAGCCGACAATATCTTCCAGAATACCCGGACCAGCAGCCTGTTAAACGCGGGTATCCAGTCAATAAGCTACTACCACAGCAAAGGAACGAACCATCTGCCTTACAATCCAGTCAGCATTTCCGTTTCGTTGGCCAGCACAGCCAACAGCTGCGCCTCCACGCTGTGCAATAACGGCGGTCCCGTGTACCCGCTGCTGCTGGCGGGTTTCCAGTCCGGCATGAACGCCTACACCGCAGCCCTTGCAGGCAACACCAACACGGACGGAATGGGCAATGCGGACGGCGCAGGGGTAGAGACACAAGATTTTGCGTCTCTACAACAGGCATTGTCGGAAACCTATTACACCGCCATCCGTACCCTCATGTCCGACAGCCTTCTGGACCTCGCAGCATTGGAGCAGTGGCATACTGCCGCCCAGCCCATCGCCGACCCGTACTCCCTGACGGAGACGCGGTTCTGCGAGGGTTATGCGGAGACGTTTGCGGCGGATGCGGACGACGCGGAAATGGCGAACTATGCCGAGTTCCATGCGATGAAACTGGTGCTGCGGAACAATGTCGCGGACAATGACGGTTCCGTAGAGACGTGCCATGGCGCGTCTCTACAAGACGGGCATATCAATTGGTACGCCTTAACCCCCGCCCAGATCGCGCAGCTGCAGACGATTGCCGAACGCAACACCGGCCGCGCGTCGGTGTTGGCCAAGGGGGTGCTCTGTTTCTTCTTCGATATTTGTTATGATGACGAGGACCAGTTGGCGGAGGATAACGGTGACGACAATGCGGGGACCCGTGCGAAACGCACCGCCGTCAATGTCGCCGCCGATGCCGCGCTGAATGTCTATCCCAACCCCACCGACGACCTCCTGCACATCGAACTCTCCGGCGCGGAAATCGCCAACATCGCGCTGTATGACCTCCATGGACGTATCATATATTCGCCCAATTCGCCCAATTCGCCGATGAATATGCGGAACGTGCCCGCCGGTGTGTACGTATTGCGCGTGACGGGCGCGGACGGACGGGAATACCACCGGAAAATCGTGAAAAAATGACGGGTTGCGGGGTTGTGGAGACACACGGCCTTCTGTAGAGACGCACGGCCGTGCATCTCTACGGTGTCCCGAATGCCCATTTCTGTGTATTACGACTGATTTTTTACTGGGTTTTTGTCATTAAAAAAAACGTATCTTTGCCCCGTTTTTGAAATTTCAAATTAAAACCTTAATAACCTATGAGAAAATTAGTTGCATTGAGCCTGGTTTTGGCCGCCGCGATGCTGATGGGCGGCTGTGGTCTCGGAAAAATGGTCAAGAAATACCCCGAAGTGACGGTCACGCTTGACAATCCCGACTTAGAGAACAAGGGCGGAGAGGTCGCCTACACCATCAAGGGTACCATCCCGCCAAAGTATATGAAGAAGAAGGCCACCATGACGTTCACGCCGTCGCTATACGATGACGGCGAGAAGGTTACGCCTCCGTTTACCACCATCACCCTGAAAGGCGAGAAGGCCCAGGGAGACGGCATCACCATCCCTTACAAGACCGGCGGCTCTTTCACCAAGAGCGGCACCTTCAAGTTCGACGAGAAATATGAGAACGCCGACATTGTGACCGGCGCGACAGCCGACCTGAAGAAGAAGCACCACGACTTTGGCGACCGCAACCTCGGCGAGGGTATCAGCAACACCAGCGCCCGCGCCAACCTTACCCCGAGGCTGACCGACAATGCCAACAGCGGCACTGCTTTCCTGCTCGCTCCCCACAACTACAAGGCCGAATTCATCGGGCGCACCGCCACCCTCTATTTCGACCTCAACAGCGCAGTGATGAACTGGAACAACCCCAACAACAAGACGAAAGCCGCGAAAGACTCTATCAACGAGTTCGTCAATTTCATGAACAACGACTTCATCATCGACCGCGTGGTGATTTCCGGCTGGGCTTCTCCCGAAGGTGAGGAAACCAACAACCAGGGCCTTTCCGAGCGCCGTTTCCAAGTTGGCAAAAAATGGTTCGGCGACAAGTTCAACGCCTACCTGAAGGACTATGCCAAGCGTAACAATATCAAGATGAAAGACTTGCAGAAGCCTGTCTTTGAATACGTGAACAATGCCAAGGGCGAGGACTGGGACGGTTTCGAGGCCGCTATCGAAAAGTCGAATATCGCCCAGAAGAACCAGATTCTCAACGTGGTGCGCTCCCAGTCGAGCAATGAGATGCGCGAGCAGAAAATCCGCGAGATGACGGACATCTATCCCGAAATCGCCGATGCCATCCTGCCGCCGCTGCGCCGCGCCGAAATCCAGATGGTCTGCAAGAAGCACGACACCTACACCGATGCCGAACTTATCCGTCTCGTACAAGCCAACCCGGACGATTTCTCCGTCAACGAGCGTCTCTATGCCGCCTCTGTGGCTACCGAAATGAATGTCAAGGAAGGCATCTACAAATCCTTGATTAACAACAAGAAAACCGAAAACGACTGGCGCGCTTACAACAACCTCGGCGCCATGAAGCTGAACGACTACTACCAAAACGGCGACCAGAACGACCTGGAGGATGCGCTGAACTACCTGCAGAAGGCTGCTGCCCTCTCCCCGAACAACGGCATCATCCTCAACAACATGGCCATTGCCGATTACCTGAGCGGTGATCTTGCCGCCGCGCAGACCAATTTCGAAGCCTCTGCCAACGCCTCCGTGCAGCCTGTGAGCCAGAACTACAATATCGGCGCGCTCAGCATCCTCAACGGCGACTACTCCAAAGCGGCCCAGCTGATGGCTAACCAGAGCTGCGACTACAACACCGCGCTCGTGCAGCTGCTGCAAAAGGACTACAACGCCGCCAAGGCCACCCTCGACTGCATCACCGATGTGGATGCCAAGACCGCCTACCTGAAGGCCGTGCTCGCCGCCCGCATGAAAGTGGAAGAGGATGTCTATAGCAACCTCACCACCGCCATCAATCTGGATTCTTCCTTAAAGAAAACAGCCAAGCGCGACGCTGAGTTCAAACGCTACCGCCACTCCGACCGCTTCAAACAGTTAGTGAAATAAAATCCGATATACAGGGCGAATCTTGACGGTTCGCCCTTTTTGTTTTAACGGGTAACCGCAATAGCTGTGCGCAGTCCATCGATGGCCGCGCTCATAATGCCGCCTGCATAGCCAGCCCCCTCCCCTATCGGGTAAATTCCTGACATTGAAGACATTCTATCTTCGCCGCGCAAGATACGCACCGGCGAGGAGGAACGTGTTTCGACACCCGTCAGCACCGTATCCACATTGGCGATGCCGGGAAGCTTGCGGTCGAGCAGCGGCAGTGCCTCCCTCAACGCACCCACGGCATAGTCGGGCAGGCAGCGGGAGAAATCACCGTAGTAGAGCCCGTGCGGATAGGAGGGCACCACTTTGCGGTGACGTTCGGCAATCTGCCCTTTCAGGAACTCACCCACGAGATTGCCCGGGGCACGGCCATCGGCGGCCATCCGGAAGGCTAATTGCTCGTATTTTGCCTGATAGTCAATACCATCCAGCACCGACCCCTGCAGGAAATCCTCCGGCGTAACGCTCACCAACAAAGCACTGTTGGCATTGGCCTTGTCGCGTTTGTGTTCGCTCATGCCGTTCGTGACTATCGTCCCCTCTTCGCTCGCGGAGGCCATCACCGTGCCACCGGGGCACATACAGAAGGTGTACACCCCTCGGTCGCGCAAGTGTACTACCCCTTTGTACGAAGCGGGCGGCAACAGGCTCGCCGACGGACCGTACTGCATCCTATTGATGTCGCGCTGCAGGTGCTCCATGCGCACCCCGATGGAAAATCCCTTGGCTTCCATCTGTAATCCGTGAGCGTGCAGCATACGGATAGTGTCGCGGGCGGAGTGCCCCAAGCCTAATAGCAAGTGATTCGTGGTAAAGGTTTTGCCGCCACGACAACGAGTAATCAAGTGCTCGCCGTCTTTTTCAAAATCCTCGAACAGCGTGTTGAAATGGAACTCGCCGCCGAGGTTTTCAATCTCCGTGCGGATGTTTTTCACCACTTTGGCGAGATAGTCCGTGCCCACATGCGGATTCTGCTGATAGGTGACTTCATCAGGTGCACCATGGGCGTAAAACTCGTTGAGTATAAACTGGTTGTACTCGCTATTGACGTTGGTATTGAGTTTGCCGTCGGAGAAGGTACCGGCACCGCCCTCGCCGAACTGGACGTTCGATTCGGGGTTCAGCATCTTGGTCTGTAAGAAATTCCGTACAGACTGCTGCCTGTCCTCAATACGCTCTCCGCGCTCGATAACGATGGGATGAGCACCGCAGCGGGCGAGGTAGAGGGCGGCGAACATGCCTGCCGGTCCGAAGCCGACCACCACGGGCTGCCGCTCGTGGGGCCATTTCGGATAGGTGAGCTCCATCGCAGGCGTCGGCTCCCCCACCCCCGGCGACCCCAGCAGGGAACGGTACTTGTCGGGCAGCGTCACCTCCACCTGAAAATTGTACTGCACACGGTTCTTCTTCCGCGCATCCACCGACTGCCGCACAATCCGAAAGCCATCCAAATCCTCCGTTCTGATCTTGAACTGCTTGCAAACGAAGTTCTTAACATTCCGTGCAGCTTCCACCGGCACGCTGATATTCGAAAGTCTGAGTCTCACCATATCTGAAATATGTTTGTTTATGCGGCACGAATGCCGACGCTCCTTTATGCGGCACGAATGCCGCTGCTCCTAATGTGCGGCAAAAATACATTTTTTGACCATTGCCTCTGCCTCTGACTCCTGACTATTCACCAATCACTATTCACCAATCACTATTCACCAATCACTATTCACCAATCACTATTCACCAATCACTATTCACCAATCACTATTCACCAATCACTATTCACCAATCACTATTCACCAATCACTATTCACC
>JAFPVR010000098.1 GCA_017395245.1 Bacteroidales bacterium | reverse complement strand
GTCCTGGTCCGACAACGGAAGCGGGGCGTTGGCCGTCATCACCGCAGCCTCAAGAAACGGGGAGCTGGACTCATATGTTGCAAACGGTACAATCTCGTTCAAGCTGGTGGCCTGAATGATAGAGGTCAACCGTACAGGTCGCAAAATTTTGCGTCTCTACACCTCGTACATTGCGTTCCTCGCCCGGTATTTCGCGTCCCTACGCCTCCTTCACCGGTTCCGTGTGCAACGTAACGTGCGTGTCTGCGCCGAACCGTTCCTTGAGTTTCTGCTCGATGTCGGAGGCACGGGCGTGTACCTCATTCAACGACAGGTTTCCGTCCATGCGGATGTGTGCCTCAATGGCGATGCGGTTGCCGATGCGCCGTGTGCGCAAGTTGTGCGGGTCAGACACGTCCGGGAAGGAGGTAATGATTTCCTCGATTTCGCGTTCCGTCTCCTCGGGCAACGAACATTCTGTGAGCTCATTGACGCTCCCTTTGAGCAAATCGACGGCTACCTTCACCAACATGGCCCCCACTACGATGGAGGCTATCGGGTCGAGCACCGTCCAGCGGTCGCCGAGCAGGATTGCCCCGCCGATACCGATGGCCGCCCCTATGGATGAGAGGGCGTCGCTGCGATGGTGCCAGGCATTGGCAACAACCGCTTGGGAGTCGAGAGCTTTTCCTTTTCGCAAGGTGTATTGGTACAGTCCCTCTTTGACGAGAATGGAGATTAACGCCGCCCACAAGGCAAGCCGGCCGGGTGCCTCCAATTGTGCCCCCTTCAGCCAGTCCGCCAGCTTCACGGAACCTGAAACGATGATGCCCGTGGCGGCGGCCACCAAGGCCAGCCCGACAAAGAAAGTGGCTAACGTCTCGAACTTGCCGTGGCCGTAGTCGTGTGACTTGTCCTGCGGTTTCGCGCTGATGTTGACGAAGACAATCACCATGAGGTCTGTGATGAAGTCAGACATGGAGTGTACGGCATCGGCTATCATTGCCGCACTGTTTCCGAGCACGCTGGCGATGAACTTGAACGTCATCAGGGCGATGTTGCCCGCCGAACCCACCAACGTGACTTTGTAAATTTCTTTTTCCCGTGTCATCTTTCGGATTGTATGAATGAGGGTGTTTTAAAGAAAGCCGCAAAAATACATTTTTTGCACGCAACAAGAGTAACTTTATTCGTTTAGAATCCTCACAACCGTCCTTCCTCCGCGAAACTGTAGTAGTCGTCGTGGTGGATGATGATGTGGTCCAAGAGCACAATGTCCATGATTTCCGTGGCTTTGTGAAGCTGTTCGGTCAGCTGGATGTCGCTGCGGCTGGGCCGGACGCTACCCGACGGATGGTTGTGGCAGAGCACGATTTGCGTGGCTTTGTTCAACACGGCCTGCTGCATCACGATGCGGGTGTCCACGGGCGTAGTGGAGATGCCGCCCTTGCTGATCTGGACGGTGTTCAAGATGCGGTTCGCCTGGTTCAGGTAGACGGCCCAGAACTCCTCGTGGTCAAGAGTGGCAATCTTGTCCTGCATAAGGTTGACCACGTCGGTGCTGCTGCGGATTTGGAGGCATTCTTCCACCTTTTCGGCGCGGACGCGCTTGCCGATTTCGAAAGCACTCAGCAGGGAGATCGCCTTGGCCTGCCCTATGCCCTTGATGTTCGATAGCTCGCGCAACGACTTTTCCGACAGTTTGTTAAGGCTGTTTCCGGCTTGGAGGAGGAGCTTCTTGGCCAGCTCTACGGCCGAATCGTTTGGATTGCCGGTGCGCAGCAGGATGGCGATGAGTTCCGCGTCTGACAATGCGATGGCGCCGTTTTTGGCATATTTCTCGCGCGGTCTGTCCTGGACGCTCCACTGTTTGATGGTTAGTTTCTTGTCTTCGTAGTTTACAGGTTGGCTCATGAGGTTTCGTTAATACATCTGTGATCGTTTCAGAAGATAGGGTAGTAGTATCTGCTCGAATCCCTGCGTGATGTCGGCGGGGATGACGTCAATCTGGTATTGTCCGCATTTGACCTTGATTTCCTGGAAGTAGTCTCGCACGGTCTGCTGGTAGTACTCGCGGATATTGTTGGCGTGCACTTTCACCTCGTGGCCGGTTTCCATATCGACGAATCGGTAAAGCCGGTTGTCGAAGGCAAAGTCGTATTCCAGCGCTTTGTCGAAGGTGTGGAAGAGGACGACCTCGTGCTTGTTGTGGCGCAGGTGGCCGAGGGCGAGCAACAATTCGTCAAGGTTGTGGCTGCTCTCCAGCATGTCGCTGAAGATTATGACCAGGGAGCGGCGGTGAATCTGCTCGGCAATCTGGTGCAGCGTGTCGGTTACCATGGACTGCCGTTGCACATCGTCGGCGATGGGCTGCAGCACCTTCTCCAGCTCGCGGTAGATCATCTTGTGGTGGGCATCGCCGCCACGGGCATGGGTATGCAACTCCAACTTGTCGGAGAAGAGGCTCAACCCGACGGCGTCGCGCTGGCTCTTAAAGACCTGCATCAGCACGGCGGCGGCATACACGGCGAAGAAGATCTTGTTCGGCTGTGCCAGGGTGTATTTCTGTCTTTTCGGGAAATACATTGACGACGAGTTGTCAATGACCAGGTGGCATCGCAGGTTGGTCTCCTCCTCATATTGCTTGACGAAGAGCTTGTCGGTGCGGGCATAGAGTTTCCAGTCGATATGGCGGATCGGCTCGCCGGTGTTGTAGGGTCGGTGCTCGGCAAATTCCACCGAAAACCCGTGCATCGGGCTCTTGTGGATGCCGGTGATGAATCCTTCCACAACCTGCTTGGCCACGAACTCCACGTGGTCGAACTGCGTGATCTGCGTCAAGTCAATCGTATATGCCATATTCGTTTTTTTTCGGGGCGCAAAAGTACAAAAAATTGGGTTAGCAGTCAAAGTCAACAGTCAACAGTCAAAGTCAATAGTCAAAGTCAATAGTCAAAGTCAATAGTCAGAGTCAAAGGTCAATGGTCAATGCTCAGGAAAGAACGCCACGCATCGAGGAAAGTGTCATTGAATTCGGTGACACTATAGTTCGGGGTGAAGAGGTCGGAGTTACGGTAAATTGCGGGTTGCTCTCCTTTTCGGAAAAGGATCACGCAAGGGAAGTCGGGCTCGTTGAATGGCAGGGTGGGGGAGAATTGCCGGTAGTGGGTCGTAGTGTCGTAGTAGAGGGCGAACGGTTTGTCGAGTTGCTGGCGGATCCGATTGCCGAGCTCATGGGCGGACAGTCCGCTTAGGGGCTGGGGGTAGACTTGTCCGATATGGACCCCATCCATAGGAGATTGCGACAACAGCGTATACACGGCCTTTACGCAGCCGGAACATTCCAGCCCTTGGTGCAGTATGAGTACGCTTTTGTCCGTCGGCAGGGAGTCTAGAGCGACAACACGTCCTCCGGGTGCGAACAGGCGGAAATTGGCGGATATGATTCCCGGACTATTGCCTAAGTTGGGGCTTGGATTGTCGTTCGGCGGATTGTTCGGAGGATAGTCCGGCGGGGTGTACCGCATGACCTTGTAGGCGAGTGTGGGACTTTTCTCTGCAAAGTATTGGTTCACGTCGGCCATGTATTCGGCGTGTCTCTTCCCTTGCCAAGGCACGTTAGTACGATAGGTGAGTTGTACGATTTTGCCATTGCCGTCGGCGTGCCCCTTGTCAAGGCCGCCTTGGAAAAGGGTAAATGGGAATCGGCGTGCGGTGTAGACGCTGTCTTCATGATTCGTTCGCGCGTGGCGGGTGATCAGGCCGTTGGGTGTGCGGATGGCGTATTGCAGCGCCGATTTCCCAGTGATAGAGTCGATTTGCATGTAGAGTAGCAGGAGATCCCCGCTCAGCGGCATGACGACTTTCGGGTACGAGTAGTCGTACAGTTCGTCCTTGACGGCGTAGATGCGTTCGATGCCGTAGGGGTAAGAGAGCGTTTTCTGGATGTAGTCCTCGTCGAATGCCTTCCAAAGGGGCAGATCGAAGTGGATACTGTCGCGGAAAGTCCCGTCCAGGTCGTAAACCTCCACGCGGGGGTGTCTCGTGCTTAGGAAGAATACAGATTGTTGGGTGTGGAAAAGATAGCGGTTCGGCTGGATCTGCACGATGTGTGGGGCCTCGTAGGGGAGATCCCGCACCCGCACTGCCGAGTCGCCTCCCAAGTCCTGCTGAAACCACTTGAACCCCTTGTCATGATCCTCCTCGAAAAAATTGACCTTGTTCTGGTGGAGATAGCCCATGAAAAGGTTCGGGTGACGATACGTTGACTCCACTTGATAGATTTGGTTATGGATTTGTTTATAAAGAATTAGTTCGTCTTGTGTCGTCAACAGAATGCGGTCGCCGTCAAGACTGAAGTCGTATATCCAGAGACTGCGGGCGTACCGTTCTTTGTTGCGGTCGCTCTCGGGCAGAGGAAGTACGATTTCAGACTGTTCATAATTATCTGTCGATAGCGTGTGGATGACCGCCTGATGGCCGTTCTCCTTGTACTGGAATCCTTGTTGCTCAACGAAATAGAACGTTCCGTCAAACATTCTGCATTGGATGGCGTTCAGATTTCCAGGTGCGTGTGCACCATGGAACTCAACGATGGTGTCCAACGTGAAATGGTTGCCGATCCAGTCTTGTCCGCAGACACTCAGGGATGTCAGCACTGCGCTAACGAGGATGATTATTCGTGTTTTCATCGGGGCTTGGTTTGGGAAGTGAGGGATTAATTACTGCTTAAGGAGGGAAGGAGGTTCACCTTTTCGATGTAGATCTTCATCGAGGAGGAGGTTGCGTCGCTGGCTGTCACCACCCCGCGCACCACATAGGTCTCCGCTTTCTTTGCGTTCTGACCGCCGGCACTATTGGGGAAGGCGATGGTCTTGGTGTAAACGCTTGGAATAGAGGTAGAGGCTCCTTTGCTTGCGTTGGGTTTCGAAGCCGCGTCCGTACTCTGTTCTTGCGCCGTCTCATACTGGATGATGACATTGTTGATGGCAGCCATCAGGGCATTCACTTTTCCGTATTCCGTAACGGTGCCCACTGCGTTGCCGTCGTTGACGGTCAGATGTGCGCAGTTTGGAACCCTACAGGCGGTGAAGCCTCCACCTGAGCAGTCCAATTGGCCGATGCCGGTGGGGCTGAGCTCAGCGGGCGTGTAAGTGACGTAGTTGTACAAGTTGAGGATGGCCGTCCAGCCGCCATTGTACTTGTTCACAACAACCGCAGGAACTTTCTCGGCGAAAGCGCAGAATGATAAGACAGTTAATCCGATGAATAATACTAATTTTTTCATAGTTTTTTTGTTTTTAAGTTTTTTGATGAAATTGTTTTTTTTAGGTTGCTTCCTTTTCGCAGAAGCGGCAGTTGTCTGCCTACGTTAATCGACTTTGTTCTCACATAGGTGGATTAAGGTTTTGTTTCTTCGGTGCGGCGGGTCATTAGTTTTAGGTTTAAAAATTTCTGCTTTCACAGGTTTATCTGCTTTCACAGCTTCCGTCCAGCAAGGGTCGCCAACCCTTTTTTGAACATGGCAAAGATACAACGCGAAAACGCGTTTGTCAAGAGTTTTGAAAAATTTTTTTTTCGTTGATTGATAGCGGGTTATCAAAATCGCGTTAACTAATCGAGCCCAAATAGTTAAATTTTCGGGCTCGATTTCGCAGATTTTCGGGATTCGGCTGCAAAAACCGAATCGTAGATAGCTACAGGGCGACCTGGTGTTTGGCCATGATTTTGCGCAGGTTGATGAGGGCGTAGCGCATTCGGCCCAGGGCGGTGTTGATGCTGACGTTGGTCATCTCGGCAATCTCCTTGAAACTATAGTCGCTGTAAATGCGCATCTTCAACACCTCTTTCTGCTCCTCCGGCAAATACTCCACATAGTGGTTGAGGGCGGAGTAAGTCTGCTCGCGGATCATCTTCTCCTCCACGGTCTCGTCTTTCGAACCGATGATGGTGAAAATGTCGAAATCCTCGCCCCCGTCCACGGTGGGCATGCGCTGCAACTGTCGATAGTAATCGATTTTCAGGTTGTTGGCAATACGCATGATCCACTGGAAGAATTTCCCTTCCTCATGGTAGTTCCCTGAGCGTATGGTGTTTATCACCTTGATAAAGGTGTCTTGGAATATGTCCTCCGCCAACTCCTTGTTTTTGACAGAAACAAGGATGTAGGAGAACAGCCTCCGTTGGTATCGGAGGATGATGGTTTTCAACGCAGTCTCTTCACCAGCTTGATAACGTGCTATCAACTCGTCATCGGACAAGGCATTCCAATTCATGATATGCTCCTTTCTTTTAGGGGTTTATAACTTCAGAAAGTAGATGTCTTTTCGATAGCAGGTCTCCTTTTTTGTTTAAAATTGTTAATGCCTTGATTATTTAAATTACGCGGCAAAGATATAATTTTTTTGAATATACCGTGCATTTGCGAAAAAAATTATCTTTGCACTCGAATTTTTGAATGTGTAGTCATGAGGAAAAATCTGTTTGTTTTGTCGTTGGTTGCATTGTTTGCGTTGATGACGACCTCTGCGCAACCGTATGATATTCAGTTTGATAACAAGGTTTACGTGGATGGGATCGCCAGCGTGCAACTCTTCGCGGGCGAGGATCAGCTGGGCGAACCCGTTGGTGCGCTGGGCGAGGCGACGTTCCATCTTTTCTTCGATGACTTGAATCTTGAGGTCCGACACCTCAAATACACCTTCATCCACTGCACGCACGATTGGCAGCCCACGCAGGCGAATCAGATTGAGTATATTGAAGGCTTTATGGAGGATGACATCACGGTGTATGATCATTCCTTCAACACCATCGAACCTTATCTGCATTATCAGGCTGCGTTTCCCAATGAGAACATATCATTCAATAAATCAGGAAATTATATCTTATTTGTCTATGATGACTCCCCGGACAACCCCATCCTGACCCGCCGTTTCATGGTGACGGAGCCGGCACCCGCCAAGATTGTCTGCGATGTACATTCGTCCGCTGATGTAAACAACCGTTATACCCACCAAGATGTTGATTTTACGGTCTTTACGGGCGGTTACCGCATCCGTAACCCCCAGTTGACAGTCCATGCCACCATCCAGCAAAACAACCGTTGGGACAATGCCAAGTATGGGCTGCTTTACCATTCAGGCAGTGCGGGGGAGTTGCATTTTACCTATATGGATGGCACTAACACCTTCCCCGGAGGGGCTGAATTCCGCACGTTCGACATCTCCACGCTGCGTTCCAACGCCGACCGCGTGGTGGGTATCTCCTTCGAGAACCGGCATACGCACGCGTATGTGTTGCAGGATGACGCGCGCCCCTATTCCGCCTACGAGAGTCGTGGCAATATAAACGGCCGTTGCTACTACCGAAATCGTGACTTAAGGAATGATTACTCAGAGGATTACGTCTTTACCCATTTCACGTTGAAGAGCAGTTTCCCCTTCAACGAAGGCAGTGTGTATGTATTTGGCGAATTGACCGACTGGCAGTTACTGGATGAGGCCAAGTTGCATTATAACAAGGAGTTCGACTTCTGGGAGACGGGACTTTTTCTCAAACAGGGTGTGTATAATTATCAGTATGTATATCTTCCTTACGGCAGCAACGTGATTGATGCCACCTACATTGAGGGGTCACATTACGAAACTAATAATATATACAATATTTATGTTTACTTCCAAGAGGAGGGAACCACATACGATCTGCTTATCGGTCACCATTCGTGTTCCATTGTTGACAGAGAGCGTTAGTCTTTGTTCTTCACGCAACGCACCGAGTAGAAGGCCTCTTTGGGGGTGCAGTTGATCTCCACGGTGGCGTTGGTGTAGTAAAAGTAGTGAATCGGGGACGTGTCGGGGCTGCCGTCGGAGCAGGTCCAGAATCCAGCCATCGAACCGAACCCTTTTGTTTGCGTGTTCCACACATTGCCTGCGGGAAGTATGGAAAACCCTGTCTTATTGTTTGTTGCGACATCTTCAATGATGCAGCAGGTTGCGCCTTGTGTCAGGAAGTCAAACTGCCAACCTTCTGCTGAAGCCATGGATTTGGCCACGTTGTTCACGTCCGTGCCGCAACGGTAGTAGTCCTTGTAGCCTACGAAATCCTCTACTCCCATCCATTCGAAATTTGAGGGTACATGCCATCCGTCGGGGCAGGGACCTTGCACGCGGCCGTCGGTTTCCTCTGTCGGTTCGGCACCGTTGAGCGTTGAAAACCAAGTATATAGTCGTCCATACCGGCTGATATTCTGTGGGTCGTTGTTTGGTGATTGCGGTGTCGGGGTAATCTCCTTGCCGTCGGCATAGTGCGTCACCCGAAGGTTCTCCCGCAGCCAACAGTCGTTGCCCATCACGATGGTTTGGTAGGTGTTGCCGTCGATGTCAGTGACGGTGCCGCAGTCGTGGACGGGCGGCTGGGCTGTTACAAAAATGGCGACGCAACAAAGAATTGCGGTCGCCAGTATTCTGATATTGAAAAGTTTCATAATCAATGTTTTATAATGACGGATTGTCGTTACGTAGAGACGCGCCATGGCACGTCTCTACATGGATTATTCGATCCGGTCAGCAATCAGGTATTTGTTGCGGTCGGAACCGTTGCGGACGATGAGTTCCGCGAGGTAGCCGGCGAGGAACAGTACCAATCCGAAGATCATGGCCAGCAGTGCCAAGTAGAACAACGGCTGGTCGGTGACCTGGCGGAAACCGGGAACGGCATGGTGCAACCGGTACAACTTCTGCGCAATCAGCACGATCGTGATAACAATGCCGACGAGGAACGACAGCGAGCCGAGGCTTCCGAAGAAGTGCATCGGTTTTTTGCCGAACTTCGACATGAATGTGACGGTCAGCAGGTCGAGGTATCCGTTGACAAAACGGTCCCAGCCGAACTTGGAGACACCGTGCTTGCGCTTCTGGTGGATGACCACCTTCTCGCCGATTTTGTTGAAACCCGCCCATTTGGCGAGGACTGGGATGTAGCGGTGCATCTCGCTGTAGACCTCGATGGACTTCACCACGTCTTTTTTGTACGCCTTGAGTCCGCAGTTGAAGTCGTGGAGCTGGATGCCCGACTTCCGGCGGGTGGTCCAGTTGAAGAACTTCGACGGGATGTTCTTGGCGAGCTTTGAGTCGTAACGGACTTTCTTCCAGCCGGATACGAGGTCGTAACCGTCCTCCTTGATCATACGGTAGAGTTCGGGAATCTCGTCGGGGCTGTCCTGCAGGTCGGCATCCATGGTGATGACCACGTCGCCCTCGCAGGCTTCGAAAGCCGTATTCAGCGCGGCCGACTTGCCGTAGTTGCGGCGGAATTTGATGCCCTTGATGGCGGGATTCTTGGCGTGCAGCTCTTGGATCACCGACCAGGATTCGTCGGTGGAGCCGTCGTCCACCATGATAACTTCGTATGAGAAGTTGTGCTCGGTCATTACGCGCTCGATCCATTCGGCCAGCTCGGGCAGGGATTCGGCTTCGTTCAGTAAGGGAACTATTACAGATATGTCCATTTTTTATAAAGGTTATAGGTTAGAGGTTATTGGTTATTGAAGTGGTTAGTGGTTAGTAGTTAGCAGTTAGCAGCGAATAAATAATATTTTCCTTGAACAGTCCCGGCAGGGACAAAAGCTCGGTAGAGCGTGATGTTACGGGTTAGTCGTTTCGGTCTCTTCATTTTCCGACGGGACGAATTCCTCAATCGGTTTCTTTGAGGTGTAGTTGAACATGGCGACGAAGAGGCCGAAGAACATGCCGTAGAGCAGGTACATCATTGCGCTGACGGCGGCGTACTGCCCGTTCTTGTCGTATCGGGGCACGTGAGATTTCGTCTCCTCAAAGCGCTTGTCCAACGGGTCGATGCTCGGGAGCTCTTCGTTGGTCTTCTGCACGATTTCCTGTACGAACGGGGTGGAGGCTTTTCCTTCGTTCTGCTCGATGTAGCTGGTCAGCGTCTCCATCAGCACCCGCTTGGCGTAGGGCGTGAAATTGCCGAGTTTGTACTGTTCCTTGTCGGCTTCGGGTTTTGAGCACAGTTTGCCGGTGTAGTATTGCTGGAAGAGCAGGATGCCGCTGCTGACTTCATCGCGAATCTGGCTTTGCTGCGATTCGTCTGTCATGCAGCCTTCTGTTTTGAATACGACGGAAGAATCGTTACAGAATTGCTCTTTTTGCTCGTTCAGCATGGCGGTGGCCGCGTCGGTGTAAGCCATCAGCTCGGCGTTCGTCAGCGTGTCTTTGGCCAGGTTTTGTTTGTACTTGGCCAGGGCGGTGGTGTACTTCTGCTGAAGGCCGTCCTTTTCGATGACGGAGTAGTGCAGCATGTCGTAGCCGAAAAGCAGAACAACGCCTATGACGGAGGTCACGATGCAACTTAGGAAGGCCTTGGCGAACGAGAGCCGCTCGGGATAGATTTCCTTGAACTCCTTCACGCCGAGATGCAGCACGAGGATGAAGCCGACAATCATGGCCAGGTCAAGCAGTTGCGCCGCCTGATAATCCACCTTGCGGGAGAACATCTTGAGGATTTCGATGCCGGCCAGCATCACGCCTAAAATGATGCCCCATTTGAGGTGGACTTTCCAGAAGTTCTTGTCGTTCAGCATGTTGTTTGTCTTTTGCCGTTATCAACACGGTATGTTGTTTTGTAGAGACGGGGCATGCCCCGTCTCTACAGGTCATTGTGCATCTTCTTATTTCGGGCAGCAGAACTCGGTGAGGACGCTGCAGGTGGACTTCGGGTGGGCGAAGCCGATCATGAGGCCTTCGGCGCCAGGACGGGCGCATTTGTCGATGAGGCGCACCTCCTTGGATGCCAACTCGTTGAGTGCTTCGTTGGTGTCGGGCACCGCGAAGGCGATGTGGTGGATGCCCTCGCCGCGGTTTTCGATGAATTTGGCGATGGTGCTCTCCGGGCAGGTCGGCTCCAGGAGCTCGATCTTGGTCTGTCCGACCTTGAAGAAGGCGGTCTTGACCTTCTGGTCGGCGACCTCTTCGATGTTGTAGCATTTCATCCCGAGAATGTTCTCGTAGTACGGGATGGCTGTTTCCAGACTTTTCACGGCGATGCCGAGATGTTCGATGTGGGTGATGTTCATAAGGACTTTTTTTATGTTTTGATACGCCCCACACTGCGCTTCGCTTGTGTGGGGTTAATTGCACTTCGTGCGTTTTGCCTCTTCGAGGCTGCTTAAGGAAGTCAGTCTCTGTCAGGGGGGGCGTCGAGCCAGGTGGTTTTGTGTTTGATGAGTTTGATGATGAGGGCGATGATGGTGTAGGTGACGGCGATCCAGAAGATGGCGGCGTGGTTGGTGATGTAATTGCCTTTCAGTTTGCCATAGCAGGATTCCATTTGAAGCCGCCAGAGTTGGTAGAGGATCCAGTCTGTGGCGAGGTAGGAATAGACAGTGGAGAGCCAGGTGGCGTATTCGCGGCGGACGAAGGTCTTCCAGGAGAACTGGAGCATACCGCCTTCGAAGCGCGACCATTTGGGGAGGAAGGCAGGGACTTTTGCGGCCCATTCTTCAAATTCGTCGCCGAACTTGCCGCGCAGGTACGCCTCTTCGGCCATCATGATGCGTTCGTAGTAGATCCAATAGACGAGGGAGACGATAATGATGACGAAAAGGTTCCGGGAGTAAATCAGCACGCCAAGCCAGATGAGGTAGTTGGCGAGATAGAGCGGGTGGCGCACCACGGAGTAGATGCCCTTGGTGTTCAGTGTGTAAGCGACCTGTGAGGCTGTGTTGCGGCCGGATGTTCCTTTCGGAGTGGTGCTGACCGTGTATGCACGCAGGGCAAGTCCGCACAGCGAGGTGAGGAAGGCGATGGCTACGGTGAGGGTAGAGGCAGTCGGGTTGAAGTACCAGCTTTCCGCGAGGTCGGTGTTAAACGAGGCGGCGAGAACAGGAATGGCGAGAACAAAGATGAGCACCGGAATCTGTCCCCGGTACTTGAAGAGCTTCGCGCCCGTCGCCTCCATTGTCTGAATTAATGCCATTTTTTTCGGTCTGATTTTCGGGGTGCAAAGGTACACAAATTCCGAATACGCGTGAACGAAAAAAGGACGGCCGAAACCATCCTTTTTCATTAACCATTAAAATCTTTACATTATGATTACCCTCTGCGCTCTTTAATACGGGCTTTCTTACCCGTCAAATTACGGAGATAGTAAATTCTCGCTCTGCGGACGACACCGCGTTTCACGACCTTGATGTCGGAAATCATGGGGGTGGTGAAGGGGAAGACTCTTTCGACGCCGATACCGCCGGAGATCTTGCGCACGGTGAACGTCTTGTTCACGCCGTTGCCCTTGATTTGCAGCACCACGCCCTGGAACTGCTGGATACGCTCTTTGGAACCTTCAACGATTCTGTAGGACACGTTGACGGTGTCGCCAGCCTTGAATTTCGGGAATTCCTGAGTCGTGATAAAATTATCCTCTACGTATTGAATCAACTCGTTTTTCATTGCCTTATCGTTTTATTCTTCTGATATTTACTGCTAAAATTTGAGGCTGCAAAAATACACTTTTTTTCGAAACCCGCAATCCATCTGTTGAATATTTTTCAACAATAGCTATGTTTCAGGTTATCAACAGCTTACGGTTTAATCCTGGAGGCTTGACATCCTTTTTGGCGGTTTCTTCTTTCCTGTTTTTGTCATCCGCTCCGGGTTTTGTGTCGCCGAATTGATTCGGTTGACAAAAAAAGAGACGCATGATTCTGCGTCTCTTTCGGGCGGCAGGTCGGATTCGAACCGACGACCCACGGAACCACAATCCGGTACTCTAACCAACTGAGCTACAACCGCCATGTTTGGTGTCTCAAAAAGACGCGGCAAAAATACACTTTTTTTGGATACGCGCAACACTGTTGAAAAAAATATTTTGTCTGCACAAAACAGTCATCTTTTATATGCGCGGTTGTCAGCGGAATCCTCGCTGTGTGTGAGGTTTTCAGCGCACCTCGCTCTCTTCCCGATATTTTCGGGGTGTCATGTTGGTTTCTTTTTTGAAGAACTTGCAGAAAGAGGATGAGGTCGAGAAGTTGAGCTGTTCGGCAATCTCGCCAACAGGCTTATCGCTATACATTAAGAGAAGTTTGGCTTGCTGGATGATACGGCGGTGAATCCAACCCTGCACCGTCATCCCGCTGGCCTCCCGGATAGTGGTGCCCAGATGGTTGGGCGTCAGGCAAAGCTTGTCGGCGTAAAATGCGATATTGTGTTCCTTGTCGGCATACTGGTTGACTAAATTCGCGAACTGTTGGAAGATCGTCTCCTTCCTCCCCGCAGTTTTATGGTCGTTATCCTCATTTTCCTTTTTGGTGATATTTTGAAGCTCAGACATCAGCGCGGTCTGCAGGAATCGGATCGATTTCATAGACAGCGGTTGGCGGTTAAGGGTATGCCGTAACAGTTGAAAGTACTCGCCCATAAGGTTCCAATCGTCCTCCGACAGGTGGAAAATGGTGCACTCCTTGAAAAGAATCTCGTCGGGCAGGTCGCGGAAGGAAAAAATTTGAAAGTCGAATTCCTCGTCCTTTTCTTCAATTTCCATAATAGAATTGGTTGGGAAAACGAGCATTGTTCCAGCTGAAAGACTGTAGGGCTTCATGTTGACGATCATCTGGGCGTTGCCCGAGGTGATTCGCAACACTCTTCCGTCCTCCACCCGGTAAGGCTGACTATCATGCATGAAGCTCTTGCCGAATTGCATGGCGCTCATGACCATCAGCAGTTGGTTCCCGAGGTATTCCCCGTGATCTTTTCCGGCCATTCGACCCATTTCCTTCAGGGTTAGTTCTTTTATCGTTCTTGTCATAATCGTTGCTTTGGAACATTTTTGCAAGTCGAAGGATAACGTGACTAACGAAAAAAAATTGTTTATTTGCGAGTTTTTTAGAAGATTTATAGAAAGTTCGTTATTACGTGTTTTTTATCAAGTAGATAAATAGGAATATATTCTAACATTGTCAATACAAAATTATGCTTATGAAAAGAGTTTACATCATTGCAGTAATGTGTCTTGTCGCCCTGATGGGCCTCAAACCCGCGCTGCAAGCGCAGACCGTTTGGGACGGTACAGCGGACATCTCTTGGTACGATGGCTCGCAGACCTCCTTTGACATCTCCACGCCGGAACAGCTGGCCGGTTTGGCTCAGTTGGTGAACAACGGCACCTCCTTCAGCGGGGTGACGTTGAACCTGACCAACGACATCTGGCTGAATGCCGACAACGACTCCACCAACAACTGGACGCCCATCGGCGGCGGATCCCCGACGGCGGAGTCCCCGAGCACCGGCAACGCCTTCAAGGGCCATTTCAATGGCCACGGCTACGCCATCTACAACCTCTACTGCGACAAGGGGAACACCTTCCACGCGGGTCTTTTCTGCGCGTTGGAGAACCCTTGCACCATCGATTCTTTGGTGATGGTCAACCCGGTGTTGAAGTCGCGGGGCATGATGGGCTGCATTGCCGGTTATCCGAGAGGCAGTTCCTCTGTGTATATCCGTTACTGTCTGGTTATCAACGCTCGCATTGAGGGTGTGAACTCCTCCGGCAGTAACAATATCGGCGGCATTGTCGGCGCTACTTACCCGAACAGCGGCAGTACCTACATCCAAAACTGCGGTGTTACCGGTAGCATCACGGGTTACTATCCCGGTGGCATGGCGGGCAACGCCGAACGCTCCTACATCACGAACGCCTACTTTGCCGGCACGCTTTTTGCCTACGGCACGAACTATGGCGGCATGACCGCTCACGGCGGTGACCGCACCAACTGCTATTCCTACACGCAAGTGCTGAGTTCCACTTCGCAGTCTTCCGCCTCCAACGACGGCACACCGGTCACGCAGGCCGAGATGCAGTCCGACAGCATGATCACCCTTTTGGGCGATGCCTTCATGTTGGACAACGGCGTGAACAACGGCTATCCGATTATGTCGTACATGGCCGGAATCCGGCCTGCGGCCGTGAATATCTGTCAGAATGAGTCGGTGACGCTTACGGCCTTCGGTTACGACTCTTACGTGTGGAGCACCGGTGCGACGACCGAGAGCATCACGGTGTCGCCCTCAACGACCACAACCTACACGGTGACGGGATATGCTTCCAATGGCGTCACCGCCTCCCATACTTCCACGGTCACGGTGTACCCGCAGGCCGTTGTCAACGCTACGGTGGCCGCTTCTTCCGACGGTTTGGTACATGCCACGGTAACTCCCGAGACCGCTACGGCAACCTGTGGCACCCCCGAGAATGTCACGTTCACCGTTTATCCGGACGAGCACTGGCGTGTGGCCAGTGTCTATCTGAACGGCACGCAGGTTTACGGAGAGTTCACGTACGGTCCCGCCACTATCACGGTGATGTCCGAAGAGATTGTCAATAGCGTGGTCATCAACATGACTGACGCCCTCACCTGCACGGGTGTACAGAATCTCTCCGCCTCTAATATCTATGGTACCAACGCCACCGTGTCCTGGAATGCCCATACTACGGGTGAGCTTGCTGATTACCATATTGTTGTGTATGAGGTGGCTACTGGAATCATGACGGAATACACCACTACGGACCTCAGCTATATGGTGACGGGACTGTCGGAGAACACATCTTATCAGATTGGTGTCTATACCTTCTGTACGGATGGTTACGGCAGCGACACGGTTTACGTGAATATCACCACGCCGTGTGTCGCGCCCATTGAGGCCGTGAACAACAGCTACCCGACCTCCACGTACACTACCGAGGGCAACCACTTCCCGATGTCCAACCATTATCTCAACTCTTTCACGGAGCAGATTTATCTCCCGGGCGATTTCAACAATATTTCGGCTGAGTTCAGCGGCATGTCGTTCCAATACAACGATGCTTCTCAAATCACCCGCACGTTGGACATCTACATGGCGCACACCGCCGATGCCGTCTTCACGGAGAATGTGTGGGCGACGCCGATTGGCGATTACGTGCATGTCTATTCCGGTCCGGTGGTGTTCAACCGCAACGGCACCGATCGCTGGGTGAATATCGCTTTCGACACCAATTTCTACTATAACGGATCTGACAATCTGCTGTTGGTGGTCAACGATATCACGGGCAGTGAGGTGAACAACAGCAATGCCAAATTTTACACCGTAAACACCAACACCAACCGTTCGCAGTGCAAATACACCCATGATGCAAACGACAACTGGAGTATCACCAACATGCCGACGTCGGGTACGCTCCACACGCAGGTCAACAATATCCGTCTGACCGCCTGTGACGTGGTGTCCTGCATTGTGCCGAACACGGTGACATTGGGCACGGTGGACGACTACTCTGCCGAGCTTTCTTGGTACAACCCGAACGCCTCGCAGAACTGCGAAATCGAGTACAAGGCCGACGGCGACGCCGACTGGACCACCACGGGCAGCTTCAGCGGTTCCGATTATACGATTTACGGTTTGAATTCCAACACGCAGTATCAGGCCCGTGTCCGTGCCATTTGCGGTCCCAACAACACCAGCGAGTGGACAGGGACGGTTTCCTTCCGCACAGAGTGTGAGCCGATTATAAACCTGCCTTACACCCAGAACTTTGCCGGCAGTGACGTGTACGGTTCCGGCAACGATCAATATGTCTATTGTTGGGATCGTTACGCTTCCAATCCTTCAGAGCCTGTGTTTATCAACAATTCCAGCGCCGCGCATTCCGCGTCCAAATGTTTGAAATTCTACGACGGCTCCAATATGACCACCATCGCCATTATGCCGAAAGTGGATGAGAGTATCAGCCTGAACCAGCTGCAGATCAGCTACTGGTTGAGAAGGACGCAGTCCTCCAATGTCGTGTTCGAGCTTGGTGTGATGACCGACAAGAACGACCCGACCACTTTTGATGTTGTGGACACGCCGGCTCTCGGCGACTGGGCTTTGGTGGAGTATTCCTTTGAGAACTACACCGGCTATGGCCAATACATTGCCTTCCGTGTCACGCAGGGCAACGGTGGCGACTACATGCGTTTGGATGACATTACGTTGGACTACATTCCGGTGTGCCAGCATCCGGTCGACATTGTGGTGGATGCAACCACATCCGAGACGGTGGACATTCATTGGACTGATCCCGGCAATGCCTCTTCGTGGTACGTCGAGTATGGCCCGACAGGCTTTACGCCCGGGGAGGGTATGGTGGAAACTTCGTATGACTCTTCCTACACTATTTATGGTCTGACCCCGAACACCGAATACGACGTTTACGTTTGGGGTAATTGCGGCGGTTTAGAGAGCACGTCCATCTCCGCCTCCTTCCGCACCGACTGCGGTCCGATTATGCAACTGCCATATACTGAGGATTTTGAAACGGGTATTTATTCTACCACACAAGAGAACTTTATTGTCTGTTGGGACCGTTTCGCATCCGATCCTGCACACTATGTCTATGTGCCGAGCAACAGCTATGCACACAGTGGTACGCATTTCTTGGATTTCCACCACACCACGAACTGCTATAACATTGCCATTGCGCCCGAACTGGACCAGAGCTTCGATGTAAGCCAGCTGATGGTGAACTTCTGGGCTTGCAGAACCGGTTCCTCCGGCACCTTGGAGGTGGGTGTGATGACCGACAAGACCAACGACTCCACGTTCGTGCCGGTGGATACCATCGACCTCTCCATGATGAACACCTACGCCTACAAGGAGCAGTTTGTCAGTCTCAGCGGCTACCAGGGCACGGGCAAGTACATCGCCTTCCGCGTTTCCTACGCTTCAAGCTGTGGTTTCTACATTGACGATGTGACGATTGACTACGAGCCTTCCTGCTCGCCCATCAGCAGTTTGGCGGTTTCCGATATCACCGGCTCCTCCGCTATGGTCTCCTGGACACCTGGTCCGTTCGGTACAGTCGACAGCTACACTGTCGAGTATTCCGAAGCGGGCATGGAGAACTGGACGACGTTGGACAATATCACGGACAACCCCTACCTGTTGGGCGGCCTGGACTTCTCCACAGACTACGATTTGCGGGTGAGACCTAACTGCGCCGACCTCTCCACCGGCGACTGGGTGACGACCTCCTTCCGCACCACGTGCTTGGTGGGTGGTGATTTCACCATCGGTGACGGCACGGCCACCAATAGCTACCTGCCTTCATACTGCTTCTACAATTATTCTTATACGCAGCAGCTCTTCCTCGCTTCTGAAATCGGTTCGCCGAGAAGCATTGAGTCGGTGACGTTCGAGAAGGTCGCCGGCAGCGTCAACCGTACATACAAGATTTATCTGATGCACACCAGTGAGACTTCCGGAGCCAACTGGATTGACGCTTCGACTGCGACGCTGGTGTTTGACACGGCGCAAACGCTGCAAAACGGTCTCAACACCTTCACCGTCTCCCAGCCGTTCGAATACAACGGTACGGACAATCTGTTGCTGATTGTGTTGGATATGACTGGCAGCTATGCGAGCGGCAACACATGGCGTACGCACACGGCTCCGTTCACGGCCTCCCGTTATGCTTACCAGGATGCCAGTGCCTACAGTACCGCTTCTGTTCCTACTAGCGGCACAGGAAACAGTTCCACTACTTCCCGTAACAATGTCATCTTCGGCGCGGCCTGTGACAACTCCACCTGTGCTGCTCCGAGCCTCAATATTACCAACCCCACCAGTGACGGCGCGACCGTGAACTGGGTGGCTGGCTATCAGGAAAGTGCTTGGGAGATGGAGTACCGTCTGGCTTCCGACACCAACTGGGTCAGTATGGGCACGGTGACCTCCATGTCCGAAGTGATTACCGGTCTTATGCCCAATACCGCCTACGTCGTGCGGATGCGTTCCGACTGTGGCGGCGGTGAGTACAGCTACTGGACGGAGGCCACTTTCACCACGGCTTGCGGTGCGTTCACCGTTACGGCGACCACCCCGTGGACTGAGGATTTCGAGACCAACACCACGATGGCTTGCTTCGAGACGCCTGTGACCTATACGAATAACAGCGGCAATACCTATCCCAAGATGTTGCTGAACTATAGCGTGGCCGCCCATTCTGGTGGTAACTCGCTTGAGTTCAAGGGTTTAAGTAATATGCTGGTATTGCCCGAGTTTACCAACGATATTCACGATTTGCGCATGTCCTTCTGGGCCACCACTTGGGGTGATACCACCACGGCGGTGGTCGGTGTGATCGCCGATTTGACAGACACCACCACCTTTGAGGTGCTCGGCGACGCCGGCACGCCCGGTCCGCGCGGTTCCAGTGGCTCCACGGGCAACGGCAACTTCATGGGCCCGTTCGACTTCAACAACGTGCAGGCAACGTCCGGCCGTATCGCCATCCTCTTCACCGGCACCACTGCCAGCGACGCCGGCTGGAACTTGGATGATTTTACTGTCGAGATTATCCCGTCATGCGCCGCTCCCGCCCATACCTCAGTCGTTGTTGACAACGTGACAGCGAACAGCGCGGAGGTCTCTTTCACGGATGAGGATGCTACTCACACCAGCTGGATTATCTACTATGGCGAGGCGGGCACTTCCACGGACAACTGGGACTCCCAGAACGTAACATCCACCACGGGCAATGTACTGGCCGGTCTCAATCCCAACACCACATACGAGGTCTACGTGAAGACGCTCTGTGGCGGTGTCGAAGGCGAGGATCAAACGACCACAGTGAGCTTTACCACGACCACGGTTCCGACCACGTTGCCGTACACCACTGACTTTGAGGATGCCACCGACAACCTCCAGTGGGTGACCATCAACGGCACGCAGGCCAACAAGTGGTTTGTCGGGATGCCTACGGACAGCACCAGCGACGTGAATACCACGGTCGGCGGCGCGAACGGTCTGTACGTTTCCAACGACAACGGTGCTTCCAACACCTATTCGAGTTCGACCAGCAAGGTTTACGCCTATCGCGACATTTTGGTTCCCGACGGCACCACCGAGCTGAAGCTCTCCTTCGATTGGAAGGCGCAGGGCAGTAATGCGCACTATCATTTCTTGCGTGTTTATTGGCTGGATCCCTCCGTGGAGCTCACCCCAGGTAACAATCCTCCCGGCTACGACCTCTCCGGTCAACCCGGCGGCGAGCACTGGCTGTCACAGGAGAGCACCTGGCAGCATGAGGAGATGCTGATTTCCGCCGACCAGTTCACGGGTATGGGCAATGGCGACAAGATTTATCGACTGGTGTTCCATTGGCGGAACGAGATTTATTCCGTGAGCAACCCGCCGGCCGCCGTCGATAACATCGTCTTGGCACCCATCACCTGCGCCACGCCGACCGGCCTTGCCGTGAGCAATGTGGACGCGAACTCCGCCACGATTTCCTGGACCGGCAACAGCGATTCCTACGGCGTGACGATTACCTCCGTGTACGGAACGGACTATCAGGCCTCCACGACCAATAGTCTGCAATTGACCGGCCTCACCAGTAACACCACCTACCAGGTGACGGTGAGAGGTTATTGCGGTGCGGACTCCTCCATGCTTTCGCAGACGCTTACCTTCAGCACATCCTGCGGTGCCATCACCATCGATGCGACCAACCCGTGGACGGAGAGTTTCGAGGGCTTCACCAGCTCTGAGCTCGTCTGCTGGGCAACTCCGGTTACCCATACGGCCAGCAACGGCAATGTCTATCCGAGAGCGTATCTGAATTACGGCGAGGCGGCCCATTCAGGAACCAATACGGTTGAGTTCAAGGGTGCGTCTAACATGCTGGCACTGCCGGAGTTCACCAATAACATTCACGATTTGCGTCTCTCGTTCTGGAGCACCCATTGGGGCGTGACCACCACCGTGACGGTCGGTGTTATCACGGACTTGAATGATCCGACCTCGTTCGAGCCGCTGTGCGATGCCGGTATTCCCGGACCGAGAGGCTCCTCTGCAGGCGGCAACGGCAACTTCATGGGACCGTTCGATTTCAACAGCGTGCAGGCCACTTCCGGCCGTATTGCCCTCCTCTTCACCGGTACGACGGCTACTGATGCCGGCTGGAATCTCGATGACTTCACCGTGGAGCTTGCGCCCAACTGTGCAGCGCCTACAGGTCTGACCGTGACCAACATCACGCAGAACTCGGCCACGGCCACTTGGACTGCCGGCGGCAGCGAGACCGCTTGGAAACTTCAGTACAAGACGGCTGCTTCCTCGAATTGGGGCAGCGAGATCAGCGTTTCCACTCCCTCGTACGACATGACCGGCCTGACAGCCGAAACGGTCTATCAGGTGCGCGTGAAGTCTGACTGCGGCAGCGGCGATGAGAGTGTCTGGACGGCACCTTACGACTTCTTCACGACCACGCAGTCTGTAACGCAGCCGACGGTGGCCACCAATTCGGCCACGACCATCACGCAGGTTTCGGCCGTGCTGAACGGCACCATCACGAACCCCGACAACGTGACGATTTCGTCGAAGGGCTTCGAGTGGAAGCCCACGGCGGGCGGCACCTTTACTCCTGTTGTGGTGACGGGCTCCGCTCTGACCCATAACCTCACTGGTCTGAACCCGAACACGAACTACACGTACAAGGCATTCATTATTTATAATGGCCAGACGATTTACGGCGGCGAGCAGACGTTCATGACACTGCCCGATGACACGCCCGAGCCGTGCGAAGTGCCCACCGGTCTGGCGGTCAGTGCTGAGACGGATGAGAGCATTTCCATCACTTGGGATGCCGATACCAATGTCAGCAGCTGGAATATCCAGTACAACGCTGCGGGCGGCACGTTGAGTTCCGCAACCTCCAACACTAACAGCTACACCATCAACGGTTTGCAGCCGGAGACTTCCTACGAAATCCAGGTGCAGGCCAATTGCGGCGACGGCAATATCAGTGAGTGGAGTTCCGCAGTAACGGGCACCACGACCACCGGCATCGACAGCTGGCTTGCCAACAGCGTGAGCCTCTATCCGAACCCGGCGAAGGAGGTGGTCAATGTACAATGTACAATGAACAATGTACAAATCGAGGCCGTTGAAGTGTACGATGTGTACGGCAAACTCATCAACACGGTTATCGTTACCGAAAATCCGACCCGCATCAACGTTTCCGGCCTGGCCGACGGCATGTAT
>JAFPVR010000097.1 GCA_017395245.1 Bacteroidales bacterium | reverse complement strand
TTCTCGCGTGCCTCCTTGAGGTATTGCTCGCAAGATTCCTCACTGTCAAAGCGTTTGGCAAAGTCTATCAATTTCATAGCACCTATATTTTGATGGCTGCAAATATACACTTTTTTTTGGGTTAGATACGGATTATCATTTCAGCTTTTCCTGCAACAGTTTCACCGACTCGCCGCTCCAGCCGTAGCAACCGAAGGCAGCGGCTTTCTTGCTCTTGAACTTCAGTTGCTTCAGGAACTCCATCCAACCTGCAACGGAAGACAAAATACTGTTGCTCACGGTGGGAGAACCCACGGCAATGGCTTTCGACTTGAACACCTCGGTCATCACCTCGTTCTTGTCAGCTTTGGCGATGTTGAACACCTTTACCACCGTGTTCGGGCTTTGGCGGTGGATCTCTTCGGCGATGCGGTGCGCGATTTTGGTGGTGCCTTCCCACATCGTGTCGTAGGTCACGGTCACCTGGTCTTCCTGATAGGCATTGGCCCAAGCCGCATATTTTTCCACAATTTGCAAGGGGTTTTCACGCCAGATGGCGCCGTGCGAGGGCGCAATGATGTCGAACTGGAGGTTGAAACCGATGATTTCCTCCAATTTCTTGGTCAGGATGGGGGCGAAAGGATTCAGGATGTTGGCGAAATACTTCATCGCCTCCTTGTTGAGCAGGCACTGGTCGGCTTTGTCGTTGAAAAGTTCCTCAACGGCATAATGCTGGCCGAAGGCATCGTTCGAGAAGAGGATGTTGTCGCCTGTCATATAAGTGGCCATCGAGTCGGGCCAATGCAGCATGCGCATTTCCACGAAGACCAGCTTCTTGCCGTTGCCTATTTCCACGCTGTCGCCCGTCTTCACGATGTGGAAATTCCAGTCGCGCTTACCATATTGGCCCTCAATGCTTCTCACAGCATTGGCGGTGCAATAGATGGGCGTGTCGGGGATTTCTTCCATGAGGGTGGTGAGTGAGCCGGAGTGGTCGCATTCGCCGTGGTTGACCACGATGAAGTCGATCTTCTTCAGGTCGATTTCCTTTTTCAGGTTCTCCACGAAATCGAAACGGTGAGGTGTCCAAACGGTGTCGATGAGCACCGTTTTTTCTTCCTCGATGAGATAAGCATTCTGACTTGATCCGTTCTTGATGGAGTAGTCGTCGCCGTGAAACGTTTCCAGTTCCCAGTCGATATAGCCTATCCAGCTAACATTGTTTTTTACGAGTTTTCTCATGTTATTCTTTATTGATGATTTTTAATTAATTCCTGTAATTTATTGATTATCAACCCTTCTTCCATTCCTGATTTTTTGCTCATCTCTGCAATCGTTGCCTTCCCCATCATAATCTTGCCGATGGGCGAATTCAGCATCTTGAACTTCTCGTTCACTTTTGACATTTCCTCCTTCAACCAAGGATACTGAGCGATGATGTCTGATAATTTGGTTTCTTTATTGATGTCCATGTTTTTATCGTTTTTATTTGCGGACGCATGCGAGGCGTCCCTACATTAATTTTATATCCGGATTCTTCTCCGTGAATTTCTCCTTCAGCACCTCGATGATTTCGGCGCGGCTGCTGCCTTTCTTTTCCATCTGTTTGATGGTCTTGTAGGCTTGGAACAGTGTGGAGGGGCCAATCTCGGAGCTGAAATAGCCGATGCCTTGGTTCCAGGCGAGCAACTCGAACACATCGTCCAAGGCGGCGGAATCGAGACCATGGATGTAGGCTTTCACTAACTCGCGGGAGGCTTGGCGCATACGACCCGCACCCACTGCGTTGGTCAGCGAGAGCAACAAGCGCATCTCGTAGGGCAGGTGACGGCGGTTGTCATTCCAGGTTAAGTCCCAGAAGTTGACGGCTGTTTGCGCCAAGTCGTTGTCAATCATCGCCATGTTGGTGAGGGCGTAAGGACGCATCGGGATGTCTTTCTCGGCCTGCTTCATCACAGCGCGATAGAAATAGGTGTGGTATTCGGCCTCTGCCACCTTTTCGGTGTGATATTCGAAGCCCAAGTCTTCAAACACTTCATAAAGCGGAATCGGCTCAAAGCTTTGGACGATTTCCATGCCCTCTCCCACGGCCATCTTCGCTGCCTGCATTTTCAATCCCGGGAAGAAATTCCCCTGCACTCCGCGCACATCCACCTTCTTGAAACTCGCCGTTTTGTCTTTCCAATCGTTGTAACTCATAATGTTATCTCCTTTCTTTTTAATGATTTTTCTCGTTGTTTTTGACGGTGCAAAAATACCACCGCGAAACGAGATGAAGCGTAACATTTGTTACGAGGGCATTTTTTTTGTACCTTTGCCGTCCAAATCCCGCAAACATGGACGAACTGAAATCATCTCCGTTATTCAGTGCCTGCACTGACGAGGAGTTGCAGGAGTTGATCCGCGTGCCGCACCGCCGCGAGGAGTACAAAACGGGCGATCTGGTGGTCAGCGCGGGCGACCCGTGCCGGTCGCTGATGCTGCTCACCCAAGGTGTGGTGGAAACACGCATGAGTGGTGCCAACGGCAGAGAGGTGGTAATCGACCAGTTGAAATCCCCGACTTTGCTGGCACCGGCGTTCCTCTTCGCTGAGGACAACACCATCCCCGTGGAGGTCACGATGCACACCGACGGCACTGTCTGGTACATCAACCGGGAGGCCTTCTTCCAATTCATGACGAGGCATCCCCACGTGCTGCGCGCATTCCTGCAGACGCTCTCCGCTCGCAGCCGATTCCTCAGCAGCAAAGTGAAGGGTTTTGCGGTGAAGGGACTCCGCGACCGTGTGCTGGACCATATCCGTCAGCACGGGGCGATTACCAGCGTGGCCAAAACCGCCGAAGTGCTCGGTGTCGCCCGCCCGTCGCTCAGCCGCGTGATTTCCGAACTTCTTGACGAAGGATTGCTGTCACGTGAGGGTAACGATATCGTGATGAATGGATGAGACACAAAAAATCCGCAATCTAAGCCATCGCTTGAATTGCGGATTCACTTTTTCAAAAGCGAATACAGACATGGCTGTTTGAATTGAATGTGTCCAACACCTGACGAACATGGCGGTTTATCTTCTGTTCTGATATTCCGAAGGGGATTGGCCGGTATGCACCTTGAAGTACTTTCGGAAGGTGAACTGTTCGGGGAAGCCCAGTTCGTCGGCCACCTGCTTGACCAGGACATTCGGTTGGCGCAGGAGGTTTTTCGCATGGTTGATGGTCACCATGTTGATCCATTCCATAGGCGTGAAACTGGATTCCCGCTTGACAATGTCCGCAAAATGGCGCGGGGAAAGTGCCTGCATTTCCGCATAATATTGCACCGTGCGATGCTGCTTGTATTCTTGGTTGAGCGAGAGCAGGAAGGTCATCAGCACTTGCCGTTTATGCGAAGGCGGTGCAGTGTCCTGTAGCAATTGCTCGGAAAAAAGGAACGCGTGCTCCATCATCGTTTCCTGCTTGAGCAAGGTGACAACCGTGGTCAGGATATTGCGTTGCAGCGGATGGTGGAGGGTCGTCAGCTTCTGTTCTTTCGCCGCAATTTCATCCGCTCGTTG
>JAFPVR010000096.1 GCA_017395245.1 Bacteroidales bacterium | reverse complement strand
TGCGGAGGAAAAAAACGGACAAAGAAAACGCGGACAAGGAAAAATGATTATTTTTGCAGCGCCATTAGGATAAGCGAGTCAGAAAAAGTGAACGGATATCCCCGTTTTGGGTGGGTGGATATCGACCGTTTTTTGCACCGGACACCGCACCTCCATTCCGTTTGGCCGTCACGCCATATCGAAAACGCTTGCCCTTGCCGATGACATCGAATTGTCGGAGCAGCCGGACATTTGCGGGCCAAACGGAATCTCCGTCTCGCAAGTGTATGGGGTGACGGCAGAGCGCGGTTCCGATAGCGCGTTCTCTTGCGAGTCTGGGGTTCCGTTTGGCGTGTCCTCACTCGCGAGTCACCGCCTGCCTCATCCGTCTCTGCCCGCACTTGCGAGTCAACGCATTCGTTTCTCGGCCAAACGGAATGGCGGTGCGCGGGTCGTTAGATAAAGAAGAATAAGTGGGGCTTGTATGAGAGAAAATCTTATTTTTGCAGGTTGATTTGAATCGTTTCTGACAAGAAAGAAAAATCAGGTTATGATAACCGATATTAACATAAAGAATTACAAGTCCGTGGTGGATGCGAGCCTGCCTCTTGGCCGGTTCAATCTCCTTATTGGTGCCAACGGATGTGGCAAGTCGAACATCTTGGAAAGCATTGCCTTGGCGGCGGCAGCAAGTTCCGACAAATTGGATTACGAGTACTTTGCGAATCGCGGAATCCGGATTGTCGCTCCCCGGTTGATGTTACCCGCGTTTGACGGAATGGAAAACGACACGATAACGGTGAACATCAAGAATGACAACGATGTGGTATTTGACATTCGATACAACAAAGAAGCAAAACCCGCGCGTTGGGAAGCGGAACAGGTTTTTGATAAAGACGCAAATCCGGACATCAGCCAATTTCTCATTTTCTCCCTGGAAGAGAGTGTCTTGCGAAAGGCGGATGACTCCAACCGGACCTATCCTTTGGGCCTTCACGGCGAAGGACTTTTCCCCTATCTGAAAACGCTCGCTCAACGTGACGATGGTATCGCCATCTTTGACGAAATCAAGGAGAATTTGAAGATTCTTGATTGGTTCGATGACATGCAGGTGCCTTCCGGCCAATTGTCTTCCGAATTTAACCTCAAACTCAAGGACAGTTACTTGTCCGAAACCCTCAACACTTTCGACCAGCGCAGTACAAACGAAGGTTTCCTTTATTTGCTGTTCTATCTGACACTGATCATTTCAGACGAAGCCCCGAGTTTCTTCGCTATAGAGAACATCGACACAGCGTTTAACCCGAAGCTTTGCCGTGAGGTGATCAAACGTCTCATTGTACTCGCACGGAAACATAACAAACAAATCATCGCCACGACGCACAATGCGTCGGTACTTGATGGCATGGATCTATACGAGGATGATGTCCGTTTGCATGTGGTCCGCCGCTCAATCGACGGCTACACCATGACCAATAGGGTTGTATTGAAAGAGAATATGACGATGCGCCTTTCGGAAGCATGGGTGAAAGGTATTATCGGCGGCCTGCCGGACAATTTTTAACGACAAAACTAAACGATTGAAACTATGAAAACAATAGCATTGGTTTGTGAAGGAGTGTCTGAGAGCAAGATAGAAATTGTTCTGTTGACCTAAGAAATTAGTAGATGATTACATATTTCGTCATTTTCATACTTGCGCTTGTCGCCTTTGTTTGTCTGCTCTGGTTTCTTCCGTCTAAAGGGAAGGCAGGTAAGATGCGTGTGGCGAAAATTCTGTCGAAATTACCTGAAGAGGAATACAGAGTGATCAATAATCTGCTAATAAAACAAGGGAATAAAACCACACAGATTGATCACGTGGTAGTGTCTGAATATCGTATCTTTGTCATCGAAACGAAACATTATCGGGGGTGGATATATGGGGATGCAAACAGAGAGTATTGGACGCAGAACATTTATGGTAATAAATACGACTTGTGGAATCCGATACATCAAAACCAGGGTCATATTCGTGCACTTCGTCGGGTGCTCACTGACATTCCTCCTGGTGTGTTTATCTCAATTGTCACTTTCTCTAGACAGGCATCTTTGGATATTCGTAATAGTGAAAATGTAATCTATTGGGATGAACTCAAAAAGCTAATCTGTTCCTACCAGCGGAAATTGATCTCCACAGAACAAGCACAGAATGCTTACGAAACCTTGTTGACTGCGAATATCGACTCCAAAGATAATCAGAAACAACACGTCCGTCACGTGCGGGAGCAAATTTCTAAAAGGGAGGAAACTATCGCAAAGGGACGTTGTCCCCGATGTGGTGGAGAATTGGTTTTGCGAAAGGGGACTTACGGTCCATTTTATGGCTGCAGTAATTATCCTCGGTGCAAGTTTACACATAAACTTTCGTAATAGATTTTGGCTTTGTGAAAGAGGTAAACAACTATGGGAGCACTCTTAACATACGCGTTGAATAAGGACAATCTTCTCGTCCATGTTGACGAAGTGAAGCTCGGTGCTGCATGTGAATGCCATTGTCCTCATTGCAAATCTCCTCTTGATGCAAAAAATGGAGGTAAAATTAGAGAACACCATTTTGCCCATGCTCATGGTCACAATTGTGAAGGTGCATACGAATCAGCCTTGCATCTCCTTGCTAAACAGATTATCTGTGAACAATGTGGTATCATGTTGCCTGACACTGATGATAGAGATAAGCCATCAGGATTTGTTAAGCTAAACAATATCGAAGTTGAAAAGTGGGATAATGCATTACAGATGAGGCCTGACGCAGAGGGTATATTAAGCGACGGCAGACGGCTTTTAATCGAGTTTTTAGTCTCGCACAAAGTTACAAATAGGAAGTATGAAACTATTATAGCCAATAATTTGCTTTGCATCGAAATTGACTTGAATTGGCGGGAACTTGATGAAAATGTTCTTAGAAGATTTCTAACTCAAGATAAACAAGATCGGAAGTGGATTGTCAAAAGAGAAGAACGAGTGCTGTCAGAAGGATTCGGCTCGAGTAATCAAAGAAATCCGAGATTTGACAAGGCTAGAGACATCCTTGAAAAAGCATTTTACAACAAAGAACTATCTGTCCAGCCTTTATTGGAAAATCGATTTAATTTGAGCGAATTTGGATATGATGTTTGTGAAGTAGATGCAGATTTTCGAGGTTTTAAAACGGATCTCCTTATATATAGGAGTACAAAAGAAGACAAAGGATACATTTCAATAAACTTCAGAGGGCGACGAAGGAAGATTGGGGCAAAATTACCTCCTGGACTTAGGGTTATTGATGTTCTCCTCCGAAATGAATCCGATGAACAAATACAGTCTCGATTCTCCACCCCGAACTTAAAAGAAGAAGGCTTGGGTTGTGAATTTTTAGGTGCTTGGAAAAAACGGTTTTAGAAAAGTACATGCTCAAACGCGAATATGAAAATCCGCACGTAAACCCGCACATAAATTCGTGTATAATTTGGGGCAAGTCTGAAAGACATTGGCACAGGCCTTTGTGCTGTTACTGAAATGGCAATTGCACCAGAGGTGATATTGGAATTGGTGAAACACTGAACGAAAGCCACCAACCCAAAAAAACACTATCTTTGCCGAAAATTCCCACTATGCGAAAGACAACGTTCATCATCCTTTTCACCACTATGACAATATTCGGGTTTTCACAGGAGGATTGGTTCGGGTTCAACCGGTTCAGGGCTGACAATGAGCGCATTGCCCAAAGCGGCGACTGCCCCGAGGTGGTGTTCATGGGGAACTCCATCACCGAGTACTGGGCCCTCTACCATCCCGATTTCTTCCGCGGGCACCGCTATTGCGGCAGGGGTATCGGCGGGCAGACCTCGACCCAGATGCTGGCGCGCTTCACCGCCGACGTCGTCAATCTCCGCCCCAAGGCGGTGGTCATCATGGCCGGCACCAACGACGTGGCGCACAACGCCTATTGGGTGGAACCCGATAGGGTGGTGGACAACATTGTGGCCATGTGCCAGCTGGCCCGCGCCAACAGTATCGTGCCGCTCATCAGCTCCATCCCGCCGTGCGCCTCCTTCGTGTGGAACCCCGAAATCAAGGACGCCGCCCGGACCATCGTCTCAATCAACGAGCGCCTGCGCGCCTACGCCGAGTCCAACGGCATTGTCTATGTGGATTACCATTCCGCCCTGGCCGACGAGCATGGCGGCTTCCCCGCGAAACTCAGCGCCGACGGCTGTCATCCCAACCCCGACACCTATTTCATCATGGAGGAGTTGGTGCTGAAGGCGATTGGCGAGGCGTTGAAATAGACACCCTGACCGTCGTATGGAGAGGCACGGCCGTGCCTCTCTACGTGACCGTCCGTAGAGACGCACGGCCGTGCGTCTCTACACGGCAACGCCCTTGCCTTCCGTTCTGCCATTTTGTCACCATCCCCAAGTTTCAAGTTTCAAGTTCCAGGTTTCAAGTCCAAAGTCTTAAGTCTAAAGTCTCAAGTCTTGAAACTGGCACGGAATTTGCAACATATACCGCCGTCAAAAAATGACGATAATTCTAACTTAAAATAAAAAACAGTATGAAAAGCATCAAACCTTTAGCAGACAGAGTTTTAGTGAAACCTGCAGAAGCTGAACAGAAAACCGCCGGCGGCATCATCATCCCCGACACCGCCAAAGAAAAACCCCAACAAGGCACCGTCATCGCTGTCGGTCCCGGCAAAAAGGACGAACCCATGACCGTCAAGGTGAAGGACACCGTGCTCTACGGCAAATACTCCGGCACCGAAATCCAACTCGACGGAGAGACCTACCTCATCATGAAGGAGAGCGACATCTACGCGATCTGTAAATAAGTGAAGAGTGAATAGTGAACAGTGAACAGTGAACAGGATTTCCGACAACTGCTGACTTTAGTTCACAGTTCACTAGTCACTAATCACTAATCACTAATCACTAATCACAACGAACAATAAACCTTAAACTTTAAAACTTAAACCAAACAACAATGGCAAAAGACATTAAATATAACTGGGAAGCCCGCGAGGGTCTGAAAAAAGGTGTTGACGCTTTGGCCAACGCCGTGAAAGTGACACTGGGACCGAAAGGCCGCAACGTCATCATCGACAAGAAATTCGGTGCGCCGCAAATCACCAAGGACGGTGTAACGGTCGCCAAGGAAATCGAGCTGCAGGAGCCCATCGAGAATATGGGTGCGCAGATGGTGAAGGAGGTTGCCTCCAAGACCAACGACCAGGCTGGCGACGGTACCACCACCGCCACCGTGCTCGCACAGGCAATTTTCAATACCGGTCTCAAGAATGTGACCGCCGGCGCCAATCCGATGGACCTCAAACGCGGTATCGACAAGGCTGTTGCCAAGGTCGTCGAGAACCTCAAGGCTCAATCTGTGGAGATCAACGACAGCCACGAGAAAATCGAGCAGGTTGCTACCATCTCTGCCAACAACGATTCAGCCGTGGGTAAGGTCATCGCCGAGGCCATGCAGAAAGTGAAAAAAGAGGGTGTGATCACCATCGAAGAGGCCAAGGGCACCGACACGTACGTGAAGGTCGTCGAGGGCATGCAGTTCGACCGCGGTTACATTTCTCCTTACTTCGTGACCGACACCGAGAAGATGGAGGCCGTCTATGACACGCCGTACATCCTCATCTACGACAAGAAAATCAGCAACATGAAGGAGTTCCTCCCGATTCTGGAGAAGGTCGTCCAAACCGGCCGTCCGATGCTGATTATCTCCGAAGACGTTGACAGCGAGGCTCTTGCAACGCTCGTCGTGAACCGTCTGCGTGGCGGTTTGAAGATCGTGGCCGTGAAGGCTCCGGGCTTCGGCGACAGAAGAAAAGAGATGCTCGAAGACATCGCCATCCTGACCGGCGGTACCGTGATTTCCGAGGAGAAGGGCTACAAGCTCGAAGACGCTACCTTGGAGATGCTGGGCGTTGCCGAGAAGATCACCGTTGACAAGGAGAACACCACCATCGTCAGCGGCAAGGGCGACAAGAAGGCCATCGAGGCTCGTATCGCCATGATCAAGTCCCAGATCGAGAAGACCACTTCCGACTACGACCGTGAGAAACTGCAGGAGCGTCTTGCCAAAATGGCAGGCGGCGTGGCAGTCATCTACGTGGGTGCCGCTTCCGAAGTGGAGATGAAGGAGAAGAAAGACCGTTTCGACGACGCTTTACACGCTACCCGTGCCGCCATCGAAGAGGGTATCATCCCTGGCGGCGGTGTCGCTTACATCCGCAGCATCGCCGGCATGAAGGGCCTGAAGGGCGAGAACGAGGACCAGCAGATCGGTATCGACATCGTGCGCCGCGCTCTGGAAGAGCCGTTGCGTCAGATTGCCGCCAACGCCGGTAAGGAGGGTTCCGTGATCGTGAACGCCGTGGCCAGGGGCAAAGGCGACTACGGTTACAACGCCCGCACCGACGAGTACCAGCACCTGGTCGAGGCCGGTGTCATCGACCCGACGAAGGTCTCCCGCGTGGCTCTTGAGAACGCCGCTTCCATCGCCGGTATGCTGCTCACCACCGAGTGCGTGCTCGCCGAAATCAAGGAGGAGACTCCCGCGATGCCGGCCGGCGGCATGAACCCCGGAATGGGCGGAATGTACTAAGATTTAAGACTTGAGACTTGAGACTTAAGACTTGGGACTTAAGACTTAAGACTTGGGACTTAAGACTTGAAACTTGAAACTTGAAACTTTAGGGAGTCCGCTCGGGCTCCCTTTTTTTGCCTTTATTTCGTGTGGTTGTGTTGGGTGCGGCGTTGGAGGCGGGCGAGGCGGCGTTCTTCCATGCGCTGCAGGCGTTCGCGCTGGCGGTCCACACGGTCGGCGCGGCGCACCATCGCGTATTTTTCCGCCTCCGAGAGAATGTCGCCGAGAATCAGCACCTGGAACTTGCTGCGGCGGCTTTCGTCCTGCATCAGCTGGTTGAACTTGAACTGCCCGTCGCGCATGCCTTCGTCGAGGCAGGCCGCCTTGAAACGGGCGTAGGCGTTGTCGATAAGGCGGTGGGTCACAGGGGCGTGTAATCGGAAACTGGCCCGCTTGGAAGCGTATTCGATGTTGATTTGGCAGAGCAGTTCATCGACCACCTTGCCGAAATCCTCTGCGGCAGACTGCGTAGTTTCCGGATCCTCGAACTCGAAATAGAAGTGATAGACCGACTGCTCCACATCGGCAAAGCCCACGAAGAACTTCGTCTTTTGACCGGTTTTCTCTTCGGCCTGCCGCACCGCGTCGATGAATTGCGGCTCGTAGAGCTTCTCACCGGTGAGCGACACAATGCCGTTCACCTTGCTCACCATGTGGATGGTCGGCGTGTTCTCGAATTTTCCGCCCACCTCGATCAGGTCGTTCATGTTGTATCGGAAAAGTCCCGCGTAGGTGGTCACGTAGGCGCAGTATCGCTTGCCCTGTTCCAGCTGGTCTATTTGTAGGAAATGCTTGATAGGGGAGTCCAGTTCCTCCTCGGCCACGAACTCATAGTAGTGCAGGTGGGGGAACATCACCGATTCAATCGTGTCGTCCAAGGCAAATCCGAAACGGCACTCGGTAGCGATGTATCCAAGTTCTTGATAGAAAGTCTGCTCAAAGTTGAAATGGTCGAGGTATTTCTCCATGTAGACTTTGGTGTTGCCGCATTTCCACGTGCTGAGGATCTGGAGGCGGGGCCAGTAGTCTTTCGGGAGGATGCGCCCGTTGTGCTCGTCGCGGAGTTTTCGCAGTTCGGCGGCGCGTTTCGGGTTGGGGCGCATGTAACTGCGAAGTTCCTCGCGGATTTCTGGCGCGATGTCGAACTGATCACTCAACGTTCCCTTCTCGATGTCGTCAATCATCAGGTCAAGATGCTCGTCCACAGAGCGTTGCAGCTCAAGGATGGTGGAGGGGTTGGCGGTGGCCCAGAGGGTGACGTCCCAGTGCTGGATGGCTAACCGCATGAGGGTGTAGTTGCGGGCGGTGTAGTCGTCGATGGACATCACGGAGGCGGGGGCGGTGTAGCGTCGTTTGATAATAAAGGGGAGGTCGCGCACCAGCACGCCGCTCACCGAGCCGTAGAGGGTGCCGTCGGGCGCGTAGCCCTCACACTCCTTGCCCACGATGGGGAAGATGTGACCGGCGAATGCTAACTTTCTGTGTTTGACGAAGTTCCATACCCATACATGCGACATCTTGCCGTATACGTCTTTCAGGTATTTGTTGGTCATGGGCACCCACTTGGGTTTGTCGGTGGTGCCGGAGGTGGTGGCGTACATCATCGGGCGGCCCGGGAACAGCACGTTGCGTTCGCCGTTCTTGTGCCGTTCCACGTACGGGCGCAGGGCTTCGAAGTCGTTGGCGGGCACTAAATGCTGGAACAGGGAGAAAAATTCGTTGCTGTTGGGGGCGGCCAATATCTGACGGAAGTGGTGTTCCTTGCCGTAATCGGAATTCTTGCTGATATTCAGGATTTTACGCAATGTGTTCTCGGACACCAACCTCGGTCGGCGAGACGCCACTCGAAGCCGAGCGGTCTGTATGCCGCCTGCAACAAGCAGCAACAGATTGATTAACAGCGGATAGTGTAATCGTTTCGCCATAGGCACCCTGTCAGGAACACTCCATTATTTATAAGAAACGGCAAAAATACATTTTTTTGTCATAGTCACGCTTTTTTAAATGAACATCGGCATTGAATTTTTTTTCAGAGAAGGCAGGATTCGTACCTGCTTTTTTTGTATTTTCGCGGCCGTTTTTAGAGTAGTAATTTTTATCCAAAACTGTTTGAAAATGACCAACAACAATGTGAAGTATGTCTACACTTTCGGCGGAAAAAAGGCCGAAGGCAAGGCTGACATGAAGAATCTTTTGGGTGGCAAGGGTGCCAACCTGGCTGAAATGTGCTTGTTAGGTCTCCCCGTTCCGGCGGGTCTGACCATCACCACGGAATGCTGCACGGCGTATTACGCCAACAACTGCCAGCTTCCCGAAGGCCTCATGGACGAGGTCTGGGCCGGTATGAAGAACGTGGAGGCCATCATGGGTCTCAAATACGACGACGCGGAGAACCCGCTGCTCGTCTCCTGCCGTTCCGGCGCCCGCAGCTCCATGCCCGGAATGATGGACACCGTCCTCAATATCGGTCTGAGCTCCAAGACCATCCCCGGACTCATCAAGAAGACCAACAACCCGCGTTTCGTGTATGACTCCTACCGTCGTCTGATCATGATGTACGCCGATGTCGTGATGGAGAAATCCGAGGGCATCGAACCCGCCGACGGCAAGGGCATCCGCAAACAATTGGATGACATGCTTGACGCATTCAAGGCTGCCCGCGGCTACAAGAGCGACACGGAGATTACCGCTGACGAACTCAAGATTCTGGCCGAGAATTTCAAGGCCAAGGTGAAAGAGGTGCTCGGCACTGAATTCCCCGATGACGCCCGCGCCCAGATGGAAGGCGGCATCAAGGCCGTGTTCAAGAGCTGGAACGGCAAGAAAGCCATCGCCTACCGCCGCATCGAGGGTATTCCGGATGATTGGGGTACCGCCGTCAACGTGCAGGCCATGGTGTTCGGCAACATGGGCGACAATTCCGCCACCGGCGTCGCCTTCACCCGTAACCCCGCCACCGGCGACAACCAGTTCTACGGTGAGTGGCTGATCAACGCCCAGGGCGAGGACGTCGTGGCCGGTATCCGCACCCCGAACCCGTTGAACGACGAAACCAAGAACGAGCAGAACAAGCACATGCAGTCCATGCAGGAGCTGATGCCCGAGACCTACAAGGAACTCTGCGACATCCGCAATATCCTGGAGAAGAACTATCACGATATGCTCGACATCGAGTTCACTATCCAAGAAGGTAAACTCTACATGTTGCAGTGCCGTGTCGGCAAACGTACCGGCGTGGCTGCCATGACGATGGCGCTTGATATGCTGCACGAAGGCCTCATCGACGAGAAGGAAGTGGTGCTCCGCGTGGCTCCCGCCCAGCTCGACGAGCTTCTGCACCCGATCCTTGACGCCGCTGACGAGAAGAAGCACACGGTCATCGCGAAAGGTCTGCCCGCAGGCCCTGGCGGTGCCGTCGGTGTCATCGCTTTCGACAGTGAGACTTCCAAAGCCTATACAGCTCAGAAAATCAAGAATATCCTTGTCCGTGAGGAGACCAATCCCGAAGATGTCGAGGGTATGCGCGCTGCCACCGGTATCCTGACCGCTCGCGGCGGCATGACTTCCCACGCAGCCCTCGTGGCCCGCGGCTGGGGTAAGTGCTGCATCGTGGGTTGCGACGCCTTGAAAATCGACATGAAGGCTCGCACCGCCACCATCGACGGCAGAACGTTCAAGGAGGGCGATGTCCTGAGCCTCAACGGCTCCAAGGGCTGGGTCTATGCCGAAGAGGTCAAGATGATTGACGCTACGGAAAATCCTCTTTTCCAAGAGTTCATGAAGCTGGTTGACAAATATCGCAAGATGGGTGTCCGCACCAACGCCGACAACCCTGCTGACGCACAGACGGCCATCGACTTCGGCGCCGAGGGCATCGGCCTGTTCCGCATCGAGCACATGTTCTATGGCGAGAACAGCGAGAAACCGTTGGAAAAACTGCGTAACATGATTCTGGCCAACACCCGCGAGGAGCGTATCGCCGCCCTCGACGAGCTGGAACCCTATATCAAGGATGCCGCCAAGGGCACTCTCAAGGTGATGGACGGCAAACCGCTGACCTTCCGCCTGATGGATCCCCCGTTGCATGAGTTCGCCCCGCAGGGTGAGGCCAAGATGAAAGAGGCCGCCCAGCGTCTCGGCATCAGCTACGAGGATGTGAAGAAGCGCGTGGAGTCGCTCCACGAGGTGAACCCGATGATGGGTCTTCGCGGCGTGCGTCTCGGCATCATCTATCCCGAAATCACCCGCGTGCAGTTCCGAGCCCTGTTCAGTGCCACCGTTGAGTTGATGAAGGAAGGCCTGCACCCGATGCTCGAAATCATGGTCCCGTTGACCATTAACGCCGCCGAGCTGCGCCACCAGAAGGCCATCGCCACGGAGGTGAAGGAAGAGGTCGAGAAAGCCTACGGCATTCCGTTCGAGTACAAGTTCGGCACCATGATCGAGATTCCGCGCGCCGCACTGGTCGCCAACCAGATCGCCAAGGTGGCCGAGTTCTTCAGCTTCGGTACCAACGACCTTACCCAGATGACCTTCGGCTTCTCCCGCGACGACGTGAATGCCATCGTGAAGACATACGTCGATGAGAAAATCATCCCCGCCGACCCGTTCAACTCCTTCGACCGCGAGTGCGTAGGCGAACTGGTGCAGACCGGCATTCAGCGCGGCCGCTCCACCCGTCCCAACCTCAAGTGCGGTGTCTGCGGCGAGCACGGTGGCGACCCGACGGCTGCCGAGTTCTTCTATAATGCAGGTATGAACTATGTCTCCTGCTCCCCGTTCCGCGTCCCCGTGGCTCGCTTGGCCGCCGCCCAAGCCGCCATCAAGGCCGGAAAATAAGAGACCGGTGCCTGTATGATAATAGTAGAGACGTGCCATGGCGCGTCTCTACTTCGTTTTAAAGGGATGCCGTATAGGAGCCAACTTCGCCTCGCAGTTGGTGTCTTCTGGGAATTATCCAGTCGTTGAAAAACTTCATCCAAGCGACGATATTAGTCAAGGGTTAAACTCTGGTTGCAGGAGTCGGTGACGGCCGGCCCCTCACTTCTCCGCCTTTATCGGCAAATATATCGTGAACGTGCTGCCCTTGCCCTCCGCGCTCTGCACCTCGATGCGGCCTCGGTGGAGCTGCACAATCTTCTTCACGTAGCCCAGACCGAGACCATAGCCCTTGACATTGTGGATGTTACCGTGCGGCACGCGGTAGAAGTTGTCGAAAATCTTCCCGAGAGCCGTCTGTGGGATGCCGATGCCCTTGTCCGACACCGACACGATGAAGTGCTTCTCGTTTGAAAGCGTGTTCACGAGGATTTCTGGACTCTCGGTGGAGTATTTGATGCCGTTCTCGATAAGGTTGGTGAGCGTGTTGGTGAGGTGCGTGCGGTCGCCGAAGACATGGTACCGGTCGGCGTTCAGCGCGACGCTCAACGTGCCGTTCGAGGAGTTGACCAGCAGCGCGAAACTGTCCGTTACCTTTTGGATAAGTTCATGCATGTCAAGGAGTTCTACGTTCATCTTGATTTGCCCCTTGCGTAGTTGCGCCGTTTCCAACACGGTGGAGACCATGTCCTTGAGGCGGTTGTTCTCATCGTTGATGATTTCCACGTAAGAAGCCCGTATGTCCTTGTCCTCCAGCATGGTAGGGTCGGCAAGAACCTCACAGGCGAGCGAAATGGTCGCGATGGGGGTCTTGAACTCGTGCGTGACGTTGTTGATGAAGTCGTTGGTCACGTCCTGTGTTTTCTTCTGCCGGTAGAGCGAGTAGAGCGCGACGAATGCAACTGTGAAGGTGATTACGAAGAAGATAAGGATCATGGCGACGACGTTGCTCATGCGTTTGAAGACGATGCCGCGCACGGTGGGAAAGTAGATGACCAGGTAGTGCGGCGAACTCACTTTCTCGTTGTATTTCAGCAGGAAGACGAACTCGCTGTTGAGCACCTCCTCTGGGGTGGCGCTTTGGGGCTCCACAACGAACTGCGCCGTGAAGGCATTGTAAAGCGCGAAGTCGAACCGGTCCTCGATATTTTCATTTTTTAACGCTTCTTTGATGATGTCGTACAGCTTGTCCGCCGTCAGTAGTTCGAGCGTCGCACTGTCTATCTGGATAAGGCTGATATCCTTGATGTTGAATGCGTTCGTGATGTCATTCTGTACGTTCTTCGGGTCGCTCGGATCGTTGTACTGCGGAAAGAGCCGTCGGTAGGCCGCAGTGAAGTATTCGGTGTCGTTGGCGATGACCCGCGAATTGTTCTCTTGAAAGTAGATGGTGGACCGGATAACGCCGATAGGCTGGTTGTTGACCGAGTCGATCAGGAACACGCGCGTCTGCTGCACCGACACCACCTCGTCCATGTCAATGTCCTGATTCGCAATCTCGTCCGAATCCGCTTCAAGCAAGGCAGTAGTGTCGTTTTTGATGACGGCATCGATACGGTCTATCGCGTCGTTGCCCGCTGTCAATACCTCGTTCACGAAGATGCTGCGCTGCACCTTCTCGGCCTCCGTGTAGAGGTAGAAAATGCCGATAATCAGCGGGATAGCCGACAACCCGACCAAGATGAACAGGGGGATGAGAATGCGCTTTTTCATTTTTGTGTGACCAGTGAATTGTGATCAGTGAATAGTGATCAGTGAACAGTGAATTGTGATTGGGGAATTGAATGCCTTGTACATTGTTCATTGTACATTGTTCATTGAAACGAGCCATTGAAAGGTGTCCACGCCGTCCGGATAGTCAACAAGGGTAGGGGATTGGGCGTGGCCGAAGGGTTCGGCACGGGCGATGCGCGGGTCGCGACTGGCGATGTATTGCAGCTGGTCCGCATCCTCGGTAAGACGGCGGTTTACCAAGTTGATGTCATCGTAATATTCGTAGTATACCATCCCGATGGGCGATGCATAATTCTGATTCTCAACAAGAAGGAAGGTTCCGGCATCCATATAGAAGAGCTGGTTCATCAGATGGATGGCCTTTTGGTATTCGAGGTTGTTGTTGAACTGATGGTGCTGGGCGATGGGCTGGCTTTCCTGTGTTAAAATATGCAAAAACGGCACGAAATCGTAACCCTTCGGGACGAACAGTTTGGATACCGAGCGGCAGCCGAGTCCGAAGTAGAGGTAGATGTCGTTGGCGAGGGCGCGAAGCTCGTCGTCGGTTTCCTCGCCGGTGAGCACGCCCACGCTGTTGCGGTTCTTACGCAGAATGTGCGGATAGTTTTTGAAGTAATACTCGAAGTAACGAGCGGAATTGTCACTACCCGTGGTGATTATCGCATTAAAATCGGCAACTCTTTCCACGAAGGTAATGCGTTCCGCAAAAGCGGGTTCGATACGGATGAGCTCGTCGGCCAACACGGGTAGCAGCCGGCGGTCGTGCTCGGAAAGCTTGCCCTGGTAGTTATTGCCGGAAGCGAGCACGCAGAAGAAGTCGTGGAAGGCCGCGACGGGGATGTTGCCGGCGGAGATGACGGCAACAGTGCGGTGCGGATCTTCGGCGGGTACAGCATCCTGATACCGGGCATAGAACGCATCCAAGGCGTCGGGTATGAGCATCTGCCCGATAGACTGGAGCGCGTGCCGACAAAACGCCGGCGTGAACCAGCTGTTTTCGAGGGACTGCCGTTCAATGGCCGCACCAAAACGCTCGTCGATCCATTGCGGGTCGGCGAGCAGGCGGCCTAATTGGCGGAAGGGTTGGAGGTTGGCGGTGAACATTTCCTATAGGTTGTTTTTGCTCGTGGGACAAGCCCCACACTGCGGCTTCGCCTTGAGTAGGGTCGTTTGTGCTTCGTGCGCCCCACATTGCGCTTCGCTGATGTGGGGTTATTAGCGCTTCGCGCGTTTTGCCTCTTCGAGGCTGCTTAAGGATGATCTTTCTTTATATATTGGGGTTCTTCGATTCACTATTCACTATTCAGCATTCAGCATTCAACATTCTTCATTCTTCATTCTTCATTCTTTGCACTACCTCATCCAGAATCTTCTTGATTTCGGCCTCGGGGAACTGTTCGATAATGCCTTGTTGGACAAGCAGATCCATAACGCGGTGGGTCTCGTCGATGTCGTGCTTGGCCTGCTTGTAGATTTCCTCGCGGGTGAGCGGGTTGCGGGCGAGACCGGCTTTGACGGCGCATTCGCCCACGGCGGCGGCCACCTCGGGGAAGAGGTCGCTGTCCATCATCGTGGGCATGATGTGGTCGGGGGTAATGCCCTGTCGCTCAGCGAAATCGGCGATGGCGTGCGCGGCGCGGACGGCCATCTCGTCGGTGATCTTGCGGGCCGCGACCAGCAGCGTACCCTTCAGGATGGAGGGGAAGCAGACGGAGTTGTTGACCTGGTTGGGGAAGTCGCCGCGACCGGTGGCCACGATGTAGGCGCCGGCGGCCTTGGCGGCGTGCGGGTAAATCTCCGGCACGGGGTTGGCGCAGACGAACACGATGGCCTTCTCCGCCATCCGCGAGATCCACTCCGGCTTGATGGTGTCAGGACCGGGCTTGGAGAGCGCCACCAAGACATCCGCGTCCTTGAAGGCCTCTTCTTCGGTCTCAACGCACTGTGGGTTCGTGATTTGGCAGAGTTTCCACTGCGGGTAGTAGCGAGGGTCGTTGGCGTAGCGTTCGCGGTTGCGGTGCAGCGCGCTCTTGCTGTCGAACAGGATGATGTTCTCGGGCTTCGCGCCGTCCTCCATCATCAGGCGGGCGATACTGCAGTTGGCCGCGCCCGATCCGTAGAGCACAATCTTCACATCCTCAAGCCGTTTGCCCACGATTTTGAGGGCGTTCAGCACGCCGGCGAGCGTCACGCAGGCGGTGCCTTGCGCGTCGTCATGCCAGACGGGAATGTCGCATTCCTCGCGCAGCACGTCGAGCACGCGGAAGCAGTTGGGCTGCGAGATGTCTTCGAGGTTAACCGCCCCGAAGCTGGGTTGCACCATCTTTACGAAGTCGATGATTTTGTCAGGCTGGTGCTCGCCGTTTTCGTCGCGGCTGTCGATACAGAGCGCGGTGGCGTCAATGCCGCCCAAATATTTCATGATGAGCGCCTTTCCCTCCATCACGCCGAGACCGCCGGGAGGCGTGCAGTCGCCGTCGCCCAAAACGCGGGTGCTGTCGCTGACCACGGCCACCATGTTCGAGCGGTTGCTGAGCTGGAACGAACGGTCGTTGTCGTCGCGGATAGTGGTGGAAATGGCCGAGACGCCCGGCGTGTACCATGCGTTGAACCAGTTCAAACTCTCGATGGGCACTTTGGGAAGAGTCCCCATCTTGCCGCGGTAATATTCGTGTGCAAACAGTGACAATTGTTTGTAAAACAGCGTTTTGGCTTTGGCTTTCTGAGCCTCGCTGAAGGATTCCGGGAAAAGGTCGTCAAGGTGTTCGATACTATTCTTCATAAGGTATGGAATTTGAAGCGGCAAAGATAGAAAATTTTAGCGTTTTTTTTGTATTTTTGCCCCCATGAAAAAATTAGTGATTGACGTTCGAAATACGGTACCCGTATATTGCAAAAATAATGACACACAGGTGGATGTGCCATGCGGTGTCACATTACAGGATTTAGTGAGCCTCACCGGCGTGAAGCAGGACAAGGAACTCCCTTTCCTCGGGGCTTTGGTGAACAATAAGGTGCGCGACATGTCGTTCCGCATCACAAAGCCCGCACAGGTGGACTTCTTCAACTACTACAGCTCATACGGGCGAAACGGCTACATGCGGTCGCTCTTCTTCCTGCTGTTCCATTCGGTGGATAAACTCCTGCCCGCGAAGGTGAAACTCCACATCAAGCATTCCATATCAGGCGGTCGCTATTGCACGCTGGAGAACCTTGACGGGCCAATCACGGATGCCTTGGTGACGAAGCTTTATCTTCACATGAAGGACACCGTGAGCCGCAATTTCCCGTTCATCCGCCGGGAAATGCTGACGGCCGATGCCATCAAGGAATTTCAGGACTACGGATTGGAGGACAAATACGAGTTCTTCAAGGATCGCGACCGTATCTACACGTCGGTCTATCATTTGGACGACAGTGTTAATTATTATTATGGTTTTTTGGTGCCTTCCACCGGCTATTTGACCACTTTCGGGCTGGAAAAATACGAGGAAGGACTGCTTTTGAAGCTGCCTTCCAAAAAGAACATCAAGACCATGGCGAAAACACGCAGCCTTCCCAAGTTGTTCTCTGTCTACAAGATGGATAAGCAATGGGTGGCCTCGATGGGCGTGCCATACGTGTTTGATCTGAACAAATACAGCGACAGCCAGCAGATGCGATATGGGGTTTTGGTGGCGGAATCCTACCAGGAAAAGCATCTGGCGCGCGTGGCCGACACCATTCATCAGAACCCGAATGTGAAGATGGTGCTCATCAGCGGTCCGTCCAGTTCGGGAAAAACCACCAGCTGCCGCCGTTTGTCAGTGCAGTTGGCCGTGTTGGGCTATCACCCGGTGCCGATTTCCGTGGACGATTTCTTCGTGGAACGCGACGAAACCCCTCGTGACGAGAACGGCGAGTTCGATTTCGAGGCCCTCCATGCCATAGACCTGCCTCTTTTCAACCGTACGCTAAGCAGGCTGCTGGCGGGCGAGGAGGTCGAGATTCCGACGTTCGACTTCACCCAGGGCAAGAAACTCTGGAACGGGAAGACCCTCAAGATGCGCGAGAATTCCATTCTGGTCATCGAAGGTATCCACTGCCTGAATCCCGAACTTACTGCGCAAGTGCCTGACGACGTGAAGTATAAGATTTTCGTTTCCGCGTTGACATCCCTCTCCCTGGACCGCCAGAATCCGATTCCGACTTCCGACAACCGGCTGATACGCAGGATTGTGCGCGACTATAACTACCGTGGTTATTCGGCGGTGGAGACGATACGCCGTTGGCCGAGCGTGCGGCGCGGTGAGGAGCAGAACATCTTCCCTTATCAGGAAAATGCGGATGTGATGATTAACACCTCGCTCGTCTTCGAGTTGTCCGTGCTCAAACCCTACGCCATGCCCATCCTGTACGGTGTGCCCGAGACGGTTCCTGAGTACGCGGAGGCGCAGCGTCTGATCAAATTGCTCTCGTTTTTCAAAACCATCCACGCCAATACGCTGCCGGGAACGTCCATCCTGCGCGAGTTCGTGGGCGGAAGCACCTTTGGCGTCTGATGATTACCTTGATCGGTTCCGGAAATGTGGCCACCTGGATGGCGCAGCGGCTGCAAGGTTCGTCACGCTTTCCCGTCACGCAGGTCTACAGCCGCAAGTTGGAGAATGCCCGTCGGTTGGCGGCTTTGTCCGGTGCGGAAGCAATTGACGATATTAAGGCGTTGGATCCTGACAATCAGATTTTTATCTTCGCCTTGGTGGATAATGCCTACGAGACGATTCTGCCGCAGCTCCCGTTCCGGTTGCCGGCGGCGTTTTTAACTTCCGGCACGGTTTCCTGCCAGTGTCTGAAGGATTATGCCGACAGCTACGGGGTGATTTACCCGTTGCAGACCTTTACGAAGTCGCAGGATATGAGCGGGATGGAGGTGCCGTTGTGCTTGGAGTACCAGGGGGCGAAGCCTCCGAGCGTCGGAACAACGCTTCCGCTTGGAAGCGGAAGCTCCTGCGAACAGATGTGGGCCCTCGCCCGTGAGCTCTCCCCGCTATGCTACGAGGTGTCCGAAGCCCAGCGGGCTCGGATGCATTTAGCTGCGGTCTTCGCCTGTAACTTTAGCAACGCAATGTATCATATAGCCTACAAGCTGCTGGAAGAAAAGGGGTTGCCGTTTGAGATGCTGCTTCCGTTACTGCGCCAGACGGTGGAGAAAGTGTCCAAAATGACCCCCGCCGAAGCGCAGACTGGCCCGGCTGCCCGCCGCGACTTCAACGTGATGGAGACCCATATCGCGGGATTTGAGGACGAACGATTGCGCGATCTGTACAAGATGATGTCGGAAATGATAATGGCATCTTAAGGTCAACGTCAAGACTCAACGCTATAGAAAAAAATGTATTTTTGCCAACTTTTTTTCAAGAACATATAATGAATATGAAGAACATAACAACCGTCGTTTGTGCCTTTCTCGCCGTCTGCTTCTTGTTTGCGGGTTGCGACAAGATTGAGGGCAATTACTATGAAATCGTGAACCAAGAGGATGTTTCGGTCACGTTTCCGGATATCGACCCCGCTACGGTTTACCGCAAGGTGCTCGTGGAGGAGTTCACAGGACACCGTTGTACAAATTGTCCGCAGGGCCACCAGATATTGGAGAACCTCCACCAGCAGTACGGCGACACGCTCGTGACCGTCGGTATCCACTACGGGTCGTTGGCCAAGCCGTCGGGCAGCAAGTTCAGCTACGACTTCCGCACCGAGGCTGGCACCGAGATTGGCGACGCTTACGTCATCGATGCCATCCCGGCGGCCATTATGAACCGCAACTACAAGGCCGGCGGTTGGATGCGTGACCAGTGGGCCAACGTGATCCGCGACATCGACCGTTCGCAGGTGCCCGCCGCCGTACAGCTCATCAACGAGTACAACCCCGACAAAATGACCCTCAAGGCCAATGTGAAGGTTACCTTGTTGCAGGATTACGCGGATCAGCTGCGCGTCGTGCTTTTCGTTTTGGAAGACGGTATCGTGAAACCGCAAAAAGACGGCAGTGAGGACATCGAGGAATACGTCCACAACCACGTGCTTCGTGCCGCCCTGACCGACCCGTTCGGATTCACCCTCGCTAATGGCAAGTTGGATTGGTCTTCCGGCGACACGGAAACCTACGCTGCGTCCATTGAAATGGCCAACTACGACTGGAACCCCGAAAATTGTTCCGTGGTGGCGTTCTTGTTCGATCCCATCAACAATGACGTGCTCCAGGTCGAGACGGCAACGGTAGTTGGTGATTAATAGATTGAACATTATGAAAATCATCGCAGTAGAACCCATAGGCATCTCCGCCGAGCGTGCGGAGGTCATCAAAAAAGAATTGGCCGCAAAAGGTCACGAGTTTGTCTGGTATCCGGATAGGAAAGAGGATCCTGCCACGTTGGAGGAGCGCATGAAGGAGGCCGAGGCGGTCATCATCTCCAATATCCCGCTGTCGGCGGAGGTGTTGTCGCAGTGCCCGAAACTCCGTTTCCTGGACGTGGCGTTCACCGGCCTCGACCACATTGACATGGCCTATTGTCAAGAACACGGCATCAAGGTGAAGAATGCTTCCGGCTATGCCACGCAAGCGGTCGCGGAACTCGCTGTCGGATTGGCTATTGACGTTTTCCGGAAGATTACCTTCCTCGACGGGAGTATCCGTCAGGGCGGGGTGCGCGGCGCATTCCTCGGTCGGGAGTTGCACGGCAAGACCGTAGGTATTGTGGGCACCGGCGCCATCGGCATCCGCACGGCGCAGCTGTTTCAGGCATTCGGTTGCAAAGTCATTGCCTGGAGCCGCACGCAAAAGCCGGACGTGACGGCGATGGGTGTCACCTATGTGCCATTGGACGAGTTGATGCGCACCAGCGACATCATTTCCCTCCATGTGCCCCTGACAGCGGAAACCAAGCATTTGATCAGCAAGGAGATGTTGGCATTGTGCAAGCCCACGGCCGTTCTCATTAACACGGCGCGGGGCAATGTGGTCGATATGGACGCACTGGCTGCAAGTTTGCGCGAAGGCTGTCTCGCCGGCGCGGGCATCGACGTATACGAAAAAGAGCCTCCGTTGCCGGAGACTCATCCGTTATTGTCTGCGCCAAACTGCGTGCTCGTGCCTCATGTGGGCTACGCCACCCGCGAGGCGTTCGATATCCGTATCGACATTGTCCTTGGGAATCTGGATTAGGGGGCATGTAGAGACGTACGGCCGTGCGTCTCTACATATCAGATGATCAGTTCCTGCCAGCGCACCTTCGGCACATAATGTACGCCGTTTTCGCGCCAGTAGTTGTGGCTTTCTTCGGCGGAAATCTCCGTCATCTCGATTTTTTCCGCGCCTTTGCCGACGGCAAGTACGAGCACGGGCGGGTAGGGGAGTGCAAACGCCTCCGTGAGCTTTGTGGCGTTGAACGCCGCGATAATCAGCCCGTTGTAGCCCATTTCAACCGCTTTCAGCAACATGCTTTGAACGGCGATGCCTGCATCCACTTGCACCCGTTTGCATTCGGGAACGGTGGTGCAGACGATGATGTAGGCGGGCGGTTCGGTGCCGGGCGTCGGCAGGTGTAGTTCCGGCAGCAGCGCGCCCATCTTCACGTTCTCGGTCACGGTGCGGACCTCGCTCTCCTCCGTCACTAACTTGAAACGGAAGGCCTGCTGGTTTTTCCCGGTCGGAACCCATTGTGTCACCTCGACCATTTTTTCCAGCACGCTCACAGGCACTTTCCAAGAACTGTCGTAGCCTCGGTAGCTGCGGTTTTTCTTCAGTAATGAATCCAAAGAGTGCCCGGACTTGGTTGTCGGGGCACTCTTGCGTTGACGAAATTCGTCAAATTTATTTTCTAAATAATTGTCTGCCATATAGTTATTCTTCATCAGAACCAGCACCACCGAGCATTTGCTTCAAATCATCAGGAGCCTCGTCAAAGGATTTTGCATCAGAGGGCAGGAGGAACTGCGTGGCTTTCACTTTTTTGTCGGGGACGATCTTGGTGGCCGTTTGGACGATCGTGACGTTCTCTCCGTTAATCTCTTGCGTGGCTTCCGAGCGGAGTGAATAGCCTTTCAGCCCGGGATATTCGAAGAAGTTGATGTCGTCGCCGAGACCCAGTTCAGTGGTCACCCAGAGCGTTTCACTAGCCTCTTCGTCGGTCTCGAGGTCAGTGACGGTCACGACAACCTTCTTGCAGTTGTATCCTGAGATGGTCTTGGTCTCTTCGGTGTAGTTGTAGTCGAATTTTTTGGTGGCCAGTTTCTTCTGAATGTCCTCTTCGGTCTGTTGGATGTAATATTTGCCGTAACCGGGGATGCCCAGGACAATCGTGTAGGTTTTGTTGTTGCCGTTGGCAATGGTGATGACGTCAATGCCTTGGCTGGCTTCCATGCGGCTGCAGTTGCCCATGACGGTGTATTCCACAGTCTGTTCGGACAATTGGGCGGCGATGTTGGGGTCTGTGGTGCCTTCCGCGGACATTTCAAAGGTGATTTTGCCGGCGAAAGGTTTCTGCGCGAAAGCGCCGAGGGTGCAGATCATCAGGGCGATGACCATCAGGATGCGGGTTTGCTTTTTCATTTTTCTACTTATTTTTGTTAATACGAATGCGAATTAAATTCAAACGGCAAAGATACAAAAATTATGTGAAAGTTTAATTGGTGAAGATTTTTGTGCCAGTTCCGCATGTTTTTTTGCGGATATATAATAAAATGCCTTTCTTGTCGTTAATTGCACGGTTTAATTAAAATTTGAAGCAGATGAATACGAAAATTTTATGGGCGGACGACGAAATTGACCTGTTGAAACCGCATATACTGTTCCTGAAGACGAAGGGCTACGACGTGATTCCCGCTATGAGCGGCATGGAGGCCCTCGAAATCCTGAAAAACGAGTTCGTGAACATCATCTTCCTTGATGAGAACATGCCCGGACTCAGCGGTCTGGAAACCCTCCAGCGGCTCAAGAAGGATTATCCGCACATCCCCATCGTGATGATTACCAAGAGCGAGGAGGAGCATATCATGGAGGACGCCATCGGCTCCAACATCGCCGACTACCTTATCAAGCCGGTGAATCCCAACCAGATACTGCTTTGCCTGAAAAAGAATATCGACAACAAGAAACTCGTGAGCGAGAAGGTGACGAGCAACTACCAGCAGTCGTTCCGCGAACTCTCCATGCGCATCTCCGACCGTATGGACGTGAACGAGTGGGCGACACTCTACAAGGACTTGGTTGATTGGGAGTTGCAAATCGAGAAGGTCGAGGATGAGAGTGTCACGGAGATGTTAGCGGCGCAGAAGGAAGAGGCCAACGTGCAGTTTGCCAAGTTCGTGCAGCGCAACTATATCGACTGGGTGAACGGCCGGTCGGAAGACAAACCGCTGCAGTCGCATACGGTGCTGAAAGAGAAGCTTTTCCCGAAACTCAGCGACCAGAAAAGCACCTTCCTGTTCGTCATCGACAACCTGCGTTACGACCAGTGGCGCAGCATCTACCCGCTGATTCATGACTATTATTATATCCAGGACGAGAGCATTTGCTACAGTATCCTGCCCACGGCCACGCATTACGCCCGCAACGCCCTCTTCTCCGGGCTGATGCCGTCGGTGATTGCCAAAAAGTACCCCGCTTACTGGCTCAACGAGAACGATGCCGGCAGCAAAAACCAGTTCGAGGAGCAGCTGTTGGGCGAATACCTCAAGCGCTACGGCAAGAATATCAAATACAGTTACCATAAGATTCTCAATGCCGACTACGGCAAGAAGGTGTTCGACGGTTTCCACCAGATGCTCAGCAACCCGTTGAATGTCATCGTCTTCAATTTCGTGGATATGTTGTCACATGCGGGTACGGACGTGAATGTGGTGCGCGAGCTGGCTGATGACGAGAAATCCTACCGCAGCGTCACGGCCTCCTGGTTCGCCAATTCGGTGCTTTTTGAGATGCTCAAGTGGCTGTCGGAGCGCAAGATACCGGTGATGATTACCACCGACCACGGCACCATCAAGGTGGATCGGGCGTTGAAGATGGTTGGCGAGCGCGACCTTAACACGAACCTTCGCTACAAGGTGGGTCGCAGCAGCATGGACTATCCAGCCAAGGAGGTTTTCGAAATCAAGAACCCCGACGATGCCTTCCTGCCGAAGGAAACGATGACGCAGCGGTTCATTTTCGCCACAAAGACCGACTTTTTCGCCTACCAGAACAACTTCAACCAGTACGTGAATTTGTACAAGAACACGTTCCAGCACGGCGGTATTTCGATGGAGGAGATGATGATTCCTTTCGTGATTTTGTCGCCGAAGAACAGCTAATCTGGAACAGGTAAAAGGCTGATAATGAGAGCACCCGAATGTAAAACATCCGGGCGCTTATTTTTGCGGAAAGTACAGGATTCGAACCTGTGAGAGCTGTTACACCCTGGCGGTTTTCGAAACCGCTGCCTTCAACCGCTCGGCCAACTTTCCTTCCTCGAAACGAGTGCGCAAAAATACAATTTTTTCGATAACAACGGACAGGGGTGTCTCGTTTTTTTTTGTAGGTTAGTTCACTTTTGTCATGCTGAAGGTGGCGGTGTAAGTCGAGCCGTCTTCGCGTTCGCGCAGCGCCGTCCAACTCATCACGCCGTTCTGGATAGAGGCAATCTCCCACCATTCGCGGTTCTCCAACTGACCCTCACCGTTGTTCATCCAACGTGTGCAAAGCAGGTTGCCGTCCACGAAATAATCGCTGAAGGCATTCACGTCGTCCACCCATTGGCCCTCTTCTGTCTGGCGATAATAGATGTAGGTGCCGTTGGCCTTGTACTCCCAGCGGTGGAGCTCACCGTCGTCAAATTCGGAGCCTTCCTGGCTGGTGATGCGGCCTTCCCAAGTGCCGACAACATCGTCTCGGTAATCAACAGTGACGCGCTTCAGGATAACGTCTTCCTCGGGATAGTTGAAGGCGTTCCCATTCGTGTGTAATGTTGCCTTGAAGTGGCACGACATCTCGTTCTTTGTAATGGAATTGACAATGTATTTAAAAACAATGCTTCTGCCTTCGCCGATTTCTCCAGTGACGGTCACAGTCTTGTCTTCAATCTGGACGTCGCACGCCAAATAAGCGTTCCACTTGGAATCCGTCTGTGTGAAATCAGCTCTTGACGCGCTAAGGATTGCTTTTGTGTCGGAGACGAAGGTGATAACCGTTTTTTCGTTGGTCAGCGCGGGCCAGCCGTCTATTTCAGCTTGCATCCACTTGCCAATCAGTTTGTCAGACAGTTTGTCTTTGTCCTTGTCGCATCCGCAGAGGACGGTGGCCGCAACGGCCAGCATTAAAAATACTTTCTTCATAATGGGTATAATTTTAAGGCCGCAAAAGTACAAAAAATAATTATGGGTGCCGCTGTTTTTATTCTTTCAGCAACTTACGCTCACGACGGCATCCGCCTGCACGCCGTGCCAAAGGCACGAAACCTCAATAACCCCATACTAAGGCAGTCAGGCCGTTCCTCAAGGCGATGGAGCGTGCCGACACCTGCCGCGCCACCGGCAACTTCCTGGCTTGGCTGATGCGCATCATCGTATTTTTAGTGCTGGCATTCAGTACGATAGGAGGCCTTCTCGCACAGAGCACAGATACCATGTACGTGGTGAAGCGGCACGTGGTGCGCGACACCGTCTATGTGCGCGACACGTTGCGCGTGCAGGACACTATAATCGTCGCCGACTACATCCACAGCGAAGAATTCAAGCAGCTGTTTTACGAGCTGAACGGTGCTGATGCACAGACGTCGCCCGATTCGTTGGAAAAATTGTGGGCCCAGACTGTTACCTTTTTGGAAAACCGCGTCGTACATCATGAACAGCAAAACGTTTCAACAATGGACAGCATCAAAAAATACGGATTGGCGGGGCTCATGCTTTTGGGCTTGAACTCCCTCGCACCCGCACAGACGGAGACAACGAAGCCCGTGGGCGAACCTCATCGTATTGAGACCAAATCGGTTCTTCACGATAGCCCTTTCAACGGGTTCCACTTCGGCTATACGTTGGAAGCGGACATCGTGCATCCAGTGGAGATGATTTCATGCGCCACCGCGAAGAAATCTTTCTCTTCTGTTCGCTTTGGCGGACGTTTGGGATTTGAATTCTCCTATCATTTTGCCGATTATCTCGGCGTGTCAGCCGCCTTGGACTTGGGATATATCCCCCCTTTTGCAAATTTAGGAACTACTATTTATTATGGGTTGTCAATGCCTGTTAAATTTGAATTCCACTATCCGGTTACGGACAAATTGTGGATCACTAGCAATCTTGGTGCCCAATTGCGAATGCCTTTGGCAACTTTCACACACGGTTATGACGGAACAAAGGGAAGGAACCTTTTCAATCTGTATCTTGATGATTTCATGAATGTACATTATAAACAGTATGCGTACAACAGACGTGTTTTCTATGCGGATATAATGGCAGATGTCGGCGTGTATTACCAATTGCCCAATCAGGATTATCTGCGTTTTTTGGTCGGGTTGGACATTGCCACAACCGATTTTGCGAGAGGATTTGTTGAGTCTCCCCAACTGAACGGCGAACAGTATCTGTTTCAGCGCAACCACTATCTTTACTTCCAAATCGCCTACCTGCATAGTTTCAGCAAGATGCGGGCCATCAAGCAAGCGCAGCCGCACTGGAACGATGACAAATCATTGTTCCGCCACGAGTTCCGGTTGGGTGTGAGTGACCATTTCGGCTTTGTGTTTCATAGAGAATTAGGAGGAAACGCAGTTGGAGAAAATCTACCCAATACGGTATGCACGGATTTATTATACACACCCGTATTCTCTTTTGACTATCATTATCGTGCGGCCAAATGGTTCTGGTTGGGTCTCTCTACAGGATATGGCTTTTATAAAGAGAGTCACTATCCCTACGGCATCGTTTCTCAAGATCTTCCATATTGGTTGTGTAAGCAACACAATATCCTGATAATGCCCTCTCTGCGATTCTCTTACCTGAACCGTCCGCATATTACCCTTTATTCCGGCCTGGATATTGGATTATTGATAGTCAGGCGTACTCCAGAGCGCATCATGAATTCTGACATTGGTGTTTTGCTTGATCCGACATGTTTGCTGCACAATCGCACAGACGTATTCTCCGCATTCCAGCTGACCGCCTTCGGGGTGAAGGCCGGCGCGAAACACTGGTTCGGCAGTTTCGAGTTGGGTGTCGGAATCAAAGGGTTCGTCAATTTGGGTGTGGGGTACGAGTTCTGATGATCTCCGAGAAGTTTATCTCCGCGTATCGCTCGTATCTTCACGTATTTTCATCGCCATTCATCGTTCTTCATCGTCTCACCGCCTTCCTCACCACGCTCACCCCTCGCTCGAAGTTGATTATTACGAGGTACGTGCCGGAGGGATAGGGCGAGAGGTCGATTACGGGCAGGGACGTGCCGTGGGGCGAATCTACAGCGTCCCGTCAACGTTTCACCACAAACTTTATCGCCGTACTCCCAACAGACGTACTTACGTGTGCGACGTACAGCCCTGCGGGGAGGTTGCGGACGGAGAGCTCGGTGCGGCAGGAGGCGGCGGGCTGCAGGAAGAGCAGCTGGCCGGACTCGTTGGTGACGGCCACCATGCCGACGGGCAGCCCCTCGGGACTCTCGATGACCACGCGGTCGGTGGCGGGGTTGGGGTAGAGCCGGATTTCCGAAAGCCGCTCGTCATACTGCGGAACCGCCGTGGAATCCACCGGATACGGCTCCAAGATGGACGGGTCGTACTTGTACGCGAACACAGCATGGCTGTTACCATGTTCAGTGAAATTAAGGGTGAGGTCATGCCCGAAAGACAAATCTTGGGTGGCAATTCTATCACATAAAATACCACCATTGTTATTCACAATAGTTTTTAATGGTCTTACACTCGGATCGGCCGCATGATATATTGTATCCGCAGAGATAAACTGTCCGTCGGTGTTGAAATAAGCAAGCATACAACCTTGGCTAAAATCATACGTAAACTGACCAATTAAATGGTTGTTGATGACAGCAGGCTTCGCCTGGGGGAAAGCCGACGTGTGTAAACCTGTCGGTTGTCCAAGCTTCATGAATGAACCATTCTCTTTGTCAAACTTAACATAAAAACCAGTATGGGCATTAGTGGGTATCTGAAGAGAATTATTTTCGTTATCGAAATAGAATAAAGGGTGGTCTCCTCCAGCGTCATCAGCACGTCCCAACATATAAACACCTACGTTGTCAACAAAATTATCAGACCATTCTGGTGTGTGATAAAAATTTATGTTGGGGTCATTCTTTACGTATGCCTGGTTTGCCCAAATAATGTTTCCATCTGAAGAATACTTTAGAATAAACGGCAGTTTTCTTGCCAAACTTTGATCTGCTATTTCTGCAAAATGTGTATTGTCCCAAAAAACCCGCATCGGATACTGATTGTTTTCATCCGCTAAGTGCATGTCCATGATAACCCCAGAAACATATAAGTTGTCCTGTTCGTCTATGCTCATACCACACAAAAAAGGTCGATAATATGGAATCAATGAATCATATAGCATAAAAGGTGCAAGACCTTCTGTATGATCGATCATCAACTTCATCCAAGCCAGTTCCCAGTTAGGTGTGAACTTACAAATCATCATATTGTTAATCATCTTGTCATCGGGGTAGCTCCCCGGTAAATAGATTTGATAAGTCTTTGCAGGATCACCGTCAACGATAATGGTAAAGGGCAGGGTGTCAGAACCACCATAAAAGGTGCTCATTGCAATAAAGGTATTGCCGTGACTGTCAACACATACAGGATTTGCTCCAGTTATTCGTCTGCTAAGTGGCAAATTAAGCAAAAAGCCGCCTAAACGTTCACGAGCAATGGTATGTACAAAATGATTTTCCAGTTTGTTCCCATCCAAGTCAAAGGTGACAAAATAGCTGTAGTTGCCAGATGTATAAGGTGGATGATCAGTTCCAGAGGGATAGGAGAGTATGCACTGTTGGTCTATCAAGGTGTCAACAAACCACAAATAGGTCATGTTGCTTAGATGAAGACTGTATTCTCCTGCTATCGTGATTTTGTTATCTCGCAAAAACATGTCGTAAGGGAACCCGTCATCAGACAAACTTTTGATGCTTCTGTGCCAAAGCAGATTCCCGAGGGAGTCAAACTTCGCCAAAACATTTCCCGAACTATTGTTTGCCACAATCATCGCATTATCTGAAAAATATGAGGTGCCATTTTGGGCATAAAGAGTCGCACTTCCGCCGAAACTACCGAAAACGTATATGTTCCCATCATCATCAAATGCAGTCCGCACAACACGATTCGTTTCGTGGCTGCCAAGTTCCTCGTTTCCCGTCCAGTAGTTCGCCCATTTCCACTCGCCCTGGGCGGAGGCGGTGAGGGTGATGAAAAGGGTGGCGAGGGTGGCCACGAAAAGGGATAGTTGGTTTTTCATAGGGTTTAAGGTTTAGGGTTTAAGTTTTAAGGGAGTAGGGAATAGGGAGTAGGGAATAGGGAGTAGGCATTGACATTAGTAGTTGGCCGGCAGGGGCAAGAGTTCGGTACATTGTATCTGGATATATTTCCTTCACATTGAGTTTGTCGCACGAAGTGGGGATTTCGTTACAGGGGAAGTGAGATTTTTTTTATTTTCGCAGGAATTTGCTGTGAGTCAAAAGTTTGATTCGCTAATTTAGGTTGTCACTTTCCTATCGGTACAAAGAACGCTGCCGGATCCTTTTTCAGGTCTTCCGGAGTCATACTCTTGCAGGCTACAATCTTCCCGTTCTTGATTTTCAGCACTGAAACCCCGTCAATGCCGAACGACATGCGGTCGAGCTTGTTGGTGGGGTCGCACAGCAGGTTCGGCACCTTCTCGCGGATGTTGGAGGGCAGCTTTTTCAAGGTTGCGGCTGAAACGAGCATCGCTTGGTACTTTCCCTCTATCAGGTCCAAATGCGCACTCAGATAGTCAGTTGCCTGCTCGACACAGTTTCGGCAGCCTGTCGGCAGGATGAACAGGTACTCCCCATCGCGGATCTTGAAATCCGGGAACGTCTCGTGCATGTAGGACTTGAAGAAACGGGTGTGCCGTTTCAGCTCATTTCCGTTTGTTTGCGCCGCGAGTGTTCCGGCGAACAGCAGCAATGTCAGTATTATACAGGTCTTTTTCATTGTATCTCAATATCACAAAACAGGTTTTCTCATCGTCGGATAGCCGTTTGTTGGCTAAGGCAATGCCCTTCGGCACTACCATGAGCTCATGCTTGCTCAAACAGTCGGGTATGTCCATCTCCGCAATCTGCCGGAAAGCGGAGTCCAACACGATAAGCGACCAAGGTTTGTCGGAGACGTTGTTGCGGGTGCCGTCTTTGTTCTCGTAAGGCATCGGTCTGGAGACGGTAATGTAGTACAGGTTCCGGTAAGAATCATAGACCACGTCAAGGTACGAGGTTTTGGCACTCTCCGTGCGGGCTAATTCCGTGTAGTTGTACGTGTTGGCCGTGTCAAATTCTTCCTGGACATGCCGTTGGTGTTTACTGTGGATATAGTGCTGCTCTTGAGTGCCGTCGCGGTGGATAACATACAGCGAATCGAGGAAGGTGTATATCGCTACCAAATCCGTGTCTTTGTTCATGGTGGAGGTGAAGTGGTAGTAGTAGCGTGTGTTGGCCTTGCTGCGGTGGATGGCCGGATAAGTGCCAAAGCCCCGAATCGGATTGAGCTGGCCATCTTTATACGAAAAAACGTGGAACATCGGACGTGAAAACATCCTGATTCGCGTGTCAAGCCGATAGTCGAAGACGTTTTTCAGAAATGTACTGCAATATAGTAAGCCCGAATCCGGAGTGATCGGCACGTAGTAGTGACAGCTGAAATTTGTGAAGACAACACTGTCCCCGTCCTCTGTCCACAGATTCATTTTGACGGTTCCTTTCACATCAGAATGATTGTCAACAAGATACGTGAGAGAATCGAAGACACAGTTGTAAATCAGATTGTTCCGGTCGAGTGAAAAATAGTAGGTGAGGTAGCCGGGGTTCTGGAATGTGGAGATCGGTTTCAGCCCGTTTATGCAGTAGTTCAGGACAAACTGTTTATCTTCCGTATGGAACCAGGTGTTCACCTGCGTTTTTTCAGCAAAGGAGTAGAAAGAACGATGCATGACCGTTTTGTGCGGGATGGTGAACGTGTCCAACTGCGACACACCCCGCACGTTCCCCTTTTTCCGTTTCTTGACCTTGAGCTTCGGGGTGGTGACTTTTGCCCCGTCTTGCACGCAGCGCACGCTGTAGCCGTTGTACACCTTCCCGAAGCAGACGTACGGGCAGGGGTAGTTGAAGTTTTCCAAATAGCGGCCTGTGGCGGTGCCGTCGCTTGAGGGCGTGGAGCTCCACCAGAAGGACTCTTCGCCCACTTTCGTATAGTTGCCGGGGTAGCGGTAGCCGCTTCGGGGCGGACGCACAAACCGTTTGATAATCCGCATGTTTTTGGCTGAGAAGGGAATACGGTACTGGTAGCCTTCAGCGACGCAGCCTTGTGTCATCGCGGTCCACTCCGCATCGTCCGGCAGGTGCCACCCGTCGGGACAGACCCCCTGCACACTTGCTGTGGTCATCCCCGTATCGCGCACCGCTGCCGCCCAGGTGTAGAGCAGTCCGTACTTCCGCACGGAATCCTGGCTGTTCCAGTCGTCGAAATAGCATGCTCCCGTTGCTTCCTTGTCGGCCACCTCGCCAATCACAATCGGACTCCCGTCAGCGTAATGGGTCGTCCGCAGGTTCTCCGCCATCCACCGCATCCCGTTGATTTTCAGCGTGCGGTATCGGTTTCCGTCGTAGTCACGTACGGTGACGCATGCGGGGAACAGGAGCGCCAGTGCGCAGAATAGGGCGAAAAGTTTTGCGGTGGGGTTCATTTTGGAAGATTTTCGATTGCCAATATTATCTATGGGTTATTGGTTATTGAAGCTGGTTTATTGTTTACCGTTTGTGGTTTATAGTTTATGGTTGTTGGCAGACTGACTATTTCTTGTTCAGTATGTTGGCGAGGGCGTAGCACTCTTCCTCTGTCGTTCCAGAGATACAGCAGGCGCCGCCGGCAATTTCGCACATGATTTGCGGTGCACTCAGCAGCCGGTCGGTACCGAGCATCATTCCGACCCGCTTGTGGACATTCGCCGCTGTGAACTTCTGCCACTGGTCCGCCGTTTTCATGTCGAATTGCATCAGCACCTCGTAACCACCCGTATAATCGCTTTTCTCGACGGTGCATTTTTTGACTTGCGTTCCGTCAAAGATCGGGTTGCCCGAGGCATCGCCGTAACACACGTTGAACTGGTATAGTCCCTCTTGTGATGCCGACACCGGAAGCCAACAGGGGATGAGTTTGCTGCCATTTGGAGAAAGTAGCGGCAACTTGCATTCCCGCAAGGCGTTCATAAAAGCAGCGGTATCAGAAGCAGGGAATTGGAGTCCATTTTGGGTATCCCAAGCAACTTGTTTTTCCTCGGGTAAGCGTTCCATGACCGCATTGACTAACGAAAGGAATAGGTTATCATAGTCCAGCAGATACCAGATCCCGAAATCTTTCGCGGTGTAATGTTGACCGAAAACTTGGTCGGGATCAACATTGTATTGGACGGCCTTGGTTTGATGGCAGCCCGTAAGGAGTATGACTCCGATGATGGCGAAAACGATAACTTTTTTCATAATGGTTTGATATTGGTGTTTGTACTTTTTTAGTTCAAAGTTCAAAGTTAGGTAGTAGTGGTTAGTTTTCCAGAAGTTCGTCATAGGTTTTCAGATTTTCCTTCAGTTCGCGGGTCAGCCTTATTTCGTAAATGGCGTAGGCAATGCAGGCGGCATAAATCAGTGCAGCAAAAAGGATCTGCAACGGGGTCATATATTGCAAGTCGGCGTAGTGGAAAGGTCTTCGGGTAAAGATGTAGGTGAAAACTGGGAAACCGGCGGCGAGGCACAGAGGCAAGAGAACGCCGAAGCCCCATATTACCGAACGTTTGAAAGCCAACTGCCAGTGGTCGGCGAACCGCATAGCCTCAACAGTGGGGCTGTTCAGCGGGTCGTGTTTCCAGAAGCGGACCACCCAAACCGCATACCAGATGATACAGGCAAAATACAGAACGTTGAAAATCAGGAAGGGTATGGCTAAACTCCAGCTGGCGAAGCACATTTCCGCCTTCGAGAGGATGAAGATTTCCACGATGAGGCCAAAAACCACGGCGCAGATGTTTTCGATCAGGAAGCGCCGGTGAGTGGAGGTGATGCTTCGGTTCAAAAGTCGGCGCACTGATTCCTGCTGCACGTGTTCGATATGTTGCAGCCGCTCGTCCTGCTGCTGCCAAAGGGCTTCTAACTGCTCAAATGTTTTTTCCATTGTCTTCTGTGTTTAAGATGATTAACTTCTGTTTGATCCGCTCCACCCGTTTCCGGGCAGCGGCTTCGCTGACACCTACAATCTCAGCGATCTGATCGTATGGAATCTTGTCCAAATAGAGCAATATGAGGGATTTGTCCGCTTTGTTGAGCTGGTCGATAAGGCTGTACAGCTGTTTTTGCAGTTCCTCCTGCTGAGGGTCCACGAGGGTGGTGACCATCTCGTCGGTAAGCAGTACGAAGGATGGGGTGCGGCTCCGCTTGCGCAGCTGTGCCACCGCAGTGTTCAATGCGACGCGATAGACCCAGGTGTTCTCTTTGCTCTCGCCCCGGAAGCTTGGCCACGCCTGCCAGAGGTTGCATACGATATCCTGGTACATATCCCGCACATTGTCAGGTTGCCGGTCGGTATAGAAGAGGCACACCTTGAACACCGTCCGTTCGCACCGCGCCAGCATCGCCATAAATTCTTCTTCTCGTTTTTTGCTCATGTCAAGATTCTTTTGCCATATTAGTCGCAAAAATACCAAAAATGTGACATGGGAGGGAAAAAGGCGCTACTCTTTTTATTCTTTCAGTGGCTTGATGTCACGAAAAATGCAAAAAAGAATCCTCGAGCAATGTTTGTATAACAAAAAAATGTATCTTTGCCGCCGGAAATCAATAGGGGAACAGTCCGTTTCAGACGTCCACAATTTGGCGATGACCCTTCGGAGAGCCAACCTGTCGATTTCTTTTTTTTATTTCTGTATTGCAGTGATGCAGTATTGGATTATCTCTCCTGTTCGTTTAATGCCCACCATCATTTTTACAGTGCCAACTCCTGCCAAGTCATAACGCATTTCCCGCATTTGAGAAAATGCCGCCTGATTCTTTACGCCTTTCTTGGGTGGTTTCGGCTTTCCGTATTTGACAGCATTTCGCAGTATGGTGTCAAGTTGCAACATCGCAAGAGTTGACTCATACGTTTTGGCAGCATGACGTATGGTCTCTGTAATAGAGAGGAAGCGGATGTTTATGTTATTTTTCAAAGAACGGTTGTAAACCCGTTTAGTCGGATTGTTCTCCGTCCAAGTGCGATAGACTTGAGAAATGATTTCCTCACGTTGTTTGAGAGCCTCTTTGCTGTTTCCTTGTGGTATAATCATGTCGAACAAACATTTTGAATTCAATCGGCAAAGATACAAATTGTTTTAATATTACGATGCCTTCAACCATTGTTTATATATGATACACTCCCAGCAACTGCGAGACGCAGTTGGCTCCACAAAAAAAGTACCCGATTTTGAGCACCCTTAATTTCTAACTATAACTCACGTTAGAAGGCGTATCCGGCACCGAGGGTTGCGAATCCGCGTGCTCCGAAGCCTAATTCGGCCGTGCCGAACCAGTGTGTTCCTCCAGCTCTTACCCCGATGGCGGTCAGTTGGAAAGAGCTGTAGTGATAGTGGGGAACATGTTCCTCGTAAGTGACGAGATCAAACTGTTTGTACGGATGGCCGACCATGAAACCGATGCCTAAACCCAAGCCTGAATAGAGTGTCACATGTTTCCTGTTCAGATAGGAGAACCGTAGATCGGCCAGCAGGTTGAAATGTTCGTCGTTAATTCCCGACATCGTATTGCTCCAGAGATGGGTATGCCCGAAAGAGCCTCCAATCCAGCACCATTTGGCCACCCTGTAATGGTAGTTGAGGGATAGGGTGGGGAGTGCACTTGTCGTTAATCCGCCCAGTAGCATATAAAGGGGAAACGGATCGGAAATAGAAAGCATCAGTTCGTGACGTGGTAAATCCGTGTCCCATCTGGGTTTTTGGTAAAGTTTCTCCTTGGATTTCTTGAAAGTGTGTATGTATGCGACTTGGATGTCGAAGTGGGTGTTGGTGGAGGAGACGGTTCCGGCGGCGTTCTCGTTGGGGAAGTAGTACCATCCTTGCGCGAAACGGACTAGCCCGACATTGGCTCCGACAGCGAACCGCAGCTGGTCGTCGTAAGGCAGGCGGTAGTAGAATCCGAGATCAAAGAGCAGGTCCGCAGTCACGGTGTTGGGCAACAGGTCGTATGCCATGCAAAACACCATATCCCCCTCATTTCCTGCATTATCCGTTCCAACTAACCCTTGTTCCGCGTTGTCGAAGTGCTGTCCGTAAAGGTTTCCCATTTCGACAAAAAATCCCACGGTTCCTAACCGCACACCGAGGTCGGAGAAGAGGTGGAACCGGTCACCGACGGGCAGGTGCATTTCGAACTTGACAGGAAAGTACAAGCTGGAGTAGTGATTGGAGAACACGTACTTTTCCCCTCTTAATGGGTATTGGATGCGTACTTTTTGTCTCCATGTGTCACCGTATTCCAATCCGACCGATACTCCGAAAAAGTCATTGAAGTGATAGGATGCTTCGATTCCGGCCAAATAGCTGCAGCCAGGCAGCCCTTCCGGGGAGGGGTAGTCGCCTATGTTTGGGAATACGTCACAAGGGGGGGTCACCCCGACGGATGCTGTATAGCCGAAATGGAATCCGCTAAAGGGGTCATATTTTCGGATGTCTTGCGCCGCGAGCGTTCCGGCGAACAGCAGCAATATCAGTATTATACAGATCTTTTTCATTGCATCTCAATATCACAAAACAGGTTTTTTCATCGTCGGACAGCCGTTTGTCTGCTAAGAAAGAACGGGGCATAACCGTTTTGTGTGGGATGGTGAACGTGTCCAACTGCGACATACCCTGCACACTCCCCTTTTTCCGATTTTTGACTTTTAGCTTCGGGGCGGTGACTTTCGCCCCGTCTTGCACACAGCGCACGCTGTAACCGTTATACACCTTCCCGAAACATACGTACGGGCAGGGATAGTTGAAGTTCTCCAAATATCGGCCCGTAGCGGTGCCGTCGCTTGAGGGAGTGGAGCTCCACCAGAAGGACTCTTCGCCCACTTTCGAGTAGTTGCCGGGATAGCGATAGCCACTGCGGGGAGGATGCACAAACCGTTTGATAACACGCATATTCTGGGTTGAGAAGGGAATACGATATTGGTAGCCCTCCGCGACACAGCCCCGTGTCATCGCCGTCCATTCCGCGTCGTCCGGCAGGTGCCAACCGTCGGGACAGACCCCTTGCACACTCGCGGAGGTCGTTCCCGTATCGCGCACCGCTGCCGTCCAGGTGTAGAGTAGCCCGTACTTCCGCACGGAATCTTGATTGTTGCCGTAGTCGAAATAGCAGGCAACGGTCGTGTCCTTGTCCGCCACCTCGCCCCGTACAATCGGGCTCCCGTCAGCGTAATGGGTCGTCCGCAGGTTCTCCGCCATCCACCGCATCCCGTTGATTTTCAGTGTGCGGTAGCGGTTCCCGTCGCAGTCGCGCACGGTGACGCACGCGGGGAGCAGGAGCGCCAGTGTACAGAACAGGGCGAAAAGTTTTGCGGTGGGGTTCATTTGTTTGTTTTTATTGTGAGGATATTACTTCCCAATGGCCGCCTTTATCGCCGCCAACGCGGCGAAGACGATTACTTTTTTTGAGTTTTTTGATATTTTCCTCAACACCACGAATGGTTAAACCAATATTTTCTGCGATTTGTTTTGTTGTTATATATGGATTCTCCTTCATTAATCTCCACACTTTCTCCACACTTTTCTCCACACTTTTCTCCACATTTTTCTCCACACTTTTCAATGCACTTTCTACGACGTTTTTCCTTTGGAGTGTCACCCTGACTCCTCCGCAGAAATTCTCAACCATAGGCATGGGCAAACCTGCGCCTTCAAAGCCCTCGCGAATCTTCTTGTAGCCACGCCCCCAAGCATCTATGAAACCGGCTTTGAAGAATGCGTTGGCTATATTCTTATTACGTGGTAGCGATGAATGGTTACCGTACAAAGTCTCAGATGTGTAGCCGATAGGCAACTCGCCACTGTTCCATACTTCAATACGATCATTCCAAACGTGCATCTGAATATGAACACCGGTATAATCCTTATGAATGATGGCGTTATAGAGTATCTCGCGCAAGGCATCTTCAGGCACTTCAAGCTTCTCGATACGGTTCATCCCCTTGAAGGTGATAGGCATAATCAGGTATTTTGCCTTTAACATATCAATGACCCTGTCCGCCATCTGGATGATGTTACCCTCAATCACATCCTGAAACATCAAATCTGCCTCGTTAACGCCAAAACGACCAATATGGAAACGAACACAGGTGAAATACCTTTGAGGTCTCTTGGCAAAGAGCAAAAGAGCCGCATTCTTGAGTTTTCCTTCTTCATTAATCAGATCCAAATTATGAAGGAGTATCTCAGTGGGCAAGTTTCGCTCTTCGTTGGTTATTCGTCCGTTTTCATAACCTTTCCTCAAAAAGTAGTCTATTGCAGATCTGTCCAAATCATCAATCGTGGCGTGTTCGTTAACGATGTCGTCCCATGAACGCCCCATTTTCTTCAGCACAAACTGCTGGAGTGCCGGACCTCGTAGTTCCTGCATGGTGCTGCCGGATCGGTAGTAGTATTTGCCTTTGTAGTTGATAGGAATATTGCTGGTCTCTATCACCACTTCGATATACTCCAGCCCGTCCATCTCGAGGAGGTTAACATCAGCCACAATACCCATAGTAGTGACAATCTTGTTGGGAATGTCTTCCATCAACCGTTCAACATTCTTAAGACCAACCACTTCGTGGTTATTGTTCACACCGAAGTACATTACGGCTCCTTGCGCGTTTGCGAACCCGCAAATCCATTCCAAATACTTGTCGTGCCAGCTGCTCTTGTATTCAACATTCTGACTTTCACGTGGTTTTATCTTGCCCATAGTATTTTCTTTTTATTTTCAAATCGACGGCAAAGATAAAGAAAAAATTTAGATGTGTGTTTGTGCGATTAAAAAAAAATGTTATTTCCGCATATTCTCCTCAATCCACCTCCCGATTTCCGATTCCGAAAGGCCGCCGCCCTCAAAGCGGTTGACCTCCACGCCGTCTTTCAGCAAAACGACGGTCGGCACTACTTTTACGCCAAAGCGGTTTGCGGTCACGGGAGACTCGTCAATGTCGATTTTGAAGAAGGCAACCGTCTTGCGGTGCTGGCGTGCGAGGTTCTCCAAACGCGGTTCCAGCAGCCGGCCCTCGAACATCGATTGGGCGGAGATGCTGTTGAGGGCAAGGGCAGTTTGCAGGAGAAAAAAACTTTACATTTAATCAGAAATGTGATTTCTCTTTGCAATACATTTGACGAGTAAGCTGATGACCAAGATGAGAACGATGAGAATCAGAATCTGCAAGAAAAACAGGGCAATCTCGCTGGTGATGCGTGGAGAAAGCCATTTTTCCGTCAAATGCGAGATAGGCACAACCATTAGGGCGATAGAGACACCCATGAACCATAAATTGTCCTTTCCTTCTTTGCCTTCTTCTTTCAGTTTTTTATTGCGAATGCCGTTATAAAGGTAGTACGCCATTCCCACGATTCCAAGAATAAGAAAAATAATGTAAATAATGGTGCTCCACATAATTATAAATCTATTTATTGATAAGTGATTTTGACGCGGCAAAGATACGCATTCCCGCAACACGGGTCTCCGCCAAACTCGCGAGAGGCGAATTTTGGCGGAGGTGTGGTCTTTAATTGCGTTTTTACTCCTTCAGCAGCTCGTCGATTTCTTCGACGAAATCGTCGGATTCTTTCTTTACCCGCTTCTCGAACCGCGACCCGCCGATAACAAAGGAGGCAAGAATTCCGATAAGCACGGCTACAAAAGTGTCTCGGTCGTCATATAAACAGAGGTAGATAAGCATTACCACCCCCAAAAGTACACCGAGCAAAGCCACAATTTTCATAATGATTAGCCTGCGCTTTGAGTAAGAGCTCTCCTTGCGCATGCATTCCCGCATGGAGAGAAGCCCCTCGCGACTCTGCACATCGGCCTTTCGGAGACCGTTTGAGCCGATAAGGGCCTCCACCACAACGTAACCAATAATCAGGTCAGCGGGAATCAGAATCCACCAAGGCAATAGTTGAAAAATGGTAGAGGTGGCAAATATGATCACAAGAAATATAGTGGAAAACAAGGTCTGCATATAGAGGTGCCTGCTGTGTCGTTTCACCGCACGTTGCCACACTTCCCTGTTGAAAGTGCTGTGCCGCTCCACATTCTGCTGCAGGTCTTGCAGTTCCTGCTGCAGTTCGCTTTTAATGTCTTCGTACTGTTCCATATCTGTTTTGAGGTTTAGTCGGTGAATGATTTGAGTTTCTCGCGTATGCGCACCAGACGCACGCTGACGTTATTGACGGTGATGCCGAGGATGGCGGCAATCTCGTCGTAGGGCAGGTCTTCGAGCCAAAGCAGAATCAGTGCGCGGTCGAAGGGGTGAAGCCGTGCGATGCGCTTGTGCAGACGGCTGGCGGCAGGACAGGCCTCTTCGTCTGCAAAGAGGTCGATGTCCATTTCCAACGGCATGCAGTCGGGACGGCGGCGGTGGCGTTTGTCGAGGGTCACGCAGGTGTTCAGCGCCACGCGATAGACCCACGTCTTGGCCGAGCTGCGCCCCTCGAAACTGTCGATGCCCTGCCAGAGGCGTATCAGCACCTCTTGAGCGAGGTCATCTGCCTCCTGGCGGTCGTTGGCGAAGAGGTAGCACACCGAGTAGATCGTCTGCCGCTGCTCCTGCACTAACCGCTCGAAGTCGCGTTCTTTCTGTTCTTTGTCTTTTTTCTGCTTCATCTTTCAGACGTTGTTTTCCTTTTGACTACGAAGGTGGCGATACACCTCAAACTCAAAAAATGGCAATACCAAACTTCTGGGATTTCTCATTCAGGCTGGATTTATAAAGCCAAAGCCTATTGCTGCATCGTCGTCGGCTGCATATCGACACGAGTGTAGATTTCGGGGTGGAAGTACTTTTTCATGAATTCGACCATCTCTTTCTTGGTAACCGAATTGACGATGTTGTCGTATTCGGAAGGCGCGATAATCGGCTCATCTTGGATAACCTTGCCGCTGATATAGCCTAACCAGAAGCTGTTGGATTGGATGTTCTTGGCATGGGTGCTGGTCATCTGCTTCTTGATGAGGGCCATGGTCTTATTGTCCGGACCCTTGGCCTTGAAGTCGTTAAGAATCTTGAGGCTGGCAGTAGCCAATTTGTCGGTCTTCACCGGGTCGCAACCTAAGAGAATCATCAGGGTTATTTCAGGACGAGGCAGTTTGCCAGCGCTCATACTTACCGTCGGGGAATAGACATCGCCCATCTTTTCACGCACAATCTTGACGAACAGGATGTCTAATGCCTCACCGATCATATCGGTGATGATGGCGTTGCGGTAGCTCCAGTCGATGGGGTTGGTGATGAACATGCCCATCCAGCCCTGTTCCTCGGTACCGGCATAAACGGTTTGCGTAGAGGCCTTGTCGGGACGCGGTTTCAGTACGTTGAGGTTGTAGTTCTCTTTCTTACCGGATTCGGTCTTCAGGGAACCGAGATAGAGTTCCACAAATTGTTTCATCTCCGTCTCATCGTAGTTGCCCACGAAAAAGAAGGTAAAGTCAGCGGGATTGGCGAAACGCTCCTTGTAGATCTGCACGGCGCGATCGAAGTCAGTCTGTTTCAGATATTCCTCATCGTAAGAGAAGAACTGTTTCATATAGGGGTC
>JAFPVR010000095.1 GCA_017395245.1 Bacteroidales bacterium | reverse complement strand
TCCCCATCCCTTGCAGACACCGTTCTGGGGTATCGGTGTGTGGATATTAGTCAGACTATCAACATCTTTCTGCACCCGGCAACCGGATTTGCACCCGTGGAACCTTGTTTCGGAGTGCAGCAGGCAGTAATAACAGAAAATGCACTGACAATCGTTTGATTACCAGTGCATTTCTTTTGTTTTTAAGGAGTAAATCTCCTGTTCAAAGTGGAGCCGGGGGGAGTCGAACCCCCGTCCAAACATGCCGCAGATATGCTTTCTACAAGTTTAGTCTCCGTTTGATTGTCGGCTGCGGCATGGTACGGGACGGACCTGGCCGCAGCTTATCTTCTAAAGTTTCGCCTCGGCGTCGAAGCTACGCCTTGGCTATCAGCCCTTTTACGACACCCCGGGCCGGACGTTGGGCCGCGTAACTTCCGGGGGAGCGCCCGCGGCTACGGACCTTGTCCGCGCGGCGGGATTCGCGGCCGTTAGGCAGCGAATGCATAAGAATTTTCGCCATTTATTTGGCATCGAGGGTTAATTTTTAACGGAATCAGCCCACAAATTCCGACCTGCTTACATACCCCCGAACTTGCTGTCAAAACCAGACGGCCCCGGGGCTGAAGGAAGGCTATTTCACCTCGCCCTTCAGTTGCAATATCACTCTGTCGGTGTTCGCGTTCGAGAGCACCGTGATGCGCTTGCTGATCAGGCCTTCGTTCTTGGCCGTGTAGGTCGCCTTGATGGTGCCGGTCTTGCCGGGCATCACGGGAGCCTTCGACCATTCCACCTCAGTGCAGTCGCAGGAGGAGATGACATCGTCCAGAATCAACGGCTTCTTGCCGATGTTCTTGTAGGTGACGGTCACCACCTTCACGTCGCCGACCTTCAGTGTGCCGAAATCAACGGTTTTCTTCTCGAACTCGATTTCCGCGCCCGTGCCCGTGTAGGCGGGTTTGGCGCCATTCGACTGTGCTTGTAGACCCACGCAGAATCCAAAGCACAGCAGACATACGAGCGTTATTATCTTTTTCATAGCCGTAACTATTTTAAGGTTAGTTGTTTACCTTCGGTGCGCCGCTGTTGTTTTCGGGAGCGGCTTCCGTGGCCTTCGCGTTCACGTTTCCGGTGATTTTCAACACCACGCGGTCGTTCACAGCGTTCGACTCGACCGTGATTGTCTTGTTGATTTGGCCGATGCGCTGGGTGTTGTATTTCACCTTGATGACGGCCTTCTTGCCGGGAGGAATGGGGTCTTTCGGCCAGGAGGGCACTGTGCAACCGCAGCTGGAGCGGCAGTTGGTCAGGATCAGGTCGGCTTTGCCCGTGTTCTTGAATTCGAACTCGCACTCGCCGTTCGCGCCCTGTTCAATCTGGCCGTAGTCGTGCACCAGTTTCACGAAGGTGATCTCGGGCGTTTTCACTTTCTTGTTCTTTTTGGGTTGCGCTTCATCGTTCTGGGCCACGCCCGCGAACACAAACGCCATTACCATCAGAATGCTGAATACCTTTTTCATAATCTATGCGTTTTACTGTTTATTGTTTCTTTTTGTACCGTAGAGACGTGCTGTAGCGCGTCTCACAAAATCCGATTGTCAATGACTCCTCAAACCTGCTGAGGTTTAATTATCACGTCGTATTTCATCAAAAACGCTTCAACGGCCAGGTCGTAGCTTTGCAGGCCGAAGCCGCTGATGAAACCGGCGCATGCGGCGGAAAGAACGCTGTTGCGGCGGTATTGCTCCCGTCCGAAGAGGTTGCTGATGTGGACTTCCACGACCGGGCTTTTTGCCGCTCTCACCGCATCGGCCAGCACTACAGAGGTGTGTGTATAGGCACCTGCGTTGAGGATGATTCCGTGCAAATTCCGTGCCGAAGTGATGGCCTCCGCCAACTCGCCTTCCTTGTCAGATTTGACATACTCCAACTCGACTTTCGGATAGCGTTCGCGCATCTCCGCGAGGTGCTCTTCAAACGAGACATTGCCGTAGATGTTTACCTCGCGCGTACCTAAACGGCTGAGGTTCACACCGTTGACAATCATTAACCGAATATGTTGCGCCTCTTTACTCATGGAGTATCACAAATACGTCCTCGTTGGGCTTGTGCATGTTGAGCTGCTCCCGTCCGTATTTTTCTAACAGAACCGAATCCGCTATCAGCTGTTCGTAAGTGTAGACGTTGCCCACCTGGTTTTTGGTGTTCGTTATTCTCTCCTCCAGATTGGTAATCTTGCGGTTCAAATCCCTGTGGGTCTTGAGGTTGTGGTCGGAGATGAAGAAGAAATAGACCAAAAACACAGCGAACGTCACAATATACAATACTGTGAAGAACTTGAAGCGGCTGCGGGGTTTCGGTTCGTTGGTGTTCATCGCTTATCGGGCATAGTTGACGGCGCGGGTCTCACGGATGACCGTGATCTTGATTTGACCCGGATACGTCATTTCGTTCTGGATTTTCTTGGACAGGTCGAGGGAGATCTGGTCGGCCTCCTGGTCGGAAACTTTCTCCGCACCCACGATGACACGCAGTTCGCGGCCTGCCTGGATGGCGTAGGTCTTGACGACACCCGGGTACGTAAGAGCCAGATTCTCAAGGTCGTTGAGACGTTTCATGTAGGCTTCCACCACTTCGCGGCGAGCACCGGGGCGGGCGCCGGAAATGGCGTCGCACACTTGCACGATGGGGGCGATGAGGGTCTTCATCTCCATCTCGTCGTGGTGGGCACCGATGGCGTTGACAATCTCGGGCTTCTCCTTGTACTGCTCGGCCAAGCGTGCACCGAAGAGGGCGTGCGGCAGTTCGGGCTCGGTGTCAGGCACCTTGCCGATATCGTGCAACAAACCGGCGCGGCGGGCGAGTTTAGGGTTGACACCCAGTTCGGCGGCCATGGCGGCGCTCATATTGGCCACTTCCTTGGCGTGCTGCAGCAGGTTCTGACCGTAGGAGGAACGGTATTTCATCTTACCCACGAGGCGCATGAGCTCGTGGTGCATATTGTTGATTCCCAAATCGATGCAGGTACGTTTGCCGACTTCGGCGATTTCTTGCTCAATCTGTTTTTTCGTCTTGGCGACCACCTCTTCAATGCGAGCGGGGTGGATACGACCGTCAGAGACGAGTTTTTGCAGTGACAGGCGGGCCACTTCTCTGCGCACCGGGTCGAAGCTGGAGAGCAGGATGGTGTCAGGGGAGTCGTCAATGACCACGTCAACGCCGGTGAGGTTCTCCAAGGTGCGGATGTTGCGGCCTTCGCGGCCGATGATGCGGCCTTTGATTTCGTCATTCTCGATGTTGAAGACAGAGACGGTAGTCTCGATGGCGGATTCCACAGCGGTGCGCTGCAACGCATTGACAACCACTTTCTTGGCTTCGAGGTTGGCGGTATGCTTGGCCTCGTCCACAATCTCTTTGACCATCACGAGGGCATCGGCGCGTGCCTCATCCTGCATGAGGGTGATAAGCTGTTGCTTGGCCTGGTCGGCGCTCATTTCGGCGATGGATTCGAGCTTTGTCTTTTCGGCGGCGATTTGTTCGTCAAGCTCTTTCTGACGCTGGGCGACAGCGGCCATCTGTTTGTTGAGGTTCTCCTTTTGTGTCGCGTTCTCTTGGTTCTTGCGGTTGAGATCCTCCATTTTCTGGTTCAGGGTGTTCTCCTTTTGCTTGATGCGGTTCTCGGCAGCGGCAACCTGTTGGTTGCGTTCGTTGCAGGATTTCTCGTGCTCGGCCTTCAGCTGCAGGAACTTCTCCTTCGCTTGCAGAATCTTCTCTTTCTTAATCAGTTCACCGTCCTCTTCGGCCTTCTTGAGGGCTTCGCGGCCGGTTTTCGTCAATTGGTTTTTCAACAGGGTGTAGGCCAGGGCCAGTCCGATGCCGGTTCCCACCAAAACGCCTACAATAATCCATAATATTGTCATAAGTTCTTGATATATATTAATTTAAGTTGTCCGTTCATACGGGCAACGGGAGGTATAAAAAAACCGCATAAGTTCCATAGGGTTTCGAAAAACTCCTACTCGATATGGTCGAAGGTGCCACCGTTGCTTCGCGCTTCCCCGGGCTGTTCGCCATCCGTACGGATTCGGGCCTGTTCTAGGCATGGTAAGCGTCCCCTTCGTTTGTAATTCTGTTGAGTTTAACAAACGTATCTGAACTTATGCGGGATTTCTTCTGTCAAAGAACGTCTAATCAATGGGGAATTCCTCCGTCAGCTTCTTGAGCGACTCCATCATCGGAACCAGTTCCTCGTCGTATTCCCTCAGTCTTTCCTTGTCGTTCAGGGCTTTCACCACAAAGTCTAATAACACCATGTTGGTAAGGTCCTGTTGGTCTTTATATTGCCATTTCTTCGCAAAGTCAAAAAAACTGTCATTGATTACCTTTTCGGCTTCCCGGAAGTAATGCTCCCACTCCTTCTTGATGATGACCGTGAGGGGCCGCTGCCCGATTGTCACTGTCACTTTTATGCTGTCTTCGTCCATCTTACTTGCTGTTGAGAAGCTTTATACTGCTATCTATCTCCCGCACCCAATCATTGATCTGTTTTTTCAGTTCGGTCTTGTCCTCTTTGTCTATTATCGTATTTGTTAGTTCTACTAATTTCAATTTTTCCTCTGTTTTTTCGAGCTGTTCCCTTGTCTCTGCCAACTCCGCACGCAACTGCTCGTTTTCCTTTCTCGCCGTCTCATACTTGGTTTTCAGCTCAGAGAAACGATAAACCGCCTCTCTCACATTCATTTCCGTTTCGTGATATAAACTCTCAAAAGACGACATTTCGTTTCTTCTAAAACGCTTTTATATAACTACTGTTATTTGAACGTTTGTAGTAGGAGTGTCGCCATTCCTGGCGACCGTTTTGCGGCATGAATGCCGCAGCTCCTAAAACGCTGCAAAAATACATTTTTTTACGGTATTTCCTGTCTGATTTACCTTTGTTTGTGCATTTTTGTTTGCTTTTTATGCTCTATATCTTTATAAAACAACCGCTTACGCTTTTTTATAAACAACCTTTTGTGGCTATCTTTATTCCCAGTCAATGGTCAACGGTCAAAGGTCGTTATTTTACCAGCGTCACGGTCCCGGTACGTTCCATCTCCGTTCCGTCGGGCATCTTGTACTCCATGTACCAGACGTAGACGTTGAGCGGTGCGAGCACGCCGTTGACGCGGCCGTCCCAGCCTTCCTGCGGGTTGGTGGTGGCGAATATCAGTTCGCCTTGGCGTGTGTAGATTGAAAATCGGTAGCCGTCGTTGGAAACGAACGAATTCACCGGCTTGAACACTTTGTTGTTCGCGCCGAGTGGTCGGAATGCGTTCGGGACGTAGATGGATGGCGGTTGGATGACGGTCACATAGTTCGACATGCTGCTCTCGGAGAATCCGTATCCGTTTACATTTTCTTGAGCTTCAACATAGTACGAGAATTTCGACCCGGACTCGTACATGGAGGAGATGTCGTCGGTGTAGTTGTTCACTGTGCCGCCTGGAATTTCGGTGACGGTGTTGAAGAGTTCCTCGCTCTCCACTTTGCGCAAGATGTAGTATCCTTCCACGCCGCCGTCCCAGCCGACATAGCCTTGCCATGACAGGTTGTTGTTTTGGGCGTTGTTCTCGCCGTGCAGAAGGATGTTGTGCGATACGTTGGAGTAGCCCGCGTCAATGCCGCAGCTGTTGCGCACGAAAGTTCGGTAGTAGTACATTTTGCGGCTGAAGTTGGCGATACTGTCGGAGAAAGTGTAGATGTCGGCTCCCGAGATGAAGTTTTGCGTGCGGAAATCCTCGAATGTAATGCCGTCCTCGCTGCGCTGGAGCGTAATGGTGACGAACGGCAACGTGTCGCCGCTGGTAAGCACCCGGATGCGAATGTATTCGTTGTCAATGACCGACACGGAACGGATGTAGGTGAAATCCTGCGACTCGTCGGATGCAATTTCGAAACTGATCCGGTTGGTGCTGGCCGTGATGGTTCCACCGTTGTTCACCACGCGGACGAAAGCAATGTAACTTTGGTTAAAGCTCAGATTTTCAATTGTATAGCTGGTGCTCGTGGTGGTTCCTGCCAGAGTCCAATTCTGTCCTTGGTCACTGCTGTAAAGGATTTCGTAGTGGCTGACGTCGTTTGCGAGGTTGGCATAGGAAGACCAGCTCAGGGATGCCGTCCTGTGGCAGGCATCGGTGCCGTTCAAGTGCAGAATCATGTTGCCTTGCTGGTTGTTGGTCAAAGGCGAGACGTTTCCGCAGGAGTCCATCGTGGCGATGCGATAGAGGCGGGAATCGAAGGCCGGGTCAATCACAGGGTCTACCCAGAATGTCGCGCCGTAGATGGTGTCAAGCGGGATGGTGCCGTTGGCGTTAATATAATATATGATGTAGGCCATCATGTAGGGTTCGGTCTCGTGGAATCCGAGCATCACCTCGTTGGTCGGGGTCACGGACACGCTGTCGAGCACGGGCGGCGCGGGGCTGATACTGTCCACCATGTGGTCCACACTGCCGATGGTAGTCATAAACGGGCACTGCGTAAGGTAAGATCCGCTCATGTAGTAGTGCGAGATACCCACCTGGTAGGAGATGGTGTTGTCGCAAACGTCGGAGGTGTCGGTGTAGTTGCGCTGCGTGTTGGGTACGGAGGCGATAGGTTCGGTCGGGAAGTCGGGCTCGAAACCGCGCTTCTTGTAGATGTCGAAGGTGTTGCCCCAGGAGTTGTCGAAGGTGTTGGTCGGCGACTCCCATGTCAAATATGCCATGGTGTTGCCGGCTTGCGGGGTAACGGTGATGCTGAACGAGTGGATGGTGTCGGAATGGCAGCTGACGTTGTTGGAATCCACCGCCACGATGTAGCAGAAGTATTCGGTAGCTGTGGGGATGTTGTTGATGTCCTGCGAACCGTAGTCGCAAAGCGTGTAGGTCTGGGTTGCGCTGCTGTAGCCGGACAGGCTGTCGCACAGCACGTTGTTGATGTAGAAGTAATAGGTCTTGAAATGGATGCAGTCACTGCTGTTGCTCCAGGCCATCTTGATGCGGGTGTTGTTGTTCATCAGCTTGATACACTGCATCTTGGGTGGCTCCCAAGCAAAACAGGCGAGTATTGTCGCCATCCATAGTCCGGTAAGTATGATTCTTTTCACTGTATGCTTCATTTTGTCAATAAATCTTTACCAACGGTGATTTGGGTGAAATTATTGTATTCGAAATGCGTTTTTGCCAAGTTTTGTATTTCTTTTGCTGTAATCTTTTTAATATCAGTTAGATAGCGAAACATTTCTGTTTCGTCTAACCCGAAGCGGTGCCAGTAGGCGAACTTCTGCATGGCATTTACGGAGGTGTCGGCGGAGCGAAGCTGTTGGCCGGCCATGTAATTCTTTACTACTTGGAGCTCGTCATTACAAACTGGCTCATTTTGAAGCCGTTGCAACTCTTCAAAGCAGGCATCTATCGCCTCTTGCGTGCGGTCGGCGTTCACGTCGCTGCTGATGGAGAACACCGACTGGTTGCCGAAGAAGGTATTCGAGGAGACAACGCCGTAGGTGAGCCCTCGACGCTCACGCAAATTCTGCATCAGCCGCGAGCTGAAGTAGCCGCCTGTAAGCGTGTTGAGCACGGAGAATCCGGTGCGGTCGGGGTCGTTGTAACCGAGTGACAAACAGCATAGTACAATGGAGGTCTGTAGACTATCGGGCATCGTCTCGTGGAAGGTGCGCTCTCGATTATCGGGCAGGGTGATGACCGGCAGTTGCGAGGAACATTCGCCGTGCGGCACCGACGACCAAATGTCGCGGATTTGCGCCTCCGTGTGTGCGTCTGTGTTGCCTGTGACGAAGACGGAAAGATTTTCCGCGCAGAAACTCCGACGATGGAACTCCTGTAATTGGCTTATTCTTACGGCGTTCAAGGTTTCTGGAGTGGAATATACCGACACGGCGGGGAAAACGTCGCCCAGCATTTCGCGCCACATGATCCGCCAAGAGCAATAGTCGTTCTTTTGGATGTTATAGGCAAGGTTCTTGATTTCCTTGTCTTGCATAATCCGCAGATTGTCAGGACGATATAGAGGGCTGATGAGGAAGTCTGCGATAATGGGCAGTATGTCGGGGATATTCTTCTTCGGCACGGAAATCATGATTTGCACGCAATCCATCCCGACGTTTACGGAAACATTGGTACCGTAGTAGTCGATTTTTTCGGAAGTTTCCTCCGGCGAAAGGGTAGGATGGCTTTCGCGCAGCAACGTGTAGGCGAAGTTGCAGATGTGCTTGGCGGGCTGGTGAAGCGAGCCGGTGTGGATTTGCAGCAGGATGTGTATGAGGTCGAGGTTAGGGTTGTCAAAGTAGAAGACGGGTACGCTGTTGCCTAGGGTTTCGCGGCGCGGGGTCGGCAGGGCGAATGGCTCGATAGGCTGGATGGTGGGCGGAATGGCTCGATTGATGTTGCTCATTACGGTATCAGAAGTACTTGTCCTTGTTGTTTGTGTTCGTTGCCTTGGCTGTCCTTGTATTTGATGATACAGACGTAAACGCCCTGCGGCATAAGTCTGCCGCGCAGCTGTCCGTCCCAGCCGATGTTGATGTCGCGGCTGATGAACATCATCTCGCCGCCTCGGTTCAGCACGGTCATCTCAAAGCTTTTGGGCTCGAAGTTGGCCTTCACGAGGAAGAGGTCGTTGAGACCGTCGCCGTTGGGGGTGAAAGCGGAAGGGATGAAGAACTGTTCGGCCTCGGTGGCTGGTTCTTCAGGACTGTATTCGTATTTCGTCGAGATTTGGCCATCAGCAGTGACGGTGGTTTCGCTTACGCTATGCTTGACGTTTGGGTCATGGGAGCTGGACGGTATTGGACGGGAGGTTTTGGCCGTTTGCTGGCCGGTGGCGTCGCTTCGTTTCGGGTTTGTCTTGGGTTCTTCGTATGTTAGGTGGGAATCGTCGGTCTTGGGAGACAACAGCGGAGTTTGATCTTCACGCGACTGATTATCAGTAGTTTGCTGGCGTTTTTCGATGACGGACGCCAGGGTGTTTCCCTCGTGGGTGGCGGCTTTTTCGGTGGCTGTGACTTTGGCGGGCGTGGAGGTCTCGGACGAGGCGGGTGAGGTCGTGGATGGCGCATCGGCGGCGCGTTGGTATGTCGCTGTCTCGGTAGCGTTTTGTGATGTCACCGTCTCAGTTGCCTTTTGCTCCACGGCGGTTTCCGTTGTGGGAACAGTCGTTTGGGCAGTCTCCTCCGACTTGTGTGTCAGCGTTTTGACAAGGATGGGTACGGCAACGAGCACCGTCGCGAAACCAGCGATGAGCGCGGCGCGGCCTTTGGGCGAGAGACCGGGCTTGCGGCCGAACTTGTGGGCGTAGCGGCTGTCGTTCACGATGGAGGTCCATCCTTCCTCCGTGACCGGCGTCTCCATCCTGCGGAGATCTTCTATGGGGTTGTTGTTCATTTTATCGTTGGTTTGCCGTTAGATGCGGAATTCTTCCGTCTTCAGATACTTCTCAATTCGTTGGCGCAGTTTGGCTTTGGCGCGGAAGATGAGCGAGCGGACGTTGTTCGGTGTCTCGCCCATCATGCGGGCAATCTCCTCCTGCTGCACTTCGTCCACCACATAGAGGTTGAACGCGGTGCGGTACTTGGGGGGCAGCTCGTTGATCATACGCAGCAGCACCTCCATCGGGATGCCGTCGTAGTTGGGTTCGCGCATGTCGCCGAACTCCTGGTTGAGGCTGCTCATCGGCGTGGTGCGATAGACCTGCTGTTTCCTCAAGTGGTCGATTACCTTGTTGACGGTGATGGTGCGTAACCAGCCGCCAAGCGAGGTGATCTTGTCGTAGCCTTCAAAATGGGTCAGAATAAAGACGAAGATGTCGTGAAACATATCTTCTGCCTCCTGGATGTCGCCGGCGTAGCGGACGCAGATACCCTTAATCATCGGTCCGTAAATGTCGTACAGCATCCTCTGAGATTCCTGGTCGCCTTTCCGGCAACCGTCGATGATCTCTATTTCTTGTTCTGTCAGCATTTGAAGTCAACGGCTATATGACGAAATTCGGGCGAAAATGTTGCAAAAAAAAATCAAAAATTTGGAGACGCATATTAGAACGCCTGTAGAGACGTGCCGTGGCGCGTCTCTACGCATAAGGAAATGTTTGTCGTTGAGTGTGTTACGGATTTCACAAGTCGAGGGAGAGCTGGTTTTTGAGATGAAATGTTTTGCGGTGGTAGGGGGTGAGGCCGAGGCGGTTGACGGCGGCGATGTGAGCGGGGGTGGGGTAGCCCTTGTTTCGGGCCCAGTCGTAGTCGGGAAACTCGTCGGCGAGGCGGCGCATGAGTGCGTCACGGTGGGTCTTGGCGAGGATGGAGGCGGCAGCGATGGAGAGGTAGGTGGCATCGCCTTTCACGACGCAGCGGTAGGGAATGCCCCATCGGTCGGTGAAACGGTTGCCGTCGATGAGCAGGAGTTCCGGGGTGGGGGATAGCTGCCCCACGGCGAGGTTCATGGCGTGGATGGAGGCGCGCAGGATGTTCATCCGGTCGATTTCCTCAGCGGTAACTTCCGTTACAGCCCAAGCCAAGGCATCCCGGAGGATAATCTCGCGGAGCTGCTCCCGCTTTTTCTCTGTAAGTTGCTTGGAATCATTGATTTCTGGATTCTCATAGTCGTAAGGGAAGATGACGGCGGCAGCGCACACAGGCCCTGCGAGGCAGCCGCGCCCGGCTTCGTCGCACCCGCACTCGATGGCGGGATTAGGGGAAAAATGGGATTTTAGAGCCATAGCATCACGCATAATGCCAAGAACAGGATGTCAACGACCGGCCAGTATCGTTTTTTCGTTACCGCGATGGACATGTAGATGGCTATCGGTGGTAGCAGGTAAAACAGCGCATATGGCAGCGGAATAATCCCTATCCAAAGGGACAGCAACATAGAGAAGAAGAGCAGGTTTACATTATTGAAAGCTTGTCGGATGACAATCAACTTGTTGTCCAACAGGCGTTTGTCGCGAAACATCAGCCAAAGGGTGACCACCACGAAAACCGCTAAGGATACGTAGTCGATTAGGCGTAGCGTGGTGAATGATTTCACGGGAACGAACAGGCTCAGGTTGTGCCACGACTGCGTGAAAATAGGTTCTCCGTTGCAGAAGAACGCGATAGCGAAAGCCCACATATACGGGAATGCAAGTCCGCAGAGCAGAATCACGATGTCCTTGAACGAGGTTACATTGTTGACGCTGATCATCAGAATAAGAAAGAGGACAATGCCGAATGCGCTGATATCCAACAAGGTGGCTGTAGCAATAAGCAGCCCGAAGGAAAAGATCCGGTCCTTCATCTTCGCCGCCTGCTCGTTGGGCTCGTAAATCATCATAATGAGGGAGATGAAGAAGACCGTGAGCAGTGCAGGGGTGAGTAATTGAAGGTATCTGCCGCTGTTGAGCAACAGCAACAGGAACACGCCGGGCATATAGGTGCGTCCGTCCGCGAAATGGTTTTTGTGGTAGTTTTGGATGATGCCGACGGTCATGATAAGAATGATTAACAGCACGGCGGCGCGTACCAGCGTCTTGTTCCACGCCCATATCCGTGTGATGTACTGGAACAACAGCATGTTGCCCTCCGGCGGCATAATGGTCATCTGTGTGAACACGGTCCACCCCGTCCATCCTGCCAGCAGGAGCAGCAGGATGAGTTGCAGGTTCAGGTTTTTGTTGATGGAGTGGAACAAGAGAATGGTTATTGGTTAGTGGTTATTGGTGATTGTAGAGACGTGATATATCGCGTCTCTACGGATTAATTCGATTTGAATGGTTATTGTAGAGACGCAATGCATTGCGTCTCTACAGATTATTTCGATTTGAAATCCTCTCGTAAGATGCTGTAAATCAAAGCGTCCTTATACTCTCCCTGGTGGAAGTAGTGTTTGCGTAGACGGCCCTCCTGCCGTAGACCCACTTTCTCCAAGTGCTTGATGGTGCCTAAGTTGTCGGCGAAGGTGTCGCAGGTGATCTTGTGGAGGTTGAGGGTGTTGAAGCCGTATTCGATGAGCATGGCCAATGCTTCGCTGGCAATGCCGAGTCCCTGGAACTTCGTGGGGATGCGCATGGTCTTGACCGTGGCGCGCTGGTGTCGCATGTTGATGTCGTACAGTCCGACCGCGCCAAGTAATTCGGGCTCGCCCTCCGGATGCTTGTAGAAGATGGAGAGCACCACGTCGCCGTTGCGGCAAATGCGCTCGTACCACTGCTGCTGGGTGTAGGAGGATATGGGGTTGTGGATGATGTGGTCGGTGAGGTCGGCGTCCCAGCGCTGCTCCATAAGGTAGGGCAGGTCGGCGGGTTCCACCGGTTTCATGATTAGGCGTTCGCTTTCGAGTATTCTCATTTTATTCGTTATTTGTCGGTGCTGGCCCCACACTGCGGCTTCGCCTTGTGGGTTCTGGTCCCCACACTGCGGCCTAACGGCCTTGTGTGGGGTTAATTGCGCTTCGCGCGTTTTGCCTCTTCGAGGCTGTTCAAGGGCCCCACACTGCGGCTTCGCCTTGTGTGGGGTTAATTGCGCTTCGCGCGTTTTGCCTCTTCGAGGCTGTTCAAGGAATGTTGTTAGTTCTTATTATATGGGGTTATCGTTGATTTGTTGGCTTACTGTTAGTTCGTAGATTTCGTCGAGGGTGAGGATAGGGGCGTTGAGCTGGTGGGCGAGGTTGAGGATCTCCTCGGCGGTGTTGAAGATGCCGCGATCGCGGTTGCGGTGTCGTGCGATCGTGTCGGCGTCGATGTGGTTGAAGGCATCGCGGGAGAGGGAGTCTTTGATCCGGCGCATCCAGGCGAGGTAGGGGGTGTTGAAGACCATGTTCATCGGGTGGAGGCTGATGACTTTGAGTCCTGGCGCGGTGAAGAAGGAACGATACGGTTCGATGGACAGACCCAGCTCGTTGTAGAGGAAACTGCCGTCTTCGAAGAAGACAGGAACCTGCAACAGTTTGGATTCCAGCCAGTAAGGGGTGATTCGTGGGGTGAGGGTCGTGATGGTGTTGGAACAGCACCGGATGTGGTAGTCGTTGCGGAGCAGATGTGCCGTGTCGGTGACGTCGAAAGCGCGGTGCGAGCGCGAACAGGTGGCCTCGGGCGCGAAGGAGAGACAGGTTTCGATGACTTCGCGGAAGGTGTTGCCGTGCGAGGAACCGGGCAGGAAGTTGGGGTGTATGCCGCGCTGCAGCCGTCCAGACTGGAATGCCCGCTCAATCACGTCCGACTTGTGCGTGACGAACACGGTTAGCCGCATAAGCTCCGGCGGCAGCAGACGGAAATATTCCTCCATCACCGCCTCCGACGCCCAGTCAATGTCCGACGTGAAGCAGAACACCGGCCGCTCGTCCCATTCGTGCGGTCCCGCCGCCAGCTCCAACAGTTCCTTCATTTCATTCATATTTAAAAAATCGGCGCAAAAATACATTTTTTTTGTATTTTCGCGGCCGCATTCAGAAGACCATATTATATAATAGTATGAAGAAGAAATTGTTCGCTTTGTGCCTGTTGGCAGTCTGCCTGCTGACGCTGGGATGCCAGCGTGAGATTGAGCTGGATTTGCCTGAATACCAGCCGAAACTGGTGATTGAAGGCACAATTGAAACAGGTTCGCCCGCCATCGTGATGCTGACACGGAGCATCCCCTATTTTTCCCAAATCAACTACGACTACATGATGGACAGTGTTGTCGTCGGTAACCTTAAGGCGAAGGTTTTCGTGACATCTGAGACCGGCGAGACTGAGCAATTGGTGTTTAAAATCTCCCCGGATCTGCCTTACCGTATGGGTTTCATCGGCAGCAAGGTCATCGGTCGCGAAGAAACGCACTACACCCTCAGGGTCGAGTATGACGGTAATACTTACACCGCCGAGACCTACATTCCAAAGACTTTTGATCTCGACTCTATCGGCTTCGACCAGTCGGCGGAGATTCTGAACGAGACGCAGGCCACCATCCGCATGCAGCTGACCGACCCTGCCGACGAGGAAAACTACTACGCTTTCTTCTGCAAGGTGAACTCTCCTACATTGCGCGACCGTTTCTGGATTTGCGGACTGCCTGTGGCGTTCGACGACCGTACGTTCAATGGGATGACCTTCAACTACGAACTCACCCGCCTCGGCTATTCGCCCCTTCTATACGGAATGATGACTGATGCGCAGCAAGAGACTTTTGGCCGCCGCACGTTCCGTCCCGGCGACACGGTTTATGTGAAACACACGCAGGTGGATCACCACACGTACCAATACTTGCTCTCTGCCGGCAGCGAGGCCGCCTTGGGAAGCAATCCCTTCACCAACCCGATGCCCGCCGTCACCAACTTCGACAGTGACGAGGTTCTCGGCCACTGGAGTGGTTTCGCCGCCAAAATCGACACCATCGTCTGGTGGACAAAATAACCCATAACCCATAACCCATAACCCATAACCCATAACCCTTAACCCTTAACCCATCCCCTACATGTTATTCGTAAAACTTTATCGTTATTTCCAGAAACACAAGACATTTTTATACACATTGATGGTGCTTAGCAGTGCCGTGTTCATCTTCTTTGGCCTGAGGGTGAAGTTAGACGTGGATTTGCTCCGGTTGCTGCCAGCCTCGAAGCATTCGGGAACGAACATGGTGTTCAGCAATCTGAAGATCAAGGACAAGATTTTCATGGAGATGACCGGTGCGGAACCCGAGGTGTTGGCCGGCTATGTTGATGAGCTGATGGACTCCATTCTCACCGACGATGAGGGCATTGCCAACACGCTTTACCGGATAGAGCCCGACATGGCCCTCAACGCCCTCGACTTCGCGATGATGCATGTGCCCTCTTTCGTTGACACCTCCCTGTATGCCCGGTTTGACTCGGCCATCGCGCACGCTGACGAGACGATGGCGAACAACTACGAACTCATTATGAACGACGAGACGGGCATGCTTACCGAGATGGTCTCTACCGACCCGCTCAATTTGCGCGAGTACCTGATGCCCGACCTCTCGTCGGGTATGGGATTCACCGTCATCGACGGGCATCTTTTCTGCGCCGACAGCACGGTGGCCCTCATCTACATCTCTCCGAATTTTCAGTCTTTCGATGCCGAGCCGAGTAGCAAGCTGATGAACCATATCAAGCACTGTGTCAGTGAGTTCAATAAAGTGCACCCTGAGGTAGAGGTGCTGATGCATGGTGCTGTGGTTCGTGCCGGCGACAACAATCGCATCATGGCGCGCGACATCTACCTGACCGTCGGCATATCGATGCTGATAGTCCTTATCGTGCTGTGTGTCAGTTTCAAAAGCTTTAACATTGCGTGGCAGAACGTGCTGCCCGTGACCTACGGAGCGTTCTTCGCCTTGGCTTGCATGTATTGGATTCAGGGCGGCATGTCGCTGATGGCGCTCGGCGTGGGCTCTGTGGTGTTAGGTGTCGCGATCAGTTATTGTCTGCATGTTATTATACATCAGCGTTTTGTGGGAAATGTGGAACAGATGTTGAAGGAAGAGGCCGTGCCGGTTTGTCTCGGCTGTCTTACCACCATCGGGGCGTTCATCGGGCTGCTCTTCACCCAGAGTGACCTGCTCAAGGAGTTTGGTATGTTTTCCACTTTCGCGCTCATCGGCAACACCTTTTTCGCACTCGTTTTCCTGCCGCACCTCTTACGTGAGGACGACCAGCGGCGCAATGAGAAGGTGCTCAGGGGAATCGAAAAGATTAACAACTATCCCTTTGACCGCAACCCGTATGTGGTCATCGGGCTATGTATCCTCATTGTGATTGGTTTCGCGTTCTCGGGCAAGGTGGAGTTTGACAACGACCTGAAACGTATTGGCTATGAGAGTGATGAATTGCACAAGTCGGAAAATCTCTATTCTGAGAAAAACGACCACGGCGGCCAGCAGGAGTATTTCGCCGTCATCGCGCCCACGCTCGACGAGGCGTTGGATGCCAACAAGGAATTGTCGTCCGTACTCGACTCAATGCGCAATGCCGGCGACCTGATTGCCTACACCCCGGTCGTGTCGATACTCTTCCAGTCGGAGGCCGAACAGCAACGCCGCATCGAGGCTTGGAATCGGTACTGGACCCCCGCGAAGGTCAGCCAGGCGATGGCTGCGGTGAAGGGCGCGGCCGTGCGCAACGAACTCTCGCCCGACATCTTCGTTCCCTTCCAGGCGATGGTGGAGGCTGACTACGAGCCCGGTGATCTCTATACTGCGGAAGTAATCCCCGACGGACTTCTCTGCAACTTTATTGAGGAAAATAGTGGCAACTTCTTGATATTCAATACAACGCAATTGACAAAGGAGAAGATGTGGCCGGTGGGCGACCGTGTAGCTGCGATGCCGAATGCCGTGGTGGTGGATCCGTTCTACTACACCGCCGACATGCTGGATATGCTCCACACGGACTATAACACCACGCTGCTCATTTCCGCTATCTTCGTCTTCGTCGTGTTGCTGCTTTCGTTCCGTAACTTGGTTATCTCGCTCATTGCCTTCCTGCCGATGTTCCTGAGCTGGTATATGGTGCAGGGCTGGATGGCCATCTTCGGACTGCCGTTCAACATGGTCAACATCGTGGTCTCGACGTTCATCTTCGGTATTGGCGTGGACTACAGTATCTTTGTGATGCAGGGACTTATAGCGGCACAGCGAGGGGAGGGGAGTCGTCTGCTCGAATACCACAAGGTGGCGGTCTTTTTCTCCGCCTTCGTGCTCATTGTGGTGATGGTGTCGATGCTGTGCGCCACCCACCCGACCATCACCTCCATCGGCAACAGCACCATTATCGGCATGCTCTCCACCATTATGATTACCTACACGTTGCAGCCGCTTCTCTTCCGCTGGGCGATGAAGTGGCCGTATATGCGCAAGCGCGTGGAGCGTTAGAAAGTGCCATGGCGTTAAACCCAGACAAGAAATTCTAATCAAATACGAATATGGAAAACACTCTAACAAAAGAAGAATTCATGTTGTTGGCGATGCTCTATGTCGCCAATGCTGACGGAAAGGTCGGTTCCGACGAGGTTCGGGAGATGGTGGATCATTTTGACACGAAAACTGTAGCGGATGTGCGTCGGCTTTTCAATACGATGAACGATGCCGCAGTGCTACGCTGTCTCAGCGAAAACAAGCATCATATCGCTGACAATGAGGCGGATCGCAGCAAGTTGCTTGCCGATTTGCGCGGTATCGTCGAGGCCGACGGCAGGCGCTCCCCCATGGAGGAGTACGTGTTGCACGCGGTGGAACAGCTACTTCAATAACCGATAATCAATTTAATCCCATAATGAAAAAGTTTTTGACTATCGTCATCGCAATGTTGACATTCGCGGCCTCCGCACAGAAAGTGGAGTGCCACTTCACCGAGACCAAGTTCATCAAGGCCTCCGGCAAGACCGTAGAGGGAGAGGGAAACCTCAAGCTCTCCCCGCCCGACAAGTTTGAGCTGAACTACACCAAGCCCGCCGGCGACTATTTCATCATCAACGGCAAAACCATATCCATCAATCTGCGGGGCAAGAAGTCGGTGGTGGACACCGAGAAGAATGCCTCGATGAAGGTGCAGCGCAACACGCTGATGAACTGCATCACCGGCAAGTGGCAGCAGGCCGCTACCGACAACAATGCCGAGACTTCCGTGACGGAGAAGGGTGGCAACAAGGTGGTGACGCTGACGGCGAAGAAGACAGCCCCGCGTGGCTACTCCAAGATTGTGATTACTTACCGCAAGTCCGACAACCTGCCTGTGGAGCTCGTTTTCGAGGAGTTCAACGGCACGGTTACCACCTACAAAATGACCAACTTCGTCAAGAAATAGTCCCCTATGGAATACGGCGAATTCAAGGTGAAGGATGGGGTCTATGTGCCGGACATCGGCATCGACTACCCCAAGGATGACCCGCACCAGCGGATTGTGCACGTCGAGGTGGAGGACTCCTCACAGGGCCGTTTCACGTTCGACGAGACCTATCCCTATTTGGACGACTCGCTCCATTTCAAGCTCAACACCATAGCGGGCTGGGTGACGAAATGGATCTTGGTGGCAACCCACAACCGCTGCCACTTCGGTCTCCAGATCAAGGGCAACTTGCGCAAGTACAAGGAACAACTTAAGGACGGGGCCGTCTGCATCTGCAACCACGTCTTTCTGTTCGACGCGTTGGGGGTCAACGCGGCATGCAAGAAGTTCCGGCAGGTGCGCATCCCGATGTTCCCCAAGCATTTCAACGGACACGGCTGGTGGATTCTCTGGCAGGCTGGTGGCGTTCCCATCCCCGAGACCCGCGAGGGCATCCGCAAGTACAACGAGGCTTTCGACGAGTACGCCCGCCGCAAGATGTGGTTTATCATCTTCCCCGAGGCGGTGCGTTGGGATATGTACACGCCCATCCGTCCGTTCAAGCGCGGCGCTTTTTCCATGGCCTACAAGTACAACCGTCCGATCATCCCGTTCGTCTATACGTACCGCAAGCGCCGGGGCATCTACCGCCTGTTCGGCAAGAAAGACTATCCGTGCGTGACGTTGCATGTGGGCGAGCCGATCTGGTTCGACAAGAGCGCGAATCGCAAGGATGAACTCGACCGTGTGTGCCGCGAGGCGCATGAGGCGATGCAGCGCATGGCGGGCATTGAGGTGAACCCGTGGCCGTATGCGGAGGAATTGCGCACTTACTGACATTTTTTTTGCTTTTCGCAACGAGCGCCGGAACGGCTGTCCGCGTAGGAGTCGCCACAGTTGCACACCGCACCCGGATGACACTAAATAGCAAAACAGTGGTAAAAATTGCGACAAGAGGAATGGGCGGGGTTGTTGTTTTTTTAGTATTTTTGCCGCGTTGAGTCAAATAGGACAACGAGGCTTATGGTAAATCATAATAAACTGACAACCAGTATTTTACCCCCCCCCATACGGGCGATCTTCTGTACGGGTGTAGCTTTGCTGTAGATTCCTTTTTTGTACATTATTATAATATGGTCACCTCGGAGTTTTCAGGATTTCGGGGCGGAATCATTGTGTCTTGAAATTCAGTTAACATTCCTAATATGAAAAACATTTCCCTTACCTTTACTTTGGTTATGATGGTGTTGGCCGCAGTTGCGCAGCCTGAAACGATGAGCGGTTTCGTGGCCGGTGCCATCACGCAGAACAACACCTATTCGGTACTGGGCCAACCTTTCGTGGGCACCAGCGAGGGCTCCGGCTACCAGGTCGTGGAGGGCATCGCGCAGGCGCAGCTGGTGCGCCAGAAAATCAACGCCGTGGTGAACGTGGGAGAGGCCTACGCCGACAACGGTTTCTCCTATCCGGCCACCACCCCTGCGGGAATCTATCATAACAGCGGCTACGTGGTTCACGGTGCCGAGTATTATTACGACCTCCTGAAGTTGCTGACCCTCAAGGTCGAGGGGCCGTTTTCTTGCGGCGACCCCATCATGGATGTCGATTTCAACGAATATCCAACCGTTTACGTGGCGGGTCGCTGTTGGACACAGAAGAACCTCATGGCCGAGCATTATCCCGACGGGGTGACGGCGATTCCGAACGCGAGGGTATACCAGGACGACGCGGCGAACCTGCCCGTCTACGGCCGCCTCTACACGTGGTGCGCGGCGGTGGGCGTGTCGGGTGACTGCTCGGCGGCCCCGGCTGTCGATGCCGATGGCTACGTGCAGGGGGTCTGTCCCGACGGCTGGCACATCCCCACGACCGCCGAGATGGAGGCGTTGCGGACGGTGAGCGTGCCCGCTCTGAACAGCACCACCCTGTGGGTTGGCCCGACGGCGGCCTACAACACCAACGCTTCGGGTTTCACCGCGCTGCCCGCCGGCAAGTACAACGCCACGCTGCTCCGCTACGAGGGGCTTGGCACAGAGGCCGACTGGTGGAGCGACAGCGGCGCCTACGACCCGTCCACGCACACCACCACGGCCAACGTCTATATCTGTGCCTGGTACTGCGACGGCGTGCTTACCGAGACCCGCCTCGCCAACGATGCCGTGAGCGTGCGATGCGTGAAGAACAGTTAGTAGTTAGCAGTTATGACGAGATGCTCCCGTATTTATGAAACGGATTTCCTTGAGCGGCCTCGGAGAGGCAAAACGCGCAATAGCGCAGGTAGCCCCGTACATGGCGGAGCCGCAGTGTGGGGCCATAGAATAGAAACAAAAAAATCAATCAATATGAAAAGAACCCTTACCCTTTTTGCAGCCCTCGTGCTGCTGGCGGTCGGAGCTGCCGCCCAGAAACTGAGTTACCAGGCCGTGGTGCGCAACAGCGCCAACGAGCTGGTGTATGACGCGACCGTGAGTGTGTCGCTGCAAATCCTGGCCGCAGACGGCGTGACGGTGCAGTATGCCGAGACGCAGTCTGCGACCACCAACCAGAACGGTTTGCTGACCCTGATCATCGGGGAGCACCCCACAGGCACATACAGCCTTTCCAATGTAAACTGGACTGACGCGAGCATTAAGACCGAGATCACCTTGCCCACGGGTGACGTGGTGACGAATATCATGCCGGTGACGGCGGTGCCGTACGCCTTGTACGCCGACGGTACTGGCGGAAACCTTAATCAGGTGCAGTCCGACTGGACGGAGACCAACTCCGCGTCGAAGGCTTACATCCAGAACAAGCCGACCATCCCGACCGCTGTCAGCCAGCTGACAAACGACGTGAACTACATCACAGTCAATCAAGTGCCTACCAGCATCAGCCACTACACCAACGATGCGCACTACATCACCATCAACGATGTTCCGGCACAGGTGCAGTCCGACTGGGCGGAGACCAACACCGCGTCGAAGGCCTACATCCAGAACAAGCCGGCCATTCCGGCTGTTCCGGCATGGGCGATGGAACCGAATAAACCTGTGTACAACTATACGGAAATCCAGGGTGCGCCGACGAGCAACAGTGTCTTCATCAACGATGAACACTACATCACCATCAACGACGTCCCGGCACAGGTGCAGTCCGACTGGGCGGAGACCAACACCGCGTCGAAGGCCTACATCCAGAACAAGCCGGCCATTCCGGATGTTCCGGCATGGGCGATGGAACCGAATAAACCTGTGTACAACTATACGGAAATCCAGGGTGCTCCGACGAGCAACAGTGTCTTCATCAACGACGAACATTACATTACCATCAACGATGTTCCGGCGCAAGTGAACGCCGACTGGAACGCAACATCGGGTCCGGCTCAGATACTGAACAAGCCGACGATACCCGTTGTTCCGACGAATGTGAGTGCCTTTAACAACGACGCGGGCTATATCACAGCCAACCAGGTACCCGCCAGCATTAGCTATTACACCAACGACGCGAACTACATCACCATCAATCAAGTGCCCACCAACATTACCTATTACACCAACGATGCTGGTTATCTGACCCGTGATTCGATTGTGGCGCTGCAACAGACGGTGAACTACCTTGTGACACTGGTCAATTCGCTGAACATGCGGATGACCCAGGAACAGTTTACGGTTACGGCGGGACAGACGGTCTTCAATTTGCAGTATGCCCCCAAATCGGATTGCATCATTCGTTGTTATGTGAACGGTGTGATGGTCGGTGGTAATCACAACGGGGTCTTGGAAATCAATGCCAACAATGCCCAGCAGGTGATATATGATGCCTCATTCAATCGTAATTATACATTGAAAGCCAATGATAAAGTGACCATTGTTTATTGGTATTAAGTCGAATCGCGTATCTAAAACTTCACATTATGAAAAAGATACCATATATTATTATAGCGGTTTGGCTTTTGTTCATGCAAGGCTTGAACGCCCAGGTGGACTCGGTCATCACCCGCACTGGTGAGCTTGGCTCCTTGGGCGATGTGTTTGAGTTCGTGGACGAGGCCGGCAAAATAGTCAGTTATCCGCGTTTGACAGATGCGGGAGAAATCCTCTATTATACCCCCCTTGTAACGAACGACAGTGTACCTGCATCATTGATTGACTGTAATTCGGCCACAGTGTATGCCAACATTGTTTTCAACGGTTGGCAAGAGACCGTGACGGGTCAGGGCTTTCAACTCTCTACGAATGCGGCTTTCATCGGTAATGTACAGACGGTCCAAGTGATGCCGGATAACGCATACGCGGATTGTGTTGCTCCCTGCAACTATAATGTGTTTTCCTATACCTTCACAGGATTGTCCCCAGGAACGACTTACTATTTGCGTGCTTTTGCCACAAATTCCACTGGTATAAGTTATAGCAATGTATTGATATTCAGTACGCTGGCATGCCTACCCACCGTTACTACGACAGTCGATGAGGGTGGCGTGACAAGTACGTCCGCAGTCTTTACCAGTATTGTGACCTCAGATGGAGGCTCTGCGGTGACGAGTCGGGGTGTCTGTTGGGGAACTGCAAGTGGCCCGACGCTGTCGGGCAGCCACACCACTGACGGCAGCGGCATGGGCAGTTTTACCAGCTCGCTGACGGGACTCAGCCCGAATACCACCTATTACGTGCGTGCGTATGCGACCAACGGTATGGGCACGGCATACAGTAATGAAGTAACGTTCACCACCCCGTGTTGGACACTGGATGTCTCTATCAGCGGTCTGTCAAGCTTCTGTGCGGGCGAATCCACCACCTTGACGGCCATGGGCGCGACGAACTACACTTGGAGTAACGGTATGAGTGGTAGCTCCATCACGGTGACTGCCGGCGGTACCTATTCCGTGACAGGGTGGGATCAGTATGCCTGTTCGGGTAGTGCCACCAAGACGGTAACGGTACATAACCCGCAGCACGGGAGTGTGACGGTGAGCGATTGCGGTTCATATACGTGGCATGGCACTGTCTATACACAAAGTGGCGTATATACCTACCCGCATACCGACAATAACGGCTGCCAGCAGGTAGATACGTTGCACTTGACATTAACACCTTGCGCAGGGGTGCCGACGGTGACCATTTCCGGCGGGGTTGAAAATGTGACGACCACCACGGCCACCGTTGTCGGAAATGTGACTTCGGATGGCGGTGCGGCGGTGACGGCTCGCGGAATCCAGATCAGCACGAACGCGTATTTTAACAATTACACTACTTATGCTTCGGGCAGCGGCGTGGGCAGCTACACGGTTGACTTGACAGGGCTTACACCGTACACGACGTACTACGTGCGTGCGTATGCGACCAATGCAGTGGGCACGAGCTACAGCCAGACGATTTCGTTCACCACGGCAGGCTATGCCCCGACTTTAGCGGCTTGCACGGTGACGGACATCACGACGGTGGGTGCGACGTTCAACGGCAACGTGACATCCGACAATTTGATCGCTGTGACATCTCGCGGTTTCCAGGTGAGCACGTCCAGTTATTTCAACGGATACTTCACGTACACCTCCGGACAAGGTATGGGTGCCTTCAGCGCTACGGCAACAGACCTTACCCCGCATACCACCTACTATGTGCGTGCTTACGCCACGAACGCCGTTGGAACGAATTACAGCGCGATAGTCTCGTTCACCACGGCTGGCAATGTGCCCACGTTGTCCGCCTGTACGGTAACGGACATCACCACGACGGGTGCGACGGTGGGTGCGACGGTGATCTCTGACAATGGGATGCAGGTGACGGTTCGCGGAATCCAGATCAGCACGAACGCGTATTTCAACAACTACACCACCCATTCTTCGGGCAGCGGCACAGGCAGCTACGCGGTTCACTTGACGGATCTCTCCCCGTACACGACCTATTATGTGCGTGCGTATGCGACGAACGCGGTGGGTACGGGCTATGGTGAAGCGTCTGTGTTTATGACAGCGGGCAATGTCCCGACGCTCGGCAACAGCACAGTGACGGACATCACCACGACGAGCGCGACGGTGCACGGGAATGTGGCGTCCGACAACCAGGTGCCGGTGACCTCGCGCGGAGTCCGCTGGAGCGTCAACTTCAACATGAGTAGTAGCAGTTATGATTATTCAGGAACGGGCATCGGGGATTTCAGCATAAACCTGACCAACCTTGCCCCCTACACCACCTATTACTATCAGACGTTTGCGACGAATGCGGTGGGAACGGCGTATGGGGAGAAACAGTCGTTCACGACAGCACGCAGGCAACCGACAGTAACTACAACCTCTGCCAGTAGTTTAACCTACCATTCTGCCATTCTTAATGGTTCAATTTTCAATCCCGACAATATGACCATTATTGCACAGGGATTCGAGTGGAAAACTACAGGTAGTAGTACTTATAATCAAGTAAATGTCACGAACAATACCATGTCATATTCGCTTTCTGGTCTTACAGCGAATACATCTTACACATACCGTGCATTCGTGACTACAGATAGTGGGACCGTTTATGGCAATGAAATGACATTCACTACTCTTGAAATAGTACAACCCACGGCAATAACAAATGCGGCATCTTCCGTTTCGGATAATTCTGCCACTCTTAATGGTACTATTTATAATCCAGATGACGTGACTATTACAGCTCAAGGCTTCGAGTGGAAGACAACTTCAGGTGGTACATACACACAAGTGTCAGCAACAGGGACGACAATGAGTTACAATCTTATGGGGTTGTCAGACAGTACCTCTTATACCTATAGGGCATTTGTCACGACGGCGGCAGGAACAAGTTATGGTACTGAGACTACGTTCATAACTTTGGCAGCGGGTTTCGTCTGCGGCGCATCCACAGTGAAGGACATAGACAACAACACGTACCACACCCTGCAGCTGGGGAACCAGTGCTGGATGGCGGAGAACCTGCGTACCACGAGGTATGCGGACGGCACGGGTATCTCGCTGGTCACGTCCACGGCATCCACGGGCGCAAGTTCGACATCGCCCTACCGTTACTATCCGAACAACACCTCCAACAACGTGTCCACGTACGGATACTTGTATAACTGGTCGGCAGTGATGGGCAACTCGTCTTCCAGTACGTCCAACCCGAGCGGGGTGCAGGGAGTCTGCCCGACGGGCTGGCATGTGCCGAGCTATGCGGAGTGGAACCAACTGACGAACTATGTGGGCAGCAAGGGAGTG
>JAFPVR010000094.1 GCA_017395245.1 Bacteroidales bacterium | reverse complement strand
TGTCTTCGGGAAGGAACACCTTCGCCAACGACCTGTATATATCTTCTGTCTGTTTTGCCATGCGGCAAAAGTACACAAAAAACACTTACCGGATAGCTACGATACGGTTAGCCCTTCCCACGGACATTTTCCGCTGCCCCGGAATTTCACTAAATCTGGTATCTCGCCGTAAGTACGCAACATCCTTTTTTTTATTTCGCGAATCACGGTTTGTCCTGTGCCGCCAAGTCCGATAATCAAAGTTTTTGAAATGTTTTTAGCCATAATTCTGATATTATAACATTTGTAATTTATTGTTTTAGTGTTATATGCAGTAACGGATAACAATCTCCCTACCATCACTGCCGGTCAGGCCCTTGATTTCTTCATCAGGGCGAATAACTGATCCTTTTGAAAGGGTGGAACCGTAGAGCACCAAAGTACAGTTTTTTGTTTCTTTGATGCAAGGCCCTTGGAATGATACGAATCTTTTTTTCACAAAAACGACATCAGTACCGTCAGGCAAAGAAACACCCAGTTTTATAAGCTCGTCTTTTACTGAAATTCTTTTCTTTCCCCTCAGCCTTACCTCATTATGACCCAGCTGAAGTATTCCTTTCGGGAACTTAGCAGTGATATCAAGCACCAACCAAATTATTAGGGCAAGAAGAGCTAGTATGATGCCAAGAATGAGAAGCCGTTTCCATAAAGGAGGCGGAGGCGGAAGCAGGTAGTTGATACGGAAGTCAGCATTCAGCTCTTCTTTGGTGAAAACCAGTCCTTCCGTTTTGTCCATAACAGTTAAGTAAAGTACGTACTCCCCTTCTTTCGTTTTCGACTTCCCCTCCACGGTTAGCGCTATACCCTCATGCCCATTCACGAAGTCCTTGTACTCCTTGGCACGAATAGTGAAAACATTACCCTCCAATGTACCCTGCGAGAAACTGTAGTCAAACTTGTCCCAGTCGCCATTCAGTTCCCAAGAGATGAAGACATCATCGGCCATGGCCTGATCATCAAACACCAGTTCCAAACTCTTCACTAATTTCTCTCCCTTTGTCAGGTCTTCGGCCACTGCCATCATGCTGACAAAAAATATCAAAACTGTAATGATTGCTATCTTTTTCATCTTATTCTATTTATTCTGTTACAACTCGGATTGAATTAGTGCCAGCCTTTTCCTTCTTTTGTTTTCACCGTGGGTTTTGGCGGTTCAGGCTTGTTTCTGGCATGGATAACAAATCCACAAGGTTCGAAGCTCAAGACATTGTCGCCCTGGTTACGCCCTGCTAACCCTACATATATGTCACATTCGCATAACGATTCGTTGATGAAATCCACCGTGAATGTCACTTTGTATTTGCCATCTTCCATTTTTCTTGTCCTTTGTACGGAAATGTTTCTTGAAGGGGATATTGTGACGTTTGGCACCACGTTACCTTCTCCGACTGTTTTGACAGAATCTACTTTCACGTCAAAAGACATACGTGAAAAGAGTTCGTCGTTTGAAACCAAGAAAATTTGTTCAAAAGACTTTGATCCCCCCAAAAGATAGTTAACAGTCTTCACCACTGGACTTATGGTCAGGAACTTTGCAAAACCAGTGCCCAAACCCGCTCCTTCAGTGTTTTTTATGGCGTTTTTCGTGGATTCAGGAGCCATGTTGCGTAAATCCACATAATAGAGGTAGTCGTAGTCGCCTTTCCAACTGTTATAATGATGCAAAACTTGCGCAAAATCAGCTTGTGGTTGTTCCTCTCGGCCATCGGTTATGAGATAAATACGTCGATTATACTTGGATGAAGGGTAGTTCTTGTGAACATAGTCAATTGCTTTGTCAAGGCTCGATGAAATCCAAGTGTGTTGGCCGTCAACATTGACATTTTTCACAGCATTCTTAATTTTCGCCTTATCAGCGTCCGAATTGATCTCGAATTTTTGTGGTCCATAGAGGCTCTTGTCAAAAGTAAAGAACAAAACTATTGATGATTGTGGTACTCCGTCAATCCATTCATAACAGTAGTTTTGAACATCGGCCCAGATATCTGTGCCTCCATGTCCGGTCATGGACATCGTCTTATCAAGAACAATGCAATGCACATAGGGATTATTGGCATCCTGCGCACAAACATTAAGCCCCAACAAGATGTATGCTAAAGCAATCAGTAGTGAAATTCTGTTCTTCTTCATTGTATAACTTATTTAATGTGACCTAAAAAAACGACCCTGCAAAAGTACATAATATTTTTGATAATACGGTGAGATTTTTTTTCAACATATTTTCCCTCCATCATCCCCCTCAACTTCCCCACCTTCTCCTGGAAAAGCCCCAACCGCTCCGTGCGCTGTTGCCAGACTTGGTCGCGCTCGTCGGAGGAGAGCAGGACCGTTAAGCGCATCTGCTCGGCGATGTAGGCGGGATAGAGACCCTTTATCTGGAAGTTGAAGAGCTGGTCGACGGCATAGATGAGCGGACTCTTCATGGTCTGGAAACCGAGACGGTAGGTGGACGGCTGGGGACCGGGGATTATGCTGTAACGGTTTGAGAACGAACCGATTATCAGGATCTGAAGCATCTTATAGTCATCCATCGAGGGCTCCTGACCGTTGAAGAGAGGCTTTTCCCCTCCTTCATAGTCGTCGTCCTTTGTCCACAAGGTGAGCCCCTCCAGCTCGCGGTCGGGGTTGAAAAGCGAGAGGTACTCCTGGAAGAAGGGCGTGTCCTCCAGCTGCGTCGCTTCGGTGAGCGGACCGTAAAGCTCCTCGTAGGGTAGGAGGGTCTCCACCCGCTCTTTTACGTTCTTCCGCATTTCACTGATAATGGACGGAAAATGGAACAAAGTGTAATCTTTTGACATCTTAGATGATTTTTGTGACAACATTTGTGTTGGCTTCTACTCGCCGGCCTCTCTTACCCAAACCTCCTCGCATCCGCCGCGTACCGCTGCAACGCCACGACCAGCCGCTCGACATCTTTTTTACATGGGCTGTCACCGGGAAGGCTGTCGTAGCGTCCCCTTGCGGCAGCGAGAATGCGCGAGATGTCCTCAGAGGCGAGGAAGAGACGTCTGTTGCGACACCGCTCGGTGAGCTCGGTCAGCGCTTCTTCTTGCCCGGATTGCAGGACGCCGTCTGTGAGGCTTTTCTCCACCTTCTTTATCAGGATGTGCGGGGGAAGTGTCGCTTGGGTGGCGTCTAACTCGTCATACAGCTCCTCTGCCGTCCAAACCGTCCCGTCGTCGTCCGTGCGCCGGAGGACGAGCAGCGAATAGTCGTCCTCGTCGGTGGTGGTGACCTTGGAGATGGCTTCCTCCATGTCGACCTTGGACAGCAACTCCCGGACGACCTGCGCAAAGTTGGCAGTTCCATACATGCCGTCGGAGCAGAGGATGAGGCTCTCACTTGGCAGGAAAGCGCACCGTCCGGTGTGGAATTTGCGCTGCATGTCCCCGATGGCGCTGCTGATGGGCGTGGCTGTAACCACCGAGCCGTGGTCGGTATGGACTTTCCCGTTCACCTTCACGGCGACGGGCGTCCCGTGGTCGTCCTCTGTCAGTTGGCGCATCCCTTCGCGGTAACTGTACCGGTAGATGCGGGTGTCGCCGACGTGAAACCAGATGGACTCGTTTTCTTCTGGTTTCCAGACGATTGCGCAGAAGCAGGCTTTTTCATTCTTTCTTGCCAAAACGGGGTCGATTTCCTCGCAAAACCGGCGTAGTTTCGATTCGTCCAACCGGTCGCCGTTTTGCAGGGCTTTCCGGCATTTCTCGATAAACTGGCTGCAGGTGGTCTGCGCCGCTTCGTAGTCGTTGGCACAGTGGCCTACACCGTCGGCCAGCGCCAGCACCACGCAGCCGTTTTCCTCAATCCAGCTGCAGCAGTCGCCGTTGCGTTCGCCACGGTCTTTTTTACGTCCTTTCTCCGCCTTGGAGGCGATGTCATAGTTTTTCATATTACATCTTTCGTTACTTTCATTTTCAGTATTCTGTTTTCGGGTGCGACTTTTTGTCATACAATTACTTCAAATACCCGTTTCCCGTTCCACTCAAACCACTGCGGCTCAACGTCTTCCTTGTCCTTCGAGAAGTCGAACGTGACAAGATACCCCTCGTCCATGCCCCGCGTGGCGAGATAGTTTGAGAGTTGGTCACGGCCGTTTTCCTCGTACTTTTCGCCGCGCCAGATTTTCAGCTCGATGACGAACTCCTGCTGCCCGTAGGTGACCACTAAGTCCATGCGGCGGTTGTCGCGGGTCTGCGGCTCCACGTAGTAGAAGCCGATGCCGTTGATGATGGGCTTCAGGAACGTGAGGAACAGCAGACGGCCCTCCTTTTCGAGAAATGGTTCTGTGCTCCCTCGGTATTCTTCGTGCATGAGGTCGCGGAAACGGGTGATGACATGCTCCATGTTGAGTTTGCCATTTTGCACGTAGTTCAACACGTAAGGCGAAATCCGTGTTCCTTCCTCAAACATTTTTTTGTTGCCGAAATACATGAATAAGGCTTCCTCAAAAACGAGGTTGTGAATCATGGTCTTCCCGCGCTGGTTCTCGCGGATGTAGGAGAACATGTTGGCAAGTTTCACCATTGGATCAATCATTGTGTAGCTGTATTCCTGCCCGTTGACAACGATGGAATAGAGAAATTCGCGCAATTCGGTGTTGTTTTCCAAATTCTTCGAAAGGTCGTCTATGAGGGTGACATTCTCCCCTTTGGCGATGATTTTCACGGCCTGCTGCACATTGTCAAGCGTCCAAGCGGCTTCCAAGCGTTCATCAATTATCTTGCAGATGTAGCTTACCAAGAAAGGATACCCCGTCGTGTATTTGTAAATTTCCTCACTGATGGCCTTGATGTCCATGCCGGTATGCGCATCATTCTCGTAGTCGCCAAGCATCTGGGCAATCTCCTCGGGATGGAAGGTCATGTCCACGTTGAAGTCTGCGGCGATGTTCCAGGGCGAGTTGTATTTTTTCTCCGATTCCGGACGAAGCTTCAATTTGAGGTTCTTCACATCATATACACCCGCAAGCACCACGCTGAAGAAAGTGCTTTGCATGCCTTTCCGGTTGCGTTCCAGATATTTGTTGCGTAACATGCCGAGAAAGTCCAGAAAGAGCTGGTTGTCGAGACTCTTGTCCACTTCATCAATCGTCAACACGACGGGCTTTTGCACCTCCTTGCAATAGGCGCTGATGACAAGGGACAACTCTTCGATTGATTTTGCAGTACAGTCTTGCCATATTTCCACAACAGTGTCATTGCGGTCGAGCGACAGCAGGTTTTCTTTCATCTGTCGGGCGAACATTGCGGTGAAAGTCTCGTTTGAGGCGTATGCCGTGCTGTCAATCCCTTCGAAACTTAAAGGCACGACGAGATAGCGGTCAGACAGCCTGCGCCAGATAGTATCCAGGGTGGTCGTCTTCCCGTACTGCCGCGCCCGGTTGATGGTGAAATAATCCCCATGATCAATGAGCGCCTCCACGGCCTTGAAACGTTTCTCCGTATCAACCATGTAGTGCCAGTCGGGATTGCAGCTGCCCGTGACGTTGAATCTTTTTCGCATATCAGATGTTTTTCAAACTGCAAAGATACTTTTTTTTCAGTTAGGCGGTTTTGCAAAGCTCGACACAAATTCGGATTGTTAACCCTAACCTCGGGAACAGACGGGACGGATGCTGAGGCCGTATTCCCGGGCACAGTTTTTCCATACGGACATGTCGTAGTCGGTAGGAGCCTGACTGATGCGCAACATGCGTGCTTCATTGCTGCAAGGCAATAAATCAAAAGGAAGCATACTCGACCAGTAGCTGCCGTGTTGTCCTACACCGTCTAAGCATGATCCGTGGCGGTAGCCGGCCGCTGGCAAGAAAATGCTCCGGCCATTGCTGTTGCTTGTGATCTTCCTCCCGGGAACACCATGCAGGGTTGTCCACTCTGTTGTCGTATACTCGCTGTCTACAAGAACAAGGCAATTCCCGATAGTCGGCATTTTCCACCTGCTTCCCCAGTTTGCCGTCGCAGCGTCGTCTTCTGGGAGAAGTTCGGTGAGTTTGTCCGTAAAACCCCAATGCCCGTAATAGGAATCCTTACAATATTTTGTCAGACTGTCCATTCTGTCTTTGCAGTGTTTGTAAGAGACAGTGCCATAACTCTCCTTCGGCTGTGTCTCGCCCCATGCAAAGTAGTCGCCGAATTCTTCCGGGCTGTTCGCTCCTATGTTGCAAGTCGCCCAAAGTGCACCATCCGGTAATCCGAGGTCAACGTATTCATGACCGTCGATGATTGTTTTCTCTTCTGTTGCTATTGAACTGTCCATATTTTAGTGGGTTTCAGTTATTACCAAAATCATTACCAACACCATTAGGTGTAGCAGCTGGTCGAGGCCGTAGAGCATCCAGTAGGGCTTCTGCTGCATGTCGGCCAAAGCGGGGAAGCGGGCCGTGAGCCGGCCTTTTGCCGTGTCGATGAAGAAGTGCGAGACGAGTTCCAGAAGCACGAGCAGCAGCAACGTTTTCCACGGCGTTTGCCAGCACAACAAGCAGATGCCCACTAGTCCTGCATGGATGCCCGCGTGCCGCAGAATTGGCCACGGGTTGCGCCCGTCTGCTTTCGCCCGGATCATGGCGGGCGAGGTGAGGCAGAAGTCGGCCAGGTAGTGGCAAATAAATAGCGTGATAAGTAACAACATCGGTTATTGTTTTTTCGCAATATTCGCATTGTACCATTCCGGATCGTCGGTCACCTCGCGGAGGACTTTCAGGAATGGCGGGAACGCTATCTCTTCGCCGGCGGCCACGTCCTCGATTTCGAGCAGGTGGTGGGGCAGGGGAGGCTCCACGAAGGTGTCGAGTTCCAAATAGCGGTTGCCCCATACGAAGCAGCGGCGCAGTTTGTGGATGGTGCGTTTGTCGGGGTTGGCGGAGTTCATCAGCATCACATACTCCGACGGCGTGATTTGCCGCTCTACCTCGATGCGCTGGTTGTCGGTAATGAACTTCTTGGTGGTCAGGAAATAGACGTAGTGGCCGTTTTCGCCGCGCTTGCGGATACGAGGCTCCGCGCCGTCGCGCTCGGTCAGGTAGGTCTGGAAGATTTCCATCTCGCGGCTGTCGGGAATCTCGCCAGTCACCTCCACGAGGAACTTGCGCTCCATCTCAATCGGTTCGGGAATGCCCAACACCCCCGAAATCTCCGCAATGACGGCGTTCAGCTTGTCCTCGAAGGTGCCGTTGTTGGGGATGATGCGCAGGTGCGGATGCCCCGTCCACGCCCGGATGACGTTGTCATCTAAGGCAATGGCGTGCTCCATGTTCTCCGTCCGGCTGCTGTTATTGTCGCAGGTGTAGAACTTTTCGGCCCCTTTGGCGGCGGTGCAGAGGTGCAGCACGGCGTCGTAGCGGCTGTCGCGCACCTCCACCTCGTTGAGGCCCATCTCGTCGAGCAGGGCCTGCCAGGTGTCGCCGTTCATATAGGCGGCGATGTCCATCACGCCCCGGTCATAGACGATGATGGCGGGCTTTCCGGCCTTCTCGGCCATCTTGCGGAAACATTCCTCGGTGTGTAGTTGGAACGACAGCAGCTGTTTCTCGTTTTCGAAGAAGAGCGCGTTGTCATCCGTCAGAAAGTTCACGCCGCCCTGGTTGAAGAGGGTGGCCGCCTCGGGCTGCGTATAGACGGTGAAGCCCCGGTAGGTGAAATACTGGGTGATCTTGGCCAAAGCGGTGGTCTTGCCCGCGCACGGGCCGCCGGTGAGAACAATATTGGTGATTTTCTGCATGTTAAGGTTTTTAATTCGTGTCGGGCGTAACTTCTTATTGTTGTTATTTGAACAAATCGTCTATCGTTATTTTTGAGGTGAAAATGTCAGAATATTTGTTGGTTTTCAAAGGGGCAGTGCTGACCAAGGTCAGATGGAAAGTTTTGTCGGGATTTGCCTCCTCGAGCGTGGAAAAGCGTTCGGTTAGTTTGTCAGCGTAGTCTTTGGTGATGCTGATGGCCGTTTTGTTGAACTTCATCTCGCATGCGTTCACCACATTGTCGGCGCGGTCGATGAGTAGGTCTATTTGCATCCCGTCGTTTTCGCCTTGGCCTTTTACAACCAATGCAGATTCACTTGACGCAACACCTGCAATTTGCAATGCCGTCTTGATTTGCCGGACATGCTGCAGACACACTTCTTCGAAGGCGATGCCCCGCCACGATGCGATTTCCTGCTCTTTCAGATGATGCTCCCAGTAGTCGGTTTCGGTGCTGTTGAGTTTTTCTTTGAAGTGAAGCCAAAACCAGCAGAAGCAGTCTGTGAGTTTGTAATGCGGTTCGCGCTTGCTGGTTCCGTAGGGAACGTATTTCTTTACGAAATCGCTGGCAATGAGTGCTTTCAGAAGCGCTGTAAAATCACCGTTGGGGTTGATGCCCGTTTTCTCTGCGATTTCTTCTCTGGTATAGCCGGCGTGCCGTTGGCCCAGAACGCTCACGATTTTCATACAGGCTTGGGCGTGATCGAACACCGAACTGAACAGGCGGTCGAACTCGTCGCCGAGCTTCGCCTTTGGGTTGAAGAACAGCCGGTCGATGTTTTGCGCGAGGCTGAGCGACGGGTCGAAGCAGTCAAGATAGAAGGGGATGCCCCCAAGAATCATATAGGCCTGGGTGATGTTGTAGCGCGACAGCTTGATGCCCCGGCTTACAAAGAATCGTTCGCATTCGTTCAACGTGAAGGGAGAAAGGTGCATCTCACAGGTGAGACGGCCATAGAGACCTCCCTTGTTGTTGATGAGGCTGTCGAGCATCCAGGAGGCTGCGGAACCACATACCACGAGGCAGAGGTTGTGGCGGGCATTGCCCCAACCGTTCCAAAATGCCTCTAATGCGGTGAGAAATCCCGATTTTGGCGTGTCCATCCAGGGAAGCTCGTCGATGAACACCACCTGTCTTGTGCCATTGTCTCGATGTTCAAGCAATTGCTCCAGCATGAAGAAGGCCTCTAACCACGATTTTGGCGGGTTGCAGCCTTCCATGCCATGACGAATCAACGAGAAATAGAAGTTCTGCAATTGGTCTTTCAGCGTAACCTTCCGTTTGCGGTCGTAAGGTGACAGCCCGGTGTGGTGGAAGACAATATTGTCGCGCATAACCTCATTGATGAGGAATGTTTTGCCCACACGCCGACGACCATATACCGCGATGAACTCCGGGCGGTTACTGCGGTAACGTCGCTCCAGTTCTTCGATTTCCTTTTCTCTTCCGATGATGATGCACATACGATTCGTCTTGTTTGATTCCGGCGGCAAAGATACTGTTTTTCCGGATAAAATCAATTATATTCCGCTACGAAATGTGATTTTTGTGTTTCGTAGCGGAATATGGAAGATTTTATCCCTAGATTAATATTCCCTTTTCCTGCTACAGGAATGCCGCGGCTCCTAATATTTCCAACGCCATGTCCACCACGAGCAGGTCGTCCACGAAGCCGAAGGCGGGCACAAAGTCCCCGATCATGTCCTTGACCCGGAAGAAGTAGTGCAGGGCTTGGTTCGCGACTTGCGCCAGATCTTGTCGGCCGGCCGCTTTGTGCTCCCAATAAGCTGCGTATAACCGGTCGATTTTGTCATTAAAGCCTAAGTAAGAGGGCCATCCGGGATAATCATGTATTTCGCCCATCCTGTAAATCATGGATTTTTCCGGCATGGGCCTTCCAGCTAAAACTTTCATCGCCTTGTTGAATTCCGTCGCGGTCCTCTGCGGGGAGTTGAGCAGTTTGGCGAACAGGGCGATTCGGTCGTCGCGGCGGTAACCTTGCGCATCTCCGCACAGGGTCAGCAACGGTGTCACGGGAACCAACGGCTTCCCCTCCCGATCCATCAGCAGCCCTTCCAAAAACATTGGCAGGTTCAGCGACAGACAGGTGTTCAGCACCCGCCCGATCACTTCTTCGTCCAGCTCGGATTTCTCTTCCGGGAAGAGGGAGAGTTCGCCGGTATGCACCAGCATTTGCCTCCCGCCCGTACGGATGTATGTGTTGATTTGCTGTTCATCTGTCTGGCTGATTAACTGGAGGTTACGTAGTGCCCGAAGCACGATGGCGCACCCGTAATCGTAGGCACTACCCCGGATTACCCCGGAAAGCTCCTTGGGCAGCTTCTCCCCGGCATCCATGACTTTCTCCATCAGTTGCGTGAAATGTTCCGCATCCGCGTCCGTGTTGAATCGGGCATCCAATAGTGCCTGGCGCCTGCAAAACCGCATATCCGTTCTGCTCTTTGGCTGAGGCTCTTTCCGCAGCCACGACAGTCGGGCGCACAAGTCGGCGATGCCCTCTACACGGAAATGGTGAAGCGTCCACAACAGCCATTGTAAGCGTTTATAGGAGTACTTCTTCCGCAATGTTAAGATGATATACTTATAGAACGCGTACTTTTGGATAAGGGGCTGGTCCGCAGCATGCATCAGTTCGTGGATTAGGGTGAGGCGAAACTGGCACCTGCGATCCTGATATTCGTGTATTAACTTGTTGTTCAGGGTAATATGAAATTTGTCCTCGTCTGACAAACCGCTGTTGAACGTCCCGAACGAGGTGTAGTCCGGACCGCCCGTTTTGATAACGATGGTTTCGGGCTTCTTCCGCTTCAGCACCTGGTCGAACATGTCGTCGACGATCTCCCGGACGTAGCCGGCCAACTCTTCCTTTTCAATGTGGATTTCCATACCTTGCCTGTCGCAAATACAAGATTATAATTACGCGGCAAAAATACGTTTTCTGGTATAATACGAGTGCTTTTTGGAGAGGTTTTGACCGCCATTTCATACAAAAACAGCGGCATTTCATACAAATGTTGAAAGCTCACCGCTTTACCCCTGCCCAACTGCCAAAGTAAAAAAACTCCTTCTCAAAATATTTTTTCACACCCTGTCGTTTGTATTCAAAAAAAGATTATTTTTGCAGACCGAATAAAAGAGTATTCTCACGTTAAAAAACATACTGTTATGATAGCAAAGAAAACGGACAAAGGAAACTTGGAAAACAAGCGTGGCTTGTTCCTTCTTGTCGGATTTGTCGTGGTTTTGGCCCTTGTTTACGCCGGCTTCGAACTCTTCGCCAACGAGGACAAGGCTCCCGCATTTGAATTGCAGGATGACGATTTCGTCACCGTTGTGGATGACGATGTGATCGCCACCGACCAGACCCCCCCACCCCAGCAAGAGCAGCCCCAGCAGACGCAAGAGGTGGTGCTCAATATCGTGGAGGACAACATCAAGGTCAACACCGATTTGAGTTTTGACGTGGAGTTCAGTGAAGACGAGGCCATTGTCGATTTCGGCGATGAGGAGGTTGAAGTGGTCGAGGAAGCCCCCGAGGAGGAACCGCCCGTGATGTTCACCGAGGAGATGCCCGAGTACCCCGGCGGTCCCGAGGCCCTTAACGCCTTCCTTACCCGCGAGATCCAATATCCTGAAGTGGCCCGTAACAACGGTATCACCGGCACTGTGCTTATCGAGTTCGTTGTTGAGAAGGACGGCCGTGTGAGTAACGCCAAGGTCAAAGTTCCGTTGTTCCCCGAGTGCGACAAGGAGGCTGTCCGCGGCGTCATGGCCATGCCGAAATGGAAACCCGGCAAGAACATGGGCAAGCCCGTCCGCTGCTTCTACCAGGTGCCTGTCACGTTCAGACAATAAGGGCAATTGCAAGCTTCGGGTTTCAGGTGGGGCCACCCCTTCCTGAATCTTGAATCTTGAATCTTGAAACTATGAGGGAATCCGGCTGGGTTCCCTTTTTTGTGATTTGTGATTAGTGATCAGTGAATGGTGATCAGTGAATGGTGATCAGTGAATGGTGATTAGTGAATGGTGATCAGTTTCCCTACAGGTAGGCATCCCCAACAGTGATGATAGAACGCGGGATCAAATGGCTTTAACTAAACCCTTCAAGTTCCCCCTGCTTGGAAAAGCGGACAGCGGAAGAATATTCCCGGCCACAGCGGCCCGCTGCGGTCGGAACATTTGGTCTTTTTCTTTTTTTAACATGAAACTTAACTGAACAATATGTCAAAGAACGTACGAAACCGTTCGCGAACTGATTTCGACGGCAAAGATACAACGGTTGGACTCGTGTAGGGTTTGTTGATGAGTATCACGAGTTCATCACACACCACACACATTGTGAATCAAACAGTTACAAAGACAAAAAGATGGGCATCCACAAAAACACCGTTCCTGGAACACCGATAACGGACAGACGGCAACCTGAATCAACACCCGCCCAGCACCCACATAGTACCCACCTTCGCAAGCATATCGCAAGCATATCGCAAGTATATCGCAAGCCTAAGCAAGCATTTTTGCTTGCCAACCCCTTGCCAACCCCTTGCGAAATCATTGCCAACCCCTTGCGAGACCCTTGCGGAACCCCTGACGTCAGTAAATATACGGGAATATTTTGTACCGTTTCAGCGATGTGAATTCCTCGCCGAAGAACTGGGTGTAGCGCTCGTAGACGGCCTTGGAGCGCGGGATGATGTTGGCCATGCTCCAGAGGAGGAACACCGCGCCGGGCACCGACCAGGTGAGCAGGGCGAAGCCGGCCCATTCCAAAATCTCGCCGAAGTAGTTGGCGGAGCTGATTTTATGGAACATCCAGCCGTAGGGGATATAGTAGTTGTTGTCGGTGACATCGCTGCGAAGGTCGCGGATCACGCGGTCGGAGTGCAGGTTCACGACCATCCCGAACAGGAACAGCGCAGTGCCGAAGATGAACTGCGGCGACCAGAACCAGGAAATCGGGTAGTAGTCGGCCGGCGCGAAGAAGAAGAGCCAGCCGCCCTGCATGATGGCGTTGAACGTGTTGAACAGTGCCCCCGTGATGATGATGGAAATCGGCATCTTGCTCTGCCCCTTCATCAGCAGCGGAAAGATGAACGATCGCTGGAAGTAGTGGAACTCAAAGAAGATGAACATCACGCAGGTGACGACATTGAACGGTTTCACATTGAGACCCAGTGAGATAAAGTAGAGCACCAGCATGGTGAAAAAGACGGGGCACTCCATGATGAACCAGCCCACGTTGCTGCGGATGGAGACTCCCCACCGGTTGTTGAAGGTCATGCCGTATGCGGGCGTCACAAACTGCAGCACAATAAACACGATAATGCCCAAAATGGTCATTACCGGCAGCAAATAGTGGTAGAACTGGGCGAAAAGTTCCATATTCTTGGCTTATGAGAATGATTTTCCGTCAAAGATGGTCTTGCGTTTCAGATAATGCAGCTTCACGACCGACTCGGGATAGCAGTCCTGGAAGGCGAGCTTCGGGAAGGTGTTGCGCTTGGCGTAGAACTGCTTGTAGGTGCGCGCGAAGGTGATGAGGGCTTTGTACACCGCCGTGAAGTCTTTGAAATGGCCTTGCGCAAGGAAAGAGAACGCCGCCACTTGGTCGAGGAAGAATCGCAGTATCAGAGTTTTGGCCAACCGATCGTCGGGCAGGTTCTTGATGAGCAGGTAGAGGCTGTTGCGGAAGTTGAGGAAGGTTTTGAGGGAGTTGTTCTTGGGCAGGGTGCCGCCGCCGATGTGGTAGACCACCGAGGCGGGGTTCACCTTGATTTTGTAGCCGAGGTTCTTGATGCGCCAGCAGAAGTCGATTTCCTCCATGTGTGCGAAGAAGTCGTCGTCGAGGCCCTCCATGAGCCGATAGACGTCGCTGCGCACGAACATGGCCGCGCCGGTGGCCCAGAAGATGTCGATCACGTCGTTGTACTGTCCGTGGTCCTTTTCCACATGGCCGAACACGCGCCCGCGGCAGAAGGGATAGCCGTATTTGTCGATATAGCCGCCGCTCGCGCCCGCGTACTCGAACTCGTCGCGACGGTCGTAGGAGAGCAGTTTGGGCTGCACGGCGGCAATCTTCTCGTTGGCTTCCATTTGCTCGATTACCGGCTCTATCCAGCCGTCCGTGACCTCGATGTCGGAGTTGAGCAGGCAGTAGTATTTGGCCTCAACGCGCTGAAGGGCAAGGTTATAGCCGCGTGCGAAACCTTCGTTACGGTCGTTCTGCAGCAACGTCACCTGCGGGAAATGCTCCTGCAGGAAGGCGACGGAGTCGTCCTCGGAGGCGTTGTCGCACACCACCGCCTCTGCGTAATCGGGCAGCGTTCGCAGCAATGTGGGCAGAAAGCGCTCCAAGAATTTCTTACCGTTCCAGTTCAGAATAACAACCGCTAACTTCGACATCTTACCTGTTTTTCATAAAGCGGCAAAGATACAATTTTTTTATATAACAAAGGGTGACGGAATCGGCAATGAAAAAAGCCGGCTCAACATGAACCGGCTCTCTCGTTTTGCGCTCCCTCAAGGACTTGAACCTTGGACCCTCTGATTAACAGTCAGATGCTCTAACCAACTGAGCTAAGGAAGCGTTCGTTTTTGATGGCGCAAAAATACACTTTTTTTCTATCAATCATCATGGAATATAATTTTTTTTTGAAATTATTGTAATGGACTGATATTCTGTTTTTTATTGTTACAGTTATGGATTATAGACAAGGGTGTTGTGTTCTTTTCATCCTTCCTTTTCTCCAAAAAATCGTACTTTTGCCGCAAAATTCGATGAATATATGGCCATCCCCTTTTCAAGAACCATCCTCTCCAACGGGCTGCATGTGCTGGTGCACGAGGACCGCACTACGCCTTTAGCCGCCAGTACCATTGTCTATCGTGTGGGTTCGCGCGACGAGGATCCCGCATGTACGGGGCTCGCCCACTTGATGGAGCATTTCATGTTCAGCGGCTCCGATCATGCGCCTGATTTCGACCTTGCCCTTCAAAAGGTGGGGGCAATTAACAATGCCTACACCTCGCAGGATCTTACCTGTTATTATATTGTATTGCCGGCCAACAATATCGAGACGGCCCTTTGGTTGGAGGCTGATCGCATGGCCGCGCTTTCGTTTAGCCAGCAGGGACTTGATGTGCAGAAGCAGGTGGTGATGGAGGAATTTAAGGAGACCTCCCTCAACCAGCCCTACGGCGACCTGATGATGCACATTTACGGGCTCAGCTACCGGGAACATCCCTACCAGTGGCTTCCTATCGGCAAGGAACTGTCTCATATCGAGCAGGTTGACATGGACATTATGCGTGATTTCCATAACAGGTTCTACTGTCCGGCCAACGCAATCCTCGTGGTGGCGGGCAATGTGTGCGCCGAAGAGGTCTTTGCGATGGCGGAAAAGTGGTTCGGCGACATCCCCGCCGGCACGCGCAATCCGCAACAATACCCGAAGGAGCATCGTTCCAGTTATAACCGGCAGATAAAGGTCAGGAAGCCTGTGCCCGACGACATGCTCTTCAAGAGCTGGTTGATGCCGGCCCGCACCGCCCCCGACTACTGCGCCTACGACCTGTTTTCCGACATTCTTGGCACGGGGCAGAGCTCCTACCTTTATCGCAAGTTTGTGGTGGAGGACCGCCTTTTCACGGACATTTCCGCTTCCGTGGCCGGCAGTGCGGATCCCGGGCTGTTCTTTGTCAACGGCCGTCCCGCCGAAGGTGTCGACATTGAAAAGGCGGATGAGATTTTGTCGAAGTATCTGTATGATTTCCAGTTTGATGACAAGTTGTCTTACGACCTGCAGAAGGTCAAGAACAACGCCGAATCCATTATTTTGGAGCGGAATCTGAAGGTGGAGGACAAGGCCAACACCCTCGCCACAGGCGAATTTTACAGCTGTGCCGAGGATTTCGCCGACGAGCGAACGGGTTATTTTGCTGTCACTGAGGACGATATCCGGCGGATTACCAACTCGATGTTCAAAGAATCGTGTGGAAATACCTTGTATTATTGTAGGGTTAAGTGTTAAAGGTTAAGGGAATGGTCTTTTCGAGATCTTTGAGGCGCGTGGCTTGGATATAGTGCATGCTGCTTTTAGCGATTTTGGCGCCCCAACGGGATTTCAGAGGCATATCGTTTTCCCACGTGCCTTCAAAGTAAGGGTACCAGCACTGTACATGTGACTTCCAAGAGCCGGGCGGGTTGGATGGACGAATCAAACGTCCGCAATCGTCGTAATCCCCCTCCGAATACCATTCATACTGGCTGACAGGATTATAGTCCAGTCCTAACGCGTGGAGGTCGCCTTCGCCATGCCGTAGTCCGTGCTCGAAGTGCCCTTTGTAGCGCAGGTCGCCCAAACCTTTGTATACCGGGTCTTTGGCCTCTTTTTCCAAATCAGGCTCCACCACATAGCGCAGTTCACCCTCGCCATGCGGCAATCCGTTCTCATCGGTCTTGCCACGATATTGCAACTTTACAATTTTTCTCGGTTCCTCCATCATAATTATATTTTCTGCTGATTTATTTTGGGGCAAAGATACATTTTTTTACTATCTTTGCGGTCGCAAATATTTTACAAGAAAGTATGCAAATGAAAAATGTCATAACAAAAACACTTCTTTTGCTGCTGTTGCTCGTGGTAGTGCACGGTGTTTGGGCGCAGACCTACCTGACCGATGTCTATAAGCCCACGGAATCGCAGCATTACAAGGCTTATCCCACCACTGGCGATGAGGTGATGCTGATTGCGGCCTATAAGTACAAGGGCGGTTTTACGTTGGGCTCTGGTCGCGGTGGGTTGGTGAGCAGCAACACGCCGGGGTACGTGGTGTTTGACTTGCCTGCCGGTTACGACAAGTTGAGTTTCGTAGTGGGCCCTGACAGTCCGAACAGCGCCTCCGACAAGTACAATGCCATTCTCACCGTGAAGGCTGACGGCAACCGCGTGCTTGACAAGGTGATTTGGGAGCACGACGCACCGCAGGAGTACACGGTGGATTTGAAAGGGGCCCGACAGCTACGGTTCGATGTTCCGAAAGGCGAGGCGGACTTGGCTTTCGGGGCTGTAAAACTGTGGAAATCCGGGCAGACATTCAAGCCATCCGGCGACCCGCTGCGTAGTATCCCCCTGACGGACCGCGTGCAGCTCGTGGGCCAGTTGTATCCCCACTTTATTCGCCATTCCGGCTGGGTGGCCCCCATCACGTCGCAAGAGGTGAAGGGCATCCGTAAGGAGACGAGTATCAGCATCAACCGTGTGGAATACAAGACCGGTCTGCAATTTACTGCTGACCAGGCTCTTGCCGGCAACAACGAGGCATGGGCCTATTTCTGGCTGCAGAAAAAGTATGATAAGGTGTCGTTCATCATCGGGCCGCGCGACAACCAATCCACTGCCGCCACCGGTTGGCTGACGGTGAAGGCCGACGGCAAGATTATCTACGAAAAGCAGGTGACTCAGCAGGATTTGGCCGAGCAGGTGGTGCTCGACGTGAAGGGCGTAAACCAGTTGTCGTTTCACAGCATTGACGAGGCGAGCCGTATCCTCGGCGGCATCACCTTCGGGGTGGTGAACATCTTCGCCTACCCCAAAGGCTACGACCTCTCGCAGGTGCCTCAGGCCGGCGTCATCAATGCCTCCCAAGGCAAACTGGCCAAGCTTCCCGATATGTGCAAGCTGGTGTCGAACATCCGGCCTTATTCCGTGCAGGGTATTGCGGGTTTTGAGCACACCATTTTCGACGGCGAATCCGACTATATCACCTTCTCCATGGGCGGCGAACAGTTCTCCGAAGGCTTTATCCTGACCAGTGGCAAAACCCTCTTCGACGACAATATCTCGGCCTACTACAAGTTCGACTTGGCGGGCGAGTTCGACTATATGTCGTTCACCGTCGGGGCGCTGACCAAGCGCCGTACGCAGCAGGACGACAACATTCGCATCTACTGTGACGGCAAGGTGGTGCTCGATACCGTAATCCATGTCACGTGGCCCAACCAGCGTTTTGTGGTGCCGCTCAACAAGTGCCGCACGCTGACCTTTGCCAAGCCCGGCAACATGCAGCAGAAAGACAGCTACTTTGGCATCGGTGATGTTACGCTCTATCGGGGCAAGGTGCAGGATAACAGCGGCCTTTTCTCGCACCCCAAGCCCGAGTGCCCGCCTGAGATCGACCTCATCGACCTGTGCAAGGCGCCCTATTACCACTATGTGGGCCGGTATCTCAGCGTGCTCACCAATTTCGATTTCAACGACTGCTTCCAAAACGGCGAATCTCAGCGGCGCTACTTCCAGATGCACGACGGCAGCAAGATTTACAAGGGGGTGATGTTGGAGACCAACATTCCGCCTGCCCTTGAGAACATCACGCCCCTTCAGGCACTGTTCATGTTCATCACAGGTGCAGGATCAAACGTTTCCAGCAATAATGTCAGTGCCGCCACCGGCATTACGGGAGGCGCTTCGGGAATGCCTGCCACTTCCGGCATTCTGAGCCTTTTCAGCGCCGGCGGACACCAATCCTCGGCAGCCGCTTTCAACCCGTTTGGTGAGTATGACGAACTGACGTTTACCGTGGCTTGTAAGTCGCCCTACGTGGAGCCGGGCACCGAACTTTTCGGTGACGGCAAGGCACCCGCCGTGCGCCTTGATGTCTTTGCCGACCAAGTGAAAGTGGGCGAATTTTGGGTGGATAACGAGATGAAACCCACCACCTACACCGTGCCCATCAACAAGTGCCACCAACTGATGTTCTGGCTGGAGTGCGGCGATGTGCGGTCGGGACAATATGTGCTCTACGACATGACCGTTCGCAAGAAAAATTAAAACAGTATAGACATGAAGAAATTCTTAGCCCTTATCATTATTATGGCTTTAGGCATCTGGGGGTACCGCAGCTGCATCCACAAAGAATCCGAGGAACAGCCCGAGGCACTCAAGCAGGTGAAAGTGACGGCGCTGAGTGTCAATCTGCGCACGGGACCCGGCAACAACTACGATTACGCCACCGTCAGCGAAGACGGCTCCGGCGGCAAATGGAAACTGAAACGCGGCACCGTTCTCGAAGTGGTCAGCGAGAGTGGCGACTGGTACGAGGTGCGTGTCGTGGGCGGCTCGCGGACGGGCTACCTCAAGAAATCGCAGTGCATTGATGTGGACCAAGCGAATGCAAAGGCAAACAACAAGGCCAAGAAAGAGAAGTCTTCCAAACAGAAACCCGAAAAAGAGAAGGTGGAGACGACACCCAACGAGGAATCGGCCAGCGACGTGGTGGAAGAGGTCACCAAGGGCAAACCGCAGGATGACGATGTTATCTTCTAGTAGAGACGCACGGCCGTGCGTCTCTATGGCCGGGGTCTCTATAATGCCGTGCATCTTACAATGCCGCGTCTCTACAGCATTTTCTTGATTTCCAGCAATTTCTCCCGAATCTGCGTCAATGTTGCGACGATGGCGGCGGTTTCGGCCTCCTTCATGAAATTGTTCTCGATGGCGGTTTTCGCGCCTTGGAGCGTGTAGCCCTTCACCTTCGTGAGATATTGGATGGTGCGCAGGATGGCGATGTCGTTTTTGGAATAGAAACGGTCGCCTTTTTTGTTCTTGCGCGGTTTGATTATGTCGAACTCCTTTTCCCAGAAGCGTAGGGTGGAGGCGGGAACGCCCAGAGCCTCAGCGGTTTCGCCGATACCGTACCAGATTTTCTCCTGGGACGCGATGGCCTCGGGCAGCGTGTCGGTGATTGGGGAGTTCTCGTCCATGGGGATTTATTCTTCGTCGGCACCGCGGCGGCGCTGGTCGCGCTCCTTGATGCTTTCGCGTTTGTCGTACATTTTCTTACCTTTTGCCAGGCTGATGTCAAGTTTGGCGTAGCCGTTCTCGTTGATCCAAAGCAGGGTGGGGATGATAGTATAGCCGCGTTCATTGAGCTTGGTCATCAGTTTGCGCATCTCCTTGCGTTGGAGCAGCAACTTGCGGTCGCGCTTAGGCTGGTGGTTGTTGTAGCTGCCCTGCGCATACTCGCTGATATGCATGTTGTGTACCCATAACTCGTTGTTAATGAACGAGCAATAGGCATCGGTGATATTGGCGCGCCCCGCCCGGATGGATTTGATCTCCGTGCCGGTCAGCACAATGCCCGCCGTGTAGGAAGTGTGCAGATAGTACAAAAACTCCGCCTTCCTGTTCTTGATTGCAATCTGAGTGTCTTGTTTTCTCTTTCCCATAGTGTTTTAATCGGCGGCAAAGATACGCTTTTTTAGTGAACAGTGAGTAGTGAATAGTGAATAGTGAGCAGTCCAGGGCAATCGTACCAAAATTCCATTAAGACTTAGACTTAAGACATAGACTTTGGCTGTTGGCTGTTAGCTTTCCTCCTTCCACCATAGCTCAGACGGACAGCCTTATCCTTTGATGACGGCGATGGGGTGCAGCTTGGTCAGGATTTTCACGAGGTCGGACTCTTGCGCCAGCACCTCGTCGATGTTTTTGTACGCTGAAGGCGCCTCGTCGAGGTCGCTGCGGGTTCGGATGCCGTGGACGATGTTCTGCGCGTCGAGGAAGGCGATTTCCGCCTGCAAGTCGATGGTGTTCTGCGCTTCCGTGCGGCTCATCAGACGTCCGGCGCCGTGCGAACAACTCAGGAAACTGTTCTCGTTGCCCAAGCCCTCCACAATGTAGGAGCAAGTCCCCTGCGAGCCGGGGATGATGCCCACCTCGCCGACGCGGGCGCGGGTGGCTCCCTTGCGGTGCACGATCACATTCTCCCCGAAATGGTTCTCCCACGCAGCATAGTTGTGCGCAATGTTGATCATCGGCTCGAACGTGATGTCCGGATAAGCATCTTGCAAAATTTCCATAATGCGCTGCATCATCAGCGAACGGTTGGCTAAAGCAAAAGCCACGCAATACTGCATTTCCGCCCAATATTGGTGGAATTCGGGGCTCCTCACCGGCAGGAAAGAAAGCTCCATCTCCGGGTTGACGGTGGAAAACCATCGCTCGTTCAGCTGGCGGGCGAGCTTGTCGTAGTAGTCGCACACCTGCTTGCCCAGATTACGGGAACCGGAATGCAACATAATCCAGACAAAGCCTTCCTCATCGCGCTGCAATTCGATGAAATGGTTGCCACCGCCCAGCGTGCCGATCTGCTTAGTGGCGGCAACATACTGACGTTTCACCACCGTCGTCTGCTCGATGTCGAAATCTTGCGGCATAAGTGCTTCATCCTGAGCGGTTTTGTGATGCTCCATGCCCACCGGGATGCGCTTGCGGATATTGCGCATGATGACCTTGCGCAGCGTCTCCTGCGGAAGATCCTCCACACGGAGCGAACTCTTCACCGCGCACATTCCGCAACCGATGTCAACCCCGACTGCATTAGGGATGACCACGCCTTTCGTAGCTAAAACCGCCCCGATGGGCATCCCCACACCGCCGTGTACATCCGGCATTAGCGCGAGATGGTGGAACAAAAACGGCAGACTGCATAAGTTCGAAATCTCTCTCCAGGCCTTCACGTCACATACGGACGCCCACATCTTTACCGGCGTGTTTTCAATCATAAATTCTTTCATATCTTTAGGTTTTTAAATTCGGCGGCAAAAATAAAACCCTGCTACGCAATCTTTTTGCGTAGTAAAAAAATTATTTTTGCAAAAGTGAATTTTTTCTTTGACGAAGTTTATAACATTCTGAATATTAGTAATATGCCTTTAACAAAAAATGCACTGATCCGATATAAGACCATAGACAACTGTTTGCGCAACCGATGCAAGCGGTGGACTTTGGACATGTTGGTGGATGCCTGTTCCGAAGCGCTGTACGACTATGAAGGGGTCGGGAACATCTCCAAACGGACGGTGCAACTGGATTTGCAGATGATGCGCAGCGACCGCTACGGATACAATGCCCCGATTGAGGTTTATGAACAGAAGTACTACCGTTATGCCGACCCCGACTACTCCATCACCAATTTGCCGTTGTCACAGCGGGATTACGAGATGATACAGGAGGCTGTGGGCATGTTGCGGCAGTTTCAGGATTTCGACTTCTTCACGGAGATGAGCGATGTGGTCAACCGAATGCAGGACCAGTTGGCCGTTTCCAAGTCGAATCGCAAGCCCATAGTGGATTTCGAGCGGAACAGCAACCTCATCGGACTGAAATACCTCAACCCTTTGTACAACTACATTTCCAGAAAGCAAGTCATAAATGTTCATTATCAGTCTTTTACGTCTCTGGAAACCAAAACATGGACGGTTTCGCCCTACTTGCTGAAAGAGTATCGGAACCGTTGGTTTTTGCTCGGCATGCGACACCGTGACGGAAAATTGCTGACGATGGCTTTGGACCGAATCAAGGGAATAGATTCGGCTGATAATGAGCAATTTGTCGAAAAGAAAGGCTTTGACAGCCGCACTTTTTTCAAGGATGTGATTGGGGTGACCAAGACGCGCAAAACCCCTTTGGCGACGGTTCGTTTCGAGGCCGACAAAGATCAGGCTCCCTATGTGGAAACCAAACCGTTACATGCATCGCAGATGGTTTTGGAACGCGACGAGGACACGGGGAAGGTGATTTTCGAAATCAAAGTGGTGTTGAATGTGGAATTTTACGCGCAAATTCTCTCTTTCGGGCCGGGTGTCAAAATCCTCGCGCCCGAGGCCGCCGTCAAGACGATGCGGGACATGGTACGGAAAATGTATGTGTTGTATCCGTGACGTAGATGTAGAGACGCGCCATGGCACGTCTCTACGAACAACGTCGCGTTAATAAAATTCTCCGAAAGCGGATGGTTGTCCCCGCGACAATCGTATCTTTGCGCAAAATTACGTATTATGAGTATAAGTATGATTGCGGCTGTGGGTCAGCGTTTGGAACTGGGGTACCAGAACCAGCTGTTGTGCCATCTGCCCGTGGATTTGAAGCATTTCAAGGAAATCACCTCTGGGCACACGGTGCTGATGGGCGACCGCACGTGGGATTCACTGCCCAAGAAGCCCCTGCCAAACCGCCGGAACATTGTCATTACCCTCGAAGACATCGAATTTGAGGGAGTCGAAACGGTGCACTCCATCGAGGCCGCGCTTAAGCTCGTGGCCGACGACGAGGAGGCCTTTGTGATGGGAGGCGCCACCATGTATCGGCTTTTTCTCCCCTACGCCGATAAACTTTACCTCACCCGCATAGTCTCTGAATTCACGGCTGACGTCTGGTTCCCCGAGATTGACGAGAACGAATGGAAAGTGGTGGAGTCTGAGTTTGTGCCGAAAGATGAAAAGAACGTTTACGATTTGTATTTTCAAACCTTAATAAGACAAAAATGAAAAAGACCATCATTTTCCTGGTTGCCATCTGCGCCTGCATTGCCGCATTTGCCCAGAAGACCGAAACCCCGGAGGCCCCTTACCTTCCCATCGACGAACGCACCAACTTAGTTACCTATCAGGATGTTGTGAAGCAGGAGGGTACGCCCCAAGTGTTGTACGAAAGAGCGATGGCCTGGGCGAAGAAATACTACAAGAACACTGCCGAGGTCATCAAGAGCGCCGACCCCGAAAAGGGCGTCATCAACATGCGCTCCAGCGTCCGCATTTTCTACAAGGACAAGGATGGCACCATGCGCTTCAAGAACATTGTCTATTACAACTTCAAGCTCGAATGCCGCGACAACCGCTACCGCTACACCATCACCGATTTCAAGGAGAAGGCCACTGGCTCCGCGCCCATCGAGGTCTGGTTCAACACCTCCGCCTCCGGCTGGACCCCCAGCATGTACGGCTACCTCAGCCAGATTGACGAGGAGATGCAGAAACTCATCGCATCCTTGGAGGAGGGCATGCAGCCGGCGGAAGAATTCACCGATGATTGGTAATCTTAATGGTTATTGGTTATGGGTTATGGGTTATTGGTTATTGAAACTTGAAGCCTGAAACTTGAAACCTGAAACTAAAATGGTCAAAAAACTATGGTTTGTCATATTATCCGCGCTGCTATGCGGTGCTTGTAGCAAGCCGACAGGCCATCTTACATTGAATTTTTCTTTTGTCGTCGATAAAGATTCCCTGCGGTTGGATACCTGTATGTACCAGAATGCTGCAGGGAATCTTTATGAGGTCAACGACATGCAGTTCTTCATCTCGCAGGTACGGCTGGAGACCACTTCTGGCGAGATGGTGGAAATTGCCGATAATCAAGGGATTCACTACACCGACATCCGTATCCCGGGTACGCTCGCGTGGCGGATTGCCGACGAGATTCCTTCCACAGGCTACAAATCCATCACCTTCGTGTTCGGACTGGAAGGGGCGCAGAATACCACCGGCTACTTCCCGAACCCGCCGGAGAACAACATGAGCTGGCCCGACATGATCGGGGGCGGCTACCACTACATGAAGATCAACGGCCGTTGGATTGACCCCGACGGCGTGCGGCAGCCGTTCAACCTGCATTCGGGTAAAATCGCCACCGATAGCGGCTTCGCCGACAACACCTTCACGGTCACGTTGCCGCTGTCTCAGTTCACAGTCTGCAAGAACAGTAGCGCTGATTTGACCTTGCAAATGAACGTGAATGCCTGGTTCTCAAATCCTTACCTTTTCGATTTCAACGTCTTCGGCGGCAGCATCATGCAGAACCGCGAGGCGCAGGAGGTGCTGCGGGCGAATGGGGGGTGTGTGTTCAGCGTACAGTAAAACGGGTTCTTGCGAATGATTCTCGTCTTAGCTGGCCGCTAACGCTGCATCTCCCGCTTCAGCAAGTCTATCTGATGCAGCACGCGCTGGTACATGTCATGTTCCTCGCCATACAAAGCCTTTGTGCAGAGCAGCAGTTTCTCAAGCGTGGCCATGGCTTCGTTTAGTTTTCGTGAATCGTATTGCGCTGACACGATGGCGAGGTAGTCGGAGAATACCTTATGGCTGTTTTCGCCGTAAAGGGAGCGGTCGGTTTGGCATGCGATTTCAAGATGGCCGAGGGCCTGTTCGTACTCACCCTTTTCGTGGAGGCATTTGCCCATATCGGTATGTATGGTCGCGCTCACCTCGGGAGCGACAACGCCGCTGTTCACAATAGTCATGGCATTCTCGTAGCACTTCATGGCATTTGTCGGGTTTTCCAGATTTTCCCAACACTTGCCCATTTTGTGATAAATTTGGGCCACATGATTGTTCTGTTCGCCCAGCAGGGTGTACCAGAAATGGCCGGCCTGCTGATAATAAGTCTTCGCATCGGCAAAATGCAAGGTGTTGTTTTCGTCGCCCATGCCGGACTCGAAATAGACGTTCCATTTGAAGTAGTTGTCGCCGTATGCCTCATAGCAGACGGCCAGCCATTGATTCTTTTCGCCATACAACTCCTCCGCCTTCTTAATAGCGCGGTTGTAGAAAGCCTGCGCCGTTTTGTAGCCCTTGTACTTGTGAAAGAACAGTCCGGTTTCGTACAGCCAGCGGACATTGTCAGCATCCAATTCGGAACGGTTGATGAACAATTGGGCAGCCTCCTTGATTTTGCCACTTTTTTCGAATTGGAGCGCAGTTTCAAGAATATCCTCCGCTTTCTTACGCGTCCTCCGCTGGGAGAAACCCTCATCGCGTTTCATGAGGATGGTGACGGGCGATTCGTTCCCGTGTGCCGTGAAAGGCAGTGCAGGGGAGAGCAACGTGTAGCCAGGTCGCTCGATTTTCTCGATGGTGAACCCTTGGGCGGGTGCGAGGTACTCGAACTTCCCGTCCGGACCGCTGATGTAGGTCGGACGGTCTTGAAATTTCACCGCCACGTCGGCTACGGGCTCGCCGTCCGCCATCACGTTGCCGATGAGGATAGTCTGATTCTCAGGTGTTTGATTGGGGTTTGATGTTGACATTATTGTAAGATTTTGGGGTTATGTTCATTATTCACTTTAATTCCGTAAATTTCTTTCAATTTTAGCTGTTGATAAATCAGCAAGTCATTGTTAATAAATAAATTAGCAATGACTTGCTATTCTCGTATTTTTCACCTATCTTTGCGATCGCTTACTTCAGCAAACAATTGGTGAGAAATATGGCAGCAAAAATACAAATTAAAAACGATAGAATCTCCAGTTTCGGTGGAATTTTTTTCATCATCGATCAATTTCGTTCTTCCGGACTTGCCGCATTGGTTGACAAGACACTGAGAATCAAGGGATAAATACGAGATATTCCTATTCCAACGTCATTGAGAATCTCACGTCCGTCTTCGTTAGCGGCGGCGAAGTACTGGAGGACGTGAACTTCTTCCGGCAGGAGGCTTTCAAGGCAAACCCCGACTACCGCTTCTGCAGCGCGGACACCGGCTTGTGGTGCAGCGCACGCTCGTGCAGGACAAGCAGTCCACCCTGTTCGACAGCTACGTCTATCGCTGCATATTGACCAACGACTGGGGGAGCAGCGAGCGCGAGGTGGTGGAGTTCTACAACCAGCGCGGTGCTTCGGAGCGCACCTTCGACATGCAGAACAACGACTTCGTCTGGAAACACCTGCTCTTCTCTTTCATGAAAGAAAACACTGTGTTCATGATACTTGCGGCTCTGATCCGCAACTTCTACGTCTGGCTCGTCGGGAGAATCGCCGCCAACAAGGCTTTCGGTCTGGAGGCGACCTCGCGGGTGAAAAGGTTCGTCTTCCGCTTCGTGCAGGTTCCGTTCCGCTGGGTTTTCCGCAGCCGCCAGTGGCATCTGCAGCTGTTCACCAGCCGTCCTTACGACCGACTGCGCTTGTAGTTCCATCTTCTTACGGTTTTCCTCCTCTCCCCATTCGCTTGGGTGGGGGAACTTATGCGCTCTCGTCAGCAAAACGCGCTTCCGGAGGCCGCGCCACCGCATTTTTCGTCAACCGAGAGCACATCTGCGCGGCCTTGAGGCACCCGCCGGAGGATGAAGGGAGTATTTGCGGAAATTAGGATTCAAACTGGAACAACAGCTGACAATCCGCAGACTCCAGCGTTAAATCCACCGCCGTGTTTCCAATGGTTTTCAGCCGTTTCATCGGAATCCACCGCCGGTTGCCGCGTTCGTAATAATCGGCACGTTGGCACACCAAAGTGGAGAGTTTGCCGCATAGGTCGCCTTTGATGTGCAATACCCACAAGGGCTGGCTGATTTTTTCTTCGGAAACGCCATAACAGGCATGACGATAATGCTCCACAGTCCAGTGGGCGTCGGCATCGGTGACGTATATGGTATCAGAAAAGGAGATTAACCGGCAAAGGGTGTCGTGTACTCCGGTCGATCTAACTCTTTGGATATTAGAAATACCCACCATCGGTTTTTCTCCATAGTAGCCGGTCCTGTTCTTGAAGGTTTTAAGTGTAAGTAGGGCGGTATCCCTAATGTTAATCCCAAATTGTGGTAAAAGGGTGTCCTCCATAACAGGAAGGTAGAACGATTTCCCATTGTACTGGAATGCGATTGCGGTAGAGGGGTATTTGTAAGGTGGTTTAGCGTTTTCGCCTCGGGGTGCATACATGCCTATGTCGTCGATTTTCACGCAGATGGTCGAGTCTTTTTGCGAGTATGCGTGGACAAAAAGGAACAGACAACCACATGCGAGGATAACATTTCGGATATGAAGTTTCTTTTTCATAAGTGTGTTTTTATTTGAGCGTGCAAAAATAAAAAAATCCCGCAAAACTCGCGGAGTTGCGCAGAAAATAGTCTGCGAGAATCTGCGAGTTCTGCGGGAAAACTCTTATTGCGGCAGCAGCACTATTCGCTCAGCACGCAAACCAGATTTCTGTCGCCGAAAGCGTCGTCGATCTTGCCGACGGTCGGCCAGTACTTCTCGGTGTGCGGCAGCGGGAAGGCGGCCTGCTGACGGGTGTAGGGACGATCCCACGTGTCGGCGCAGACCACGTTCATGCTGTGCGGGGCGTTCTTGATGAGGTTGTTGGCCTGGTCGGCCTTGCCCTCTTCGATGTCGCGGATTTCCTGACGGATGGCGATCATCGCGTCGCAGAAGCGGTCGAGCTCACTCAGCGGTTCGCTCTCGGTGGGTTCCACCATCAAGGTGCC
>JAFPVR010000093.1 GCA_017395245.1 Bacteroidales bacterium | reverse complement strand
GAAGAAAATCAAAACCATATACACATACATATCCAAGCACCCTTACTGTAAGAATCCGGTCATCAGTGAGAAGACGAAAATACCTATCGGGACAGTCAACCGCATCCTTGCCCAACTAAAAGACGAGGGCCTCATCGAATATGTGGGTTCCAAGAAGACCGGCGGCTACCGCGCAATCGACAAACCGAAACCGGACAACGACCCGAACCCACAATCCGTTTAAAACACGAGGAGACGCGCCATATTTAAAACACGAAGAGACACACCATATTTAAAACACAAAGAGACGCCATAATATGACGTCTCTACGGAATTGTACATCGTCCGGAAGGATTATCCCAGCATGGCGGTGTAGGCAGCGGCGTCCATCAGCTCGGCAACCTGACCGGGCTCCGTCATTTTGATCTTGACGATCCAGCCTTCGCCGTAGGGGTCGCTGTTCACGAGGGCGGGCTCGCCTTCGAGCGCCTCGTTGAACTCAACCACCTCGCCCGCGACGGGCAGCAACAGGTCGGCAACGGTCTTCACAGCCTCGATGGAACCGAAAACCTCGTCTTTGTCCAAGGTCTCGCCCACAGAGGGGATGTCGAGGAAAACAATGTCGCCCAATTCGTTGGCGGCGTGAGCGGTAATGCCCACCAATGCAAATTCACCATCCACTTTCAACCATTCGTGGTCCTGGGAATACTTCAAATTTTCAGGAATGTTCATACTTTTAAGTTTATAAATGAAAAATTAAACGGTCATAATCTCTTTTTCCTTGGCCTCCATAATCTTGTCGACTTTGGAGATGGCCTCGTCGGTGGCCTTCTGGATGTCGGCCTCCAGTTTCTTGACGGCATCCTCCTCCACCCCGTCATCCTTGAGCTTCTTTGCATCGTCGTTGGCGGTGCGGCGGATGTTGCGGATGGCCACCTTGGTCTGCTCGGCATCCTGCTTGGCCTTCTTCACCAACTCCTTGCGGCGCTCCTCGGTCGGGGCGGGAATCACCAAGCGGATGAACTCGCCGTTGTTCTGCGGGGTGACGCCGATGTTGGCGGCCAAAATCGCCTTCTCAATCACGGGCAGCATGTTGCGCTCCCACGGCTGAATCACGATCTGGTGCGCATCGGGGGTGTTCACGTTGGCCACCTGTTCGATGGGCGTGGGGTTGCCGTAATAATCGACCTTGATGCCGTCCAGCATTTGCGGGGAAGCCTTGCCGGCACGGACCTTCTGCAAGTCCTTGTCGAAATGCGCCACAGCGGCGCTCATACTCTCTTTCGCTTGTCTTAAGCAAGTTTGCGTATCCATATTCTTTATGTTTTAATCAATATAATTCGGGTTTCTGTGCTCGGGCTCTTCCTCCTCGACGCCCTCTTCCTCTACGGATTGGGCATCTGGTCCGGGTTCATCCTTCTGTGCCAACTCCGCCTTCAAATCCTCCATTTCCTGGAGCTGCTTTAGACGCATTTTCTTCAAAGAGTTTAATTCCTTCTCTTTATAGGATTTCGTCCACTTGTAGACCATCAGATAGTGCAGGATGATGACCAGTGCCCAGACTATCAACACGAAAAGGATGGCCATCAGGAACGTTTTCTCTTCGCTGTCGCGGAACAGGAAACTCCATACTACCCACAGGAAGGCGTTCACCAAGATGAAGATGGCGAGGTGTTTTTTGAAGCCTGTGCGGCGCGAGGCCATTTTTTCCAGTTTGGCTTCCTCTTCGGGGGTTATTTCAGGGATGTTGGGGTTGTTTTCTGCCATAATGTTAAAATATCAGGGTTCCGATAGATTCGCCGTTGAGCACTTTGAGCAGGTTGCCTGGGGTGTTGGCGTCATACACGTAGATGGGCATTTTGTTGTCCTGACAGAGCGCGAAGGCGGTCATGTCCATAATCCGGAGGTTCTTCTGGTAAGCCTCGGCGAGTGTCAACTCGGTGAATTTCACCGCGTTGGGGTCTTTTTCGGGGTCGGCGGTATAGACACCGTCCACGCGGGTTCCCTTGATGAGCAGGTCGGCCTTGATTTCGAGGGCGCGGAGAGCCGCCCCCGTGTCGGTGGTGAAGAACGGGTTGCCGGTGCCGCCGGCCAAGAAGGTGACACAGCCCTCTTCCAACGACTCGATGGCCTTGCGCCAAGAGGTTTTCGCACAGACGCCTTCGATGTTGACGGCGGAGAGCACGCGGGCCTTCACACCCATCTCCTCCAACACACCCTGCACCGCAAGCGCATTGATGACGGTAGCGAGCATGCCCATCTGGTCGCCCTGCCGGCGTTCGAAGCCGGCCGAAGCACCCTGCACGCCCCGGAAGATGTTGCCGCCGCCGATGACCACCGCCACCTGCACGCCGGCATCCACCGCCGTCTTAATCTCGTTTGCGTAATGCTTTATGTGATTGTAACTTACGCCGTAGCCGTCGTCGCCTGTCAACGACTCGCCACTCAGTTTCAACAATATGCGACTGTATCTCATATTTCAAAATTTCAGGTGGCAAAGATACAATTTTTTTGGTTTCAGGTTTCAAGTTTCAAGTTTCAGGTGTTAGAAACTACTTGAAACCTGAATCTTGAAACCTGAATCTTGAAACCTGAAACACAATATTTCCGCTTCTTTCACGTTAGAGATAGCGTTAACAAAATCAAGATAAACCAATGAAAATTATCAACAACATCGTATCCCTGTTTTATCCACGGCTGTGTGCGGCCTGCGGCGACGCGCTACAGCAGAACGAACAGTGTATCTGTTTGGACTGTATGCTGCATCTCCCTGAGACACAATTCCATAAGAAGCATTTCAACCCGATGCGGCAGGTGTTCGACGGGCGCGTGCCTGTGGAGGAGGTCACTGCGCTGATGAGCTACAAGAAAGCCAACCGCACGCAGAAAATCCTCCACAACCTGAAGTACAAAGGACAGAAAGAAATCGGGGCGGTATTAGGTGAATACTTTGGCGGACAGCTGCTTACGGAGGAACGATACCGGGGCATCCAGTACATCCTGCCCATTCCGCTGCACCCGAAGAAACAGCGCAAGCGAGGCTACAACCAAAGCGAATGGATTGCGATGGGACTCTCCAAAGGCATGGGCATCCCCTACCTGACCGACGTGCTGATCCGTTCGCAGTTCACGGAGACGCAGACCCGGAAAAACCGGTTCGCGCGGTGGCAGAATGTAAAGGAGGTTTTCGCGGTGCAACATCCTGAAAAGGTGGAACATACGCATGTGCTGTTATGTGACGACGTGCTCACCACCGGCGCCACCACCGAGGCCGCCATCCGAAAATTGTTGGAGGTTCCAGGGGTGCGGGTGAGCGTGGCAACGTTGGCGGCAACGACATTGTAGAGACGCACGGCCGTGCGTCTCTACAGCCCCTTGCCTATTCCCTAAAAATTCGTACATTTGCAGCCGTATTTGTAGAGAATCAAAAGTTTTAATAATCAATACGTTACAGAAATGAAACAGTTAATCGAATGCGTTCCCAACTTCAGTGAGGGAAAAAATCCTGAAATCATCAACCAGGTAGCCGACGTGATTCGTCAGGCGGAGGGCGTGACCCTTTTGGATGTGGATCCAGGTGCCACGACCAACCGTACAGTCGTGACGTTTGTGGGCGAACCGAAATATGTGGTCGATGCCGCCGTGAAGCTCATCGCCAAGTGCCAGGAGCTCATCGACATGCGCAACCATCATGGCGACCACCCGCGTTTTGGTGCCACCGACGTTTGTCCGCTCGTGCCTATCGCCAATATCACAATGGAAGAGACTGTGGAGTATGCCCGCCAGCTGGCCGAAAGAGTCGGCAAGGAGCTGAATATTCCGGTCTTCTGCTACGAGAACGCCGCGTTCAAGCCCGAGCGCCGCAACCTCGCCAACTGCCGTCAGGGTGAGTACGAAGCCCTGAAGGAGCGCATCACCTCCAAGGAGTGGAAGCCCGATTTCGGTCCCAACAAGTTCACGGAAAGTGTTGCCAAGAGCGGTGCCACGGCCGTGGGCGCCCGCGACTTCCTCATCGCCGTCAACTACAACCTTAACACCACCTCCACGCGCCGCGCCAACGCCATCGCCTTCGACGTGCGCGAGAAAGGCCGCCCGAAACGCGAGGGCAACAAGATCACCGGCAAGAAAGTGCTCGACGAGAAGGGCAACGTGGTGATGATTCCCGGCACGCTGAAGGGCACCAAGGCCATCGGCTGGTACATTGAGGAATACGGCATCGCCCAAGTCTCGATGAACATCACCGACATCAACGCCACCCCGCTGCATGTCGCTTTCGACGAAGTGACCGCCAAGGCCGCCAAGCGCGGTATTCGCGTCACGGGTGCGGAAATCGTGGGTCTGATTCCCAAGAAAGTGCTCATCCAAGCCGGCAAATACTACCTCGCCAAACAAAAACGTTCCCTCGGCATCGACGAGAAGGAGATGGTAAAGATTGCCGTGAAATCCATGGGCTTGGACGACCTCAAACCCTTCAACCCCGAAGAGAAAGTCATTGAGTATCTGCTTGAGAAAGAGGACACTACGCCGAAGTTAGTCAATATGACCTGCACCGGTTTCGCCAATGAGACCGCTTCCGAAAGCCCGGCTCCCGGCGGCGGCTCCATCTCCGCCTATATGGGCTCCCTCGGT
>JAFPVR010000092.1 GCA_017395245.1 Bacteroidales bacterium | reverse complement strand
GTTTTGAAAAATTTTTATTTCTTTGGTTGTCAGAAAGATGCAAAAATCGACTTAACTAATCAAGGCCGAATAGTTAATTTCATGGACGGGATTTCGCAGAAATCGAAGTCCTTCCATGAATAGTCTACGCGAAACGTATCCAACAAAAGAACGATGTTAATGTAAGCTCATGCCACAGCAAATGCCATCCACACGCGGAACCTCCTTGTAATTTTAACAAATAATAGTTAATTTTATGCGCAAACAAACACAATCAACTGACTATCAATATCAAAAATAAATTTCAATATTATAGCTTACTATTTGAAAAATATTTATCTTTGCCGCGTGATGATCGTCTGAAAATTTCGGGACGACCACCTCATCAAATCATCAACAAATTAGAATAATTAAATTATGAAAGACGAAATTCAAACAGCCGAAATCGAATTGCCGCAGCTGCGGCAGCTGGTGATAAACAACACCTTGCGCATCAGCAGAAATGAAGAAAGCATTAACGAGATGAAAGAGAAATTCAACGAAGAGGAAAAGAGACGGCGCGAACGCGAGACCTACTGGGATGTCGCCCGCGAGGAGCATGACCGCGCCCACCGCGAACACGAGCAGGAAATGCGCGAGCTCCGCGAACTCCTGCGCGACCATTCCGTCCGCTTCGACGAAGATCTCAAGAGGTACCAGGAAAAGGACGAAGAGCGACACCGCAAATTCGAGGAAGACATGAAAAGACGTCGCGAGGAAGACGAAGAGCGACACCGCAAGTTTGACGAAGACCTAAAAAGGTCCCGCGAGGAAGACGAAGAGCGACACCGCAAGTTCGAAGAAGACCTAAAAAGGTCCCGCGAGGAAGACGAAGAGCGACACCGCAAGTTTGACGAAGACCTAAAAAGGTCCCGCGAGGAAGACGAAGAGCGACACCGCAAGTTCGAAGAAGACATCCAAAAGTCCCGCGAAGAGCGTGAGAAATGGCATCAAGAGTTCAATGCAAGTCTTCAAAAATCCCGCGAGGAGGACGAAGAACGACAAAAACGATGGGATGCTGAACATGAGAAGTTCCATAAGGATTTCGCTGCGATACAAAAAGAAAACAGAGAAATACTCAAAGGAATAGATAGCAAAATCAAGGAGATTTCCTCCGAGTTCAAATCCACTGTCGGACACATCGTCGAAGGCCTTCTCGGCCCCAGGGGTCATAAAATGTTCTTGACCGCAGGCTTCAAAGTGGATTGCTACTGCAAGGACATGAAACGCAGCAGCAAAGAACTGAATACCGGCATGGAGGTGGACTACTTCGCATACGGAAAAGATCAGGCCATCGCCACAGAAATAAAAACAAACTGCCGGAGAAGCGATATCGACCACTTCCTCGACAAGATGAAACTGTTCAAAAAACTCTTCCCAGAACACGCGGACAAGGAAGTACTCGCCGCTATCGCCGCCGTCAACTTTGAGCGAGATGCATACGACTACGCAAAAGAACAGGGAATACTCATCATCCATGTCAAAGACGAAACCGTCTTCACCCTCGACCCCGTGCCCGACAAAAGCGTGCTGCGGCGGTTCTAATCTGTGAACAGTAATCTGTGATCTGTGAACTGTGATTTGTGATCTGTAAACAGTATGCAAGAAAAGAATAGTTGTCCCAGTTGTCCCCGTTGTCGTCACAAAACGCCCCCCATTGTCTTCACGAACGGCGGAACTTGTGGAAATCGCTCGAGTCCCACGACTGATACAGCAAGATATGATGTATCTCGTTGATAATCATAATGAAGAGACGCAAATCGTGGTCGGCGAACCACTTGATGGCCGCCGTCTCCTTCCGGCATGCGGCCGCGAAAGTCGCTAAGAAGGTGCAATGGTACTTGTCTAACCATGCGATGGCGGCGTCCTCGTTGTCGATGGCGTTGCTCAGCACCGCAAACTCCGGATACCCGTTCTCCAATAGCCACTGCAAGGCCGCCTCGTTCGAGTGTATCGCCGACGACAACGCCTCCAACTCGCGATACCCGTTTTCCATCAGGAAATCGCTGAACTTCCGGTCGCCCTCTAAACTCTTCAAGAAGGCCATCAGGACTTTGGGGTCGTAATCGAGAAGGCTGCGCATAGTTTTAATGCTGAATGCTGAATGCTGAATATTTATCATTCATAATTCAGCATTCATAATTCATAATTCATCATTGTTTCAGGCTCACCGTCTTGTTGAACACCAACTTCTCCTCGCTCGAATCCGGGTCGCAGTAGAAGTAGCCGATGCGCTCGAACTGGAAGTGCTTGATGGTGGAGGCCTTCTCGTAGGTGAGGCCCTCTTCCACCCAAGCCTGCCTGATTTCCAAGGAGTTGGGGTTCAGGTTGTCGAGGAAGGTCTGGCCCTCTTCGCAGTTGTCGGGATCGGGTACGCTGAAGAGGCGGTCGAAGAGGCGCACCTCGGCGAGCTTGGCGTGCTTCACGGGCACCCAGTGGATGGTGGCCTTCACCTTGCGGTTGCTGTCGGGCATGCCGCTCTTCGTGTTCGGGTCGTAGGTGCAATGGATCTCCGTAACCTCGCCGTTCTCGTCCTTCACAATGTGCGTACACTTGATGATGTAGGCGTATTTCAGACGCACCTCGCGGTCGATGGAGAGGCGGTAGAACTTCTTGTCGGCATTCTCGCGGAAGTCGGCACGCTCAATCCACAGCTCCTTGGCGAAGGGGATCTGGCGGGTGCCGGCGCTCTCGTCCTCGGGGTTGTTCACGGCCGTCATCATCTCCACCTCATCGTCAGGATAGTTGTCGATGACGAGCTTCACCGGGTCGAGGACGGCCATCGTGCGGATGGCGGTCTTGTTCAGGTCCTCGCGGGCGCAGAACTCCAACAGGGAGACGTCGATGATGTTGTCGCGCTTGGCCACACCAACGGTTTCGGCAAAGTTGCGGATGGCGGCAGGAGTGTAACCTCTGCGGCGCAAACCGCAGATAGTGGGCATACGCGGGTCATCCCAACCGTTCACGTAATGTTCCTTCACGAGTTGCAGCAACTTGCGCTTGCTCATAATCGTGTAGTTGAGGTTGAGACGCGCGAACTCGATCTGCTGCGGGTGGTGAATCTTCAACGCCTCGCAGAACCAGTCGTAGAGCGGACGGTGCACCTCGAATTCCAACGTGCAGATGGAGTGCGTGATGCCCTCAATGGAGTCGCTCTGACCGTGGGCGAAGTCGTACATCGGGTAGATGCACCATTTGTCGCCCGTGCGGTGATGCGTTGCGTGCAGGATGCGGTACATGATGGGGTCGCGGAAGTGCATGTTCGGCGACGCCATGTCGATTTTGGCGCGCAACACGCGGCTGCCGTCGGGGAACTCGCCCGCCTTCATGCGACGGAACAGGTCGAGGTTCTCCTCCACGCTGCGGTTGCGATACGGACTCTCCACACCAGGTGCGGTGGGTACTCCCCTACCCTTGCTGATCTCCTCCTGCGTCTGGTCATCCACATACGCGAGACCGTCCTGGATGAGCTGCTCAGCCCAGAGGTAGAGCTGATCGAAATAGTCGGAGGCGTAAAACTCCGCCGCCCACTGGAATCCTAACCATTTGATATCCTCGCGGATGGAGTCCACATATTCGGTATCTTCCTTCACGGGGTTGGTGTCGTCGAAACGCAGGTTGGTCTTGCCGCCATATTTCTGAGCCACACCGAAGTTCAGACAGATGGACTTGGCGTGTCCGATGTGCAGGTAGCCGTTCGGCTCCGGAGGGAATCGGGTGTGCACTCTCGCATCGTTTTTCCGGTTCCGAATGTCTTCTTCGATGATTTGCTCAATGAAATTCATAATTCTTCGATTTTAGGGGTTTAAAAAAACAAGCGGCAAAGATACATTTTTTTTAGGAGCGAGCCGCATCCCTGCGGCTCAAAAATTCAACGGCAGGGATTTAGGAGGAGCCGCATCCTTGCGGCTCTTATTACGCCGGCAGGGATGCCGGCGCTCCTAATCCACCGGCTGCTCCAATCCGACAATCCGGCTCACCGTCTTGCCGTCGATGACGAAATCCACACGGTAGAGCTGGTAAGACTGCTTCTTCGAAAGTTTCGGGAGCGTGATGACATAGCCGAGACCGGACAAGCCCGGTTTTATGTTGACAATCTCCTTTGCAACCTTAACATTTACCGGTTTGCCTTCGATGGCTTTTCCATCGCGGTAAGTGAGAGGCGTGGCGGTGACGGTCAGGGTGGAATACGGTTCTTGACTTATACTTCTCACGATGGCCGTGAACTGGTTGCTCGTCTTGTCTGTCATGGCTTTGGAATAAGCGAGGAACAGCACATCATCCTCGTTGCCGTATTTCAGGATGTTGTACGCCCGCAGGAAGTCGGTGATGCCGAATCCATAGCCGTCGTCCGGGTCTGGGGCGGTGATGGTGTCACCGTTCATGCTGACGTTGTGGCTGCCGGCCTTGTGTACGGCCTCCATAATCTCGTAGCAGCTCTTCCCCGGGAAGGCCTGCCACAGACAAGCAACCATGCCCGAAAGCATCGGCGAGGAGAAGGAGGTGCCGTCGGCGATGGTGATGATGCCCTTGGGGGTGCTCAGGTAGGTGTTGCGGCCCACGGCGCACGCATCGGGCTTGATGCGGCCGTCGGCGGTGGGCCCGAACGAGCTGAAGTAGGCCCGCTTGCCCTGAACGTTAACGGCACCCACGCTCAGGATGTCCTTCGCGTCGGCCGGCGCACCGATGTAGTTCCACTTCTTGCCGCCTTCGTTGCCCGCGCTGTTGCAGATGAGCATTCCCTTGGAAGCAGCGATCGTGGCGGCGATGCTGGCGCGGCTCACCTCACCCGTCATGTCGGCGTAGGTGCGCTGGTTCACGGTATCGTCGAAGGTGGTGTAACCCAACGAGGAATTCAGCACCTGACAGCCCAAACTGTCGGCATACTCCAAACCGGCCACCCAGTTGTCCTCCTCCACACGGTCCTCGCTGCCCGATTCCTCCGTCTGGGCCACATATATCTGCACCATCGGGGCGGTGCCCACGAGCTTACCGGGCAGGTAGGAGGCGATGCAGGAGAGCACCATCGTGCCGTGCGTGTGCCGGCGCATAGGGTCCTTCTCGGGCTGCACCAAATTGCGGGCGCCCAACAGCCGGTTGTCCGTCCGCATGGCCTCGAAGCACGAAATTGTGTCTATATTCTCAAAACCACCGTCGAGGACCATCATCTGCATGTTTTCGCCCCGATAGCCCATACGGTGCAACCAATGCACATTATTCACGCGCACCTGTTTGGCAGCCTTGCCGTAGTCAAAGTCGTTGTTTTTTTGGATGTCGGCCTGGTACGTGTGTTTCGGCGCACCGCTGACCGCCGGAAACACATAAGCGGGTTCTATGGGCGGCACCAGGGTGTCCTTCGGCACATCGGTTCGCTGCACGGAATCCACGAAGGGCAGCTGTTCGATAGCCTCCTTCATGTCGTCGCGCAGGGCAAAGACGGTCATGCCGTTCAGCCACTTGGAGGTGGTGAAGCAGCGGGCCGCCGTGTCGAGGGCCAGCACCTGCCGCACGTAGTCGGGATTCACGGGCAGGTCGCGCTCGTCGATAGCGATGCCGTGCGCCTTCCGCAACTCGAGGGCCCGTGGCGACAGGAAGGCCTCAGGTTTGTCAATGCTATAGGGCGTGCCCTTCTTGTCGGTGAACGCCACCCAGTACTTTGCGGGGGATTGCCCGAAGACGGTGACCGCAAAAACGATGGCGAAAACGATTAATGCAATTTTTTTCATTATCATTGGATTTTTCGGTTATACTGTGTTTTGTTTTTTCATTACCCAGGGCTCACATATTTCGGGCCTTCCTCTCAACAACCCCAGGGCTCGCTATCGCTCACCCTGGGCTAACATACGACGCCCCTTCAGGGCTTTCAAGGAATGATGTTTCATTATTTTGGGGTTATTACAAACATAATTCATCATTCATCATTCATCATTCAGCATTCAAAACCATCACCTCCTCATACTCCCGCTTGAACCACGTCAACTGCCGCTTCGCGTAGCGCCGCGTGTGCGTCTTGATGTCGGTCACCGCCTGCTCTAACGTGCATTTGCCGTCGAAATAGTCGAACAACTCCTTGTAGCCCACTGTGTTGAGGGCGTTGAGTTCGCGATAAGGGTAGAGTCCTCGTGCCTCCTCCAACAGCCCGTCGGCCATCATCTTGTCCACCCGCCGGTTGATGCGGTCGAAGAGCTCCTCCCGCGGACGGTTCAGGTACTTCTTCACGATACGGAAATTCCTCTCCACCTGCTTCTTATGCAGCTGCGAGGAGTAGGGCTTGCCGGTCTGCAGCGACACCTCCAGGGCTCGCATCATCCGCTTGCCGTCGTTGGGGTTGACCACGCCAGCATAGTCCGGGTCGAGCAACCGCAACTGCGCGTACAAAGCCTCCACGCCGTTGTTTTGAAACAGATTGTGGACGTACTGCCGGGTAACAGGGTCCGGATCGGGCATCGCGTCCACCCCATGGCACACCGCGTCAAGGTACTGCGGACTGCCGCCGGTCATAATCACCACGGGATGTTTCCGGAAGAGTTCGTCAAGGAGTTTGAGCACATCCTGCTCGTACATATAGACGTTGTAGTAGTCGTGGATGGAGAGCATCCCCACAAAAAAATGTTGCGCAGCGGCCAGCTCCTCCTCGGTGGGGAAAGCCGTGCCGATGCGCATCTCACGGTAAAACTGGCGCGAATCCGCCGAAAGAATCGGGGCGTGCCAGCGTTGTGCCAGCTCGATGGTGCAGGCGGTCTTGCCCACTGCCGTCGGGCCGGTCAGAATGTAGAGCGTCGGGCCGTCAAAAGTCGGAGAACTCATTGAGGTCTCTGTAATCCTCCTCGTTGTAGCCGTCGTCGAAACCGTCGTCGTACTCATCGTCCTCTAAGTCGTCAAGCAGCAGCTGCGTCTCGTCCACATCCGGCTGCGGGACATTCTTCGTGGTGAGCCGCACCGGGAGCGTGCCCTTCTGGTAGGTACAACGCGGGAACTCCTCAGGCTTATCGGTCTGCGCCGCTTTCTGGAACTCAATGTAGAACGTCTTCGGGTCGATGAAGTCGTACTCGTAGAGGATGTGCTGGTGCGGGTCGGTGATGAAGTCCTTGAGGACAGCGTCGCGCATCACGAACCGCGGCAGCCGCGTCTTCGTGCTGAACGAATCCTCATCGTCATACTCCGGTGTCTCCACAATCTCCTCATCCTCCGACGTGTCCATCAGCGTAATCTCTTTCTGCTTGTTCCACTTCTGGTCACAGATGGAGAATGCGGCAAACTCATTGCCCTGCAAGCCCAGACACTGGTACAGGAACGTGTGGAAATCCTCGAAATTCGTGTTCGCGAGCACATCCACGTCGCGCACGAAATCGTCCACCTCGTCGTAAAAGACTTTGAATTTGTAGTAATACATAATGGTTAAAGGTTAATGGTTAACAATTTATGAGGGTGTAGAGACGCAAAATTTTGCGTCTCTACAACACCCAATATTATTCCGCCTCTTCGGGCTCCTCCATGTTATGATAGACGTTCGTCACGTCCTCATCTTCGTTGATCTTGTCGAGCAGGAGGTTGACCTCGGCGCGCTGTTCCTCGGTGAGGGTCTTGAGTTCCTTCGGGATGCGGTCGAACTTGAAGCTCTTGATTTCAAACTTATTGTCCTCCAAATATTTCTGGATAGGTCCGAAAGCCTTGTACTCAGCCATCACGATGATTTCCTCGTCGTCGGCGTCAATTTCAGCGTCAAAATCCATCATCTCGAGTTCGAACTCCTCAATGTCGATTTCGGGGGTGCGGGCGACGGTGAAAATGCACTTGTGGTCGAACAGGAAGTCCAGCATGCCGGAGGTGCCGAGTGAGCCGCCGAACTTGTTGAAGTAGCTGCGCACGTTGGCGACGGTGCGCTGGTTGTTGTCGGTGGCCGCCTCGATGAGGATGGCGATGCCGTGAGGTCCGCGTCCTTCATAGACCACTTCCTTATAATCGGACATATCTTTCTCGAAGGCGCGTTTGATGGCGCGATCGATGTTGTCTTTCGGCATGTTCTCGTTTCTGGCCGTCTGGATGAGCAGACGGAGCTTGGAGTTCTGCTCGGGGTCGGGACCGCCGGCCTTGGCCGCCATCGTGATTTCCTTGCCCAGACGGGTGAACGTCTTGGCCAAATATGCGTTTCTCTTGAAGATTCTTGCCTTGCGATACTCAAAAGCTCTTCCCATTGTGTCTTATTTTTAAATATGAATACTATAGTTTATTGTCGCAATTAAAAAACGGCGCAAAGATACAATTTTTTTTTGTGAATCGTGAATCGTGAATTGTGAATTGTGAAATCCGTTGCGACGCATGGTCGTTCATCCCCACAACAGTCAGATTATGAGTTATCAACAATCTTTTGAAGAAAAAAATACGAAAGATGGGTGTCCGTATTGCAAAAAATGCTATTTTTGCGACCTCAAATTATAAACATAAAAGTTTACGTATCACCTTATAAATCATTTATAATTATGCAGAAGAAAGGTAACAAATACGGCACCCACCGCGTGATTGAGCCCAAAGGCGTGCTTCCCCAGCCCGCTAACAAGCTCGACAACAACATGGACGAGATTTGGGACAACGAGATTCTCATCGACGTGCAAACCCTCAACATCGACTCCGCCTCTTTCACCGACATCCACAACTATGCCAAGGAGCAGGCCGGTCCCGGCGCTTCCGAAGAGAAAGTGATGGAAGAAGTGAAGAAAGAGATGCTGCTCAACGTCGAACTGCAGGGCAAACACCGCAACCGCCGCACCGGCTCTGGCGGTATGCTGCTCGGCAAGGTCGAGAAAATCGGCGACGCACTGAAAGGCAAGATCGACCTCAAGGAAGGCGACCGCATCGCCACCCTTGTCAGCCTCAGCCTCACGCCGCTGCGCATTGACGAAATCCTCGAGATCCGTCCCGATGTTGACCAAGTGGACATCAAGGGCAAGGCCATCCTCTTCGAGAGCGGCATCTATGCCAAGATCCCGACCGACATGCCGGAGAAACTCGCTCTTTCTGCATTAGACGTGGCCGGCGCCCCCGCGCAGACCGCCAAACTGTGCCAATACGGCCAAACCGTTGTCATCCTCGGCGCTGGCGGCAAGAGCGGCATGCTCTGCTGCTATGAGGCCAAGAAACGCGTCGGCGTCACCGGTAAGGTCATCGGTATCGCCAACAGCCCGAAGAGCACGCAACGTATCAAAGACCTCGGTTTCTGCGACATCGTCGAGTCTGCCGCCGGCATGACCCCCGTGCAGGTTTACGAACTCATCGAGAAACTCACGGACGGCAAGATGGCCGACGTCACCATCAACTGCGTCAACGTCCCTGATCAGGAGATGACCGCAGTGCTTATCACCAAGGACGACGGTATCGTCTACTTCTTCTCCATGGCCACCAGCTTCACCAAGGCCAGCCTCGGCGCCGAAGGTATCGGAAGCGACGTGAACATGATCATGGGTAACGGATATACGAAGGGACATGCTGAGTTCACCCTCCAAGAGTTGCGCGAAAGCCCCGAGCTTCGCAAGATCTTCGAGGAGCTCTATGCATAACCCTCCCTATATATCACATTAGTAATAATTATCTTAATGTATAAGCGGCGTGTAACGAGCGCCGCTTATTTTTTGTATCTTTGCGCCCGCAAAAAAATAGGAGCAGCGGCATTCCTGCCGCGTAAGAAAATCACCGCTCCTATCGCTAAATAAACCTACAGAAAAGATATGGGCAGAGTAATGGCCATCGACTACGGACAGAAACGTGTGGGGTTCGCCGTCACCGACGAACTGCGGATCTGTGCCCACGCCTTGGAGACCGTCCCCGTGGCGCAAGCCTTTGACTACCTGAAAGATTACCTCGGCAAAGAGCACGTGGACGTCATCGTCATCGGCGAAGCCAAACAGCTCGACAACACCCCGTCGGAGTCGTGCCGGTATATCGAGCCGTTCGTCAACCGCCTGCGCAAAGAGCTGCCGAAAATCTCGCCGGGCACCGAACTCGCCCGCATGGACGAACGGTTCACCTCCCGCATCGCCTTCCAGACCATGATCGACATCGGGATGAAGAAGAAGGACCGCCGCGACAAGGCCAACGTCGACAAGATGAGCGCGGCCATCATCCTGCAATCGTACCTGGAACAACAAGATTTGTTGAATTTAAGAGAAAAAGAGCAATGATATTACCGATTTGTTTGTATGGAAACCCCGTGCTGCGCAAGACCGCCACGGAAATCGACCTGAACGACGAGACGCTGAAGACGTTCATCGCCGACCTTTTTGAAACAATGTACCACGCTGAAGGTGTGGGACTTGCAGCCCCGCAGGTGGGCAAGTCCGTGCGCGTGTTCGTGGTCGACTCCGAGCCCTACAAGGAGCTCTACCCCGACCATGAGCCGTTCAAGGGGGCCTTCATCAACCCCACCATCACAGACCGCTTCGGCACCGACACACCCTTTGCGGAGGGGTGCCTCAGCCTGCCCAAAATCAACGAGGAGGTGATCCGCAAGTCCGACATCCACATCACCTACTACGACGAAAACGGCGAGTACCACGACTGCGATGTCAACGGCATCCTGGCCCGCATCATCCAGCACGAGTACGACCACCTCGAAGGCAAGGTCTTCACCGACAACCTCTCGCAAATCAAGAAGATGGTGCTCAAACGCCAGCTCAACGACATCGCCGGCGGCAAAGTGCACCCGGCATATAAAACCAAAAAATAATTCCTTGAAAGCCCTGTAGGGGCGTCGTATGTCAGCCTAGGGTAACGGAGTGAGCCCTAGGACGGTTAACGATTAATGGTTATTGGTTATAGAAAAACGATGAAACGACTAATCACGATAATATTCGCAGGATTGTTATTGGTTGCGTGCCACAACGGCCAACGCACCGAGCAGAAAAGCGCGCAGTTGGAGGCGGATTCGATGATGGCCGCATACCATTATTCCGACTCGATTTACGCCGTATGCGGGCGCATCGACACGACAGCGTTCAACGATTTCATCGTGCGGGCGACGGCCTTCGCGGAGGCGCACCCGAAGGACACCCTCGCCCCGGGTATGCTCTACCGCGCCGGCGTGGGCAGCATGATCCTGGCGAAATCTGCGGACCGGGACGGCAATATGGCGGCACGGGCGCGCAACGCCAAACGGGCGCTCGCCATCTTCAACCAGTTCCAGGAGCAGTATCCCGACCTTGACCAGGCGCGGCTCTGCTACTGGCAGCGTGCCATCGTCTATGACGACATCCTCGGCGACTGGCGCAGCGCCGAATCCGAATACCGCGACTTCATCACCCGCTACCCCGACGACTCCCTCACGCCACAATTCCGCGACTACCTTGAACTCCTCGGAAAATCGGAATCGGAGTTGCTGACCGTCGACTTCAATAACCAATAACCTATAACCTATAACC
>JAFPVR010000091.1 GCA_017395245.1 Bacteroidales bacterium | reverse complement strand
CACACCATGTTTGCCGGAATGCCACACTTCATGCAGCCGTTCACCGATTCGGAGGGCAACGAGCAGTATCTTTTCTACCCCAAGGCCGACGGCACACACCATTTCCACGTGGTTGTCAGAACATACCTGCCCGCCAACGTGATACAGAACGGTTCCGTGGAGGTGGAGGAGAACGGCGGCACCGTGACCAAACACTACGAGGAGGCACTTGTATTCATGATGACCGACAGGCTCAACAACTTGTGGAAGGCCACGGCCTCCAACCTCTACGGGAATTGGGACGACATGGACTCGCTGTTCGGCCACTGGTACACGCCGTATTATGTGAAGTCATTCAAGTCCCAACATCTCTCCTCGTTCGGCTATGCCGGGGCGGGGTTCTACGAGATGACGTTTGACTTCACGGTCAACGACATGAGAGCCAACCAGATGTATATGTTTGCTTTCGCAAAGTGCAGGGGGATGATGGAGGAAGTCGGCGGCTACGGGCAAATGCTGGTGATCAAGGATTTCGAGAGCGTGCCGATAACTGCGGACGTGACGGCCTACAACAAAGTCTATAACTGTTTCGCCGACAGGCTGCGCTACGGCGAGCACGTCCCCGACATGACCAACGCCGACTTCATCGGCACGCTGTGCAAGACCTTCGGCCTCGCCCTCTTCCTTGACTCCACGACCAGGAGGGCGGAGTTCGCCTTCGTCCGCGACATCTTGGAGAAGTCCAAGTGCCTCGACCTCACGGCTTACGCCGTGGACGGCGAGACCGCCATAGAGAAAACCGATGAGCGGAAGTACGTGTTCAAGCTGGAGGGCGTGACCACGGACGAGAACGACAGCACCAAGCTGCTGCCGCCAGTACCGACCGCCGACCAGCTTCCCGATGCTTCGGCCAACTTCGGAAAAGTCTGTTTTGTGGAGAACGAGAACCGCTACCGCAGGGCGGAGCGGGAGGGTGACAGCATCGCCAACTGGGTATTCCGATGGAATCCGTTGGGCGGCGCCGACCAGACCCTTGAGGCGGGGGAGGGTGACGAGGAGAGCATCACACCCTCATTGAAAGTTCCCGTGATGGAGATCACGGACGCGAAGTCCGAACACCCCGAGTTTGTCATGCGCATCGAGCAGGCGGGCTGCAGCCCGGTCTTCGACACGGGGAACACGGACTTCCCGATGGTGCTGGAGACCTATCTTGGAAGCCGGAGGCTTGAAATCCCGCAGGCTGGCAACCCGTTCATAGAGGTGGCGCAGCCGACACGGCACTCACGCTACGGCGACCCCCTTGACGGCGTTTCGCTGACCGTCCGTGGGGAAAACTCTGTGGGGCAGCTTTGGGTGAGTCCGTGGCTGGACTTCCTCGCCAACTACGAGAAAGTGCGCTACCGCTTCCTGCTGCCGCTGTCGGAGTTCCTCAACCTGTGGCGGCTGCTCAAGCCGCAGGACGGGCGGGCGCAGAGCCAAACCCGCTGGCTGCTGGTCGCCGGAGTGAAGAGCTTGCCCGTCAAAATCACCTTCCAGTTCACCGAGGGCGGCGAATCCGTCACCGCCGAAGTGGAGGCCGCGAAACTTAAAGTGATACTTTAATTAGGTTCATCTTCGTATGCAAAACCAGGCGCTTTCTCCCGTATCAGTTCGCTAAGATGCGGGTCTGCATGGTTTGAGTAAAGCGTTGTCATTGAGAGGGAATAGTGGTCGGCCAGCTGCTTGACGGAGAGCGGGTCAAGGCCGTGTTTGAGCATTTCCGTGATACCCGTGTCGCGCAGCGAGTACTGCTGCATCTCCATCGGCAAATCAAACATCTTACGCAGTTTGTCCCAGTATTTTCTGTATGGCCGTGGTGAAGCGGGTGTCTTTCCCGGCTTTTGGTAGGCACTGAACAAGTAATGTTCGGCTGGGTGTCTGTCAAGGTTCAGTTTCAAGAGCAACTGCTCTATTTCTTTGGTCATCGGCACAATACGCTGCTTGCCGTTCTTGGAGACTTCCGGCCTTACTGTGATGGTCTTATTCGCCATGGAAACGTCCCCGACAAGCAGCATCAGAATCTCTTTTGGACGCAATAATGCTCCATAAATGAGTTCCAAGAATACGAGATAACCAGGATTGTTCTCCACAAGATACTTTTGAATCTCAACACGTTTCTCCACAGGGATGAGGACACGCTTTTTCTGTCCAACTTTCTTTGTCTTAATCTTTTGGAAGTGATTCTCTTTGCAGTAGCATTTTTCTATCATCCAAGAGAACAATGCACTGCCATTCTTGACATAATTGTTGAAAGTGCGGGGACTGAGGTCGCCATCCCTGCCGCTTCTTTCGTTCTGAACATAGTCCATGAACTGCACAATCATGCTGTGCGTAATCATGGAACAATAAATTTTCGGTGCTGTTTTGGACAACCACTCCCCGAATATTCCGGCGAAAGATATGTAAGATCTGGCGGTGGTGTCTCGAAGTTCTTTCTGCACACTCTCCTTGTAGAGTTCCAAAACTTCTGACATGGGGGTGTACATCCGGGAATCCTCACCTTGGAAGTATGGGTTCCACCCCGTAGAGAGCTTCATGTTTAGAGCAACAACGATGTTGTTGATATGTTTTTTCGCTTCCGTTTTGGATGAATAGCGAGAAAGAAGCCTCTGAAGTTTAATCCTCTTCCGAGCGAGTTCCTGCGTCTGTGGATTCTCCACATAATACTCAATCAACCAACCCGATTTGTTGGTTTTCAATGTTGCCGGCAGATAGTTTGCCGCTGCATACGCCGAAGATACGGCTAACCTGTTCGATGTTATTGACATTTTTTTTTTGAGTCTTGCTCAACAAGTCCCAAAAAAGTGTTTGTCCCGATTCTGTCCCGATTTTAAAGCAGAAATCAGCAACCTACCTTTGTAAGTTGCTGATACTGATTGAATTTCGAGCTTTTGAGCGGTAGACGGGGTTCGAACCCGCGACCTGCGGCTTGGGAAGCCGCCGCTCTGCCAACTGAGCTACTACCGCTTTTCTAATTCAGAATTATAAATTATGAATTATGAATAAATTTCAGGTGTTCAATCGCTTTGTCTTTAATATTCATAATTCATCATTCATAATTCATAATTTATACGTTGAACCTTATGTGCAGGATGTCGCCGTCCTGCACTTCGTAGTTCTTGCCTTCCACCGACAACTTGCCGGCTTCCTTGCACTTGAGTTCCGATCCGTATTGCACCAGATCGTTGTACTTGATGACCTCGGCGCGGATGAAGCCGCGTTCCAGGTCGCTGTGGATGACGCCTGCCGCCTGCGGTGCCAACATGCCCCGCTTGATGGTCCAGGCCCGGTTCTCTTTGCCGCCGACAGTGAAGAAGGAGATGAGATCCAGCATTTTGTAGGCCGCACGGATCACCTTGTTGACGCCCGGCTCGGTCAAGCCTACGTCCTCCAAGAAGGCCTTGCGGTCCTCCTCGCTCTCCAACTCGGCGATTTCGGACTCGATTTTTGCTGCGATGACCAGCATCTCGCCGCCGTTCTCTTCCACATATTTTTTCACGGCCTCGGAATAGGCGTTTCCGGTAGCCGCGTCGTCGTCATTCACGTTGCAGACAAACATCACGGGCTTCTCGGTGAGCAACATCATGTCGGCGACCACCGCTTTCTCGTCAGCGGTAACCTCCAAGGTGCGCACATTCTGGAAACCTTCAAGATGCTCCTTGTATTTCTTCAAAACCTCGTAATCATGCTTGGCGTTCTTGTCACCGATTTTGGCGGCTTTCTCCACCTTGCTGATCTTACGCTCGATCTGCTCCAAGTCCTTGCACTGCAGCTCGAAGTCCACAATCTCGATGTCGCGGACAGGATCTACGGAACCTTCCTCATGGGGTAGGGCGGGGTTGTCGAAGCAGCGCAACACGTGGATGAGCGCATCGCACAGACGCACGTCCGCGAGGAAGCTGTTGCCGATGCCGGCACCCTGGCTGGCACCTTTCGCCAAACCGGGGATATCCACCAAGTCCAAGTTGGCAAATACCAGCTTGTCGGCATGTATGAAGGTGTTGATATGCATCAGACGCTCGTCGGGCACCTGGCACACACCGATGTTGGACTTGTTGGTGCTGTACGCGAAGTCCGTCACCTCCGCCTTCGTGTTGGAGATGCAGTTGAACATCGTGGTTTTACCCGAGTTCGTGAGTCCGACTATGCCGCATTTGAGGCCCATGTTTAATGGTTAATGGTTATTGGTTATTGGTTATTGAAGGTTAGAATCCGAGGACTACGTCTTCGACGTGGTCGATCTCGGGGAGGTAGTGTTTGATTGTCTGTTCCACGCCGTTCTTGAGGGTCATCTTGGCGTGGGGACAGGTGCCGCACGCGCCTTGGAGGCGAACCTTCACGACGTTGTCGGGAGTGAGCTCCACAAACTCGATATTGCCGCCGTCCTGAACTAAGTAGGGGCGGATTTGGTCGATGATCGAGATGACCTTCTGTTCTAACGTGGCGTTTTCCATATCTTCAAATTCAGGCCGCAAAGATACACTTTTTTTCGAGATATCCAGATAATTATTTTAGGTCAACGGTCAAAGGTCAACGGTCAGCTGTTGCAGCAGGGAGTCGGCGAGCATGGCCAGGGTGTCGTCGGTGGCCCAGCGGCGGAATCGTTCCTCGTTGCGGTAAAACGCCACCATGGGCTTCCGCTCGAAGGTCATCAGGTGCAGGGTGCTGTCAGGCGGCCAGGTGTCGTTGCGCAGCTGCGTGGACGGAATCTGGTTGCAATAGGCCACATAGTAGTCCCACGTGGTGTCCAACCGGTCGTAGCTCTTGAATATGAGGTTGATGTTCAAGTCGTTGTCGTAGAACAGGGTGCAGGCGGCGTTGCCGTTGGTGGCCACCACTACGGGTCGTGCGGTATAATGCTTGCCGATGTCGTGCGCGTAGATGTAGTCGTGCATCCACTCGTTGGCCTCCTTATTGGCTTCGAAATTGCTGTCGAGGGCGTATTTCGCGTAGGCATTGTGGATGCCGCCGGAGATCTCGTTGAAGTAGAGCGTGGTGTAGGGACTGTTGAACAGGATGTGCCGGATGGGCATGAACGAAAGCAGCCCTAAAAGCCCTAATATCACGAAGTTGGTATAGCGGTCGTTGATTTGCCGCAACGTGCATTCCACACCGCTCGCCGCAATCAGCATGAAAAGCGGGTAAATGCAGTAATGGATGGCCCACAGCGTGTCGGGATTCATGTAGTGCACCTTCACGCGGTTGATGCAGAACAGGAACGTATACATAAATATGAATATGGAGAAGGGCTTCAGCGACTTGATGGCGTTTTTGAAGAAGACGAAGAAGAGCAGAAAACTGATCAGAACGACAGTGGGCGTCGTAATGTACAGATATTTTGTGAGATAGCGTTTCGGGAAATTGTCCGGGCCGATAAGGTTCCCTTCGAAAATCTGGTTCTGGTCGAAGGGAATGTTGGTGACCAAGGCGGCAAACGCCTTGTTGGGAGTGATGAAGGAGGTCTCTAAATACCAGGTGCTGAGGGTGTGGATGACCCCTACCGTGACCCACATCACGACGACGGAAAGGGCCACAAGACCGAGTGCCCGCAGGTATTCCTGGGTGAACATCTTCTTGACAGGATTGTAGAGGAAGAAGTTGAGCAACGTGAAGACGAAGAAGAAGTGTAGCAGCGAGGAACCGGCGTTGTGTACCGAGAGCGAGAGTAGGATGCCGATGGCGATGCGCACGAGTCGCGAAACACGGATGACCGGCAGCTCTCGGCTGAAATAGTACATCTGCATGATGCTGTAGATGAAGAAGAATGCGAACGTGACATCCACCACATTGCTCAGCGAATAACCGAAAAAGCGTGGCGAGATAAGGAGGAAGAAGGCCGTGAAGAAGGCCGCCCGCCAGTTGAACGCCCGCAATAGAATCAACGAAAGATAGGCCACTAAAAGCCATCCGAAGATGGTGCTTATGGTGTGGCGTACCGCATATACATCGTTGACTTCCAGTGATTTGCAGACTGAATAGATAATCAGGTCGATGGTTTGGGCCTGCGTGTATGCGTAAGGGTGCGCCTTGTATGCATCGGGGTCGCCTATGTGGTGAAAGTGGTTATAAAGTAGTTCGGAATATTCGTTTTGCGCCACTTCTCGGTCAGAAACGCCGATGCGCTGACTTAGCACCAGCATGCCCACCAACGCTCCGGCTAACAACAGCATCCACAGGTACTTGAACACGTCGTCGCCAGTTTTCAGCTGCAGCGAGAACCGCTTCTGCTCAATCTTGTATTTGAGTTTGCGTTTGCTGCTTTTCGAGAACCGGACTTGCCATACATTGTCATCGAACAGGTTGTCAAAATAGAGGAACCTGTCCACAACATTCTTGATGCGGATGAAGATTCTTTCCCAGATATTTGTGGGTTCTTTCTTCATATCCTATTCGTTCTCAAACTGTTGCTGAAGGTGGCGAAGGTAGTTGACGGCCTGCGGTCCCTCGTTGAACAGCAGGTCGATGACCGACAGGTTGGGCGTGAACCCGAACTTGTCTTCAAAAACCTGATAATAAGGGGTTTTCAAGCGGAAGGGATAATCCGTTTTCTTGGCCTGCTTGGGTTGGATAAGCAGGCGTGTGTCTTTTCCCGTATAAGGGGTAAACCGATCCGTGACAGCGACTTCCTTGTCGATGCGGAGCAGTTTCAGCAGCGTGTTGATGAGCTCCAGGTTGAAGTCGAAAATCCGTTCGTATTCCTGCTCGTAGAAAGGTTTTAGCGCATCCTTGTAATAAAGGTAGTAGGGGGTGTTGTTGTAGGCCGACTCGATGGAACGCCAGTGGGCGCGCTGCCACGGCGTCGTGTATTCGATGCGGACATCTTTGACAACACCCATCCGGCCGTCATGTACGGTGGGGATGATGAGATTCAGCGGCCCGTTGCCGTTCATGATGACTGTCCTGTTGCGGTAGGACTGTTTCTGGTACCGCTCCTCGCGCTCGATGACGGCGTTTTCCGACAGCAGGAGCGCGAAATACTCGACAGGCGGGAGGTAGGCGGTGGAAAGCAGGATGTTGTTCACCGTTAGCGGGCGATGACCAGTTTGGACTTGTAATTCCGCTCCGACCCGAGCAGCTCGATGAAGTAGACGCCGTTGTCAAGGCCGTTGACATTCATCGTGAAGGTGGCGCTGGTGGTGACGGTTTGGCTGAGCACTAACTGCCCCATCACGTTGTAGATATTGCAGACGGCCTCTTCCGGCAGGAACTCGCCTTGGATGGTGATGTTGCCCGTTTGCGTCGGGTTGGGGTAGATCTCGAAGGTAGACACGGTCTGGCGGTCGTTAATGCCGGTAATCACTTCGCCGCCGTACAGCATGCCGTCAAGCACCATAGTGCCAGTGTTGTCCGGGTCAAGCCAGGGTTGCAGCTTGCGGGCGTTGTTGCTGCTGTTGTTGTTGGTCCAGTGGTAGGACATGCGGCCGTAGTTGTCGGTGCCTTGCGGATAGTCGCAATAGCTTGAACCGCTCGTCAAAGTGCCGATGATGCGGGAGCTGGCGTTGAATAGCGGGGAGCCGGAGGAACCTTGCTCGGTGACGCCCTTGTTGGGGTTGGTTCTCCAACGGACAACGAAGAACTTGTTGGCCAGCTGTCCTGACGTGGGGGCGGTGATGCTCAGCGGGAGGCTGATTTTCTTCCAGTCGCCGCCGGGGTGGTGGACACCCGCGCCCACGGAGGAGGCTCCTGTGCGATCCCAGCCGGCGAAGAAGATGCTGTCGCGGTAGGCGACACCTAAGTTGCCGGTGATGCGCAGCAAGGCGAAGTCGGAGGCAGACATGGTGTTCGAAGTGTTGGAGCGGGCTACGATGACGCCGCCGTTGGCCAAACGGTTGTAAATTCCGGTGTTGCCGCCGCAGGTGCTGGTCTGGTAGTTGAAGTAAAACTTGTGTGTTTGCTCGTCATTCTCGATGCAGTGATCGGCGGTGAGCACGTAGGGGGTCTTGTCCATTCTCACGTTGTTGATCATGGCACCGCTGCAGAGGAAACCGGCCCAGCCTTCCGACGTGTTGGCCGTGATGCTGATGCAGACCACAGAGTTAATGGGGTAGTGCCAATCGTTGCCTTCGGGGCAGACGACGTCGATGTGACAGGTGCCGTCCGCCTCGCCGTGCGGGCCCTTGCTCTCGTCCTTGCTCACATGCAGGAAGTCGCGGTAGGTGTGCATCACCGCGGCGATGTTGATTTCACCCTTGAAGGCGGCGTTGGCGGGCTCGTAATATTCCACCACCAGCTCGTCGCCAATGATGTTGTCCGTCTCAAACCTGCCCGTTTCCTGGATGTCGGCGTTAGTGTAGGGGCCGAAAACCTGCTCACGGTCGGGACTGTATATGAAAAACTTGCCCTCTGCGGGAATGTTGAATTTGTCGATAACCAGATAGGTCATCACGGCACCTTCCGACACGAATTCGGTGCGCCAAAGCATACTGCCATCTTCCAAAATGTCTTTGCGCCCGGAATTCTCGAACGTTTTGTCGACCGAAAAGCCGACACTGGTGCGCAACGGGCGGGATTTCTCCACGTTAGACTCGTCTTCGCGCAAGAGCTTATCCGCGTCGGTATAGGGCATTGTTTGGACATCCACGGACTGCGAGATACCTTTTTTCCCGAAAGAGTAGGGGAGGGATGCAGGTTCCGTCTGGGCAAATAACATGCTGGTAAACACCGCTAAAACTACTGAAAGTGTCAAATATTTTTTCATACTTTTTTGGATAAATTTCAAGGCGGCAAAAGTACGAAAAAAATCGTATTTTTGCAACCGTTTTAAAATAGAGTAGAATGACCGTAAAGAGAAAAGTGAAATTCGAAGGCGTTCCCTACGAAGGGAACTTGGAGGAACTGATTATACAAGCCCTGATCGAGAAGCAGGGAGTAGACGTTCATTGCGTCAACCTGAAGAAGATAAACCATGTCTATTTCGACTATTTCGTCGTCTGCACCGGCAATTCCAAGCCGCATGTGGAGACGTTGTGCGACTTCGTGCAGGAACAGACCCAGCGTGTGGCCGGCGTGAAGCCGATGCACGTCGAGGGATTGGAAAACAAGGAGTGGGTGCTGCTCGACTATTTCAACATCCTCGTGCACATTTTCCTGCCCGAAGCCCGCGAGCACTACCAGCTCGAATCCCTCTGGGGCGACGCGGAAATCCAGAAGTTTTGATGAAAAAAGGTAGAGACGCAAAATTTTGCGTCTCTGCGATAACATAATGTCAACCCAGGGTGAACGAAGTGAGCCCTGGGACACAATAACCAAGGCAATAGTAGATTATTAAATGGCAAACAATAGCAACATAAATAACAATAAAGGGAAGAACGTTCCGGATTTTCTCGGTGGAAAAAATGGCCAGAACGGGCAAAACAACGGGAACAAAAAGAAGTTCAGCTGGTCCATGCTGTACATTGCGATTACGCTGGGACTTATCGCCATCTATTTTTTCTCCTCCAACGGCACCGTCAAGGAGGTGAACGACATGGAGTTCTATCAGATGGTGAGAGGCCGCGACATCGAGCATGTGGAGTTCGTGAAGAAAAACTCCCACATCAATATCTTTTTGAAGAAGGAGGCCTTGGAGAACAAAGCCGTGTATCAAGAAGTGCGGGAGAATACCCTCGGTCCGCAATATTACTTGGTAGTCACGGACTTGCAGGTCTATAACGAGAATTTGCGCGATGCCAAGAACCAGTATGTGGCGGAGCGTTTGGCGGATGACAGCACCCTGGTGGCCAGCGAAGTCGCCAAGGAGTACGACTTCCCGATGAAGCAAGACAATTCCCAGAACTGGGGCTTTGAAATCCTGCTTTGGACCTTCCCGCTGCTGCTGATTTTCCTGCTCTACTTCTTCTCGATGCGTCAGATGCGCGGCGGTGGTCCCTTTGGCGGTGCCGGCAACATCTTCAATATCGGAAAGTCGCGTGCGCAGGAGTTCGACGAGAAAACCGACACGGTGATTACCTTTAAGGACGTGGCCGGTTTGGAAGGCGCGAAGTTCGAGATTGAGGAGGTCGTCGATTTCCTCAAGAATCCGCAGAAATACACAGTTTTGGGCGGCAAGATTCCCAAGGGCGTGCTGTTAGTCGGGCCTCCGGGTACCGGTAAGACCCTGTTAGCCAAGGCCGTGGCTGGAGAGGCGAAAGTCCCGTTCTTCTCGATGTCGGGTTCCGATTTCGTGGAGATGTTCGTGGGTGTGGGTGCCTCGCGTGTGCGCGACCTCTTCCGAAACGCCAAGGAGAAGGCCCCCTGCATTATCTTCATCGACGAGATTGACGCCATCGGGCGCGCCCGTGGCAAAGGAGCGTTCTCGAATGCCAACGATGAGCGCGAAAGTACATTGAATCAGCTGCTTACGGAGATGGACGGATTCGGAACGAACGCCGGTGTCATCATTATGGCGGCCACCAACCGTGCCGACATCCTCGACCGTGCCCTGCTGCGTGCCGGCCGCTTCGACCGCCAGATTCAGGTTGAGCTGCCAAACCTCAACGAGCGCAAAGGCATCTTCGGGGTGCATGTGCGCAACCTCAAGCTCGGTCCCGATGTGGATCTCGACTTTTTCGCGAAGCAGACTCCCGGATTCTCCGGCGCCGATATTGCCAACGTCTGTAACGAGGCTGCCCTTATCGCCGCCCGTCAGAGCAAGCAACAGATTGAGAAGGTTGACTTTCTTGCCGCAGTGGACCGCATTGTCGGCGGTTTGGAGCGCAGGGGCAGCGTGATTTCCCCCGAGGAGAAGAAGACCATCGCCTATCACGAATCGGGCCATGCCTGCGTGAGCTGGATGCTGCGTTACGCCTCTCCGTTGGTGAAAGTCACCATTGTGCCGCGTGGCAAAGCCCTCGGCGCGGCCTGGTACCTGCCGGAGGAACGGCAGCTCACGACCTACGAGCAACTCTTCGACGAGATGGCCGCCACGTTAGGTGGTCGTGCTGCCGAGGAGGTCTTTTTCGGCAAGCTCTCCACCGGCGCCCTCAACGACCTCGAACGGGTGAGCAAGCAGGCTTATGCCATGGTCGTCTATTACGGTTTGGATGAAAAAATCGGCAATATAAGTTACTATGACTCCACTGGTCAGCAGGAGTACAGCATGACCAAGCCTTACAGCGAGAAGACCGCCGAGGAGATTGACGAGCGCATCCATGTGCTTATAGAGAAAGCCTACGCTTGTGCCAAGCAGATTCTCACCGACAATTACGAGAATGTGGAAACGTTGGCGAAGCTGCTTTTGGAGCGCGAGGTCATCTTCACCGAGGATGTGAAGCGCATCTTAGGACCGCGTCCGTTTGCCACGGAAGACGAGCCGACCGAGAGCGAAACTGCCGTGAATACATCCGAAAACGCTTCTGAAACCGTTTCCGAGCCTGATGCCAAGTCGGATGATGAAGCCACTGTTTCCACGAATCCCGAAGAATAATGAGCCAAAACGAGTCCAATTTTATCACCGACAAGGAGTATATCCGCAGCGTTATCCGCAAGAGTACGCTGTCGCACGATCATAAGGAGGAGGGACAGCCCTCATTACAGTATCTTGTGCCCATGGACAACTACCAGGTGGAGTTCTGGCAGAACTTCCAGGCCAACGGCGGGAAAATCCTGCGCTGCCACACGCGCCAGGACCGCCTCAAATTCCTGAAGATGCTGGCTGAGGATCAGCAGTACAATGCGGTGTTAAGCACCCACAACAACCTCTGTCCGGACTTGGAGCAGGCGCAGATGAACTACGTCAACGCCATTTCCGTGCACATGCCTGTTGATGCGGTGGTTGCGCTTTCCACCTGTTTGGTGGCGCGCACTGGCAGCATCGGCTTCACTCAGCCGGTGGCGCGTTTCGTCTCCCTGCGCAACATCGCCAAAGACGTGATTGTGATTTCGCGTATGAGCGACATCGTGCCCGACCTGGAGCACGCCCTTGAGCGGAACAAGAAATTCGGCAAGGAAGCCGGCATGGAGTTCGTCACCCCGACTGTGCTGCCCAAGGCTGACGGCAAGGAGGTGCGCACCCCTCAGCACCCGCGCTATATTCTCCTTTTGTTAGACGAAAACCGCCCACAAAATGCACAACCTGCTGATTAGAACTGTTTCAGGCACGGTCTATGTCGCCCTGATGGTGGCGGCGGTATTCACCCCTTGGGTGGCGGTGCCGCTGGCCTTTTTCCTCATTATTGTCGGAATACGGGAATTATACAAGATGTACGAGACGCCGGAACTCAAAAGGAGTTGGCCTTTCGCAAATATAGCCGGCATTACCATGGCGCTGGCCTTCCTTTTTGCCTCGCAGCTCTATCTTTTTGTGCGGGGACTTCCGCACGAACCCGGCATTCATGTTATGATATTGCCTTTCGAAGGGGTTATGCTCTTGCTCTCTGTCGTGGCCGTCTTCCTTCCGGAACTGATTGGTCACCACGAGGATCCTGTCCGGAACATCGGCATGGGACTGTTATCCCTGGTTTGGATTGCGTTGCCGTTGTGCGTGCTCTTTTTTGTGTGGAGTGTGCAAAGCCCCGCGCAGGTGTTGGCCTTCCTCATCTTGATATGGGCTTCCGACACGTTCGCCTACCTTGGCGGATCGCTGTTCGGCAAGCACAAGTTGGCCCCGAACATCTCCCCCGGCAAGACCTGGGAGGGCTTCCTCATCAGCTGCGTGTTGACGGCCGCGCTCGCCGTCGGGATTTCCTACATCCCATACTTCAAAGCCATGGAATTTACTTTCACTGTCTGGCATTGGGTTGTGATGGCCTTGCTGGTCGAGGTCTTCGGCTTGATGGGCGACCTCATTGAGTCGTTGTTCAAGCGCAAGGCCGGCGTGAAGGACAGTGGCAAGATCATCCCCGGTCATGGAGGCGTCCTCGACAGGGTGGATTCCATCCTGTTTGCGGCGGTGCCGGTGTGGCTTTACTGTTTGATGGTGTAGGAGCCGCGGCATTCTTGCCGCGAGGGCATACTGCATCTTTCTTTCACCACACTGCGCTTCGCTTGTATGGTGTTAATTGCACTGCGTGCGTGTCGCCTCTCCGAGGCGAAGCGTGGCTTAGATTTTGTTTGGGTGGAGGTATGGGATTTTGCGTTTTCTCCGTTTTTCTGTTGATAATTTGTTGATAACTTCCTGTCGTTGTGGATAATTCGTCTGCGGCGACCGTGGTTATATTTGTTGTTTTTGCAGCGATATTTCAAGGTTTTAGTAAAACAGTTGCTTACAAGGTAGAGAATATACATTTTAACATATTGATATAAAGCGTTTTCGCTTTTCTTTTGCGTACCAGAAATCTGCAAAATTTCTATTGTATCACAAAAAAAGAAAACGAGAATGCTCGCGAGTAATCGTGGGCTTTCTTATTTGTGATACAGGTATTGCAGAACCTCTGGTACGAATAAATGAAGTTCACGATTTTTTTTATGTTTGTGATGAAAGGCGAAGACGGTTTATAATAGGGACTGTCGTAAATCACCAAGACAAGTATAGTAAATTGACACCCAGTGTGTTATAATTTTTTGTAGCTTTGCGTCGTAAAAGAAATTCCCTCAATTGCCCTGAGAAAGCAAAAACCGGGGGAATCAAAAATACAAAATGATGGCAAAAATACAAAATCTTTCGGAACTGAGTCAAAGTTTTTCATTCACGGAATACGATTTTTTTGATTTCTACCGCCGGGCATTTGAGCGTTCGGAACTGGGACGGATAAAGAAGCTCCTCCCGCTGCACGAGATGGCGGAGGACTTCGGTCTGGTAAGCGGGAGAAGAGCCCCCAAAAGAGGGCGGAAACCGTACTTCACCCCGGAAGGGAAGGTGGCGCTGATGTTCCTGAAGATGTACACGCAGACGAGCTCCCCGAAGCTCATGGAGCAGCTGAACGGGAATGTCCACTACCGGATATTCTGCGGCATCCGCATCAACCCCGAAAATCCGCTGACGAACTACAAGCTGATAGACGACATCGCCTGCGAGCTGGCCGGCAAGATGAAGATACAGCAGCTGCAGAACCTGCTGGCCGAGGCTTGGAAGCCGTACATGAAGGATCTGGACACGATGTACACGGACGCGACATGCTACGAGAGCGAGATGCGCTACCCGACGGACCAGAAGCTCCTATGGGAGTGCTGCGAGAGGGCGTACAAGGCCATGTGCGAGGCAAGCGGCCGTCTGGGCATCCGCCGTCCCCGGACCAAATACCTGGACGTGGAGAAGGCGAACCTGGGGTACGCGAAGCAGCGCAAGCACAGCGGGTCGCAGACGCGGAGACTGACCCGCCGGCTGCTCCATCTGCTGGGGAAGATGCTGAAGGAGATCCGCAAGATGGAGCGCGAGCATGCGGAGGCGAAAGTGTTGACCGACAAGGAGAGGAAGACCATTGACATCGTCACGAAGGTGTACCGCCAGCAGAGCAACCACTTCGAGAGCGGCAACCCGAGGGAGAGCATCCCCGACAGGATAGTGAGCGTGTCCAAGCCCTACGTGAGGCCCATCGTCAGGGGCAAGGAGGTGAAGAAAGTGGAGTTCGGCGCGAAGTGCAACAACATCTTGGTGGACGGGATATCGTTTATCGAGAAACTGTCGTTCAACGCCTTCAACGAGGGAACACGCCTGCAGCACTGCGTCAAGATGCACAAGCGCCTGTTCGGGGTGGATGTGAAAAAGATAGACGGCGACACAGGCTACGCGGGGACGGCCAACCGGGACTTCTGCAAGGAGAACGGCATCCAGACCTCCTTTGTCAAACGCGGCCGCCCATCGCAGACCGACAAAGAGAAAGACTTTGTGAGACAGGAACTTGCGAGGGTGAGAGCCACAACAATGGAAGGGTCGTTCGGGACGCAGAAGGAGCATTACTCAATGCGGAGGATCAAGGCGAGGAAGAAGGAGACGGAGATCCTGTACATCTTCTTCGGAATCCACACTGCCAACGCGGTGCGACTGGCGGAGAGGCTGCTGGAGCAGCAACGGGCAAAGGCGGCGTAGCCAAGTGCCACGAAGAGTTCCAAGACGGAGTCCTCATTCGAGAACTTCAGATTAACTATGTGTAAAAACGCAGGAATCAGACAGTTATCAACAAAAAACGGACAGTTATGAACAATGCTGTTCCGAAAAAACGGAGCAAATCCGTTCATAAGCGACCGACAAGATCAAAAGGAAAGAATTAAACGACAATCCCTACATTAACAACGGGCGTGGCCGCAACGGTCGCGCCCTTTTTCATGGCAGTTGGCCGAATGCCTAAAAAAATGTATTTTTGCAGGTTGTTATAACAAGACTTAATATGCGAAAAAGATTCAACGTAACGGGTAGCTGTAATCCTGAATGGCACTATATGGTGGACAACGCCAAACGATTCAAAGCTGTGGAGGATCTGATTGATATGGGCGAGTATTTCACCATCAACAGGGCGCGGCAGTACGGGAAGACCACGATGCTGCAAATGATATGGCGTAGGCTGTCGGACAGGTATTTGATTATCGACTGTAGTTTTGAAGGCGTGGATGATAACGCTTTCTCCTCTCATACCGCCTTTGCCAAGATGTTCGCAAGACAAATGGCTAACCGTTTGGAACCGAGATGTATTGAAGAGGGACTGGTAAATATTTGGCAAGATTGTACGGCCAAAGACTTGGACGAGTTGTCGGAAACGATCACCCGCTTTACCAAAATGAGCCCGAAGCCGGTGGTGCTGACCATTGATGAGGTGGATAAGAGCAGCGACAACCAGTTGTTCCTCAATTTCTTGGGTATGCTTCGCAACAAGTACCTGCAACGTAGTGTAGAGGGATTGAACTCCACATTCCATAGCGTGATTCTCGCGGGTGTGTACGATGTCAAGAACCTCAAGCTGAAGCTCCGTCCCGACGCGGAGAAAAAGTACAACTCCCCGTGGAACATCGCCACCGATTTCAATGTGGACATGACCTTCCATCCCGAGGAGATTGCCCAGATGCTCGGCGATTACGAAAACGACAGGCATACGGGCATGGACATCAAGGCGATAAGCGAGGAGATTTACAAATACACCTCCGGTTATCCCTATCTTGTCAGCGCCATCTGCAAGATTATCGACGAACGGTTGGAAGCCGATTGGAATTTGGACAATGTGCAACAAGCGGTGAAAATCATTGCCAAGGGAGAAAATGTCACGTTAATTGATGATCTCTCGAAAAACATCGAGAACAATGCCGAACTGCGTGATTTTCTCTTTTCCATTGTGGTGAACGGTCAGGAGTATTCCTATTCCATGGTGGATCCGATGGTGAGGTTGGCGAATATGTTTTCCTATATCAAAGAGAATCAGCGCGGCAAGGCTATGATTCACAATTTGATATTCGAGGAGGTGCTGTTTGTCTATTTTGGCAACAAAACCATGCGCGAACTCGGGGAGAGAATTTCCCCGTACGTGCCGAATTATGTGCAAAATGGGCGGCTCAATATGGAACATGTGCTCACCCGTTTCAGAGACCTGCTGCATGAGGAGTACCGCGACAGCACACAGGCCTTTGTGGAGAAGGAGGGACGACTGCTGTTCCTGACATTCCTGAAGCCCATCATCAACGGCACGGGCTTCTACTATGTGGAGCCGCAGACCCGCGACAACCGCCGGATGGACCTCATCGTGACCTACGGTCAGGAGGAGTTCGTGGTGGAGCTGAAGATCTGGCGCGGCGACAAGTACGAGCAGAAGGGCCGTGACCAACTGTCGGAGTACCTGGCCACCCGTGGCATGGACGAAGGCTATCTCGTTACTTTCGACTTCTCTAAAAACAAGGAGGATAGGGAACCGGAATGGATCGAATGGAACGGGAAACGAATCTTTGAGTCGGTAATATAGTTTGCAGCGTCATAGGAGGTGCGGCATTTCTGCCGCACAAAGGTCGCCAGGAATGGCGACACTCCTACTACAAACGTTCAAATAACAGTAGTTATATAGAAGTCAACATTTACATTGAGGGGACGGCCACAACGGCTGCGCCCCTGTTGTGGAGACGCAAAATTTTGCGTCTCTACATCGTGTGGGTGTCGTTGCCTCCTTCTGTGCCGTCCTGCATACCTGAAAATTTCGTACATTTGCCGCCCTAAAAAAACATCAAAATTCACGGTATGAAACGAGAAGGAAAACCCACACAACACTTCTTCACCTATTATAACCGGACGATTCCCGAGAACTGGAACGCGCCGGCTCTGACAGACTATAACGGCACCACAAGCTACACCTACGGCGAGATGGCCGCCCAGATGTTCAAACTGCAGATACTGCTGGAAAAGGCCGGTCTCGGGCGTGGCGACAAGGTGGTGATTTGCAGCCGCAACTGCGCCAACTGGGCCGTTTCGCTGCTGAGCATTGCCGCCAACAGGGGGGTCATCGTGTCTGTTATGGACGCCTTCGCGCCCGCCGACATCGAGAACCTTACCAACCATTCGGATGCAAAGGCGATGTTCGTAAGTCAGAACGTTTGGAAAAACCTTGATGTCCAGCATCTTGAGAATGTCAACTTGGTTCTTGACACGGATAACTTCCAGCTGCTGTACGCCCGCTCGGACCAGCAGGAGAAGGCCTACCGCGAATTCGGCGACCTCTACCGCGAGCGTTACCCCCGGGGGCTGCAGCGCGAGGACATCAACCTGCCGACCGACAACCTCGACGATCTGATGATCATCAACTACACCTCCGGCACCACGGGCGCGCCGCGCGGGGCAATGCTGACCTACCGCAACATCTCCGCCAACGTGCAGTATAGCCAGGAGGAAATCCCCAACCATGCCGGTTGGACGGAGGTCTGCATGCTGCCGTTAGCCCACATGTTCGGCATGACCATCGAGTTCCTGTATCAGGTGGCGGGCGGCTGCCATGTCTATTTCCTCGGCAAGACGCCCTCGCCGGCCACGCTGCTGAAGTGCTACGCAGAGACAAAACCCTACATGATTCTTACCGTGCCGTTGGTGATTGAGAAAATCTTCCATTCGAAGATATTCCCGGCACTTCGGGACCCGAAAGTAAAGGCACTCTGGAATACGCCGATTCTCTGCAAGATTGTGGAGCGGAAGATTTACAAGCAACTGATGAACGCTTTCGGCGGCAACCTGATATGGCTGATTACGGGCGGCGCCGCGCTGAACACCAGCGTGGAGAAGGTGCTGCGACGCATCAAGTTCCCGTTGGTGGTGGGTTATGGCATGACTGAGGCCGGCCCGTTGGTGAGCTACGAGCATTGGTACAAGCAGCCCATCGGCTCTTGCGGCAAGGTGGTGACGCGCAACGAGGTGATTGTCAACTCGCCCAACCCGCGTCGCGAGGTCGGCGAAATTCTCTTCCGTGGCGAGCACGTGATGAAAGGTTACTACAAGAACGAGGAGGCCACGCAGGCCGCCATTGACAACGAGGGCTGGCTGCACACCGGCGACCTCGGCCTCATGGACAAGCAGGGCAACCTCTACATCAAAGGGCGCAGCAAGGCGATGATTCTCACCTCCGGTGGACAGAACATCTACCCCGAGGAGCTGGAATCGAAGCTCAGCACGCTGCCAGGGGTAGGGGAGACCGTGGTGGTTGGCCGCAAAGGCAAGCTCGTCGCGCTCGTCTATCCCGATCCCGCCTTCGACTGGTCCAAGATCACCGTTGAGGAGCAGATGAAACAGAACTTAGAGATCCTCAACACGATGGTGGCCAAATACGAGCATGTCTCCGCCATCGAGACCGTGGAACAGGAGTTCGCGAAGACTCCGAAACGGTCGATACGGAGGTTCTTGTATAAGTAGAGATGTGATCTGTGATCTGTGAACAGTGAACTGTCACTAAACACGATTGCTTTAACACAAAAAGTCCCCGCATTTCAAAATACGGGGACTTTTTTCTAATCACTAATCACAGTTCACTGATCACTCATCACAGATCACAGTTTACAAAGTTTATTTCAACAAACGGAAGAACTCGACCATGAGGTCCCAACACATCTGTACCGTGGCGATTTCCAGCTTCTCGTCGGGCGAGTGGACGCCGCGCAGGGTGGGACCGAACGCGACCATGTCCATGTCGGGGTACTTCTCGGAGAAAAGGCCGCATTCCAAACCGGCATGGATGGCCAGCACAACGGGATCTTTGTGGAAAACATTGCGGTAGGCCTCCGACAGCAGCTGCACGGCCTTGGAGTTGGGGTTCGGTGTCCAGCCGGGGTAGCCGTCGGAGTTCTCCACGTCGGCGCCGATCATCCAGAAGGTGGCGGACACCTTGTCGACAATGGCCTCTTTCTTCGACTCCACCGAGCTGCGCTGGCTGGTGGTGAACACCACTTCTCCGTCCACAATCTTCACGGAAGCGAGGTTTGTGGAGGTCTCCACCAGGCCGGGGATGTCTTGTGACATGGCCTGGATGCCGTGCGGGCAGACGATGAGGGCGTTGAGCACGTCGATCTGGAGAGTTTCCTCCAACACTTCCTTCACGGCGGGGGCGGGTTCCACGGTCACCGTCACGCCGGGATCAGTGGTGTGGAATTCAGCTTTGTAGGTCTTGTCCATCTCGGCGAGGTAAGCTTTCCAGCCCTCTACCTCCTCTTTCGGCACGGCCACGATGGCGTAGCCCTCGCGTGCGATGGCGTTGCGCAGGTTGCCGGCGTTGATGTCGGCGATGCGCAGGTCGTGGTAGCTGTAGGAGTTCCAAAGGATGCGGGCGAGGAGCTTCACGGCGTTGCCGCGGCCCTTGTTGATGTCGTCGCCGCTGTGACCGCCCTGCAAGCCCTTCACTTCGACCTTGAAAAACTCGCATTTGCCCTCCACAGGCTCGTAATCCACGGGCACTTTGGCCACGGTATCCTTGCCGCCGGCGCATCCGATGCAAAACTGGCCTTCGTCCTCGTTGTCGAGGTTGAGGAGCATCTTGCCCTTCATGAAGCCGGCTTCCACAGCGGCGGCTCCGGTGAGGCCGGTCTCTTCGTCGATGGTGAAGAGACACTCGATGGGACCGTGCTCAATTTCGTTGTTGTCGAGGACGGCCAATGCGAGGGCGATGCCGATGCCGTCGTCGGCACCGAGGGTCGTGCCCTTGGCTTTCAGCCACCCGTCGTCAATGTAGGTCTCGATGGCGTCTTTGTCAAAGTCGAACACTTTGTCGTTGTTCTTCTCGCACACCATGTCCATGTGCGCCTGCAGCACCACGGGGGTGACGTTCTCCTTGCCGGGCGTGGCGGGCTTGGAAATCAGCACGTTGCCGACCTTGTCGCGTTTGGTCTCGAGGCCTAACTTCTTGCCGGTCGCCTCCAACCACAGCGACATCTTCTCCTCGCGCTTCGACGGGCGCGGGATCTTGGTGATTTCATTGAAATAATAGAAAACCTTCGCGGGTTTCAGGTTCAGCATTTCTTCGTTCATATTCTTTGTTGTTTTAAAATGATACTTCAAATTTGTGACCGCAAAGGTACAATTTTTTTAATGTAGAATGCAGAATGTAGAATGTAGAATAAAAAAAGACGTGAGGCTTTCGAAAAAGTCTCACGTCTAAAGTCTTAAGTCCTAAGCCTCAAGTCTTACTTGCCTTCTTTCTCGAGGTCTTCCTTCAGAGATTGCAGGATGTTCAAGTCGCCGAGGGTCGCCTTTTCGACGTTGCTCTCGTTCACTTTCTGAATATCGCGCTCTTTCTGTCTCTCCTCCTCGTTGCGGGCACGATCCTCGCTGTCGCGGTCGGGTTGCCACGTCTTGGTGTGGGAGAGGTGGATCTTCTTGGCGTCCTTGGAGAAATCAACCACCATGAACGGGAGGGTTTCGCCTTCCTTGGCAGTGGATTTGTCCTCTTTCACCAGATGACGGTTGAAAGCAAAGCCTTCGATGTTGTGCGGGAGCATCACGGTGGCACCCTTGTCGGTCATGCCGGTGATGGTACCCTCGTGCACAGAGCCGATGGTGAAGATGGTCTCGTAGACATCCCACGGGTTCTCCTCCAACTGCTTGTGACCCAAGCTCAGGCGGCGGTTCTCGGTGTCCACTTCGAGGACGACCACTTCGATGGACTCACCCACCTTGGTGAACTCGGCGGGGTGTTTGATCTTCTTGTTCCAAGAGAGGTCGGAGATGTGGATAAGGCCGTCAACGCCCTCTTCCAGTTCGACGAAGATGCCGAACGTGGTGAAGTTGCGGACAGTGGCGGTGTGGCGGGAGCCGACAGGATATTTCTCAAGGATGCCAGCCCACGGATCGGGGATGAGCTGCTTGAGACCCAGAGACATCTTCTGGCCTTCGCGGTCGAGAGTGAGCACAACGGCTTCAATCTCGTCGCCGACCTTGAGGAAGTCGTGGGCGGTGCGCAGGTGCTGCGACCAGGACATTTCGGAGACATGGATAAGGCCTTCCACGCCGGGGATGACCTCCACAAAGGCACCGTAGTCGGTGATGACCACCACTTTGCCCTTGACTTTGTCGCCGACCTTGAGATCCGGATCGAGCTTCTCCCACGGTTGCGGGGTGAGCTGCTTGAGACCCAGGGCGATACGTTTCTTGCCTTCCTCGAAGTTGAGGATGACGACGTTGACCTTCTGGTCGAGTTGAACAACCTCGGAGGGGTGGCTGATGCGGCCCCAAGAGAGGTCGGTGATGTGGATGAGACCGTCCAGACCGCCGAGATCGACGAACGCACCGTAAGAAACGATGTTCTTGACCGTACCTTCGAGGATTTGGCCGACTTCGAGGCGGCTGATGATTTCGGCCTTCTGGGCTTCGATTTCAGCCTCAATGAGGGCCTTGTGGGAGACGACCACGTTCTTATAGTCGTGGTTGATCTTGACGACCTTGAACTCCATGGTCTTGCCAACATAGACGTCGAAGTCGCGAATTTGCTTGACGTCGATTTGGGAACCGGGCAGGAAGGCCTCGATACCGAAGACGTCCACGATGAGACCGCCTTTGGTCTTGCCTTTCACGTAGCCGGTGATGACCTCCTGGTTGTCGTAGGCCTCGTTGACGCGCTGCCATGACTTGAGGATGAGGGCGCGCTTGTGAGAGAGCTGCATCTGACCGTTGGCATCTTCCTGGCTTTCGACATAGACTTCCACTTCGTCGCCGATCTTGAGGTCGCGGTTGTAGCGGAGTTCGGAAGCGTTGATGACGCCGTCGGACTTGAAGCCGATGTTGAGGACCACTTCGCGGTCGTTGATGGAGACCACCTTGCCGGTGATGACATCACCCTGCTCGATGGACTTGAAGGACTTGGAATAGGCTTCCTCGAGGCGTGCTTGCTCGTCTTTGGAGTAGCGGTCGTTCTGGTCGGAGACCTTGTCCCAGCTGAAGTTTTCGAGCGCATTGGCGTAGGGGTTCTCGATCTCGCGCATTTTGCGGGGACCCTTGGGGGCTTTGGGAGCCTCTTCGGTTTCGGGCATGGCCTCTTCGGCAGCGGCGGTGGCTTCCTCAACCACGTTTTCCGTCACGGTTTCGGCAACATTTTCCACGTTTTGCGCGATTTCTTCGACCTGTTCAGGAGTGTTCAGTAATTCTTCTGACATAAATTGTTGTCTCAATTTGCCCTGAGACTGGGGCTTTTTTAAGATTAAACAATGAGGTTAACTACTTGTAATTCAATTGAAGAGCCTCTTTCAATTGGGGTGGCAAAGATACAAAAATTTTGATATGAAAATTTTTTTTCTGCAGAATGTGTCGGAAAAAAGAAAAAAGTGTATTTTTGCGGCCTGAAACATTGCGGGGTAGAGCAGTGGTAGCTCGTCGGGCTCATAACCCGGAGGTCGCAGGTTCGAGTCCTGCCCCCGCTACTAAGAAAATGTAAATTGCTGAAAATCATTTGTTTAGATGGTTTTCGGCAATTTTACTGATACAATACCGATACAATTCACACTTCCTTTCCAATGCGCAAAAAACATAGAAAGGAAAAAAAAATATGTCCACTCCATTCATCGATTTCAAGCCGTGCGCTTACCACAAGGGCAAAGATTGCTTTGTCTACTACTATGCGCTCAATCCGGAGACGGGAAAGCTGCAGCGCGTTAAATACCGTGTCAACCATGTGAGGAAGTCTTCCGACCGCGACAGGTACGCGAAATCCCTTTGCCACAAGATCAACGAGAAACTTTGGGGTGGTTGGAACCCGTTTGTCGAGGCGTTGGCCGCCAGGGCGCTCAGCGTGTCGCAGTGCATCCAGAAGTTTCTCGATGCAAAAGAGAAGATATTGAGGCCCGCCACCATGAAATCATACAGGTCTTTCTCGCAGTTGTTCCTGGATTATCTGAAGAAGCAGCATCTCGACCATATCTATTGCTTCCAGATCGATCGCGACCATCTCCTCCGCTATCTCGAATACACTGACTTGCATGTCAATCTCAGCAATCGCAGTTACAACAACTACTCTTCTTATCTGTACACGCTGTTCGATTTCTTTGTGCAGCGCGGCTACATCAAGGAAAATCCCGCCGAAGACCTTCCGAAACGCAAGGTGGACAGGAAGATAAGGGTCGTTATACCTCCGTCGGTCAGGAAGGATATCCGTGCATGGTTCGATGAGCGTACACCTTTATATATATATGTAATGCTGTTGTGCTATCGTCTGCTAATCCGTCCGAAGGAAATCATGATGATCAGGGTAGGGTACATTGACTTCGACCAATGTATGCTGAAGATTCCGTCTTTTGTCGCTAAAAACCACTGTGACAGGATTATCGGTGTTCCGGAGGAAATCATGGAGTATTTCAGGACGTTGCGCGGCTTGCCGTCCCAATGGTATGTCTTCTCTGACCGAAATACATACGCCCCTGGGCCGAAGTACACTGCCCCGACCCGTGTCGCCGAGCGTTGGAAGGAAATGCGCGATGCGCTTGGGCTGCCTTCGTCGTACCAGTTTTATTCCTTGAAGGATACTGGAATCACCGAAATGTTGGAGGCGGGCGTACCCGCCAAGCTTGTTAAGGAACTAGCTGATCACAGTTCGTTAGAAATGACAGAAAAATACACTCACAGATCGAATGCGAAGAAGATATTAGAGTGGAATACCATCCAATTCTAATACACCTTCACCGTCTCAATCTGACACAGCACTGTGTCATCAATGTCGTTGTCTATCTGGAAGGTGATTCTTTTCGGCACCGTCTTCACATTTCTCACGATCAGGAACCGCGTCTGCATTCCCGGGTCGAGCTCCGACGGGCGAAGGAGGTCCTCTACCTGCTGTATCATGGCGGTCGGAAGCCGAAACTTGTAGGTTACTGTCTTATGGCCGAGCAATTCCAGCACGGGTTTCACATACTTCTCGCCGATGGAGTTGGCCCCTTTTGCCTTCAATGCGAAATCGTCACCCCAGACCGGCAGCATCACTTCGTTCTTGATTTCGGTGGCACTGGCTCCGTACTGCCGCAATCGGAATCCACGGTATTGGGTCAGAATGATGGCGGATGTTTTTTCCGTTGTGTTGTAAAGGTCGCTGCTGATGGTGAAGTCGGCCACCATGAGCTGCGGTGTCTCGCCAGAGATGATATCTGTGTCGGGATGGCGGCGGTTTGTGCTGAACAGTCGCTGGTGCGGGATGGCCACCGACGGTTCCCTGTTCTCTTCGTCCCCGCTGCCGACCTCCAGCCTGTCGGGGTTGCCGCTGTATTCCTCCCATCCTTCCACCCAGTTTTCGACAGCACCCTCCTGCTTTGAAGCGTGGTACAGGGTGTTCGTCTTGGTGCGCAGGACATAGTGCTCGTGGTTTGCATACGGGTCAGGGAGTTTGACGGCAACGTCATCAATCCTCAAACCCTTGTTGTAGTCTTCGTCTTTCAGCGGTTTGAGCCGGAATGTCCGCTTCGTCTCATCCGGCGAGATTGTCTCGGTTTCACGCGTGAGTTCGTAAGGTGTCAGATCCAAAGACTTGGCATTGCTTATCCTGCTATACGGAACAACCTCGATGGTCTTCTGCTTCCCGGACACGAAGAAGCACAACCCCATGGTTTCGAGCAGAGTCTTCAGGAACGAGGCGTTGGTCACCTCCGGGAGTAGTTCCGGAATCCGGAACTTGCTGCGGAAAATGTTGAAACCCGACTGCACCTGGTCAGCTGAAATTTTACGTATGTCAACCGTCATTGGTATGGACGGCTGATTTGTTTTGAGGGATTCTCTAAGGTAATAACTCGTGTTTTGCCCATCTTTGAAATATATGGCGATTCTGAACGGGGCGGCCGTCCAGATATCCGACACATATTGTTTCCATTCCAAATCCACCTTGAAGTTTTTGGTGGGCAAAGTTCCGATATAATACTCATACAGCTTATCAAATCCTTGATAGATGGCGAGCCAGGCGCGGTAGCCTATGCTGAAATACCTCTGTATTTGATAGGCGATTGAGCGGTAGTCCGCTGTGATTCGAAACATCCACCACCCCGTTTCCTGTATGGAAACTGTAGCATTATTGATATACGCCTCAGATCCTTCTTCAGGAATCAAACTGAAGTACCACTGCCAGTTCTGGATGTCCGTCGCATATCCTTCAGAATAGCCACTAATGCGATCTGTGGAATCCGTATCATATTGCGCTGACGTGCCGTCCAGAGATTTCTGCGACTGCAGGAATGTTCCGGACAGGTCATCACCAAGGTGGTCGATGAACGTATAGCCTGCGTTCCGGCACCATAACGACAATATGCGGGCGATGCGGATCTGCGGACAGAAGGCCAGCTGGTTCATTTCCGTATATTCGGAATAAGAAGGTTTACCGTCGGTGTCCACTGTGTCGATAACACTAACGTCGAGCAGCTCGTTGTGCGCTTTCGAGAATGGATGTGAAATCGTGTCCAGAAGTGTACCTGCATCGGTGAAGAACAGTGAGTTCACCACCTTCGTCCTTTGTATCCCATTCCAGCGGCCAAAGTCTTCGTTCTCGCTTCCATAGCCATCCTCGTTGATGAACGGAGCAAACTTCACATCAGGGTCATTCACCGAGGCCTTCAAAAACTCTTCCCACGCGGCGTTGTGCGTCTCTTTGCTTTCGGAAATCACAATGTCGGCGTCCTCGTTGGCTGTGAGGCTGCGTCCGGAGAACCCTTCTGGATAGGGGTTGATGACCAACGCAGCAGAGATGTTGTCGTGCCCGGTTTTCTGGACCACCAGTTCCCCGGCCCAGTTCTGGCTGTTGTTGCACCACACGAGGCAGGGCGTCTTTTTCATACTACCTATTTGTGGGAGGTTTGCGAAGCCAAGCATCTGCTCGTTTCCCTCAACAGGCAGACCGAAGCTAAACGAGATGTCTCCCTCAATATCCGGCGAGGCGAACAGGGCGTTATTGAGTTCCACCGTGAGCGTGGTGTCGCGCTTCAGAGCGAGCTGCTGGCCTTTGACGTATATTCTAATCATAGTTTATTGGTGATCGTGGCGGTAAATCGTCATAATGTCCTCATCGCTCAATGCCGTGGCGAAGATGTACAAGTTGCGAACATAGCCCGAGCAGCCAGCCATCAAGCTCACATGCGTGTCGCAATTCTGATTGTAGACAAAAGTCCAGCTTGGGTTAGAATCAGCCTCAAGAAGTGTAATCCCTTGCGCTGTTATATCGCATCTTCTACTGTTGCTTTTGTTATACCATTGAAAATAAGTATACCAAATATTATAAGAAAACGACTTACCGTTTCTGGTATAGAATTCTTTTTGACTGGCGCAAAGCACATTTCTTGATGATGACGTGCCCGATATGTTCGTAGTATAATCATCACTGCCTCCGTAGCTAGCACCAGGAGTCCAACTACCAGAAGAAGTTAGATTAAAATCACAAAGAAGAACATGCTGGGTATTGATAGCCATTTCTCCGACGTTTTGCGATTGTATGCTTTTTCCGCTCCACATGGCGGAAGCCTTCGATGATGAGCTGCTGCCTGTTATCAAGTGTGCTCTCTTGTTAGAATCCCAAACACACGAGCACCCATTGTTGACGCTGAATGTCCAGCCCTGTATCAGCTCGTCAGTGCCGTGCTCCTCGTCCATGGGGGCGTAGAACCGGCACCCCTTGGACTTCAACCAGTCGATGTACGACTGTTCAGATTTGAATTGCTGTCTCCTCATATTTATGCGTATAAAAATTCCCCGGTTCCTGCGTTGGTATGAAACACATCATTGACCGTATCGTACAAGCCGGGCTTGCTATCGGATAGCCTGAGTGCAGGCACAAAATTTCTGACAAGTGTGTCTCCGTTTTTCATCCACGAACCATAAACTCTGGTCTTTTTACATATATAAGCACCGCTTCCGTTCGCAAAACCGCTTTCGAAAAACATTATATAACCGGTGCTCGTGTAAGTCATTATTGCTTGCATGACTTCGACACCGTCGATGCACTGTTTCCCGCTTTCCACATATAAAACATGCCTGACAGTCGCATCGGCGCCAGGTAAATTATATTGCTTAAAGCCATTCGGATCTGTTGCCGGAATGTTTCCATATACAATGCTTAAAGTTTTGCTCTTAGTAAAATTTAAACGGCATACAACTCTTGTGTTCGCAGCACCTTGATTCCATTCTTCATATCCAAAAGCATTGTTATCATTGAATTCAACCCACTGAGCATCAAGCTCCCACTTAAGGTTCGGCCCCAAACAAACACCCGTGATGATAAACTGGTTTCCCTGGCTTTCTATGTAGTTCAACTTGGTATATCCAGATGGCAGGGGGAGCTGGTTTGGAGACGCCTCTGAATTTAAACTTTCTCTTTTCATATTAGCAGATATTGGTTAATGTAATACCCTTTGCTTTACAACTGCACAATCTCTGAAGCCGACAACGCTCTATCGTATATACGAAGATCTTTGATGTATATGTTGAATTTGTAATTGTATATTGAAGTCCCGACTGCAAGATTCTTGTGTTTATTCTTTGCAACGGCGTCGGAAATATTAAATGCAGGGTATTGCGATGTTTGCGTGGTTCTTGACAATGCTTTGTCAACATAAAAAAATATATTGTCTTCATATCTTGCCATACATATCTCATGCCAGGCATTCTTTGTTATTGGGTTGTCCGTCGATGTGTTGTACCTGTGCGTTTCACCAATACTGTATGAATTATTACTGGTCGGCCAGTTGATGCCGTCATACAATATTGCATAGTCAATCGTGCCATTGTAAGAATTGATGAAAATCTTTGTGTAAATTGAAAAGTTGTAGTTTTCCGATGACTTGAAATCTATGCCGTCGGGAATGTTATATATCAAGCAATGCTGGTACTCGGCTGTGGTGAAGATTCGATATGCGTCGTACGCGGAATCCCACGTACAGCCGCCTGTGCCGGGTGTTGGCGACACCCCGCTCACATGGTCCGTCAAATCTCCTTCAGTCAGCGGAGTATGGAAAATAAGATTCTCGACGAACGGTATATCCTCTGAAACAGTGTTTAAATGTTCTTTTCTCATAATGTCAGGCCTTTGTGCAATTCTAATGATAATATCCGTTGAAGTAGAGCTCCAATCTTCGCAACCATTAAAATTGCTATCACCGCTGTTTAAATCCAGCCATTGGAAAACATAATACCATTTAAAATTAGGGTTTGGCTTTACACCTGTATTGAAATATTGTGTTCCCGTCTCATCTCCATCCTCCTTTCACCGTCCAGCTGCTGTCGGCCGCCCATGTGTCGCGGACCGCCGTTGAAACGTGCGTGGAACCCCGTTGCAACGCCATTGCACCGGCGGTTATCAGCGCGGCCACCGCCAGTGCCTTCGCGGCGGTGGCCACAAGCATCCTGATGTCTAAGGCCGCTGTCATGCCGCACCTCCTTCCAGCGCGGCCCTCGCCGCCGCGAGCAGCGCATCCACTGCCGCCACACTCGCCGCCGCCTCAATCTGCGGGCGGTACGTGTCGAGCACCGCCATCGCGGCCTTGCTCTGGGCGCGGAAGGCGCTGACAACACGCTGCGCATCGGCAAGGCCGTAGTAGCAGCTTGCCGTGGGATTCTCAACTTTGTCGATGGCCATGGCGAATTCCAGTGTCGTGACTCCCACGGCGCTGTGGCACGCCTCCCGCAGCTCTTCCACCTTCCGCGCCGCGTATTCCGCCACGTCGGGGGCCGGCGGCGTATACGGCGGTGTAAGTGCGCAGTTCCACACCTCCTGCACCGTGGCCGTGGGGTTCTCCAAATAGAAGGCCTGCTGCGCGGCAGTCATCTCCACATAGATGCGGTTGATGACCGTGTTGATGTGGATGGGCGTGGCCTTGATTTCGTACGGCTTTCCGATCCGCATCTTGAAATAGTAGTATTGCTCGTTGTCTGTTGTCTTTGCCATTGCTTACAATGCTAAATCGTTTCTTGATGTGATGAACGCACCGTCGGCGTTCACAATGATGCCGATTTCCACTACTTTCCCTGCAGGGATGCTGATGCCGTCGGCCGGCATATATACGTTGGCCACATTGTTGCCGCTCGACGTGACCGCGCTGACGGTGATGTCCACCTCCGCGCTGCCCGTGTTCTTTATCCACAGGTAGTTGTCGGTGGTGTTGTTCACGGCGAATGTGACACCGAGGTCCGCACTGACGGTGATCATTTTCGAGCACCGTTGGTCCGCCGTGAAGGTGATGGTGGTCGTCGAGGTGCTGACGGTGGTGTTGGCTGTATGGGTGATGGCGCGGGCAACCGCGTCATGCAATGTGCGCGTCACGCCGCCGAGCGTCAGGCTTTTCATTTCAGTACTTGCCATAATCGTCTAATTTAAGGTTAAGGTGATATTTCCGTTGTTGTCATCCACGACAGACAGTGACTGCGAACCGCCAGTGAGCGACAGCCCGATGTTGCCGTTGTCATCATCTGTGACGGCGAGCTGGCTCGCGCCGCTGCCGCCCATCGGCACCCATTCGACACCCGTTTCGCCGTTGTTAACGGCGAGGACCCTCCCGGCATTGCCTGCCAGCGCGGGCAGCGTGCCCTGCGCGGCGGACATGTCAACGCCCCAGCGGTCGATGGCGACGACGTGGGCAACACTGTTGAAGCATACAATAAGAGCTTTATCCCCTGCATTTATAATGCCAGCCGTTGTTATGGCGGCCTGGTGGTATGCCAACATATATTGGTTGCCCGCTACCGTTATGATGTTGGAGTTTCCTGCAGGCACGGCATTGTTGAAGTGCAGCAGCAGTTTGCTTCCGTTGGCAAACCCGTCCGTCGGCGCAATGAGCGTCACAACCTTGTTGGCCGTTGCGGCAGGCGTGTCGGTGTAGCCATAGAACGTCACGCCCGGCGACACCAGTCCCTCCACAATACCGTCCACGTAGCCCTTGGTGGCCGCATCCGTCGCCACGGACGGTTCGGCCACCTCTTTGAGCTGGTTTCCGCTGAAGTACTGGTCGTTGAGATGTCTCATCGCTATGCGGCTATCGGGATGATGATGTTGGCGGTGTAGGCCCCTGCCGCAATCGTGGCGCTGGCGTTGAACGTGACGGTGATGTACTGCTGCGAGAAGGTCATGTCGGCAATCACCTCATTGCCGGAACTGTCGCGCAGCGAGCAGAGCGCATGGCGCGGGTCGCCGCCGCCCATCGAGGAGGCCGCAATCTGCCACACGCAGGTTCCCGTCGCGGAGTCGTACGTCAGCGAGGGGTTCGTGACCTCGTAGCGGCGCATGATGTGGGTCATCGAGTCGAGCTTGGCCTTGTCGGCGGACGACATGAGGCCGTCCGCCGACGGGGTGGCCGTCGCGTCCGGTATGGTGACTGTTCGCGTGTTCTGGGCGGTGACGTGCCCGAAATCGTCTGTCACCACCTGCGGCACGTTGAAAGTCTGGCCGAATGCGGGTGTCTGGTTCTTCGTTGGCACTGCCGCGCCGCTGCCCGAGGCCGGGTACGCCGTGTTCGTGGGGTGGATGGTGACGTTAGACGTGGTGCCGTCGGCAAAGGTCAATGTCACATCGTGGCTGCCCGCCGTCCATGAGACATTGGTGATAGCCTTTTGGCAGAGGCGGTCAACAGAGAGCAGATGGTATTTCGATCCGTCATAGATAAACGTGGCCGTGTCTCCTGCCTGGATGATGTTCGCCGTAATGGCCGCACCCTTGAAGTAGATGTCCTTGGCCCCTTTGGAGTTGACGTTCAACGTTGCGCTCGCGGGCACGGCATTCTCGAATTTCACGGCCACCACGCCGCCCTTGACCAAGTTATAGTTCGGCAGTGTAGCCTCCTTCGCCGCCGTGGCTGCTGCCGTGGAGCAGGTTGCGTAACCTTGACCCAGTTTCTCCTGGGTGTAGGTGGTGTCCGTCCAGGGCACATTGACGGACGGGAAACCGTCTTTGTCGATGCCTACAGGATATTGTCGGGAGGCGGTGTTGGTGGGAGTGGCTGACGATGCGGTGTGAGGGGTTTCGGATTTGAGTTTCATCTTGACTTCGTTCCCAGCCGTGATGGTGATACCAGCGCCGCCGGTATAGACATCCACGAGGTCGGCTACATTGATATAGAGCACGTCGTCCGCAGTGCCTGCATCCTCGCTGTCGTTGAGCACCAGCTTGATGGCCTTGCCTGTGCCGCTGCCCGGCTGCGTGGCGTCCTCGCTGAACGTTGTGCCGCTCCAGGTACCCGTCACCACCGAGCCGCTTTTCACCACGAGGAACTTCGGAATGTTGATGGTGCCCACGGTGTTGCCGCCCTGCTTGACGGTGTACGACCGGAAGTTTGTCGCGCTTTCGTCGCCTGCCTCCACGGTCACAGCCGATGCTGTCTTTGCCGCGTCCACCGTGCCGACAGTGGCCAGCGGGTTGTCCGTCGCATCGTAGCCGTGATCGGCATCTATCTTGATGACCAGGTTGTTGTTCGAGTCGGCGGACACTTTGCCGTCCACCTCCTTCAGGCCCTTGATGGTGATTGTGTCCCCGTCGGCCGACACCACGCCCTGCGCGAAGCCGGTCACGTCGAGGGTCTGGATCACCGCCTTGACCAGTGCCGGCGACATCACCTTGGTGGTGGAGCTGCCGGCCGTGGCCTCGCCGGAGGTTGCAAAATCCGCCGACACCACGTTGGAGGCGGAAATCACGATGCCGTTGCCGTTGATGTAGATGTTGCCCACCGGCTTCCAGGCGGTGCCGTCCCACTGGTACATGATTTTGTCGGAGGTGTTGTAGTAAAGCTGCCCCATCTTGGGGTTCTGCGGGGCGGTGGTGAGGTTCTGCATCACCGCATTCTGGAGTTCGTTTTGCGACAGATCAACGTCCGTCAAAAATTTCTTCGCCATTTTTCTTGTTCTTTTTGTTGTTAATTGAAATATGCGGTGCCGCGTACCGGCTCGCTAAAAGTCAAAGTCACGCTGTCGTTGTCCGTGTAGCACACGTCGCAGAACAGCTCGTTGCCGGCGGTGTCCATCACGGTCACGGCCGGTTTTTTGTGCAGGTTGTGCTGCACGGTCACGGTGGAGAGCAGCGTGCGCCATTCGTAGGTGTAATGTTTGTCCTGTTTCTCCATGATGAGCTCATGCAGTTCTCTGATTCGCTCCATCAGCATCCTGCTCTCATATTCGCCCAGAAACGGCAGGTCCTGCACATACTGGTTGCCGTCGCCGATCTTGATGTTCGGGTGGTACACCACCGTCCCATTGTCACCCTGTTCCTCGAAGGCGTCTTCATAGATGATGATATGGCCCTCTTTTGGCACGAACCCGATGCGGGCGTCCCAGTACGCCGTGGTGCCGTACCACCGTTTGTCCGGGTACAGTTCCTGTCCTCCGTTGCCTATGTACAGTCTGCTCATCTCTTGTAATAGACTTTCATGGTGATGGATTCGGCGGGCAGGGCCTTGGGGCTGGCGAACACCAGCACCCCGTCCTCGATGGACACCAAGGAGATGGGGCTGTCGCTCCATTCCTGCAGGGTCTCCGAGGCGGGCGAGGCAAAAGCAGACCGCAGCCTTGCGGCGTTATCGTCATGCACGATGGCTACATACCGCCAGATGTCGTTTTCCTCCCACAGGTCGGGCGTGACGGTCACGTCGAACACCCCGGAGGTGGATTGCGGGACTGTTCCGCCCGATTCCGACGGCTGGGAGGACTCTCCCTGCCCTGTGGAGGACTGTCGGCTGGTCGTGCTCTTCAGCTCGGTGTATGCGGACACGGTCTCCATCTTCACCTTCTTCACGTCGCCGTCCGTCACCACGGGGATGTAGCTTCCGTCGGCGATGGTAGAGGTGGTGTCAATGTTGCCCAGGTCGGCGTCGAGCTTGTAGGCGAGGACGTTTCGGGCTGTGGCTTCGGCAGCGGCCAAAGCGGCACTCTTCATTTCGTCGGCGTAAGCCTTGGTGGCCAGCGTGGCCATCAGCGTCTCATAGTCCGAACATCCTGCCAATGCAATGAGCAGTGCGTCTGTGCTCTTGTCGCCCTTGAGCTCAACACCGTTAATCTGCGGAAGGTCGGCCAGATCGTTGTACGACAAAACAGCGACACTTTCGCCGTCGTTATGTGCGGCGATGAGCGCGTTGATGGCGTCGATGACTTCCTGCCCTGTGCAGCCCACCTGTAGTAAGGGTATCCGTGCCATTGTTTTAATGGTTAATGGTTATTGGTTATTGAGGCCTTTTCGTCTGTCATGATTTTTTCGAGAATTTCACCGCGCAGGTAGGTGGCAATCTGTTCGGCCTCCTGGGTGACGGCACCGGAATGGTTCGCGCCCATCACGGCGGTGTTCTTCACCGTGAGGCTCACTTCGCAGTGTACGCTTTCCATGGCCGCCAGCTTCTGGATTAGCTCCTGCTGGGTGATGACCTGCTGCTGCAGCACCTGGATCTGCGTGTCGGCCTCCTTCAGCTGCTTGCCCTTGCTGCCGGCAACCGACCATACAATGATGATAATGATGAGTGCTATCGCACCAAGTATCCATTTCAGATACTTTTTCAAGAATGTCCAGATTTTGAGGAAAAATGAAATCATTTCGTTCGGTGTTTGGTTTATTTAAAAACGGTGTCTTGTTTCAGAATTTGCGATGTGGTGTCAAGTCCGTCTGTCAGTTCAAAGACTTGCGGTTTACGATTCACTTTCTCGCGTAAGCGGAACTTGAACTCACATTCGGACAGGAAATTGCTTTCGTCACTTAAAGTGATGCTTCCGGGTATCATGTCAATGTACCAGGCGTATTGACCCTCCAATAGCAGGTTGTCCTGCTTGTCGAAGGCGGTACGCAGCAGCTTCAGTCCGGAGGCGTTGCGAGGAAGGCAACGGGCGGTGAAGACGGTTTGACGGTCGGTGGTGCCGTAGCTGTCCACTCCGGCGATTATGCGCCGCTCGCCTTCGGTCTGCTCTTCCCTGGCAAGGAACTCCACGGGTAAGCTCTCATAGAGGTTGAGCGCGTTGAGCATCAGGAAGGTGTGGAATCCATATTCAAATTCCTTCACCACGTAGTGGCGGGTGATGGTGATGTGGAATGTGTAATTTGTTATCTTTACCGTCCATGCCACGGCATCATCCTCTCTTACGGTGAGACGATTCACCCCGGGCACGATGGTCAGGTTCTTATCCCGCCAGCCATCGTCTGTGAAGCCGTCGGCAAATGTGGCTCGAACCTGTACACGCACGGTCCTGTTAACCGTGCCGTAGTTGTACAGGTAGATGTACTGCTCCACGCCGGAAGGCACAATGACAGTTTCCCCGTTGTTCTGGCCAAGGATATCCACTCCGGATTTCAGATGGAGGTGGTCGTCGTTGCAGGCCACCCAGTCCGGGATGTTGTTGTCGGCGGCATATTGGGAAACCCTGCCGTTGAGCAGCGTCACTTGAGGACTGCGATCGAGAGTGCGCAGTATGGGTGTGGAATCCGTATCGTCGGCGTACATCTCACCGTACCAGAGCCGTGCGGTGAGTATAGCGGCCGGACAGGCCTTCGCCTCATAGAACTCCTCCAACACGGGGATGTCGGGCTTCGGGAACCAGGCGTTGAGCAGGGAGCAGTCGATGTGTACATCGCCGTTGCTCTCCTCCAACATCATATCAGGTGTCCGGAATTGTTGTCCGGCTGCATGGCCTGCGAAGAATGCCAGCACTCGGTAGTTGGGTTTCGGCTTCTGGCTGATGCCCGACACGCCCTCGGCCACCGTTACAGCGGTAAGGTTTGCGTTCTCGGAATAAACAAAGGATAGATTCTTCGATTCAGGCTCCTTTGATGTGATTTTCACGTATAACTGTCCATTGTCTACATGGGCCGATATGTCGAAGAACGGTCGCAGGTCAGGATTTGGCAGAAGTTTGCCTTCCAGGATGTCAAGCATGGCAGAAGCGGTTCCTGACGGGGCGGCAAGCATGTCGTAGAGTGCGTCACCGGCACTGGCCGTCACATTCCATTCCCATACCCTGTAGTCCGACCCAACACCATAGCTGAGCCGCAGGGAACCCTTGGGAAGGCGACTTACCAGGTAGGTTTTCGACACACAACGCCCCTGCTGGTGCCACGGCGTAGTACGCAGCACGAATTCAGGGTCGTTGCCCGCGAAATCGATCTTGTATGGTCTCTTCCTGATCTGCATCCTCTTGAATGGTTATTGGTTATTGGTTATGGGTTATAGGTTATTGAAACCTATAGTCTCGCCATAGACCTGATTTCCTCCTCCTGTTCGTCGAATTCTAACTGGATCTTCCGGCTGATGTAGGCGCGGCGGTTGTTGGGGTCGCGCAGAAAGTCGTTCATCTTCCGTATCTCCTTGAGCAGTTCCGAGTTGTCCGGGTTCTGGTAGTAGTTGTTGGTGGTCTGGTTTGACGGTGCAAAAGTACGTCCGTTTCCGGAGACGGCTTGGGACATGATTTTTGGGTCGGGCCCGGCGAATGAGATGCCAGCGAGGGCGTTGCGGTTGCCCTTCTGGTAGTCGTCGAGGGCAGCGATGACAGCTGAGGCCTCTTTGTCACGCAGCAGCTTGTTGCTGGCCACCCACTCGTCGCCCTGCTCGCCCATCACGGCGTACTGCCGTCCACGGATGTAGCCGCCTTTGGCGTAGGGGTTAGGCTGGGTGGCGATAGCTGCAATTTGCACAGCGTTGGAGGCGGCAGCCACGGCGGTGAGCACGGCGGCCACGATAGGCTGGCCAGCCCATTGCGCCCAGATGTTGGTGATGGCCAGTGCGCCGTTGATGAGGGCCTGGATGATGTTGGCCGCCTTTTCCCGGGCAAATTGCTCATGTTTCAGTTTCTTTTCCTTCTTCTCCTTTTCTTCAGTGAGCTTCTGCATCTTGGCATCGTATGCCTTTTGGGAGATTACGCCCTGGTCGAGCTGGCGTTGGAGGGCGGCGGCCTTAGCGTCGTAAGCCTCCTGGGTGCGCTGAAGCTCAGCCTCCATCATATTGTCCTGGATCTGGGCGATGGAGCCGTAGATGTCGAAGGCGACGCTGGCGAACTCCTGCAGTCCCTGGCTCATGAGTCCGAGTGCGGACTGCCAGTTCTCGCTCATCTTGCTCCAGTCGAACTCGGCGAGCTGCTGCCAGACGGATTTCTGTCCGGAGGAAGCGGCTGCCTTGTCAACGTTGCCAAGCTGCTTGTCGAGCAGTTCCCTCAGTTCTTTGATTTTGGATTCCAGATCCGACACATCGGCATCATCGCCCTCTTCAGCTTTTCGGGCGGCTTTCAGCTTCTCGACGAGCTGGATTTCCAGCTCGTATCTTTCCCGGATGGCGTTTTTCTGCCGCTGGGTTTCAGTGAGGGTGGCGTCGGTGATGGATTTCTGTTCCGCTTTGATGAAGTCGTCGGTCTGCGCCTGGTATTTCTCCAAGGTCTTCTGGATGTCCTTTGCCTCCATGTCGGCCATGCCGTTCATCTCATCGCCGAGCTTGTTGATGAGCGCGTCGAGGGAGGTGGTGTCAACGTTGTCTTTCACGAACTGTTCACGCAGGTCGAGCAGTTCTGACATTTGTGCGGAGACCTCGTTGGTGCGTTGGATCCACTTCTGCCGGGTGCCGATGACGGCATCCACCATCTCGTTCTTTCCTTCCGGGGCAGTCTCTTTCTGCCAGGTCTGAAATTTCTGGGAAAAATCTTCAAGGGTTTTTCCGTACTTTTCAAGGTACTTTTGTCCGGCGGCGGTGATGGCGTCCGATTTCATCTGTAACACCTTATTGAAGGCTTCGGAATCCTTGCCGTAGAGTTTTGCGGCCTCTGTAAGCAATTCATCGTATTTGTTGACAATTTCCTGCTTGGTTTTCTCCCATCCTTCGAGCGTATCGGCCTGCGCTTTGTTTTCCATCTGCAGGAGCTCTTTGTGGAAGTTTTCGCGGGCGGTGATCGTTTTTTTGTCTGGTGCATTTCCGGAGCCGGAGCCAGAACCCGGTGGATTGTTCTCGTCCAGTGAAGACAGTAAATTGTCGTTGTAAAGTTCACGATAGGTCTTCCCCGTTTTATCCTTCAACTCCTTATCCATTACCTCCATCTTCTTATTGTACTCAGCCCGGAGATCGTACAATCCCTGAAGCTCCGCATCTGCATTCTTCATCACATCTTCTTTCGACCATCCACCAAATAGGAACGATTTCGTCTTATCCCAGACTTCAGCCCCCCATCCTTGGGCAAAATAGGCATCCCTGGCTTTTTTGTCTTTCAGTTCGGCTTCCACTATCTTGTTCTGGGTCTCGTTCAGGGCTTTTTCAAGACTTTGGTATCGAATTTTGTTTTTCAGTGCAACCAGGTAATCGTTGATGGCGTTTTTGTTATTGTTCACCACCTTGCCTTCTTTGTCCAACTCTGCAACATAATCGGGGATGAGTTTTTTCAGTTCCTTGATAGCTTTCAGTTTCTGGTCCCGGGTGGAGTTTTCGTTCTCAATGATCTTCTGAAGATCTTCCACCTTCTTTTTCTCCGCATTGTACTGCTGAGTGATCTGTTCCTCCAAATTTTGCTGGGCTTCAGCCGCTTCATCTGTTTTGCTGCGGAAGAAAGAAAATGCGGTGGCCAGTGTTAGAACAGCGGTGATTATAGCTCCCCATGGAGTGGCTGCAAAAGCGACTTTCAAGGCCTTTTGTGCATTGGCGGCCGCCAGAGTGTTTTTGGCGAGCTTTGCCTTTGCCAACGCAAAGAGACTGGTGACAACTGTTCCGGCAGACTCACCGGCCATTTCCGCTTTTGTCCAAGCCGTTGACAGCTTTTTTGCCGCGACCTCTTTCATGTGTGCGGCATACAATAAACCGTATGCCGCGGCCAACGTCTTGATCAGATTCTTGTGTTCCAACATCCACTTCACGACTTCACCCAACACTCTGATGCTTGACGCTGTCCCCTTGGTCAACTCCGTGATTACAGGAATCAGCTCCTCTCCCAGTGCCGCTTTGGCATCCAGCACGGCCTTCTTCGCTTTCTCCAATTGGGCGGCTGCATTCTCATTAACAACTGCATACTCGTTGTCAAGCGATATGGCCTCTGCAAAGGCTGTGTTTGACGTGTTAAGTATTTCGGTGAAACGCTCGGTGTTGGTACTCATTGCACCGATGATTTTGTTTACACCGTCGGCATTCAGCTTCAGATCTTTGAGTACAGAACCGATCTCTGTGCCCTTCAGCCCGTTCAGCGATTCTGCAAACTCCACGAAGAATTGTGCGGGATTGGTATTGATTAACTCCTCGATCTCTTCCGCAGGGCGGTGCATGGCGGCAGCGAAACCTTCCACATTGGTGGAGGCTTTCATCATCACGATGCCGAATGCGCGACTGGCCACTTCCGCGTCGATGGAACTTTCCTCAAACGCGGCACCCAGGGCGATGGCTTGTTCAACGGTTGGGCGGAACATTTCCGGCATACTGCCAACGCGCTGCACGAAGGAAGCGATATTGCCTTCAGTGGCATTGGCAGACGCGCCAACTTCATTCAGGGCTGAGCCAATCTGGGTGATCGACTGTCCTATGTTCTGGTCGCGGGTTTCCTTGTAGGCGAGACTGATTTTGCCGAGGATGGAGGATATTTCTTCCGCTCCTCCTTGGAAGGAATCGCCCAGGGCGACGTTGGCTTTGTTGACCGCTTCGGTGAAATCGCGGATTTCTTCTTTTGCCAACCCCATACGGCCACCGATTTCAGCGATCTTCAGCAGCTGCTCGGTAGAGGTGCGGGTGTCGATACTCTGCAGAGAGTTTTTCAGCAGTTCCACCTCCTCGCGAGTCATGCCGGTGGTCTTCTGTACCGCACTCATCGCGTCATCGAGTGAGGCATAGGCATCGACGTACTCCTGGGTGGAAGAGATAAAGCGTTGAACTGCGGCGGAGGCTCCTTGGACGGTGGCGGAGAATGCTCCCCAATGAATGATGTTCTTTTTCCAAGAGGTGGTGTTATTCTCGATTTCCTGATTCGTCATTTTTAACGATTTACAATGTTCATCGTAAATCGTTTTCAAGTCCCGCAGTTTCTTTGAGGTTTGGATGTACTCCTCAGACCCGATTTCCATTTTGTTCATCTGATTAGTCAGATGAATCATGGCGGAACGGATCGATTTGATGTTGTTTTCAACCTCTTTGCCGTTAATCCAAACGTTAACCCTTTTATTTACTTCCTTTGCCATAGAGATTTTTTTTATGGATTGTATTTATTTTTTTTGTATTATTGCAGCGATAAAATTTTGAAGAGATGTTAGAGACCATTTTGATAGTTATTGCAGCGATAATCTTTTACAAAAAGATTCGCACAGAGTCATGGGATGGTAGAATATTCTAATACGTGCCGATGGCACCGAAAGAAATATGCACAGCCGGTCATTCCAATGGCCGGCTTTATTGTATTCAAACTTTTCCATTTCTTTCAGCATTGGGAGTCTCTCTCTTCAAATTTATCACAGCAAGGGGATCCTTCTTTGGTGTCCTTGTTCCAATAGTCGCAGTAACTCCAGTCGGAGAGCTCCGATTTCCATTTCAGTTGGAAATATTCGCAGTCTCGGCAGAAGTTGACCGTTGGAACGTAAGGCTTTGGCAGTGGTGATGCTCCCATAATCGCTTTGTTTTTACGGCAAAAATAAACCCGTTTGCGAGAACGGGTTGGGACAAAAAAAACGGTCTCCAGGATGGGAGGCCGTGGTAGGGGGGCTTATATCGTCCGTTGGTTATTCAGGCAACGGAATCTCCAAATCCTGACTAATCATAGTTTCGAGATTAACAGGGGGCAGGATGAATCTGCTGAACGGAGAACCTTCGGTCTTGCAGAAAAGGATTCCGCGAGCCGAGCCAACCGTGTGCAGGGCTATATGGCGCAGAAATTCGATAGGAAACACCAGTTTCCCGTCGTTGACAAGGGAATCCCAGTCTTCCGGCTTCACCTGAAAATCACATTGGATTTCCAACAACAACATGGGTGCGGAACCGTTCATATATTGCGTCTTGAAGGCAACCGCGATCCATTTTCCAACCGTATCGGTCTTGAATTGAACGCCAAATTCAACGGGGATTTCTCCGTTGGGCGCATCGTCAGACAGAATGGCGAACTGGTTAACCCTTATCTGTCTCATAAGAAAACTAATCTGTTTCATCGCTATGCAACTTGATATGATTCTGAATAAGCAATAGCAGATGTCATCTCCATGAGAATCTGCTTTGAGGTAAGCCACTGATGCTGGCAGTATTCAACAGGTGTGGCCATTTGAGATGCCTGTGGAATCTGTACTTCAACCAGCGTGATCCCCAGTGCTGACTCCAACTTGCAGATGGTCTGCAGGGACAGGTTCTCCTGTCCTTTCACGATTTTGCTGATGTATTGTTTCGTCACTCCCATCTTCTCGGCCAGTTTCGCCTGGCTCATGTCCGGGTTTGCATCGATAGCCTCCAGCACGGCGACCGCAATCCGGCCGGACTTCCGCAGCCAGTCGCGGTTGTCTTTCCTCCATTGCGCCTTCTCTCTCCAATTGGAATGGGCGGGCTCGCTGATTTGTTTCAGTTTTTCCAATGTATTCATAATTCCATAATGTTTATTCGCACAAAAATTCACTGAAGCCGCAGAAATCGCAAACTCCTTGTCCAATCAAATAATCCCTGCATTGTTCCAAACGGTTCGCCTCACGCAAGGTGTGCTCCCGCTCTGCCATATTCTCAGTCAGCTTGATGGTGCCACCTGTAAGCACATAGATTCCGCTCTCTAACCGAATAGAGTAGAACCGTACCCAGCTGTTCTGACGCACTTCTGGCAAATGTGACAGCTTGCCTTTGCTCCGTTCAAGATACGGATCCTTATAGTTTTGGGACAAATCCCGGAAATATGTGTCCAGATCAGTCGTTCCGTCCAGCAGCAAATCGTCAATCAGATCCAAATCATCTATGGTACGTTCAATGGCATCATAGATATCTGATACATGAAAATATCCAAGGTCTTGTTTGTGTTCGTTGAAGAAATTCCATAGCCATTCCCTGTCATACAGCTGTTCCATAGTGACATCGTAAATGTTGCCATCATCGCCATCAAACCTGAAGGCGTACAGTCGGTTTTCCACTATCGGATTGCTGTCAACTTTCACCGCATGAAATTTTCGGCAAAAATACACTTTTTTCTAAACAGTCAACCATTGGGTTTACTTTTTTTTGCAAACACTCCTTCGTGGCTTGCGGTGTTGGTCGTGTTGGTGTCCAACTTCATGAACTCCACCAGCACTTTGTCGCCGTAATAGTCGGCCACGAGGTCGCCGAGAGCGTCGATGTTGCGCTCCAAGGGGTTGTGGAACCAGTCGCTGGGGGTGCGCTTGATATAGATTTTGTTGGAGGCCGCTTTGCCGCTCTTGGTGGCCACTCCGTGGCGGGGCTGCCCGTTGCCCACGCCATACTCGCGGAAGATTCCGTGCACAGGCATCTTGAAACTCACGGCCTCCAGATCCCCGTAGCGTTTCCGGAGTACGTAACCCACCTTGGACCGCAGCCGTCCTTCGGTCTTGCCGGCATAACGCCCGGTCTTGTAGGTGTGCGTTGCGCTTTTCTTGCCCTTGGTGAAGGCGGATGCGGCGGCCTTGCTCTGCGCACGCACGCGGTCGGCCCAGGCTTTTGCCTGGCGCAGGAATTCGTCGTCGGTCATGAGATGTTCGTCTGCCATATTCTATCTGTTTTGTCCTAGGGCTCGCTATCGCTCACCCTAGGTTGACATAGGTCGGGCTTTCAGCCCTTTTTGGAATTATGTTTTTTGTTTGGATTTGCGGGATTCGTTGGCCACGGTGTTGAGGCGATAGAGGACGGTGTGCATAGGGAGGTTCAGGAATTTGTCCTCATCCTGGATGTGCTCGCCGAGGATGTTGCGGTGGACGTTGATCCAGGAGAATTCGGTGGGCTCATCCTTGGTTTCGGGTTCATCTTCCTCATCGTCTTTTTCTGGCTTGGCGTTGGGGTCGAAGTAGGGGAAGAGCGCGGGATAGGCAGCATCGACGGCGGCGGATCGCACGGCGCGATAGTTCCACACGATGGCGGTGGCCAGTGCGCCGTCCATGTCGCCGAACTTGGGAAAGCGGTGCGTGGTACCGGGAACGGTGAAGGGCTGGCGGCGCTCTGTCTCGCCATCCCAGCCCGGACGCTCCGGACGGAACATCGCGGCGATGGCGGCCTGGTAGAGTCCTTGGATCATGCACTGGTCGGCGTAGATGAACTCGCCCCAGGTGATGTTGCCGAAACTGTCTTCAGGGCCGTAGAAGGTTTCACCACCGATTTCCACGGTCGGAAATTTCCACTTTTTCCACAGCAGCTCGTTGCCCTCGAAGTGGATGACCGGCTCGGTGGCCTCCACGATCTTAAACCGCTGGAACGGTGACATGGCCTCCACCACCTCGATTGGGATGCCGCACAGCCGCACGAGTAGTTCCTCATCGGTGAGCAGCCCCATCCGGGCGGAGGCCACGGCGGTGAGCTGCGACCCGCTACACTCGGCAATCGAGGACGGGAACGTCAGGTCGGTCTTCTGGCCGTCAATTTCGTAGGTCAAGGTGTTCATATCGGTTCATTGGGTTCTGTCGTTGTAGAGACGCGCCATGGCACGTCTCTACAGATCCGTCCATTCATCCTTATCCGGGTCAGGACGGAACGGGCACGACATCTGGATGGTGTAGCGCACACCGGCATAGAGGTGCTGTTCATCCACCATGGGGATGGCCGACATCAGTTCCACGTCGCCGCAGAACTTGCCCTCATCGACATCGGCGATGATACGGCGCAGGAACTCATCGCCGATGCGCTCGCAGAGGTCGATAGCAGCGTAGATGTTGCCCCAGTTCTTACTCTCCTTGTATGCTGCCGCGATGATGAAGGAGGTTTCGCGCTTCTTGTTTTCCTCCTGGAACGTGATCTCCCAGCTTTCAGCAATCATGGCGGGGAACTTCACCTTGTTGCGCAGATCCATATAGAACTCCTCCAGCTCGCCCCGGAAGAAGTGTTTGTCGGTGTCGGAGTGCCTCACCATCTTGTGTGAGCGGGCGAGGCCTTCAATGTACTGGTAATATTGGCTTGATGTCATAAGGCCTTCAACATGTCAATCATTTCGGGTTGCGGGTGGATATCGCTTTTGTCGGTGCGGTAGGAGCAGTGGGCGAAGATGCCGGGCGTGCCGGTGAGGGCACGTTTTGACAGTTCCCACATATCCGGATTGTAGGTCTTCGGGATGTTGTGACGGGTACACAGCTCGCGCACCAGGTCGCGCACGGCATTGATCTGGGCGGTGGTGTACTTTTCGTAGTAGCGGTGGCCCTTCCATTTTTGGTTGGAGCAGTACTCGTAGAAGTACTTCACCGGCTTGGCGGCGGTATTGGGCACGCTGCGGCTGCCATTCCACTTGGCCGGATAGAACTGGCCGTCGGTGTGCGGTTCCAGATAACCCCAGCTGTCGATCTCAATGCCGATGCTCTGACGGTCGAGCTGCTTGTAGGGCAGCTTCATCTGGGTGAAGACCTTCTGAGCCAGTCCGAGGTGGTAGCCCCAGAACTCCTCATCGAAGAGTTGGTGAACCTTGCCCTCTCGATCGACGATGAAGTGGGTGGCCACCCGCTCCGGGGTTTTCATCCACCAGGCAATATCGCCGTCCACGCCCGGACCACTGGCGGTGTGATGAAGAACGATCTGCCGTTTCTCGGTGCGCTCACACACATATTGCGTGGCGGGGAAATTGTGTCGGATTACGTTCATTCTGCGTCTCCTTTCCAATCCTTCCGCATTGCGGGCTTCACTTTCTTGATGCCGTTTGCCCTGATAAGTTCGTTAAGCTCCCGGTTCTCACTTTTCAGTGCCTCTATCTGGCCCAGCAGCTCCTTCTGTCCGGCTTTGAGTTCGGCATTCTCGCGGCGCACCTCCTGAATTTCATTCATAAGGCTAACAATCTTCTGATTGTCGTCTTGGATGGTGTTGGAGAGCAGTTGGATGGTTTTCTGCAGGGACTGGATGGCGGTATTCCGGCGCTGGCGGCGACCGAAGATCCAGCCTATTGCCCCGGTGAGCGGAGTGATAAGGTAGCCGATTAATGTTACGATGTCCATGATCAAAGGTTATGGGTTATTGGTTATTGGTTATAGATCAGGCGAGGAAGATTTTGCGGTTGGTGTTGTCGCGGTGGATAATGCCGTCTTCAGGGCTGTCGCCAGCGAAACCGACGTATGCGGGATAGTCTGCAGGCGCGTTCCGGATGATGTGGAGGGCGGTGGCCAGGTACTGTTCGGCACGCTGGGCGAAACGAAGGCGGGTTTCCGCAATCTGGGCACGATAGACCGGAGCCTCCTGCACACCGTCCATAGTGGTGGTCTCGAACAGCAAGCCTTTATCGGTGGGCATCTTGTGCAGCTCGCCGATGCCTTCGGCCACGGAGGCATACACGATGTAATTGCGGATGTACGAAAGGATGGCCTCGTACTTCGGCAGGCTCTCATCGGCGGTGAGCAGCTCCTGGTAGAACTCCCTGCCGATGCGGTGCTGCAGCTCGATAAGTTCCACATCGCGGATGTAGTGACGCATCTTCAGGAACACTAAGCGGCTGTTGTCTATATTATAATAGGTGTTGAACATCCGGGTGTTACGGATTAGCAACTGTGAGCTTTCCAACACCTATCCCGACTGCTCGAACTCCGGAAATTCTTGGGAATTTTCTTCAAGGAATTCCAGGATGTTGTCCAGATAGTTAAAGCCTTCCTCCTTGAGGGCACGTTTAAGGTTCTCCTCCTGATAGCGGAAGAGGCGGTTTTCTTTGTCCACCTCTGCAGAGACACCGGTGTCGCTGATGTTGGCCGCAATGATGTCGTAGTCTTTCCAGACGGCTAACCGGATGAGGGCGAACCGTGTCTTTTCGATGAGGGTGCAATCAGAATCTCCACTGTCCAGCGTGGGGTGGTCTTTCACGTAGGTGGCCATGCGGTTGAACAATGCTTTGCCAAACAGCGGACGGAGGTATGTTTCCTCGCACAGTGCCAGTGGCGATGCCACGGTCTCGAACCGCAGATTGATATTCACGGGAAGATATCTCTTGAATTCCTCCGCGTACTCATTCAATTGGGATGTGAATAATTTCGGTTCCATTGTCGTTAGGTTAATGATTCCTGGGTGTTTCTGCCGCTGTCGAGGGTGGTCAGGGTGATGTTGCGGTATTTGAGCTCGATGTCGTGGATGCCGTTGAACTCGTACATGAGCACCACAGGATCCAGTACGGCCTGCTTTTCGATGTGGCTGAGTATCAAGGAAACAAGGAGTCCTTCGCGGATATCAGAGCCGCTGCCGGCGTTGCCGCTGTATGGGCCTCCGGGCATTCCGGCACCTAACGTGCTGGGGTTCACCATCAATGAGAAGAGGATCTCACTGTTGGCCGCCGCCGACATGCTCAGTCGGTCGTCGGTCTTGATTTCGCTATCGAGGCGGGTAATCTTCCACTCGCCGTTGACGCGACCGCTCTCATCGATGTAGTACTGAGTCCATAGCGACTTGTTGGCATTCTTGGTGTCGGTCAACTCATGCTCGAAGTTGTCCATATAGTCCTGGATAAGTTTCTTGCGCTCCTCCACATTCTTGTACTCGGATTTCGGGAACTTTTTCTCCCAGTAGGTGTGGGGAATCTGCACGTGCCACATCAGGTGCATGGCGTTCTCGTAAGCGCGGTTCAGGAACTCGGGAATCTTGTGGGCGATGTCGATCCAGCCGCTCTCCTGTGCCGACTGCCAGTCAGGAGCGGCGTAGTAGTCGTTGTTGCTGAAGTAGTTCTTGAGGCGCGGGAAGGCGATGGCGGCCATACCTTTGAGCTTGCCAGTCTCGCGTCGCCATTGGAGGTCGTAGAACGGATCCTCCTCGCTGAGCATGTCATAGACCTCCGTCTTCGCATCATCCGTAGGGGAGGAGTGCTTGAAGTCACCGAAGACTAACAACTTGGTCTTGTCAACGCTGAGGCGGCAGTGGCGGGCGTTGAGGATCTGCACGCGCACGATTTTGTCGCCGGCGTTGTTGAAGACCAGCAGCGGGAAGGCGTTCCCGAACTTGATTAAGTCGCGGAAGGAGGCGGTGTGGAAGTTGCGGAAGGAGAGGCCGCGCAGGTGATGGAGCACCTCTTTGTCGCGCACTGGTTCGAAGATTTCGTTGTTGCCTTGGTCAAAGCCCGTCACTCTCACCGGCACAACACCCTGACCATAGCAGCAGCGGGCCTTGTAGTTTAGGCCGGTCTGCAGCACGCTGGTAGTGCGGATGGTCTTCTCGGCGTCATCCGGGAAACAGTTGGTGTCGCCCCAGACGGCATACTCGCGCTTCCGGAACGAGAAAGTCTCTTCCACAGTCTCCTTAACCGTGTTCTTTGTGGTAGTGCTGCCAAAGACGCTTTTGCCGAAAAACACCAAGGGTTCACCTGCTTTGTTGAATAGGATATCCATAGCTTATATCTTTACTCGTACATTGTTGAACGTGCGGATATTGTCGATACAGACGGGATAGATGTGGCCGACGGCGTTGCCGAACTCATCTACCTGCTGCACACCGCGCATCCGGTTTTCGGTCATGTCCATGCGGAGGCCGCAGCTGCGGGCACGGGGAAGCGTCACTAACTCGCCGTTCTGTTTGTAGAACTGGATGGCGAAGTAGCGGTGGCGGTTGTCGGCGGTTTCCCGTTTTTCCATCTCGGCCAGCACGTCGGCGCGGGTGATTGTCTGTTCCATATCCTTGAATTTCCGGCAAAAATACAACGGGCGCACATAACGAGATGGGACACGAATTTCTTAACATGAAATTTTTCGCATTTTCCTAAAATTCAACGTTTTGACCCAAAATCAACTTTTTCCGAAAGGCGTCGAGCGACAATCGTGCCGGTGCTCGCCCTACTTTGGATGGAAATTTCCACCCCGGGTCGGGTAGGAAATATGACAGGGGGTGGCCCTATGAGGGTGGGGCGGGATTACTTCTTCTTCACCAGCTTCTTTTGAGCGTGCTGGCGATAGAGAGTGTTTAATTCACTGTCACAAAGAACCGTATCATATACCTGCTCATACGAGAACTCAGGCATTTGCTCTGCGATTTGCGGCAATGTTAAGCCTGCTTCTATGCAAGTAATTGTCTTTTTTCGGTCTAACGGCACTATCTTATAAGGTTCGTCTTTGTACGTTGGAACACGGTGCTTAGCCCTATACTCTTTTTCGTTTTTGGCATAATTGGCTCTATATTTCCACAGCTCGTCGTAACCCCATCTTTCAACAAGACGGTTCACCGTGTTCCTGTCACACCCAATAACATTAGCTATTTGCCTCGGTCCCATCTGCCATTCCACCATTTGTTTAAGTTTGTCCTTCCATTCACCGTATTTTTGTGCTTCCAAACTGTTCGGAGAACCAATAGGACGACCTAACAGTACTCCCATTTTCATTCTTAATCTCAAACCTTCACGAGTGCGTTGACGAATCATCTGACGTTCAATCTCAGCGGCCAATCCGAAAGCAAAAGCAAGTACTTTGCTCTGGATATCATCCCCCAATGTGAATCGATCTTTGACAGTGTGGATTACACAGCCGCGCTCCATGCAGAAGTGCAGGATGTCCATTACCATGTACAGGTCACGACCCAAACGGCTGATCTCTGCTGCAATAAGAACATCATTGTTTTTCAATTTCTTCAGCAACGGACCGAGATTCCGTTTGTCGGGATCTTTGCCACCGCTAACGCCTTCATCAGAGATGTATTCGTCAATAGTCCATCCATGCTCCTTCGCGAAAGCCTCAACGCCCTGCTTCTGGCTGTTTACGTCCTGCTCGTCGGACGACACACGCAAATATCCGTAAATCATATCAGTAAATGTTTTTTAATTTGAGATTTGTCCTTTGATGAATACCGTATTTTAATCTTATTTTTTCAATATGTACGGTTTTCTGCCTGGTTTGTTTTCTTCTGGACAATGCATCTTCCGAAAGATTACATCCCTTTATTCCATAACGGATTCCAGCATGTGCATGAGCCATGACTAAATAATCATTGTCCTTTTTCAACCTCAATTTGTGAGCCTTATCGATGACGCATTTTTTTTTGCAGCCTAGTGCGTCCGCGATGCTTTGGTTGGAATTACTGGCAAAGTTTTCATATAGAAAACGCAAGCGTTCCTCTGTCCATCGAAACCACGAAGAGTATTCTTTCCTGCCCATGACTTATATTCTTATTCCGTACATATTTCTAAACATCTCGATTGCCCATTGTGGCTTGGCAGGGAACAGACCGTTTTGCGTGGATTCCTCCACATGCGTTCTGGCATATTCCTCCAGCTCGTGGATGTAACGCACCACCTTGTCCACAAAGTCGGCCTCCGGTGTTCCAGCGCCATGTATGTGATAGCGGTTCTGAATGTACTCCATATCAGCAGCAAATGCGCCGCTGAACGCGAACTGCTCGTTGTCGTGGAGATATACCACCGCCAATATTTTGGCACAGGTATCCTCGCTCAATGCTGGAATCCCTATTTGCAGGCAGGCACGGTTAAACTCCTGTTTGAAGCGATTCATGTATTTGCTTTTTAGTTCGATTTCCAATTCCATATTTATTGGTTTTCAGAATTTTTGTATTTTTGCCGCGATTCCGTTTTCGCGGAAGGGTTCATTACAACTCGCCTTGAGCGGGGGAAGGACCACCCTGGAATCCTTGCTGTAGCAGGGATTTCTTGATTTTAAAACCATTCCAATCCTTTTTGCCCCTCAACATAATAGCATCCATGTATGTTGTTCTTTACTAATTTTTCGATTTCTCTATTTGTTTTTGCAGAAAAGCTCTCGAATTTAAACACTACAAAATCGGCCTTTTGTTTACGTATAGCATCTTTGCCTTCCCTGCCTATATTCGTTGTACCTTTCATACTCTTCAACTCCGCCTTTTCTCCATCGAGCAATATATCGTATGAGCCTTCCGATAGATTTCTGTCATCAAGATGAACTATATCATGCCCATTGTCAGCCAAATGTTTGCACATATCATGCTCCTTTTCATATTTGGCTTTTTCCTGCTTGTTTATATTGGATTGCTCAATTCTTGATTTTTCCGTATAAACGGTGCCTCCGTTATCACTTTCGTATGTCTTTTTGAAGCCAATTGAAGAGTCTCCTGTACCAGAACTCGACCCGCCCAAATATCCACCTCTACCGCCCATGACCAGACCTCCTTTCCAACACCTCGTTAGTGTAACATACAACATGGATATTTCCAAAATTGAAGTTGATAGGTCTGCCATACAGGAGTATGGCGGCAGGACGCAGTTTCTGGATGGCCTCCGACATCCCCGATTTCCAGATCTGTTTGGTCAGTTTGTTGCGAGCCGCACCTAATGTGCTCACAGCCACCGTTCCACCTGGCGTAACGCCCTTAAAGCAGAACTCCCACGTGGCAGGATCCGCCCACTGCAACACGGGCACCACCTTCACCCCCTGCTTCTGCCAGTAGGCAGTGATAAGGCGGCTGCGATAGACGTTCCAAATCTTGGCCGCCATCGGCATGTCCAAGTAGAGACTGAAATCCGGGGCGCAGACAAAACGGTACCGCTTCAGCATCTCCACATAGAGCTGCGGAGATTTCCACACCCGCTCGAACTGGTAGTCATCGATGAAGAAGTGTACGCCCACATCCCGTCTCAGGCAGGTCTTCGCCCGGTTGAACGGAATGAGGCTGTCTGCAGTTGGCACGGCATCAGTACCCACCACTGGCAGGTTGTAAGCACCGGTTTCATCCACCGGCAGCAGTCCGAGGTTCAACGCATCGTTTGTCATATTTGTCGCTTCGTGTAGTTTTTTGCGGCAAAAGTACAACCACACGAAGAAACCCGTTGGGACAATGCAAGACGCTGATAATCAATATGGAATTTTGTACAGGCGCAAATTTGCGGATTCTACAGCACCCTCCCGCCGATCCGCACCGGAACGAAGTCGCCGCCGTCGCGCTTGACGAGGATGCCGTACTTGGTCCACAGGACCTTATCGACAGCATCAGAGAAGTGGGTGGCCTCCTCTGGGAGGACGCCGCTGCCCTTGCGTTCGCTGCTCTTGTCTTTCTTCAGCTGGCCGTCGTACTCCTTCACCATCGCGTTGTTCATTGAGATGAGGGTGAAGTGGCAGCGCGTGCCGTTGATGCGGAAGAGCGGCAAATCCGGATTGTCCTCCTTCAGGATGCTGTTGATGAGCACGTACTTGTCACTCTGCGGCGGTTCCATGCCCGGGTGCTCGTGCTCGATCACCGTCCAACCCGCAGCGGTCAGGTACTCTATGGCCAGCTGGTTGTAGGTCTTCGACTTCACGATGTTGGGGTTGCGGCTGTCGCCGTATTTGTCTTTGTAGTAGTGCAGCTCGCGGTTGGTGTGCTTGCGGTAGTGATCGCTAAACTTGGCGCACAGCTCCTTGATGAGCACGTTGCTGTTTCCGTCGGGCTTCACAAAGAACTCGTTGATGATGTTGTGGACTTCCTGCTGGGTGGTCAGTCCGGACACGAAGTCGAAGTTCCGGGTCTGGCTCACACTGAAGAGACAGATGGCCGAGCCCCAGTCCGGTACAATCTCCAAGGGAACGGACGGGTTGCAGTCGCGGTCGTATATCGAGGAACCAAGGATATCTTCCGGCTTGTAGTCGAAGTTGGTCTCCCTGGCCATTTCCATAATCATCTTGCTTTGGTCGGAAGCATAGTAGATCTGCTTTTCCTCGTTGATGCTGTAGAAGCAGTCCTCCACTTTGTCGAACAGGTAGTTCATCACCTCGATGAGGAAGGTGAGGTAGGGTTGCTTCTGGTACTCCCGCCGGATGTAGGATAGACCGAGGTTCTCCAGATTGTCGAAAGCGTTGCTGCAGGTGAACAGCAGTCCTTCCCGACTGAGGAACGGCTGTATCTTGTGCTTGAGGCGGATGATCTCGTTCCAGGCATCGGCGAACTGACGCGGATCCGTCAGCTTCAGCAGCTCGATCTGCATCTTCACGATGCGGTTCCACACGCTGAACAGGTTGATGCCCTTTTCCTCTTCGTAGTATTTGGCGTAGTCCAGGATCCAGCGGCCGGCCTTGGTGGGCGGCATGGAGGTGGAGTACTTGAAGCCGTGGTGGAAGCTCACCGGGTTGGCGCTGCGGGGACCGAAATACTCGTTGTTGCCACGGTTGGCGGGCGACACCTCGTAGTCGTACTGCTCCTTGTTGATGGTAAGGGCTTCGTCCATGATCTCGAAGTCGATGTTCTTACCACGGCCGCTGCCTTTCTCGCTCTGGCTCACCAGAGCGAAGCAGGCACCATTGCTGAAGCTGATGATGTTGTCGTAGCGGTTGATCTGCTCGTAGGGGCTCTTGAACCAAGAGGGCGGACGTTTGCACACTACGAAGTTGCCGTCCTTCACGTAGCCCATCTTGCCGAGCAGCTTGAGTGACGACGGCAGGGTGTTGGTGAGCAGCTGGCCGTAAGTCTTGCCGGTGATGGACGTGATCGACCGGGGCATCGCCCGCACGATCTTATCCATGGTGAAGCCGATGTCGAAGCTCTTGCCGGTACCGCGCCCCTCGACGGAGACGTGGTACTTGGGGCAGAGCATCAGCCCAAGGATTTGGGATTTGGTGGCGGAAACGGAGAGGTTCATAGATTAACTTTCCATAATATCCGCAGCCTGCGCCTCGCTGATCTCCTGATCCAAAGCGGCGGCGATGAGTTTGTTTTCTTTGATCTTCGCCCATTTGTCGGCGGGCACGGTGATGGTGCTGCCGTTGATGTTGAGCTGGATGTTGATGGTGTGCTTCTCCATGATGGTGGGATCCATCGGGTCTTGTGGCATGTTGGAAAGGTAGCGTTCGAAGGTGGCCAGGTTCTTGGCGCGGGTGGCCGCGTCGCATCCATCGTTGTAGACTTCCGAGATGAGCTTGTTGAGGAATGCGGTGGTGAGGAAATCCCGGTCCATGCGGTTCATCGGGTTCCAGATGCGGATGGCGTAGTTGATGTCGCGATACAGCGTCATCTCGCTCAACTCCGGATAGAGCTCTTTCAGTTTGTTCACGGCCTTCCGTTTGTCGGGCAGGTCGCAGATAATGCGGTAGGCGGCCTTGGTGCGCTCCAGGACCGCCTGCTGCCGTTCGTTCAGCTGCTCGCTTCTGCCGTCGGCCACGGCCAAGGAAACTTCCTCATAGACCGTGAGGTCGTCATCACGCTGCCGGTCGCGGAATGGCACTGGCACACGGGTCGCACTCATGCCGGTTTCCTCCTTTCCAGCTCGTCACACACGGCTGTCAGCTCCGCCTTCAGCGCGGCCAGTTTCCGTTCATACTCGTCGCGTTTCGGTCCGGGCGGCATCGGGGTAGGGGAGTCTCCCTTGCGGATGGTCTGGTACTGCAGCATGTTCTGAGCCTTGGTGATGGAGGAACGGAGGGCGGAGCGGCGATTGGTGAGGTTAAGGTCGGACAACCCGGACACGTCGGATCGTAGAGACGTGCCATGGCGCGTCTCTACGGGTGCGACCATCGTCGGCTGCTCCTTCCATGGTGCGGCCAGCAACTCCCGGATATCGCTGGCCACCCGTTCCCGGGCGGGGCCGTCTTCCAGCTTGATCCACGCCTCCTTCAGTCGGTAGAGGCGGTCGGCACGATCGATGGCGGGCTTGCGCCCGTCGAGGATCTTCTTCCGTTTGCGCACCACGTCATCGGCATTGGAGGTGCCCAGGTCGTACAGTTCCCGGTGCCGTTTGTCGATGAGGGTGTAGAGGGAGGCCACCTCCTTCTTGGCATCGAGGATAAACCTCGGAAGAGAAACCTCGGAAGTAACCTCGGAAGTAACCTCGGAAGTAACCTCGGAAGTAACCTCGGATGTTACACGAGGCCGTTCCGATTGCTGTGGTTGTAGAGACGCAAAATTTTGCGTCTCTACGATGCGTTTCGCCGATGGTGTCGTCTTCACCAGTTTCCCCATCTCGTAAACCAGTTTCCCCATCCGGAACCGGGCGGTTCCGGATTGGAAATAGCGCACCAGCGCCCTGTTCTTGCTGTAACGGGCGAAGAGGGTGACGCCGGCGGAGTAGTCGTGGCCGGGATTGTCGAGCCATTGTTGTATATCGTTCATGTCAGGAGTTGATTGCCGTTCGAAAAAGAGCTTCCCGGGAGAGGAAGCTCTTTCCAAACAAATGAAATACTATTACCAATATGGTTGAGAGAGAAAAAAAACGTGGCTATTCGCCGTCGTTGTCATCGGACTCGCCGGCGGGCACCTGCAGCTCGTCCCAGTTGTCGCCCATATAGATGGTGGGGGCGGGCACGTCGGTGGAGAAGACCACATCGGCGCCGTTGGCGTCTGTGCCGGTCTTGCCGGAAACGGCGCTGGCGGATTCGAGTTCCGCACCCTCCGACTCGTCGCCGAGCAGATGGACATCGCCAGATTTGGTCTTGGGGAGAATCACCAGTTCCTGGTTGGAAACGGCGGCCAGCAGTCCGAGCGCTTTTGCGCGGAGACCGGGAATGTTGTTCTCCAAAGAGGCTTTGTACGATTTGGAACCGCTCTCGCCTTGGAGCTCGTACTTGAGTTCAGATGACCCTTTCTTTGCGCTGATTTTGAACAGGCGTTTTCCGGGCTTCATGGTGAGCTTCGAGGATGGTTGAGTTTCTACATGGTCGGCCATGGAGGTACGCAGGGCTGCGTCCTTCTTTTTCGGCCAAGTGGCCACATCTTCCTTCAAGCCCAACAGGAATTCGGTTACAACACCGCCCATGACCTGTTCACAGGTGGTGGGACGTGCCAGGTCTTCGAGGCACGCGGGACACTGGTTGGTATTTTCTTCAGGCATGATTTTTCAGTTTTTAAGTGATTGAATAATGAATGATTGAAAACAGGGCGGCGCGGTGCAACGGATATGCCATCACCCCGCGCCCGTTCCCTGTGCTTAGCCGTTGTTCTGGTCGTCGCCTTGGGTTTCGCCAGAGTCGTCGCCTTGGGTTTCGCCAGAGTCGTCGCCTTGGCCGTTACCTTGGTCGTTGCCTTGGCCGTTACCTTGACCGCTACCTTGGCCGTCGCCGGAGGTCGTTGTCGTGACAGTCTCTTTGGTGGCCCACACCATCTTGTTCACGCCGAAGCCGATACCCTCGCGCCAGTCGCCGAGGATTTTGACGTAGCGGTCTTCTTTCTGGATGTCGAAGTTGAACTTGTCCTTGCGGGTCAACCACATGAGGTTGCCTCTGACAAACGCGAACATGTCCGTGCTGTCGTCCATGCACGGAAGGCCCATGACCACCTGCTTGGTGAAATCGACGGAGGCGTTGAGATCCTCGGGACCGTGCAGCCAGTAGAAACCGTTGGCACGCTTGTTCTCGAGGAAGGCGCGTTCGTATTCCTGAGATACGCAGATGATCATCGGAACGCCGCGATAGATGGCTTTGATCTTCTTGGAGAAATTCTCCACTTGGTCGAAGCAGGTGTCCGGCTGAAGCGCACCGACACCATCGATGACGTTGATGGGATAGTCGTCCTGCGCACCCAAGATGAGCTTCTTGCGGATGCCGTCCATGCAGGAAGACGGAGAGGTTCCGTTGTCGTCGCGCTCGCCGTAGTAAACGGCGTTCACCTCACGGTCGTAGTCAATCTGCTGCTTCAGATAGACTTCGACCATATAACGGGTGATGGGCCACTGGGAACGATCGACCCCTTTGCCTTCAAGGAAGCCGAGCCAACCGTCGATGATTTGGTCGGGGGAAATCTTGAGATCCACCTTGATGTGCTGGAGCACGATGGGGTTCGGGTAGAACTTCACACCGCCGGTCGGTTCGAAGGGGACACGGAACGGCTGGAGCACCGGCTGGAACTCGTCGTTGGCCATCTCATAGATGTCGTCGGTGATTCTCTTGTGGATGGCATATTTTTCAAGAGTCTCGGACTTTTGGATCAGGGCGCGTTTGATGCGGTCGAGCCCCTGACCTCTCTGCTGATAGATCCGACCGTATTCTTCTACGATAAGATCAGTGTTTATGTTGGTTTCGGGCATGGCTTAGAAGTTTTCTTTGAAAATTTCTTGATACACAGGACTGTTGTTGACGTAGTCCTCGATGGATTGTTCATCCAGCTCCACATCCTTTCCGTTCACGCCCGGCACATTGGCGGGGGCGTTCTCGTACTTGGCCTTGTAGTCGTCGCGCTCGGCGGTGAGGGTGGCAATGAGGGCGTCTTTGTCTGCGACGGATTTCTCGGCGGTGGCCAAGGCATCCTTCGCGCCTTGAAGATCGCTCTCTGTCTTGGAGGCTTTCGTCTTGAGGCCATCGTAGGCCTTCAAGGCATCCTCCACGGTCTGCAGCTGCTCGGGATTGAGCTTCAGACCTTCCTTTTCGTCATACTCGGCATCCTCCTTCATGCAAAGGAGTGCGCCCAGCATGGCGAAACTCATCAGGAATTTCTTCATGTCGGTGGGGTTTTGGTTATAGTTAGGGATATTGTTCACAACCGGGAAGAGGACGCGGGCGCGGTTCAGGAACCGCGCCATTCCACTTGCCGTTTTTTTGTTCTCGTTCTCGAATTCCTGGATCTCGGTGGCGAAGCCAAAAGCCAGGGCATCCTCGGCGGTGATCCACTTGCCGTCGCCGTCGTTGGCTTCGAACAGGGCGCGGAGGTCGGCCTCGTCTTTCTTCAGCACCCCTTTGTAGATGTTGAAGATCGTGCCGTTAACGGTGCGCTGATCGTCTAACTCCGCTTCCAGGTCATTTTCGTTGGCGTACCCAACGTTGCTCCAACACTTGTGGATGAGATACAAAGCGTTGGGGGAGATGATGCGACGGTCGCCGGCACAGGCAATGATGGTGGCCGAGCTGGCGCAGTAACCTTGCACGATAGTGGTTATTTTGGCCGGATGCGATTTCAGCGCGTCGTGGATCTGCAACGCTTCATCCACGATGCCCCCCAAAGAGGTGATGAGCACCTCGATCTCGTCAACCTTCAGGTTGTCGATCTCCTTGAGCTGCTTCCGGATGCCGGCGCCGGTGTTCTTCCGTTTCCAGGTGTCCCAGTCGAAGCCGCCGATGGTGCCGTCGATTTCGATACGGGCCTTGTTGGCCGAGAGCTGGGTGATATTCAGAAATTGTCTTGTCATCGTCTGTAAAGTTTTTCGGCCGCAAAAATACTACGGGGCGCGAAAAACTGTTGGGACAATGCAAGACGCTGATTTGTTGGTAGTTGAAAATTTCAAATTTCAACTAATTTCAGAAAACCGAACTCGCTCTCGCAACTGAAGGTGAGCATGATGCCCTGGTATTCCGCAGGGGTCTCGGGTGCGGTCTGCGCAATGGCCAAATGCAGCGGCTCGCCGTAGCCGCACAGCCGGGTGTCGCCAGCATGGTCGGTCCATTTCACCAAGTAGCGGCCATGGACGAGACGGCCGATGCCTACGGCGTCCTGCATCGTCCAACCGGGAAGCGTGGTCTGGATGCGGTTGTCGAATCGGCGGTCCCAGTCGCTGGCGGCGGTAGTGCGCTTGCCGTGGATTTCGCCCCACCGGCCGCCGGGCTTCAGGGTGACGGAGACGGTGTCCTCGGCAGTGAAGGCCAACGACTGCACCTCCTCCACGGAGACGTACCAAAGTCTGCTGATTCCTGGTTTCTTATCAATATAACATGCTCTTTTTATATCTTTCATATTCAGTTTGTTGTATTGGTTATTAAAAGGAAAGATTCAAATGGTGAGGATCCCGGTACCGGGATTTGTGCAAGCGCAGATGCCGCTGAGGCGGATCGGCATCCAACCTGCCGAAGTCGGTGACGGCGGCACGGTCGAAGGCACGGTAGTCCTCTTCCACGGACTTGTATTTGCGCTGGTACGTCTTGCGAAGGGTGTCGGGATTCACGTCGTCATCGGTGAGACCGTACCAGACGGTGAAGCTGTTGATGGCCTGCGACAGGGGAATGTCGTAACGTGCGCGGAGCATGGCCGCGCTACGCAGGCATTCGTCTATGAGAATGTTGCGCACCAGGCGGGAAAAGCGGAGCTCCTGAGTGATGCTCACTTCCCAGCCGTAATGGTAGAAGTCGTATTCGGTTATGCAGACTTTCACCGGCACGAAGCGGGCGTATTTGTCGGGGACCACAGCGGGGTTGCCCACCCTCGGCGACTGGCACAGCATGGCACTCACCAGGCCATAGTAGCAACTGTCGCCGAAGCGGTAGCGTCCGTGGTCGGTCTTGAAGTTGCGGTCCATCCACCGCTTCACCAACGAATCCACTCTCATGTCAACGCTGTAGCACTCCACTGTTGTAATGGTTATGGGTTATGGGTTATAGGTTATCGAAGCCTCGTTTAGTTCGGCAAAGATAACAATTTTATGGATTGTTGCGCGTATTACTTGAAGTAAAAGTTTAAGTGTTGGTATTTTTTTTCGTCGGAAAAATTTTCTGATTATTTCCGAGAGGGGATATTTTCCTCCGAACTTTTCGAACCGACTGAACCAAAAATTAAATCACTGATATTCAATGCCATGAATAGAAAAAACTGGTTCGAAAGCGGTTCGGAAAGGTTCTGGTGGTTCTAAAAGTTCGGAAAAGTTCGGAGCCTGTTTTTTATTTAATTCGCTGATTTATAAACGGTTCTAATGGTTCGAAAAGTTCGGGCCGTTTTTTGCTGGAAAGTTTTTGATTTTTTTTCTAACATTCCATCCCGGGCAAAAAAAAGCCCGCCAGATAAGGCGGGTCTGCAGGGTTGCTTTGGTCGGAACTTTTAGAACCGGAGTTATAGTTCAGTTACATAATCCCATTCAGTATCAATTTCGAGATGTAGTTTCTCATAATCGAAAGCCAACAGATCTTTTTTAACGGTCTTAATCATAATCCCCTTGTCAATGTCGTTGTGTATTTTGTCTCCTTGCATACGGTCGGTGCGCAGTTTCACCTTCTTTGGCCATACGCCGAGAAATTCTGGGGAGTTCTTCAGGTAGAACATCATGGATGGTTCTGGCAGCGGCTTCACACCGTCGTCGCGACAACGTTTGAGATAGAGCGGGAAAATGCGTTTGGTGTCGATGGCCAGCACGTGAATGGCTTTTGCCGTGTCCCCGTTCATGTTAATCCTGTCGGTCTTCAGATCGTTGCGCCACTGCAGCACATAGTCGTATCCTTCCTCTATCTGCATGTCGCTGGCCAGGAACGAGAACTTGTTCCAGAACACGGCGGTCTCGTTCTCCTTTAGGGTCTCCTTCTGCTGCTCCTCCATCATCTTGCACATCTCCTTGAGGGCGTAGGTATAGCTAAGGTCAATCCGGAAAAGATCGAGCAGCGATCTGACTGCACATACCATTATGGCCCAGTTGCGCCAGATGCGGTCTTCGAAACGGCTTTTGTCCACCGTCCGCGCCATATCCTCATACACCGGGTCTCGGTTGGCCTCATACCGCTCGATGAATTCCTTTCGTCGTGATACAATTTCATTGGTGATGCAGGTGAGTCCCTGTTTCTCCATTTCCTTCAATCGATTGAACAGAGCACGTTCTTCCTCGCTGAACCCTGTCTTGCTGAAGCGCGTGAAGATAACGCGGCTGAAGAGTGCGATATCGGCGGTGGGCATCTCCTGTCCGGTGAGCATCACGCCACAATCCACAGCGGTCATCTCCTTCTTTTTATCCTTATCCATATTCATGCGGCTGCGGCCAACGTTGTCCCACAACCCTTTCAGGAACTCCACTTTCTCATACTCTACGGAGTTCTTGTATTCGTCGATGTGGCAGAGGGCGTTGGCAGTCTGCGACACATGGTCGGCCATCGCGGGTAAGGTGGAGGTTGTCATGTTGATGCCTTTCGGCAAAGAACCGAACAGCTGAAGCAGACTTTGCGCCATCTCCGACTTTCCGGATCCTTTAACACCGAAGATGTTATAGATTGGGAAAAAGCCTTCACGGGTACGGATATGGTCTTTGAAGAGTGTGGCCGCATAGAATCCGAGTCCGGCAACGGCGTTGACCCCATAAACCGTCGAGAACAGGATCCACCATTCGTTCATCGGACGGCAGCTGTCGGGGTTGTGCCTAAACTTGCGCTCGAATTGGAAGAGTGTCTCATCCTTTGCATAGAATGAAGAAAGTGCTGGAATGTAGTAGTTTTCATCGTCGTGTCGTGCTATTCCATGGTTGTCCACCGGCTTGAACTCGCCGTCGCTCACAATGCCGTTGCTCCAGGCGAAGAAACCCTCCTTCTGCCATCCGAGCTGGGTGATTTCCTTGCAGCTCTCGGTCTTCTCGTAGAGGTACTGTTTGATCTTGGCCAGGCCGGTTTCGCCGCCGTCGAAGAGGAAGTTGCCGAGGCTCTCGCACCGAAGCTTGAACGCCGACAGTGATATGAGGTCTTTCTGTGGAAACTCCAGCACCTTGGTGACGCCGTAGGTGTTGGTGATTTCGTAAAGCCGCTTGGCGTTCACGGTGCTCTCGATATGGAACAATGGCTTCAGATCGAAGTTGCTGCCCTGGAACATACCCTCGCCCTTGAGGGAGTGAAACCAGTAGCAGTGATCGCGAACGTAGAAACCGTACTTGGTGAACATCTCGTTTTGTTCCGCGCTGCGTTCGTTGTAGGCTTTTTCGCGCTCCTTCTCCCGGTCGCCGTCCTTCAGTTCCTTGATGGTCTTGTTCCAGACCGCTTTCTTGCCGATGATTTTCGAAAGTTCGTCCACGATGGTGGCCGTCTCGCTGTCACCGCGTTTGTAGAAAAGACTGGCGATTTCCTTCATGGTTCGGGCGCGGTACATCTCGTCGTTTTCACAGTTCTCCGCCTTCATCTCCGCCAACAGTGTCCAGTAGCTCTTTTTGTAGGAATTGTAGAACTCCTTGAACTGGGCGGTGCTTTTGAAAAAAGTGTCAGGATCCTGCTTGAGACCGTTTTCGTCGTCGGGGATGGTTAGGATGATGGCGTTCAGCCCTTTGTCGGTGATGAGCTGGGCAGACCGTTCGGCCGCGTTGCGTCCTGCGGTGTCGCTGTCGTAGAGCAGTGCGATGTTTTGGGTGAACCGGCTTATCTGCTCGATGTGCCCGTCGGTGAGGGCGGTTCCGCAGGCGGCCACCACATTGTGGACACCGATCTGGTGCATGTGGATGACGTCGGCGTTGCCTTCCACCAACACGCACACGTCGTACTTGCGGATGGCGGGCAGCGCAACGTCGAGGCCCATCAGAGTCATGGATTTCTTGTAGAGTGGCGTTTCCGGACTGTTCACATACTTTCCGGTCTTCTTTTCGGCTGCGGCTCCCGTGAGGTCGCGCCCGGAGAAGGCGATGACCTTCCCTCTTACGTCGCGGATCGGGAACATGAGCCGTCCTCGGAAAATGTCATACACGCTTCCTTTCTCGTTGCGCTTCAGCAGTCCGAGCTCAATGGCCATGGCTTCATCCACGCCCTTGCTGCGGAGGTGGTCTTTGAGACCGCTCCACCCCTCAGGCGCGTAGCCGATCTGCCAGGCCTTCAGGGTCTCTTCCTTGAAGCGGTCAAGGGCATAATCGAGAGGTGTAGGAGCCGACGCCTCCGAGCGTCGGTTCTTTGGAGACGCAACATTTTGCGTCTCTACACCTTCGGCGGCCGGTTCCTTATCAACCTGCGGGGACGCAGGTTGTTCCATAAACGCCCATAATTGTTCCTGAAACCATTCCGTGGCTACCTTCATTGCTTCCTCGTAGGATTTCCTGCGCTGTTCCCTTTCCGGATCCTGCGGCTTACGGTCATCCCGGATTTCCACGCCGTACTGTCTGGCCAGCTCTTTGGCGGCCTCGATGAAGTCGCAGTTGCGGAGCTTCATCACCAGGTCGAACACGTCGCCGTGTGCGCCACATACGTAGCAGTTGTAACTGCCGGTCTGCGGGTTTATTTTCAGCGACGGGTCGTGGTCGTCATGAAACGGGCACACGGCGGCATAAAGGCGGCCTTGTTTTTTCAGGTTCAGTCCGAGGCCGTTTGCCACACTGACGATGTCGGCGTGGTACTTGATGGCGTCTATGGTTTCCTTGGTGATCATTTGTATGTCCTATAGCTCAATTCCGTTCTCTATACCGACGAGTTGTAAAGCGTGTTGAAGCTCGTGGACGTATTGGATTTTTCCGACGTACTGAGTATGGTGATCGTTAGATATTATCCGGAAATTCAGAATCGTGTTGTCGTCCAGCCTCCACGCTTCGCATTTGTCCAACAGCCAATGCTCCATGTTGTGAAAATCGAGTTTTTTGTTATCTTTACCGAAGTGCTTCCATCCGTTCTGTTCCAATATTTCCCCGGAAATAGGAATCGGTTCAATGTCGAGAATAGACTTCATCCTCCAGCTATCATTGTCTATATCATCGGAAACTTCTACATCATCTTGGTTGTGAATGGCTTGGACTACAACAGGAAAAGCCTCATCTGTGCTGTTCACCCAATCGCCTATTTTTAAATCTGATACTTCCATAATATTATGACTGTTAATAAGTTGAACTGAAATTGTTGATAACTTTATTTTGAAAAAATACGTATTATATCAAAATATTTTGTATCTTTGCCATGTCTTTCAGGGATGAACGACACGGGAATCCGAAAACGGTAAAGAGTAGGAAAAACGAAAACCCAAAGAAAAATGAAACTACGAATTTCTTTGAAAGTTTGGAAAATGATGATAACCTTTGAGGTTGGGATTTTCTAAACGGGAGCAAAGGGGGACTGACCCTCCCCCTTTTCCCTCTTTGGGTTTTCGAGGCTGCAAAAATACCAAAATTATGAATAGTATGGACAAAGATCAGATCACGAAGACGGAGAACCGGGGCGGACGGCGCGAAGGTGCCGGGCGTAAGGCCACCACCGCTAAGAAATACGCGGTGTGCGCCACCCAGGAAGTTGTCGATATCCTGGAAGCCGTTACCGGCAGCAAAAGCGACTATATCTGCAGAGCGGTTCTCTATTACGCTAAGTGTCAAGGTCAGTAGGGCATCCCGTAGTTTTTCGATTGGGGTGAGAACGGTATGTTCGCCTGTGTGGGCGGCAGCTGCGACGGGGCGGGTGCCGCTTGCGCGGGAACGTATTGCGCCTGCAGGGGCTGCGCCACGTACGGGGTGATGCCGTGGCAGTTCACGTCGTTCACCCAGAAGGCAGCGCGGTCGCCATTGGCAGGGATCTCGCGCTGCTCGATGCTGAATTGCACCCGCACCATGGTGCCGGGCTCGATGGCCGCCGCCTTGGCGCACACGTCGCCGAAGCAGGTGAGGCGGAAACGCTTCTGCCAATCGCCGGTGGTGAGCACCACAATCTCGTTCTTCTGCCAGGCATTTCCGGTCCTGGCACTCACGCCGCTCGCGGTCGGCGTGACTTCCTCTAATTTTACGATTTCAATCATGTCCGTTGCCTCCTTCCTCGTCTTATTCAACGACCTCCCAGTCTTCCGACAGCATGTCGGTCTGCGAGGCAAGCCAACCCGTGAGCACCTTGTTGTCGGCGGTCTTCATGCAGACGGTCGGCAGGCCTTCCGTTTTGCCTCCGTTCGCGTCGCAGATGCTCTTAAGCATCGGGTCCTTGCACCACGACGACTCGATCGTGTTGCCTTGTTTCAGCCAGAGGAACATTCCTTTCCCGTTCCATCCTTTGCGTGTCACTTTCTTTCCTTGTTTCAAGGCGGTTATCGCACCGCCGAAGTTCATGTTTTTTTCCATAATTCTGATTTTTATTGGTGAATGATTTATTCTTGTGGTATCTTCATATACGCCATCCAAATGCAGTGTCGGCTGGTCTTGTGTCCGAACAGCGGTGCCTGACCTATGGCCTTGATGACGGTCTTGACCTTCAGTTGTGTGTCTGACCATTTGAAAATCAGCACACCGTAGTCGTCAAGAACCCGCATGCATTCGTCGAACCCTTTTTTCAAATCGACATGCCAGTCGTTGAGTTTTCCGAACATCTTGTAGAGGTTACTGGCTTTGCCTGCCCACACCAGGTGCGGAGGGTCCCACACCACGAGTTTGTAGCTTTTGTCCGGCATGGCCATGGAGGTGAAGTCGCCGATGATGTTCGGACTCACGATGCACGTCTGCCCGTCGCTCAGCATGCACGTCTCGTCTCTGATGTCCTGGAAATCGACCAGCGGGTTGTCTTTGTCGAACCAGAACATCCTGCTTCCGCATGCCGCGTCCAATATGGGTTTTCCGTCATTGATCATGGCGACGGATTCTCTCTTCCTCTTCCCCCTCGTCCAGCAGCTCCACCCGTGCGTGGCAGAACCATTCCAGGTTCTCCATGGGTGCGTCCTTCCCGGCTCCGATGCACTCTTCCAGCGTGGCGCGAACCACTCCGCCGACCAATATCATGTTTGCTTCGTTCTTGTACACGTTCATAAAGCCGTACACGGGGGCCATATATAAAATGTCATCGAACGGATCGATACATACGCCTTCATTATTCGCAATCCAGTGATTCTTTATTCCGTGTCGTACGATTTCGTACAGAATATTTCCGTTGTAGTCGAAGTCCAGGATCTTCACCGGGGTGCCGTCGCGCAGGCACACGGCCGCCCCGTTCTTCGCTTTCTCGATGTCGAACTGTTTCATCTCGCCCCTCCTTCCGCAATAGTCTTTTCCAAGATTTTTTTCAGATCGAGCAACCCTGATTCATTCAGGACTGGTACGGATCCATCTGCGAGTATGCGAACAAGCACACCGGAAGCAAAAACCTCGCGAATATTTTTATCTTTACCCATAGCTTCCGCTATCTCTACAGCTATGTCTTTGCCTTCTCCATTGGCATAAAACAGACTGTTTTTTGAGTCTCTGCATAAGATGATGCCGGTGTTTTTCTTCCGGAGCATTCCGCAAACCATTCTGATAACTTTGATTTTTTCTTTCATATTGTTTGGTTTTATTTGGTGATTGTATCTCGAATCTAATTCTCAAAGAACTGTCGTCCGTACTCAATGGGCTCGATGTGCACGCTCACCTTCCATCCGAGGTAATTCTTAAAGCTGTTGACTTTGAGTTCGTCGATGTGCTCGATTTCACCAAGGATTTCGGATCCGAGTTCCTTCGACAGCACTTCGCCCAACTCGTCGCCGGCACATTCTTTCGAGGTCATGATGCCGACGTCGTCCCGGATGACGAACCCGTTGTCGGTGTAGAGCACCTTCATCCAGATGTCGGAAGTGTCTTCGCCTCTCTCGCGAGTATCGACAACGGCAACGGACTCCATCGCCGACGCATGTGTGGGCTTCTCGGCTTCAGCCTTTGTCTCCGGAACAGGATCCACCTGAGGCGTTTCCTGCTTTTTGCTCCCGCCTTCCTCCTCGATGACCGCCACCCGGTCGATGGCGAAGTCGAGAACCGCGTCGGGATCAGTGTTCTCCTCGGATTTCAGCTGCAGGTATAAGTCCGCCTTGACGACGTCGTGGCTGAGCTCGAATTCGTCGAGGATGTCGAGAATGAGTTTCTTTCGCGAGAACCCGAGTCTTTTGGGACCCGTCTTGATCACGCGGTACCCGTTCCGGGCTTCCATCTCGCCCTCCGTCTTGTAGCGATCGGCCGTGCCGAAGCTGATGTAGGGGTTGCCTGACAGATTGTGACGCAGCTCCGCGTTTTCGGCGCCTTCCTGCATCAGCAGATCCGTTGTCAGCGTGTTTCCGGATATGAAGTATTTGCCGTCTCTCATGTACATCCTCATCATCGGACGGTTTTCTTCCGTTTTGTTGGGCTGGTGTTTCTCCATAGCTGTTTGTTTTTAGTTGTATTTCCGTTCATACTCTTCCACGCTCACCACCCGCCATTCCGGCACGTGGGTGGCGAAGCGGGCGAGGATTTTCCTGTCTTTGCTCGCACGGACGATGCGCCCGCCGGCGGCCACCACAAGCCACTCCGAGCCCTGTCCCTTGGCTGCGGCCAACAGTGCGCGGTTAATGCTTTCCATTTTTCCTCCTTCCTTCGCTCCAGGCCATCAGGTATATAATCACCAGCATCCATGACAGGGCTCCCATGATGATAGAAAAGAGAATACGGAACCCGTAGCTTTCCTCCACTTTCTCGCGGAGCAGCCACACGGCGGTCCATATTGCGGCCACGGCGTATCCGGCCAGGTAGAATATTAAAATCTCTTTCATTTTGTTTGAATTTACTCTCTGTTTGTGAACGGAAATGGATTCGAACCATCGGGATGAGTGTGGAACTTATATGGCAATACAGAAGCGCTGAAACACCCCGGCCGCCACTCGGCTTTCCGTCCGTTTGCCCGCCGTCTGAACAGATTGCAACCTCGGCGGGCCCCATTAATATAAAAGAACTAAGGCTGTTTATACTCGCACCTCCTTGAGTCAGGCAGGGGTACCTCATTGCACTTCGTTGTCGATGGGCGGCTCCCAGAAGAGCGACAGCTGCCGTTCCTCCAGCGATTTCGGCGCCGGTTTCTCTTTGGCCACGCTCTTGAGGAAGTCCGCCACCGCGTCCAATCCCTCTTCGTTGAGGGTGAGGTCTGTTTCCACCGCTTCCATCGTCACAGCATTACGGGTGCGTGACCGTGTTCCGCCACCTTGGCCGACAGCAGCTCGGAGACCTCGCACAGGGTTTGGTAGAATTCGGGTTCTACGCTGGTGGTGCCGTTCGTGTCGAGCACCCAGCAGCCCTGCTCCATGTCATAGACCATCTTGCGCTGCATCTTCATGAAGAAGCTGCAGAACACGCGAAGCTGCGATTTCTTGACCTTGATTTTGACTGTTTTTGCCTTTTCCATTGTTATTTGATTTTTGGGTGATTGATTGTCTGAAAGAAAACCATCCGGAGGGATTATAACCCTCTTGTGACCAAATTCCCGGAGTTCGCCGCGACTGTCCAGTATTAAAGGGCGAAGCCCAGTCGCGGTGGTGTACGTTCTTCCGTCATTACCCTGACGGCGGCGGATGGCTTTGCGGGATTCCTACGCTCCCTTATGGTTGCCGGCGGCATTTGTCAAAAAATGACGATAATTCATTATGGATTTACGTCGCCGCCGGACTTGGAAGTCAATGCGAGGCCTTATGGTTTCTCAGGACCTGTGTATCTCTTGGCTTTCCGGATGTACTCGCGTTTTTCCTCCTCGCAGTCCTCCGCATGGCGCTTCTCGATGGCCGCGAGAGCCTCGTAGTGGTGCAGGATCATCTTGTCGCGCTCTTCGTTCTCGCCGGTCGCGGGGTGGTAGTAGTTGCGCACCACCCTGATGATCATCGGCAGCGTCACGTTGCCCTTCATGCAGGCCTGCACGCTCAAGGCCATCTCCCGGGAGATGCTGCGGAACCCCTTCTTTCCGGATCCGCGTTTTATTCCTGGTCTTGATTTTGTTGTTCCCATTTCTGTCGTTCCTGTTTACGTTTGTTTAATATCTCTGTCAGCTCCTTGTCAAGCGAGTCCAAGTTGTATTTCAGCTCATTGATTTTATTCTTGACTTTCAGTTGTTCCTCGGTTCTCGGTGTCATAAACCAGGCGGCTTCATTCAGAGCCTTGACATATTCCCGGATTGGGTTGTACATTTCGTCAATGTCGCAGAGGCGACACAGCGTATTGAAGCTGCTGATGGTATGACTGACGATCCGTTTCGTTTCTGGCTGGAATGCCTCTTTTTGTTCGTTTTTCATCTTTTCCATTTTCTCTTTTTTTCGGGTTTGATTTTTTTTCTATATTTGGCACGTTGAAAGCGTAAGTTTCAACGCGGCAAAAATACTAAAATATTTTAGTATTGCGACGAGAAAATGAAAAAAATTTTAGCATTATGTGTCAACTAACTGATTTACAGATAGAAAAAATTTTAGAAATATTGAAAGAGAGCGAGATAACCTCGTATAAAATCTCTAAAGATACGGGTATCACGCAGTCAACTTTAGGTAATTATCGCAACGGGAAGACAATTCCGACGCAGGCAAATGCTTTAATATTGAAGCGTTACTTTGGAATTGATTTTGCGGAGAAGACCGGGAATTTCTCCGACAATACGAATAGTGTTGTGTTAGGAGATAACAATTCGACTGGCAACATCGACAACCGCCACTACTACTCCGACTCTCCGGACGTGTTACGTGCGCAGATTGATTTGCTGGATGAGCGCATTAAAGAAAAAGACGCTCAAATTAAAGAAAAAGACGCTCAAATTAAAGAAAAAGACGCTCAAATCAATAAGTTGCTGGAAATATTGGGGAAAAAGTAATTTTTTATGACATGGATTTTATTACGATAGATTTTGAAATGGAATCGAGCCAGCTTTAGCATCAAGGAGAAGGACGCGCAGATATCGCGGCTGCTGGGGGGTATAGAGAAGATGAGCGGGCAGGAAAAGCTGTAGCGTTTCTTATAAAACGCTGTGTTATAATAAATTACGCCAGTAGCGACTGATACAAAATTGATACAAAAAACATAAAAAAATGGCCTAATTTAAAAACATTTAGCATTGGTAGTCAGGAAGTTGTGATTTTCAGAATGGGGTTGGCAGGTCCTGCCCCCGCTACTAAATCCAAGCGGCTGCCAATCAAAACGGCGGCCGTGTTTTATATATGGAAGAGAAAAAGAAGAAACGGACTAAATTTTTGGAGAAGCCGCAGTACTCGGGCGGGGCGAAGGCGTTGCGCGAGTTCGTGAACGCCCACCTGCAGTACCCGCAGGATGCGATGGACCAGCATATCGAAGGCGTGGTCACCGTCGCCTACCAGGTGAATGACGACGGCGAGGTGGAGAACCCGGTGGTGACCAAAAGCCTCTGCCCCTCCTGCGACGAGGAGGCCGTTCGTATCGTGAACCTGCTGCACTACGACAAGGCCCGCAACCGTGGCGTCCGTCTCAAGGTGAACACCAAGCTGAACATCAACTTCCGCCTCGCGCCCGTCCCGCAAGGCCCCACCATCACGTATACGTACACGCCATCGACCAAGAAATCCGGCGGGAACAAATCGGGAACAAATTCCGGGGGATACAGCTATTCGATTTCGTGGTAGGGGGTGTCGGAACGGTTTCTGAGCAATCATACTATATAATATATACTTCCACTTTTTTTGCAGCCAAAGTGAACGGAATGCCATGAAATTCGTATTTTTGCCGCCGAATCAAAAACGGAAAAACAAAGGCTTTATGAAAAGAAACGGAATCATCCTTCTGTTCGTCGCGCTGTTCACGGCGGCGTTGTTTCAGACAAGCGCACAAGCCCCTTACCGGCGCAGTTACGGCTTGACCTTAGGCACCACACAGGGTATCTCCTACAAGTGCTTCCCTTCCCGGCATTTTGCCATACAGCTCGACCTGGGCACCAAATACTGCTATGTGTATGGTTCCAACCTGTGGACTGTGGAGCTGGCGCCGAACTTTATGTACGAGGGCTGGTTCATTGAAGGCCTGTACGGGTTTGCTGGACTGGGCGCAAGCATCGGCTACAACTGGCAGGAATTCAAGTACTTCAACGACAAGCCCCCATACGAGCATGTGAGCGACAACAACTACAAGGGCGGCTTGAACGGCATCTTCGGACTGGAATACAAGTTTTTCATCCCGCTCACGCTGCAGTTCGATTTCCGTCCGGGCTACCGCTGTGTTTTCAACTCCGACGGGCTCGCCGACCACAAGTTCGACTGGGGACTGAATTTCGGTGTGCGCTACACCTTGTGAAAGGCGTAAAAAAAACGCGCCATATTAGCGCGCTTTCCGGTTTGTACAAACGTTGATGTTCTGTAGGACATTGTCTTGTAGAGACGCACAGCCGTGCGTCTCTACGGTTAATATTCATCCTCGTTAAAGAAGAAGTCCTCCTTGGAGGGATAGTCGGGCCAGATGTCCTCGATGGAATCGTAGGTCTCGCCTTCGTCGTCGATCTCCTGAAGGTTCTCAATCACTTCCATTGGGGCGCCGGAACGGATGGCGTAGTCAAGCAGCTCGTCGCGGGTTGCCGGCCAGGGAGCGTCCTCTAATCGCGTGGCTAATTCAAGTGTCCAATACATAGTTTTTACGTTTAAAAAATGGTTTGTTTTTGAGGGCGCAAAAGTATAATATTAAACCGAAAAAGTCAAGCTTTTTGAAAAATTTTATTTCGCTGATTGATAGAGGGTTTCGGAAATTTTTTCTTTTTTGTGGAAAAATCGGGCCAAAATAAAGAAGAAATCGGACAACCGATTCAGCAAAACCTGCACCGGTTTGTAGGCCTCGTTCTCCTCCAAAAGTTGCACCACATAGCGCTCGGCGCGACGGCATACGGTGCGGCACACGTGGGTGTCGGCGATGAGGCGGCTGCCCTGCGGAAGGATGAACCCGCGCATGGGCTCGAGCTCCGCGCTCAGCCGGTCGATCTCCCGTTCGATTTCCTTGGTGAACTCCGCCAGGCGTTCCACCTTCCAGTACTTCTCCCAGTTCTCCACCGGGGTGGCCAACATGCCCCCGACAACGAAGAGCTCGTTTTGCACTTTTGTCAGGAAATTGTCCGAAACTTGCGAAATCACGACCCCGATGAAGCTGTTCAGCTCGTCAACAGTGCCGTATGCATGCAGCAAAACGCTGCCCTTTGAAATGCGTGAACCATCTGATAATGAGGTGGTTCCATTGTCTCCAGTATGTGTATAAATTTTCATCACTTTTTTTTTGCAAAGATAGAAAAAAAATGTATTTTTGCACCCGCAAAAGCAAGGGTAAAAATAACGTCTCCTTAGCTCAGTTGGTAGAGCAATTGACTCTTAATCAATGGGTCCAGGGTTCGAGCCCCTGAGGGGACACAAAAGGCACTCCAAACCACAAGTTTGGGGTGCTTTTTTTTATCATCCCTGTATTATGATAGGCGAAAAAATGTACTTTTGCCAGTTCAAAATAGAACTTAAGCAAACGTCATGGGTGTAGAGGATTGCATTTGGCTGATACTGAAGGGACTGCTGGCCACAGTGGCCATCTCCCTGTTGTCGCTGCTGATCGGCACGCTGGTCGGCTGCGGCCTCTATGCGCTCTCGCTGAACCGCCGCCGCTGGCTGCAGAATGTCTCCAAATGGTGGAAGGTGGTGGTCCCGGCACTCCGGTGATGCCTGCTGATACTGATTGTCTTCTACCTGCTGTTCGGCGGCCATTGCCCGATTCTGGCGGCTTCGATCGCCATCGGGCTGATCTTTGCTAACTTTGTGGCCGGGAATCTGCAGTCCTCCATCGACGCCGTGGGACGCGGACAAATGGAAGCGGGGCTGATGCTGGGCTTCTCCAAACTGCAGACGATGCGCTACATCGTGCTGCCCCAAGCCCTCCGCATCGGCATGCCCGCCTTCAAGTTCCAGGCCGTGGCCACCGTGAAGGGGACTTCCGTCGTGGGATATGTGGCCATCCAAGACCTCACCCTCGCCGCCCAGACCATTCGCACCAGCACCGGCCAGGACCTGCTGCCGTTGCTCGTCACCACCCTGATTTACTTTCTGCTGGCATGGCTGCTGAACAAGCTGTTGGACTTTATACTCTTCCGAATCTCGCAGATATGATTACCGTTTCCCATCTCTTCAAAGATTGACACTCCCGACGGAAGCCGTACACACGCGGTGAAAGACATCTCGTTGCATGTCTCCCGTGGCGAGGTGGTGGGAATGATCGGTCCCTCCGGCTCGGGGAAAAGCGTCCTGCTTCGCTGTATGGCGGGGCTGGAACAGCCCACCAGCGGCGAAGTGAGCCTGACCCCCGGCGTGAAAATCGGCATGGTGTTCCAACAGTTCAACCTCTTCGGTCACCTCTCGGTATTAGACAATGTGACCCTGGCACCCATGAAACTATTGGGCCTCGGGCGCGAGGAGGCCGACGAACTGGCCATGGAGATGTTGCGCCATGTGGGCATGGCCGAACATGCCCGACAGATGCCGTCCTCCCTCTCCGGCGGACAACAGCAACGTGCCGCCATCGCAAGAACCCTGGCCATGAAACCCGAGATTTTGCTCATGGACGAGCCCACTTCATCGCTCGACCCGACAATGGTGGACGAGGTGCAGGGGGTGGTCCGCTCCCTGGCCCAAGAAGGGATGACCATGGTGATTGTCACCCACGAGATGCGTTTCGCCCGCGACACGAGCACCCGCATCCTGTTCATGCATAACGGACGCCTGCTCGAAGAGGGGACGCCCAGCCAGATCTTCAATGAGCCGCGTCTCCCGCAAACCCGCTCCTTCGTGAACAGAATCCGTCTTCTGGCATTCGATATCGCCAGCCGCGACTTCGACCTATACGACATGACCTCGAAAATAAAGCAGTTCTGCATACGCTGCTCCATCGCGGAAAAGATGGACGCCGTGACCCATGTGGTGGAAGAGATGCTTGTCCTGATAGCTGATTTTACAACACCCGTCCATATTGAGGTGAACCACAGTGATTTGAAACAAGAGACATCGGTGGTGGTATTGCAACGCGAAGTGGAAGTTTCAGCGTTGGAAAAGCCTGATGCCGACGAGCTGGCGGTGATACTTATCCACAATGCCAGCCAAAATATATCCACAGAACACACTTCCGAAGGAGTAAAGACAATATTTGAAATATGAAACAAACAGACAATCCCATTAACAAAACTTGGAGGAAACTGCAGACACGAAGCGGTGTGCTGGTGCTGCTGACCGCGGCCATCCTGATGGAGGTGGGCAGTGCCGTACAATACTATTTTGCTCGCAACGGCATCCGCGACGAGGTGCGTCAGCGAGCCGCATCCGAAATGCAGGTCAAAAATTTGGAAATCCAACAGGTGGTCAGCCGCGTGGAAACCGCTGTGGGCAACCTCCATTGGGCACTGGGACAGTCGATTGCGCACCCGGATTCCGTATATCCCATCATGCGGCGCATCATGGAGAAAAACCCGGATTTGACAGGCTGCGCCATTGCCTTCCTGCCCGATTATTATCCCTCCAAAGGCTATTGGTACGAGCCCTACGTGTTCCGGGACAAAGACATCCTTGAGAACAAGCAAATTGGTTCGGCCGAGCATAACTATCTGGAAATGCCCTGGTTCATCGACGGGCTTGGGGACAACGACGGACTATGGACAGAACCGTATATCGACAGCGCCGGTTCGGAAGGGATGGTCTGCACGTACACTATACCGTTGCGCGACAACTCAGGACGTACGGTGGCCGTTTTCGCCGCGGATGTCTCGCTCGACTGGCTCGGCGACCTTTTCGAACAAAAAGCGGAAATCCAAACTTATCTGTTTTCCCATGCGGGACGGGTGATGGTCTGTCCCGACAGCACGCTGGTGATGCGCATCACGCTCGAGGAAACCGCGCGTCTTCACCAGGACACGATGGCGGCACATCTGAACGAGGCTGTGCAAGGGGGAAAGCAGGGATCCACCAATGTGAAATACAATGGCGAGAAATACTATATACATTATAGTCCGGTGGACGGAAACACGGGGTGGTCGATGGCGCTCTTTTTTCCCGACAAAGAGATTTACAGAGGGTTGCACCGGGTGAGCCAACTGCTCCTTATCTCTATGCTTCTGGGCTTGTTGCTTCTGGCATTCATCATGTGGCGCACCTTCCGTGGAATTCAGAAGCTGGGCGAGGTGAGCGCCGAGAAGGAACGCATCGGCAGCGAGCTGAAGATTGCCCGCGACATCCAGCAGGGAATGCTTCCGAAAACCTTCCCGCCATACCCCGATTGCGAAGAGGTGGCGATTTACGGCTCGCTGGTGCCTGCCAAGGAGGTAGGTGGCGACCTTTACGACTTCCAGATTCTGGACGGACATCTTCTTTTCTGTGTGGGCGATGTGAGTGGCAAAGGTGTCCCCGCCTCGTTGATGATGGCCGTCACCAGAAGCCTCTTCCGTACGGTTTGCGCCCGTACCACAAATCCTGAAGAGATTATGAACCAGATGAATACGGCCATGTCGGAGATGAATGAGAATTCCATCTTCGTCACGTTCTTTATTGGTAATCTGGACCTCAAAACCGGCATATTGACGTATAGCAACGCCGCCCACTGTCCTCCGGTGCTGGTCAACGAGACCATTTCCACCTTGCAGATGGATTCCAACATCCCGCTCGGGGTTATGGAATGGAATTATACTCGTCAGGAGACTCATGTGGGCGTGGATTCTGTCATATTCCTCTACACGGACGGTCTAACTGAGGCTGAAAACACCACTCATGACCAGTTTGGAGAGGCACGCATGTTCGCCGAATTGGAAAAAATGGCCCATGCCACGCCCCGCGAGCTCATTGATCATATATCGGAGGTGATACAAGCTTTTGAATCCGGCATGGAACAGAGCGACGACCTTACCATGTTGGCGATCCGTTACACCAAAGCATCCAAATAAAGTGCTATGGAATACACGCTCACCTTACATAATGACGTGCAGGAAGTCCCCCTGTTGGCGACATTCATCGACACCATCTGCGAAGAGAACGCGATGGACATGGAGATGTCGATGAATATCAACCTGGCCGTGGAGGAAGCTGTGGTCAACGTGATGAACTATGCCTATCCGGAAGGCACCGTCGGCGAGGTGAGGATTGACGCCTCCGTGACCGACGGGCTGCTTACCCTTACCATCGCCGACAGCGGAACCCCTTTCGACCCCACCGTCAAGAAAGATCCCGACATAAACCTGCCGGCAGAGGAACGTTCCATCGGTGGATTGGGAATCCTCCTGGTCCGGCAGCTTATGGACACCGTGACCTATCAGCATACTGACGGGAAGAATATACTTACACTTGTGAAAAAATTAAATTAAAATCAGCAATAAAAATGAAAACCACCATTAAAGAACAGAACGACGAGATTGTGGTCTACTTTGAAGGCCGCCTCGACACCGCCGCATCCCCTCAAACGGAGAAAGAAATCCAACCCGTCCTTGACGTGGACAAGGATATTGTACTCGATTGCGAGAAACTGGAATATATCTCCTCCAGCGGTCTCCGCATTTTCCTCAGTATTCTCAAGGAGGCCAAACCCCGCGGCCACAAGGTTTCCATCGTCTGCACGAACCAGAATCTTCTCAAAATTTTCGCCGTAACAGGTTTCACCAATCTGTTCGAATTCAGAAAATAACGGTTATATTATTGTAGAGACGCCATATTATGGCGTCTCTATAAACACATCATTCTACATTATCCTCAGGCACAATAACGTCAAATCGTCACTGGGGATGGCGCCGGCCCTGTGTGTTTCAACAGCGGCGAGGAGCATGTCAATCACCTGTTGGGCATCCAAATCTTTGGCATCCTGCATGAGTTCGATCAGACGCTCGTTGCCCAGGAGTTCCTGTTTCGGGTTTTCAGCCTCGTTGAGACCATCGGTATAGAGCAGCACTTGTTCGCCTTTGATGTTGTCGATGCTCTCGCCGTAGAACGGGATACCCTCCAAAAATCCGAGTGCCCGGTTGGTGTATTGCATTTTGAGGAACTGCCCGTTGAGGATCGGGGCGTTATGGCCGCAGTTGCAGTAGTCAAGGTGACCGGTGCGCAAGTCGGCCTTGCCGATGAACATGGTGACAAACATGCCTTGGTCGTTGTCCCTGCAGAGGTTGTCGTTGACTTGGGTGGCGATTTCCGCCGGCGAGTAGCCTTGTTGCGCCACAATTCGGAAGAGGTTGCGCGTGACGGCCATGAAGAGGCTGGCGGGAATGCCCTTGCCGGAGACATCGCCCACGCAGAAGTATAGGATTTCTTCTTGGATGAAAAAGTCGTAGAGGTCGCCGCCCACCTCCTTGGCCGGGGTCATCGAGGCGTAGAGGTCGATATCGTTGCGGTTGGGGAATGGCGGGAACATGCGAGGCACCATGCTCATTTGGATGTCACTGGCCACCTTTAGTTCCCTTTCGATGGAGGCTTTCTGTGCGGTGGTGCTCTTCAATTCTTCAATATAATTGACCAGTGATTGTTGCATTTCGGAGAATGACTGCCGGAGTTGTCCGACCTCGTCGCGACGACCATCATCGGGTAATGTCATGCTGAAGTCACCCGAAGAGATCGTTTCCGCCTGACGGGCGAGTCTTGTGAGCGGTCGGAGTTCACGGCGAATGATTTGGAAGCATACTAGCATCAAAAGGATAAGACCTGTAATAACCGCGCCTGTCACAGCCCGGCGCAACCGGTTGAAACTTCCGAAGATGTCGCTTTCCGGACAGACAATGGCCACACTCCAGCCGGTGGTGCCGAGCGGCTTGTAGAATACATAGCAATCCTCGCCGTTGAGATTGAGTTGGCGCATCCCTTCCTCGCCGCGCTGCATGGCGTGTCCGAGGTTCGACATGGCGGTATCCGGATGCTCCATCGATTCCGTGAAAATAGTTTGATAGACGAGCTTTGTTGAGTCGGGATGTACGAAATAGGTGCCGCCCTGACCGATCATGATGCTGTACGAATTCGGATAAGGTTTTACAGCCGAGATAGTTTTGGAAAGCCATTCCAGCGATATATCTACCGAAAGCGTGCCGATATATTGACCCTCTTTGTCTTTCAGAGGCTGGCAGTAAGAGGCAATCATATCTTTGGAGTAGATGTCATCCGGATTGTAATCCATAAAGGGCTCTGTCCAAACCGGGCGGTCCAACAGTTTGCAAAGCTGATACCAATCCCAATAAAAGTATTCATAATGATCATTACCCTCCTGGGTCGTCTTAATCACCCCGTTGTCATTGTAGGAGTAGGCGGAGAAATAGCGTCCGCGTCCAGGAAAATAATAGGGCTCGAAAGCGATGGAACAGCCATTAAGTTCGGGATTGTTCTCCAATATCCGACGGGAGTATTCAAACATGATGTCAGGCGTGTCGAGATGGCGGTTGATGAGCCACGCGGTATTGTTGGCGGCAACTTCCACTTGGCCAAGGATAGCGGTCACGCGTAGGGTCGTGTTCTCCAACTGTTCTGTGGCCCGGTCGATGGCTTCCTTGCGGATCGCCTGGCGTGACACGCCGAACAGGTATCCCAATGCAGCGATCAGAATGATAGCGGTAAAAAAGACAATGATTAGGCTCAATTTCGTGGCAAGAGAGCGCTTGGTAAAGGATAAGGATTGTTTTTTCATGGCTATTTGGCTATTAATTGATCGTATGTGACTTGGTGTTTCAGCATTTTGCACTCCAGCATCAGATCGCTAGCCCGTTTCACCATGTCTGGGCGGAGACGGAACTCCCGTTTCCCCGATTCGCGGTCCACCTGCAGCCTGAGCACCTCTTCCAGCATCAACTTCTGCAGGACACGGTTTGTGATTAAATGGCTCTCTTGCACATATTTCATGACGATATCCAGCGTCTCTTCCGGATGTGCTGCCGCCCATTCCCAACCTTTACGACTGGCTTGGGCGAACTTTTTTGCTTCTGCACGATGTTTGTTGTAATACTCACGCGTCACATACAGACCGTCCTCCTGCACGTTGTATCCGTGGTCGCAGAAACGATAGACGCTCTTTTCATTCACCGGCAGGCCTGTCTGCACCAGTTGGTAATACTCGTTGTAACTCATGGCCAGGGTCGCATCGATGGCGCCTGCCACAAACAGATTTACATTCGAGGCAAAAGGAATCCATTTATAGTCAAGGTGTTCCTTTTTGCTCATACAAATGGCTAATTGGCCGAATCCCGCGCTCCAGATACCGATGCGTTCACCTTTCTGTGTCAGCGGATCGACCCCGCGGCGCGATACAATGACCATCGCGTTGTTCATGGAGGTTTGCAGGATATTCACCAGTTCGATTCCCCCGTCCACGATTTCCATCGCCTGACAGAGTTGCAGGGTGGTGGCATGGCTTTCATTATTTTGGATACGATTCATGGCCGGTTGCGTGAGCGATGGGTGGACAATCTCCACCGAAAGTCCCGCTTCTTTGTAAAAGCCTTTTTCCTGTGCTACATAGTAACCGGCAAACTGCGCCTGCGCGGTCCATTGGGGCGTGAAGATTATTTTTTCTTGGGCATTCGCCTGATGCCACGTCACCAGCAATAAAAGGGCTAGGCAAATACGATTTATTGCTCTGATATAGGGTATCTTAGACCGTTTTCTCGTTATCAAATACAGCATAGAAATCTGCAAACGTTAATGAATATATAGTATGAACCCGCAAAACTATAATTTTTTTAGATATGTCACCTTTTTTTCGTTTTTTTTCAAGGGTTACGCTTCTGATTTCAATAACCAATGTCCCCATAACCCATAACCATTTTTTTTGTATTTTTGCCGCCGTTTTAAAATTGAAAAATGGATAAGAATACAGTTATTGGACTACTGCTGATTTTCGCGCTGTTTCTGGGATTTAGCTTCTTCCAGACCTCTCAGGTGAAGAAGCAGAAGGCCGCAGAGGAAGCGTTAATGGCGGAAGAAATGGAAAAGGAGGCGAAGGAGGCCGCCAGCCTCTCCTTGGACGCGCAAAATGACACCCTTCAGGACACGACGGCCCCCGCTGTCGCGAATCTTACCCCTGCCCAAAAGTTCTCCAACGCGCAAGTGGGCGAGGGCGACTACACCGTGGAGACGGCCAAGGCCTACTACCGCTTCAGCAAGCAGGGCGGCTACCTCCGGGAAATCCAGCTCAAGGATGTCTATCGCTACACCCCCAAGGGCGCCGAGAAGGAACCCCTCGTCATCTATGAGGGCGGTTCCAACCAAATGGCCCTCAACCTCATGCTCCGCGACCAGACCGAAATCTCCACTGCCGACTGCTACTTCGTGGCCAACGTGGATGAACTTGTGGTCGATGCGCAGCACAACAAACTGTCGCTCAGGCTTTACCCCAACGCCGCCGCCGACAGTACAGGTTGCCAGGTGCTCAACCAGAAAGCGTACATCGAATACCTCTACACCTTCTCCAATGACGACTACAAGTTTGACTATCAGGTCAATTTCGTCAACATGGAATCCTATCTTTACCCGAGCCGCCGTTCCTTCACAATGATGTGGAACGCGCAGCCCAAGTGTGTGGAGAAAAACTACGACTACGAGAAGAACATTACCTCTATATATTATATGGACAGTGGTGACGAGGTGGACAACCTTGACGAACGCAAGGCCGACAAGAAGGACTTCACCTCGCCGCTGAAATGGGTCTCCTTCAAGCAGCAGTTCTTCACCACCTGTTTGGTGACCACCGACAAGCCTTTCACCTCAGGCTCGCTTTCGGTGCAGCTGCCCGACAAGAACGAGACGAGTGTGCTCAAGGATTTGGACGCCGCCCTGGATTTCGAGATGAACGACCTCAACAACGGCCATTTCGGGATGTACATGTTTGTGGGTCCGAACCAGTACCGTCTGCTCAAGGAGTATGACAACAAGCTGGAACGCCAGGTGCCGCTGGGCTGGGGCTTCTTCCTGCTGCAGTGGATCAACCGTTTCATCATCATCCCGATTTTCAACTGGTTGGAAGCCTACGGTTTGAGCTACGGTCTTATCATCCTGATACTCACCATCTTCATCAAGATTGTGGTGTTGCCGGTAAGTTACAAGACCTACATGTCGTCGGCCAAGATGCGTGTGCTGAAGCCGGAAATCGAGGCCATTAACGAGAAATATCCGAAAGAGGAGGACATGATGAAGAAGCAGCAAGCCACGATGGCACTTTACCGCAGCGCGGGCGTGAAGCCGGCCGGCGGCTGCGTGCCGATGCTGCTCCAGATGCCTATCCTCATCGCCATGTACCGCTTCTTCCCGGCCTCCTACGAACTCCGGCAACAGCCGTTCCTCTGGGCCGAAGACCTCTCCACGTATGATTCCATCTGGGATTTCGGCCACCGTGTGCCGCTTCTCGGCGACCACCTCAGCCTGTTCACCGTGCTGATGACCATCGCCACGATTGTCTATACTTGGCTGAACCAGAAGCTGATGGCTCCCACGCAGGGCAACAAGGACCAGCAGCGTATGATGAACATCATGATGTACATGATGCCGGTCATGTTCCTGTTCATGTTCAACAACTTCGCTTCCGCCCTCACGTACTACTACCTGCTCTTCAACCTCGTCACCTTCTTGCAGATGTTCATCTTCCGCATGGCCGTCAATGAGGACAAGCTCCGTGCCGAGATGCAGGAGACGATGAAGAAACCGGTCAAGAAATCGCGCTGGGAGCAGAAGATGGAACAGTTGCAGAAGCAGCAACAGCAGATGCTCAAGCAACAGCAGCAAAAGCAGCAGCAAACTACAAAACAGCCTCAAAAAGTGCAAAAAAGAAAATAATTTTCAAAAGATCGGGCCGCGTTTGGGAAATTTCGTAATTTTGCGGTCGAATTTGAATCAATAAAAGTTAAGGTATTATGGAAAATCAAGACAGAAATGAAGTGCTCTCAAGAGCAGTGAAGGCCGGGAAAAGAACCTACTTTTTCGATGTGAAGAAGAGCCGCAACGAGGAGATGTACCTCACCATCACGGAGAGCAAGCGCAAATTCAACGCCGACAACGGCAACTTCTTCTACGAGAAGCACAAAATATTCCTCTATCCGGAGGACTTCGAGAAATTCCAGAACGCGCTTTCCGGTGTGATTGGCTTTATCGAGGACGGCACCGTGCCCGCGGAGGACAACTTCTTCGAGAACGACGGGTTTGAGAAACAGGAAGAGATGGACGAGGACCTCGGTATTTCCTTCGACGACATAGACCTTTCATTATAATGGGGAAGATAGTATCCATCGTAAACCAGAAGGGTGGGGTGGGTAAGACAACGACGGCTGTGAATCTCGCGGCCTCGTTGGCTTTGCTCGACTTCCGCGTGCTACTCATCGACGCTGACCCGCAGGGCAACGCGTCGAGCGGCGTGGGTGTTTATCCCGACGACGACACCCTGAGCATCTACGACTGCATCGTGAACGGCAAGATGGCGTCGGAGGCCGTAGTGGAGACCAGTACCCCGAACCTCTTCTTGCTGCCCGCCACCATCCACCTTGTGGGCGCGGAAATCGAGATGATTGCCTACGACCGCCGCGAGTACCGCATGCGCGACGCCCTCGCCGACGTGAAGAATGACTACGACTTTCTGTTCATCGACTGTGCCCCGTCGCTCGGATTGGTGACGCTCAACGCCTTGGTGGCCTCCGATTCGGTGATCATCCCCGTGCAGTGTGAGTATTTCGCCCTCGAAGGACTCGGCAAACTGCTCAACACCGTGCGCATCGTGCAGTCCAACATGAACCCGGAACTCTCCATAGAGGGCATCCTGATGACCATGTACACCAACCGCTACAAGTCGGCCAACGCGGTCTATGAGGACGTGCGTTTCCACTGTCGCGACATCGTGTTCGACACCGTCATCAACCGTACCGTAAGGCTCAGTGAAGCACCCAGTTACGGCGTTCCCATCGCCGTCTATGACATCAAGTCCGTGGGCCACGTCAACTACATGAACCTCGCCAAGGAGTTCCTGCTGAAGAACGGCTACACCGTATAATTGATTGTTGGCGTATAGCGTCAATAACCAATAACCTATAACCAATAACCATTGATAAAATGAACAAGAACGAAAAACCCGCCCGCCGGGGCTTGGAAGCGATGCTCGGGAACATCGACATTCCCGTGCGCAAGGAGAACGCCCAGGTGGTGAGCGGCAACACGAACATCCATATCGACTCGATAGAGGCGAACCCCTACCAGCCGCGCACCCAGTTCGACGAGGAGTCGCTGATGGAGCTGGCGAAATCCATCGTCACCTACGGGCTCATCCAGCCGGTGACGGTGCGCCCCGTGGGCAACGGCAAGTACCAGCTTATCTCCGGTGAGCGCCGTTTTCGCGCCGCCCAGATAGCCGGCCTGACGGAGATTCCAGCTTTCGTTCGCACCGTTGACGACGCGCAGTCCATCCAGATGGCCCTCGTGGAGAACATCCAGCGTGCCGACCTGAACGCCCTCGAAATCGCGATGAGCTACCAGATGCTCATCGACGAGTGCCATCTCACGCAGGAGGAACTCGGCACCAAGGTGGGCAAGACCAACACCACCATATCCAACTACCTCCGTCTGCTCAAGCTCTCCACGCCTGCGCAGATTGCCGTCCGCGACGGGCAGCTCTCCATGGGCCATGCCCGCGCACTCGTGCCCGTAGAGGACGAGGACGTGCAAGCCAAGCTTGTGCAACAGATTGTGAACGAGCAGCTTTCGGTGCGGCAGACTGAGACGTTGGTGAAGAAGACGTTGGAAGGGGCGCGCAACAAGAAGTCGAAGGTGAAGATCACGCTGTCGGACGAGGTGCGTGCCGCCCAGACTGCCATTTCCAAGAAGCTGAACACGAAGGTGAACATCAAGAAGGACATCTCCGGCAAGGGCCAGATCCAGATTCCCTTCACCTCCGATGATGAACTGAAACATATTTTGGATCTCCTGCAATAAAACAGACTTTTCCTCGTTGGTTGTCCGTTCGAAAATCACGAAATCTACTGTTCCACCTGAAACCTGAAACCTGAAACCTGAAACCAACTACATTCCCCTTATGAAACAGCTCAAACAGATTCTTACAATAGTTATCCTGCTCTGTATGAGTCTGTTTGCGTATTCTCAGGAGATTAACACCAAAAACACCTCGCGCGTGAAGGCGCAGGATTCCGTGCAGGTGGCCAAGCACAGCCCCACGGCGGCCATCCTCTGGTCCATCATTCCCGGAGGTGGTCAGATTTACAACAAAAAGTATTGGAAAGTGCCCATTGTCTATGGGCTTTTGGACGCTTCGTGCTATTTCCTGACCAAGTACGCCACCGACATGATGCTCTACCGCCGCGAGTTCATCAACCGCCGCGACGGCAACACCGAGCTGCTGATTCCCAGCCTCGCCGACATACCTACTGAGAATATCCTCGCCTTGAAGCAGACCTCCCAGCGCAACATGGAGATTTGCATTGCCGCCACCGCCATTATCTACACCCTCAACTTTATCGACGCCATGGTGGATGCCCATCTCTACTACTTCGATGTCTCCGACGACCTCTCGCTCTACTGGAGCCCGATGGTGCTGCCCAACCCGATCAACACCTCGCCTTCGTACGGGGTCAGCCTGGCCTTGTCTTTTAAATGATGAATGCTGAATGATGAATGAAGAATAATGCAACGGTCGAAGCCCCGTTCCCCTCAACCACCCCGGCCTATCGGCCACCCCTCCAGAGGAGGGGAGTAGGGTGCCCGAAGGGCGGGGTGGTAAGGCCTGACAATGAAGAAACAATAACGATATGAAACGCAATAGAATAGAAAGAATTTTGAGTTTGGCGATCTGTATGACGATAGTCTCCTGGGGCATCGCCCAGAATTGCCGCATCACGGGCCGGGTGGCCGTGCCTGAGCTGCAGGGCAAGAACATCGCCGTACTGGATATGAACACCGGCAAGGCACTGGCTTCCACAAAGATTGTGGACAGTGTCTTTACGCTCAATATCGAGGTGGAGGAGCCGTTCGCGGCCATGCTGAAGACTGATCCGCAGAACAGCAATCCCCGCAGCTACTATTTCCTGAGCATCGTTGCGGAACCGGGTGACATTTACGCCGACTTAGTGACGGATTCGCTTTCCGGCACCCTGCTGAATGACCGGTATAACAAGATTGCGAAGAAGTGCCGCTACGAAGTGAGTGTCATCAATGCCTACTATCGCCAAATGAACGAGGCTACGAACACACCAGCCGATGTACTTGGGGAACTTGAAGAGAAAGCTTCAAGGTGCTATGAAGGATTAATTGCCTACGTGATAGAATCTTACAAGGGAAACAAGGACAACCCCATAAGTGCATTGACGATGGATATGCTGATAGACTATGATGGTGCTGACTATGAGACAATTATCGAACTGCTTGATGGGGCCTCGCCGGCGGTGACTTCTTACCAGCCGTTAGTGCAGAAACTGTCTAAGATGGAGATTCTGAGCCACACGGCTGCCGGAAAACCGTTCATAGACCTTGATCTTACAGATTATAAGACGGGTAAGCCGATAAAGTTGAGCAAGGTTATCAAGGATAAGGTTGCCCTCATCGACTTCTGGGCCTCCTGGTGTGCACCGTGCCGTCGCGAGATTCCCAACATCAAGAAAATTCATGAGCAATACGGTGGCAAGGACTTCGTGGTGGTGAGCCTCAACGTGTGGGACAAGCCCGACGGGCAGGCCAAGGCCATTAAGGACATGAACATGACGTGGACCCAGCTGACCGACCCCACCCGCAACGCCACCGATGTCTATGGCGTTGACGGCATCCCGCAGATTCTGCTCATCGGCAAGGATGGGAAAATCATTGCCCGCGATTTGCGCGGCGAGGAGATTGAGAAGGCCGTGAAAAAGGCGTTAGGAAGATAAACACCGTTTGTAGAGACGAATAACCTTGCGTAGAGACGCAAAATTTTGCGTCTCTACAACAGGGAAATAATGAAAACATCACAGAATAGAACAGAACAGAAATGAACGTCGCAATATTAGGATACGGGAAAATGGGCCACATCGTGGAGCGGGTGCTCCGCGAGCGCGGCCACGGAATCGTCGCCGTGATTGACACGGAGGCCGATTGGCAGACCTTTGCCGATGACTTCAAGAAGGCAGATGTCGCCATTGACTTCTCCGAACCGTCGGCGGCGGTGCCGAACATGTCTCGCGCCTTCGAGGCGAACGTGCCGATTGTGGTGGGCACCACCGGCTGGCTCGACCGCCTCGACGAAGTGAAGCCCCTCTGCGCCGCACACAACGGGCGACTCGTCTATGGCGCCAACTTCAGTATCGGAGTCAACATCTTCTTCAAAGTCAACCAGTTGTTGGCGAAGCTGATGAACACGCAGGAACGTTACACGGCTGCTGTGGAGGAGACGCACCACATCCACAAGAAAGACGCCCCGAGCGGCACCGCCATCCATATCGCGCAGGACATCCTCCGCGAGGTGGAGGCTCTGCAGGAGTGGAAGCTCACTCCCTGCGACCATACCCGCGTAGTGCTGCCCGTTACGGCCATCCGCGAGGACGAGGTGCCCGGCACGCACGTCGTGACCTGGTCTTCTCCCGAGGATGACATTGAAATCCGTCACACCGCCCACGGCCGCGAGGGATTCGCCCTCGGTGCCGTCCACGCCGCCGAATGGCTCGTGGATCAACCCGCTGGCGTGTATCGGTTCGAAGAAACGATAGCATTAAAACACGAATAAACGAAAGTCCCCAATCCCCCCTTTAGGAGGGTGGCCGCTAGGCCGGGGGGTGTAGAACGATAACCAATAACCATTCAAAGAAATGTTTATATCGAAAACCGCATTAGTCGTCATCCTCATCGTCTCCTTCCTCGGCTGGCAGGTCGGAATGTGGGGCATCTTCAAAAAGGCTGGGCTCAAGCCGTGGCTGTCGCTTATCCCGTTTTACAACATCTGGTTGTGGATCAAGGTCGTCATTGGGCGGAAATGGTGGTGGATGTTGCTGTTCCTGATTCCGTATCTCGGCATCTTCATGTTCTTCTACATGATTTGGGAGACCATCCGGCAGTTCAACAAATACAGCTATGTGCCGCTGATTCTCGGCACGATGTTTTTCCCGTTTTACCTGCCGTGGTTAGGCTTTTCGAAGAAGGAACATTACGTAACGCCGGAGAATTTGGAGCGGCCAAAGAAGACTTCCGCGCGCTCGTGGGGCGATGCGCTGATTTTCGCGGTGGCCGCCGCCTACATCATCCGTTCCTGCTGGTTCGAACTCTATACCATTCCGACCTCTTCCATGGAGAGCTCGCTGATGATTGGCGACTTCCTGTCGGTCAGCAAGATAGCCTACGGTGTGCGTGTGCCGCAGACCCCTGTGGCCGTGCCGTTCATTCACAATAAGCTGCCGAAGACCGAGGTCAAGTCCTATTCGGAAATCATCAAGCTGCCCTACATCCGCGGCAAAGCCCTCAAGCCCGTACGCAACAACGACGTGGTGGTTTTCAACTACCCCGACGGCGACACCGTGGTGGTGGAGCGGCAGGCGGAAAGTTACTACGCCATCGTGCGTGAGTTCGAGGCCATGCTCAACCCCGCCGCTTCCGATGCGGAGAAGGGCAACCTCTTCCGCCACTATCCGCCGGAGTACATCCAGCAGATACGGCTCAAATACCCCGGCGCCTATTATCCCGGAAAGGGTAGGGAGGCGGTTTGGAGCGAGTACAAGGTCATCGCACGTCCCGTCGACAAGCGCGAGAACTACGTGAAACGCTGCATCGGCATCCCCGGCGACAAATTGGAGGTCCGCGACTGCCAGGTCTACATCAACGGGCAGAAGGCGGTGAACCCCGATCGCATCCAGTTTATGTACCTTGTATCGCACCCCAACGGTTTGCAACTCTCCAAGAAGGAGCGTAAAAGCCTGAACATCAACGAAGAGGATATGCAGCAGGTGGACATCAGCCGTTACGTCTACCGGTTGAATGCCGAGCAAAAGCAGCTTATTGAAAAGAAGGGCTATAACGTGCAGCTGATTAGCGACGACGAGGGTGTCTACGAGCCCGACATCTTCCCGCACGACAGCAACTACAAGTGGAACAAGGATTTCTTCGGTCCGCTGGTCATCCCGAAGAAGGGCATGACGGTGGACATCACGCCCGAGAACATCGCCCTGTACGAGAAGGTCATCCACAACTACGAGGGGCACGACCTGCAGGTGCAGGACGGCAAAGTCATCATTGACGGACAGCCCGCCACGACCTACACCTTCGCGATGGACTACTATTTCATGATGGGTGACAACCGCCACAACTCCGCCGACTCCCGTTTCTGGGGCTTCGTGCCGGAGGACCACATCGTGGGCAAGGCCTCCGTTGTGTGGCTTTCCATTGACAAGTTCAAGACTTGGAGCGACAAGGGCAAGGTGCGCTGGAACCGCATGTTCCGAAAAATACGGCTGTAGAGACGTCATAATATGGCGTTATGCGCACCCTTATCATCGACATAGAACCCCACGATGAGCTGCCCGATGAGCGGACGCTGATTGAGCTGCTCGTGGAACAGCTCAACGAGGCGGTTGGGCCGCGCGGACTGCACATCGGCAGGGTGGGGTGGGGCGACGGAACATACGACGCCATCCGCTTCCGCCTCTCCGGGGATGTGGAAACCCGCGCGGTGCAGTTCGTACTGCAATTGCAGACCGCGCTGAACGACCTCTATTACGACATGCTTGCGGTGGAGAAGGACTGGCTGACGGTATACGGCATCCCGACTCTCCCGTTGAATAATCTGCCCTTTGTGTACAAATCTTCGGGCTACCGCAAAATCATGGAGAAGGTGCGGCAGGCCGAGGAGAAGGACTATGGGATGGATTCCCTGTTAGACGATTTCCTCTCGGGACGGGAACTTGGCGATCCTAAAGCCGGAAACACCGAGGAGACACTCCGGCAGGAAAGCGTGAACCGTGAAATGAAGGCGCTGACCGATCTGGGCGACAAACTGACGGATGCGGCCTTAGTGGTCGCACAGATGTCGCGGTCCACGGCGGGTCCCCGATGGAAGAAGGCGGAGGAGCTCTTCTGGCACGGGGCGCACGAGGCGGCAATGACCGTCCTGACACTGCCGGAAATCAAGAAGGAATTGCGGAAGGCCGCCCGCGAAGGCGACTGCGCGACAGGGGAGAGCCTCATTGGGGAAGCCTTGCTGCGGTTGCGGCTTCTGCGTGTGGATGCCCCCGACGACTGGAAACAGGAAGCCCTCTCCATCTACAAAACCTGCGTCACCTGCGGTCGTAGCTGTCTTCCGAAGATGGCATTGGTCGGCCTGATGACGGAATATGCCCATTTTTTGGACGACCACCTTATGGAACTCCGAAGTATCAGGATTTACGAGGAGGTGCTCACTATGTTGCGTGAGCAGGTCGCAGAGGATCCGGAAAACACTCTGCCGTCGTTGGTTCTCACGCTTCGAGGATACGCTCAGGTGCTTGTATATAAGTCCAATAGACAAGAAATATACGAGTCGGAATACATTCCGTCCGAATCTTACTGGTATGAGTGCGATCCCAGTGTGGAGTCAGTTTTCTCGGAGGCATTGGAGATCTGTCGGCTGTTGGCTGCCGAGGATCCGGATGCCGCGTTGCCGCTTTGGGCCGACACCTCTTTTGTTTATGGCGGGATGCTCCTCCGGCTGTGCTATGCAAAACGTGCGATGCAGGCCATGTCGGAGGCGGTGGAGATTTACCGGCTCCTCGCCGAACGGTATCCCCAGCACTACCGGCCCAAGTTGGCACATTTAGAGGATATGCTGTCGCACCAGGTGCTCCTTTACGGGCATAATGTTAACGACGAGAATGCCTCCGAAGAGGCGCTTGACGAGATGGCGCTTGCTGAGTGTGGCGATTCCGAAGCCCAGTACAAAATGGGCGAACGTTACCAAAGCGGCGACGGTGTCTGCAAGGACCATGAGGAGGCGTTGAAGTGGTATCTCCGGGCAGGAGAGAACGGAAATATGGAGGCGCAGCGCGTTCTGGGCTGCAACTACCGCCATTCCATCTTAGGGAAGAGTGATCTCGAGGAGGCCGTGAAATGGTACCGATTGGCCGCCCGGCAAGGGGACGAGACGTCGCAAGTGGCGTTGGCCGAGATTTGTCTGGAGCGTGGCGACACCCAAAGTTACGAAGAGGCGTTCTGGTGGCTGCGCGAGGCCGCCGACCAGGAGAGCGCGGAAGCCTGCCTGCTGTTGGGCGAATGTTACGAGAAGGGCAACGGCGTGCGGCAGGACTATTTTCAGGCCGCCGCGTGGTACGCGAAAGGCGACGAAATTGGCAATTTCGAGTGTACTTTACGGTTAGGAGTGCTCTATCATCACGGCAAAGGCGTGCCGCAGGATTACCATAAGGCCCTGGAATGTTACCAAACGGTTAAATATTGGAGTTTTATCCCGGTGCAGTCGTATATTGACGAACTATTGCGGGATATGTTGAAAAACGACTGACAAACAGGAAACTACGCTACCGGACTTTCGTTTTTCGTGCGTCTGTAGGAGCGGATGCCGTAAAGAGTCACCACTGCGAAGCAGAACAGCGGCAGGGCATAGCTGACGTTGACGGCAGGGTGGCCAAGGATGGTACCGCAGTCGATGATTCTGCCTTGCAACGGGGGCATGAGCGCGCCGCCCACGATGGCCATCACAAGGAAGGCCGCGCCGAGCGTGGAGTCTTGCAGGGAGACGTTTTCCAGCGCGATACCGTAAATCGTCGGGAACATCAGGCTCATGAAAATGCTAATGCCCACCAGACAGTAGAGTCCCGGCATGCCGACGATAAGGACGGCTCCCAATGCACAAAGCCCCGCGCAAACCCCGAAAATGGCCAACAGTTTCCGGCCGTTCACGTATTTCATCAGGAAAGTGGAGATAAATCGTCCGCAGAGGAACAGAATCATGGCCACGATGTTGTAATTCTGCGCTGTAGCTTTGTTAATTCCAAGATTGTCAGCATATTGGATAATGAATGTCCAGGTCATGATTTGGGCGGCGACGTAGAAAATTTGGGTAAAAACACCTTCGCGATAGACTTTGTTGCGCCAAAGGTTGGCGAGGGTCTGACGTACGCTGTTTTGTTTTTCGCCTTTGCCGGTGGTGTCCGGCATCTTCACCAACGCGATGACTATCAACATGATAAGAACTACAAGGCCGATAGCGACGTAGGGATCGCGGATCACGGCGAGGTCGTGGAGACGGATGGCGGCCTTTTCGGAGTCGGGGAGGGTGGGGAAGATAATGTTGCCAGTGGCATCGCGGCGGTCGGACCAGAGGTTCGGCAGCACGATGAGGGAGGCCACGGACATGCCGCAAAGCGAGCCCATGGGATTGAAGGCTTGTGCGAAATTGAGGCGGCGGGTGGCGTTCTCCTTGCGGCCTAACGACAGGATGAAGGGGCTCGCGGTGGTTTCGAGGAAGGCAAGTCCGAAGGTGAGGATGTAGAGCGAGAGACAGAAGTAGGAGAATTTCTGGTAGGCGGCGGCGGGGATGAAGAGGAACGCACCGACGGCATAGAGGGCAAGTCCGAGGAGGATGCCTTTCTTGTAGGAGAATTTGCGGATGAAGAGGGCTGCCGGGATGGCCATCGTGGCGTAGCCGCCGTAGAAGGCAAACTGCACGAGGGAAGCCTTCGCCGCGCTGAGCTCCATTAACGTTTGGAATGCCGCCACCATCGGATTGGTGATGTCATTGGCAAATCCCCACAACGCGAACAACGAGGTAATGAGGATGAACGGCAGCAGATATTGGCGTTCCACAAGTTTGAGACCGTGCACATTAATCTGCGAGACATATTCTCTTGTTTCTTCATTATTATGATTAGAGTCTACCATAAAACTGTCATTTTATTTTACCGCGCAAAAATAGTATTTTTCAGCTTTACATCTGTGTTGTTCTTATCTGTTAATCATAGGAGAGGGTTTCATATATCCTATTTAACATAATATAAATTATAGGACATTTTAGGCTTAAGACTTGAGACTTAAGACTTTTACGATAACTCGCTGAGAATTGAATATATGGAGACAAATGCGTCTCGCAGTTGATGATGAGCATCTGCGAGACGCAGATGCCTCCACAGAAACTTATCCGAATATCGCATTGCGGGCGCTCATTTGGTATTCCACGTCGTAATCTTTATCAAGCTGGAAATTTTCCTCAATGATATTCCAAAGCGCGGATAAGTGCTTGAGATTTTCTTTTGGCGTTGAATTCTTGCCCTGTGTCAAATCTGCAAGATGTAACTCATGGATACGGCCATTGCGGCGGAATTTCAGGCAGAACTCTTTTGGCGACGGTTCCCTACCGTTGAGTGTCAGCATGTAAACTAATGGGCCGCGATAATCTTCAAAACGATACTCTTTAGATATTATGTTAAATGATTATCCGCATTCACCCCCAGCCCCATACCTGCGGTGGGTGAACGTTGGCTTGTATGAAATAGAGGCAAGCATTAACCTGTCAAACAGCCTGTCTCCGAAATACATTCGGTTGAACTTGTAGCAAAACTCGTT
>JAFPVR010000090.1 GCA_017395245.1 Bacteroidales bacterium | reverse complement strand
TATGAGAAACTGAAAAAGCAATACGACGGCTACCATTTCAGCAAGAACGGCACAGGAATGTACAATCCTTTCAGTCTGTTGAATGCGATGGACAGTCAGGAGTTCGGCGACCAGTGGTTCCAGTCGGGCACGCCCACGTTCCTGGTGGAAGTTCTGAAACGCAATAATTACGACCTGGAGCAGCTCACCCGCGAAAACGTAACGGCGGATTTGCTCGGGAGTTTGGATGCCATCGACACCACTCCGATTCCGCTGCTCTACCAAAGCGGCTATCTCACCATCAAGAGTTACAACGCACGTTTCCGGACCTACCAGCTCGGATTCCCGAACGAAGAGGTGGAACGCGGGTTTAACCTGTTCCTGTTCCCATACTACGTGCCGCTCAGAAAAGAGAAAACCGGTCTGTTTGTGATGAACTTCGTGCAAGAGATAGAGGCGGGGGAGCCCTTGAAGTTCATGGCACGTCTCGAGTCCCTGTTCGCCAACCAAGACTACCAAATCGCCGGAGACGCGGAGCTCTACTTCCACAATGCCGTGAGCCTCATCTTCCAAATGTTGGGCTTCTACACGGAGACCGAGCGGCACACTTCCGACGGCCGCATGGACATGGTGGTGCAGACCGCCGACTACATCTACCTCTTCGAGTTCAAGTTGGACAAATCCGTCGAGGAGGCGTTGGCACAGATTGAGAAGAGGGAGTACGCCTTGCCCTTCGTCCACGACCCGCGCAAGCTCTACAAAATCGGGGTGAACTTCTCCTCCGAGACGCGGCGCGTCGAGAGCTGGAAGGTGGTGGAGCGGTGATTAATTAGTAGTTTTCGCACCATGAACCCCACTCTCACAGGCATCCGCCAACGCCTGTACAGGCATCCGCCAACGCGTATATACGACTGAGCCGAGACGTATATAGGAATTCGCCAAGACGTATATACGCATGAGTCGAGACGTATATACCCTTAATCCAGACACTCCAAAGGGGACGGGGTTGGCTCCTCATGATTTTTAAGAATTTTAAACAGCGCCCCCTTTCGAAAAAAAACTATTTTTGCCGCCGTAATTAAAATTAGTTGAAACAAACTTAAAATTGAAAAAAATGAAGAAACTGTTCATTATGTTGGCAGCTGCATGCTGTCTGATGTTCACCGCTTGCAACAACAAGCCCGCCGAACAAACGGCGGAGAACACCGAGGCCCAAACCGAAACTCCCTGCTGCGAGGAGATGACCGAGGAGCAGAAGGCCGAGATGGAAGCCTGCAAGAAGGCTGCCGAGGATTGGCAGAACTGGGAGAACCTCACCGACGAGCGTAAAGCCGAGCTGCTCGACCAGCGCAAGGCCAAATACGACGAGATGCAGGCCATGAAGAAAGCCCAGGAAGAGAAGAAAGCCCAATTCGAGGCCGCCATGCTCAACTGGGACAAGCTTTCCCTCGATGACAGAAAGGCCGCTTTCGACGCTGCAGGCTGCTGCGGTGGCTGCAAAGGCGGCAACAAGCCCGGCTGCCACAAAGACCAAGGTTGCCAGAAAGAACAAGGCTGCCAGAAAGAACAAGGCTGCAAAAAGGATGGCAAATGCCCCGACAAACACTAATCTATGAAGAAGATTGCCGTTTTCGCCAGCGGCTTCGGCTCCAACTTCCAGGCCATCATTGAGGCCGTCAAACAGCAGACGCTGAACGCCGAAATCGCCCTTCTGGTATCCGACAATCCTTCAAGCAAAGCAGTGGAACGCGCCAGTGCCGCCGGCATTGACGCGTTCACTTTTTGTGCGAAGGACTATGCCGGAAAGGCCGCCTACGAGCAGGCCGTATTGACTGAACTCCGCAAACGCCAGGTCGAGTACATTGTGCTGGCCGGCTATATGCGCATTATCGGGCCTACGCTGTTGGAGGCCTACCCCATGCACATCATCAACCTGCACCCCGCCCTGCTGCCCTCTTTCCCGGGCGCACACGGCATCGCCGATGCCTTCAACTACGGGGTCAAAGTCTTCGGCATCACTATCCATTTCGTGGATGAAGGTGTTGATACCGGCAAGATTATCAACCAGTTCGCCTTCCACGCCGAACCCGATGACACGTTGGAAACGGTCGAAACGAAAATCCACCAGCTGGAACACAAGTACTTCCCAGTGGTGATTAATGATGTGATCGGTGATTTGTGATCAGTGATTTGTGATCAGTGAACTGTGAGCGGCAGCTGGTGGGAAAGATTGTTTCCGCACCTTTCCGCTTTTCCGCAACAAATCACTTTCCGCAATCCATCAGGAACGCGGCGAGCTGCTGTATGGCGCGGCCGCGGTGGCTGATGCTGTTCTTGGTGGCCGGGCTCATCTCCGCGAAGGTCTGGTCGTAGCCGTCGGGGAGGAACACCGGGTCGTAGCCGAAGCCGTCGGTGCCGCGCTGTTCGGGCAGGATAATGCCGTCCACGCGACCTTCGAAGAAGTAGGTCTTCCCGTTGAGGATGAGCGCGACGACTGTCTTGAAACAGGCGCGGCGGTCGGCGGCACCCTGCATCTCACCCAACAGTTTCAGCACATTGTCCTGATAGGAGCAGCCCTCGCCGGCATAGCGGGCGGAATAGACGCCCGGACGACCGTCTAAAGCCAAAACCTCCAGTCCCGTGTCGTCGGCAAAGCAGTTGCGACCGTAATGGTCGGCGACATACTGCGCTTTCTGCAACGCATTGCCTTTCAGCGTGTCAGCGGTTTCCGGAATGTCGGGGCAACCGAGTTCCGGCAGATTGAGGATGCGGTAGTCCGCTCCGAGGATGGCCCTGACCTCCTCGGTCTTATGTTGGTTGTGGGTGGCGAAAACGATTTCCATAATGCTATAAACTCAAAAAGATGACACGATTGCTCATGTCATCCGTTCTGTTTTTGATTGACAATATCTGTCAGTTTGTTACTCGGCAGCGTTGCCGATTTCGATGGCCTGTTTGCCTCTGTAGTAACCGCATTCGGGGCAGATGCGGTGCGGCAGGATGGCTGCGCCGCAGTGGCTGCACGTCGTCAGGTTCGGTGCGGTGATGAAGTCGTTGGCCCTTCTCTTGTCTCTCCGGATCGCGGAGTGTCTTCTTTTCGGATGTGGCATATCTTTACGTTTTTATTGTTATTAATCCAGTTTGATGTTCTTCAAAGCATCCCAGCGGGGATCGGTTTCCTGTTCTTTGTCGGCAGTATCTTCATCCGTTCCTTCGAGGCGGCGCATCACCTCGGGGTCGCAGGTCGGGTTGCCGTCCGCGTCATCCTCATGCACGATGCGGATGGGCAGTGCCAGCACGATGCTCTCATAGACGAAGTGGAAGAGGTCGATTTCGTACGTGTTCTCGTCCATCATCCAAATTTCGTCCTCCTGTTCCTCCTCCGAGCGGTAATTTTCCGTCACGAGCTTCACGAGAAGCCGTTCGTCGAAGGCCATCGGCAAGGTCACGGGCTCCAGGCAACGGTCGCATTCGGCCGTGACTTCGCCCTCGAAGTGGCATTTGAAATCGACCATTTTTTCAGATTTTTCCATTTCAATCCGCAAATTCAAACGGCCGTCCAGCAACTTGTCGATGCCTGCCAGGTCAAAGAACTCTTTATCACAATCTATTGAGAAACAATGCTTTCCGAGTTCAATTCCCGAGATTCTGATCTTAAATTGACGGTGCAATTCTCTCTCTTCCATCGTGGTAAATTTTGGGGTGCAAATATACTCTTTTTTCCTTATCCCCCGTATGTCATTTTTTTTTATTTTTGCCGCCTTAATGTTGAATAGTGATTAAGGATTTTTTGAAACGGTTTTTCGACCCGCAGTTCATCCGTTTTGTGCTGGTCGCCATCCTGAACACAGCGTTCGGGTGGTGTGTCTATGCCGGGCTCCTTTGGCTAATCAACCTCACCCACATCCCAAACCCTTACATACTCGCCTCGCTAATCGGCTACATTATCGGCATCCTGTTCAATTTCACAACCTACAGTAAACTGGTTTTCAACAATAAAGACAAAAGCCGGCTGTTCAAGTTCATTATGGTCTACGTAGTGTGCTGGCTCTGTAACAGTCTCGGTATTTGGCTGTTGGAGAAATGTCACATCGACAATTACCTCGCCGGTGCCATCACCGCCATCCCGGTCGGCTTTCTGGGCTATGTGCTCAACAGCATTTTTGTCTTCAAGAAGAAGCCCAAATTCCTGAACCTCGACAGGAACAAGAAAACAGAGGATTCCAAACCAGAGGATTCCGGACAAGAGGAATCCAAACATGAGGAACCCGAACAATAGTATGGACTATCTCGTCAGACTTCTCAAGTACTTGAAAAACTACAAGTTGCAGATTGTACTGATTCTTGTAGCACAACTTCTATACGCCTTTTTCGCCATCTTTACGCTCACCCTCTTAGTGCCGTTCCTGCAGGTGCTCTTCCGCCAGGTGGACCCCGTGACCGTCCGCCCCGCCTTCTCTTTTTCGGCACAGTACCTCATCGACACCTTTTATTATTTAATGAACAACGTGATTGAGCGCCACGGACAGGCCTCCGCGCTGCTCTTCATCGCCGGCACCATGGTGCTGCTCTCCCTCCTGTCGAACCTCTTCCGCTATGCGGGCATGTACTGGCTCTCGCACATCCGCTCGGGCATCCTCTCCAACCTCCGCGATGACTTCTACCGCAAACTCATCCGGCTACCCCTGTCGTTCTACGATGAGCAGCGCGCCGGCGACATGGTAAGCCGCATGGGTGCCGACGTGTTGGAGGTGGAATGGACGATAATCTCCTCATTGCTAACGCTTTGTCGCGACCCGTTCCTGATGGTTGGCTACCTTGTCACCCTGTTTGCCATCAGCGCGAAACTTACGCTCGTCACGCTCCTTATCCTGCCACTGATGGCGGTGATTCTCTCCGTCATCGGGAAAAACATCCGCAACTACTCGCTGATGTCGCAGGGGCTGCTCGGCCGCATGACCGCCTATTTCGAGGAAGCGGTGGACGGATTGCGCGTTATCAAGGGCTACAATGCGCAGGAATACGTCTCCGGACAGTTCCGGAAAGAGAATTTCCAATTCTACCGTCTCAACAAGAAGATATTCAGAATCAAGGAGTTGGGATCTCCGTTGATTGAGTTTCTCTGTATCTTCGCCGCGTTAGCCGTCTCCCTCATCGGGTTAGTGGCGTTCCCGGAGAGTTTCGCGGCCAACGGTTCGCTCTTCCTGCTCTATTTTGTGGTCTTTGCCCGCATGATTCCGCCCGCCAAATCGCTGGCCACCACCTATTACCAGATACGCAAGGGCTTGAGCGCCGCCTCCCGCATTTACGAGGTTATCGATGCCGATGAGCAGATTAAAGACGTGGAAAATCCGAAACATATCACTGATTTTCAGGAAAGTATAGAATTCAAAGATGTTAGCTTTTCCTACAATCGGACTGTTGGTGCGGCCGACGACTGCGAGATATTGCGGCACGTCAGTTTCACGCTACGCAAAGGCGAGACCATGGCGATTGTGGGACCTTCTGGCAGCGGAAAATCGACGTTAGTGGATTTGCTGTCAAGACTTTACGACATCCATTTCGGAGAGATTCTCATCGACGGCGTTCCCCACAACCTGTACGCCCTGCGCGATTTGCGCGACTTGTTCGGCATTGTCAGCCAGGATGTGATGCTGTTCGACGACACTGTATACCACAACATCGCCTTCGGGGTGGAGGGCGCCACGGAGGAGCAGGTGATCGCCGCCGCGAAGATGGCCCAGGCCCACGGGTTCATCATGGAGCTTGAAGACGGCTACGAAACGACGGTTGGCAACCGAGGCACGCGACTTTCCGGTGGACAGCGGCAGCGCATCAGCATCGCCCGCGCCCTCCTCCGCAACCCGCAGGTCCTCATCCTTGACGAGGCCACGTCCGCCCTTGACAACGAATCGGAACTCCTTTTCCAAGAGGCCCTGATGCCCTACATCCGACAACATACGGGCATCATTATCGCCCACAGACTCAGTACGATACGCTTCGCCGACAAGATTCTGTTCCTCAAGGAAGGCCAGGTTGTGGAAATCGGTTCCCACGACGAACTGATGGCAAAACAGGGTGAATATTACCGTTTTTACAACGCCCAACAGATGGCTGAATAACTCACAATGAGCTGTTAAAAAAGATTTTCCGATTTCAAGAATTCCACCCGGAATAACGCTATATTTGCAGTTTGCATATAATATTGAATAACTATGTATAAGATTGCAGTAATAGCGGGCGGAGACTCGGGTGAATATGAGGTCTCCCTGAGGTCGGGCGACAACGTTTTCCAACAGTTGGACAAGTCGCTTTTTGAACCGTATCTCATTCATTTCAAGGGTCGTGACTGGCACTACACGGCTCCTGACGGGCGGGTTTTCCAGATTGACAAGAACGATTTCTCGCTGACGATAGACAGCAGGAAAATCACCTTCGACCTTGCGTTCATCGCCATCCACGGCACGCCCGGCGAGAACGGCAAGTTGCAGAGCTATTTCGAGATGGTCGGGCAACCTTATGTGGGCTGCACCAGCTTCCCGTCGGCACTGACTTTCAACAAGTTCTACTGCAATTTAGCCGTTGCACAGTTGGGCATCCCCATCGCCCCGTCGCTGCATTTCTATGCCGGCGACCCGATTGATGTGGAACGCATCGAGGAGGTTTGCGGCTATCCCTGCTTCGTGAAATCCTGCAACTCGGGTTCCAGCGTGGGCGTGACGAAAGTACACGGGCGCGAGGAACTGGAAAAAGCCTTCACAGAAGCGTTAAAGTATGACAACCAGCTGATTGTGGAGAAGATGATTCACGGTCGGGAGTTGGCCTGCGGCGTCACCAGCGCTTACGGCGGCGTGCAGATGGTCGCCATCACGGAAATTGTCGCCCACAACGAATTCTATGACTACGACGCCAAATACACCGATGTCGGCCACAGCCTCATCACGCCCGCCGAGATAGCCCCCGACATGCAGGAACTCGTGCGCCAGTACGCTGAAACCGTCTTCCGTCAACTCGACTGCAAGGGCATCGTCCGTGTCGATTTCATCCTCGACGAAGCGGCAGGTATCCCGTACTTCCTGGAAGTCAACACCATACCCGGCCAAACGGCCATGAGCATTATCCCCGCCCAGCTGAAAAGCCGCGGCCTGGACGTTAAACAATTCTACACGAAGCTGGTCGAAGAAGGTTTAGGACTATAAGGCAATGAATATTTTAAAACCCTTCCTTAAGCAGCCTCGAAGAGGCAAAACGCGCGAAGCGCAATTAACCCCACACAAGGCGAAAGCCGCAGTGTGGGGCCAGATGGGTAAACAGATAAAAACAATACTATGCCTCGTGTGCGTCATGACCGCTACGACAGCGGGGTATGCGCAATACAACGAGCAAGACATCCGCGATTACATCGCCCAGTACGCTGACGTGGCGATACAGAAGATGCAGGAGTACAAGATTCCGGCCAGCATCACCGTGGCGCAGGGCATCTTCGAGAGCGCCTGCGGCAAAAGCCGTCTGGCGGTGGAGGGTAACAACCATTTCGGCATCAAGTGCCACACCGAATGGACCGGCGATACCATCCTCATCGACGACGACGAGCTACAGGAATGCTTCCGCAAATACGCCTCTGTGTCAGAATCTTACACAGACCATTCGCTGTTCCTGACCACCCGGAAACGCTACGCCAACCTCTTCCAGTTGGACATTATGGACTATAAGGCTTGGGCGCGGACGCTGAAGCAGGACGGCTATGCCACCAACCCGCAGTATGCCGACCGCCTCATCAGCCTCATCGAACGGTTCAATATCGCGCGATTGGACACCCTCTGCCAGCAAGGCCTTAGCACAGAGTCACTTGCGACCACGCAATCCACCCCGAAACCGCAGACACAGACCACGAGCTCTGTTGCGCAGCCGTCCAAGCCGTCGGCGACCGACAAGCGCGGCAAGAAGGTGTTCACCGCCATCGGCAGCGAATATCCGTCCGACCAAAGCCCGTTCACCTACCGGAAAGTGTTCAAAAACAACAACACCTACTTCGTCATTGCCGAGAAAGGCGACACGTACGAGAAGATTGCGCAGGACATTCTGGTGCTGTCCGACAATCTGCGGAAGTTCAACGACGCGGGTCCCAATGACGAGCCGATGGAGAATGAGATCGTGTACGTGGAGGCGAAAGCCCGCGGGAACGCCGCGCGCGTACACACCGTGCAGGCGGGCGAAACCCTCCGATACATTTCGCAACGATACGGGGTTCAACTTCGTTATATACTGAAATACAATATGTTGGATGAAAATTCCGTTATTCACCCTGGGGATCAGATTTTATTAAGACGATAATTTTGGAACAATGAAAAAGATATTCACCTTAGCAGCGGCCTTGTGCCTGGTCACCATCGGTCTTGCGCAATACACGATGGAGGACCGTATTTATGACTATATTGATGATTATAAAGATCTTGCGATGCAAGAGATGGAACTTTACGGGGTACCGGCGAGCATCACGCTGGCACAAGCCATCTACGCATCGCAGGCCGGCACCAACGACTTGGTGCGCGAATGCCACAACCATTTCGCCATCATGTGCCACACACAGGAATGGACCGGCGAGACCTATTACCGCCCAGCCGACAAAAAACAGGAGAACTGCTACCGGAAGTATGCCACCGACGCGGATTCCTACCGCGACCACTCGCTCTTCCTCTCCACCCGCAGCCGCTACGTAAAGCTGTTCTACTACCCCATCACCGACTACCGTTCCTGGGCTACCGGTCTCTTGGAAGCAGGCTTCTCGGGCAACCCGAAATACGCCGACACGCTGATTTCCATTATCGAAAAATACTACCTGATGCACTACGACCGCAAAGTGGCGCAGAAATTGGGGGACACCACAGCACTTCGAGCGATGCAGAAACCACAACCCGAACGCATCACTAGCTCAACCAGTCCGGTGACCGCTAAACCGGCGACAACTCCTATAGAAACTGCCCCCGCAGTGAAACAGGAAGAGACGAAACAGTCTGCGGCACAGCCGAAAACGGAAACGGTCCAGCCGAAAGTGGAAACCACACAGACAAAGACGGAAACAACACAGCCGAAAACGGAAACCGCCCAACCAAAGACTGAAACGTCCCAGCCGAAAGCGGAGACTTCCAAGCCGAAAACTGAGACCACCCAACCGAAAACAGAAACCGCCAAGTCCACCGTAAAGTCCGACACCATGGTGGTGAACGGCATTGAAGTGATTGTGGAAAAGCCCGAGAAGAAAAAAACCGAGGCAAAACCACAGGAAACAAAGAAATCAGAGCCAGAAGCGGAGTCCCAACCTAAAACCCCGCAGCCCGAAAAAGTGAACGGACTGAACGTCTTCGTATTGGATCCTTACACAGTACCCTACAAATCAGCTTATTATCCTTATACCAGCCGTCCCGTTTACGAGAACAACAAGACCAAGTTCATTCTGGCACGCGCCGGCGACACCTACCAGAAACTGGCCACCGCGCTTCAGCTTACCGAGAAGAACCTGCGCCTTTACAACGATGTCTATGACGGATCGGAACCCATTGAGGATGAGGTGATTTACCTCGAACAGAAGAGCACGAGATCCTCCGTCAAATACCATACGCTGCAGGAGGGCGACACCTACCGCTACATCGCACAACGTTACGGTATCCAGCTGAAAATCCTCATCAAGCGGAACAGTGGCAACATCAACAGCTACGGGGTGGGCGACCAAATATGTATTGGTTGTAATTAACGAAGAATGCCGAAGTCCTTCTATCATTTTAACCCGAAAACGCTGACCTACGAGAAGGTCAAGCTCAGCTTCAAGCACCTGTTCAAGCGTATCGCATGGGTGTTTGCGAGCGGTGTGGCCTTTGCGCTCGTCTTCGTGTGGATTGCCTTCTACTTTATTGATTCCCCGAAAGTTAAGATTCTCGAAAAGGAAAACAACGAACTGAAGGACGAAGTCGAATACCTGAGTGCGCGCATTGACATGATGTCGCAAGTGCTGGCCGACATCGAGGACCGCGACGACAATGTCTACCGCAATGTGTTCGAAGCCGACCCGGTACCCGCAAGCGAACGTTACCCGCTGCTGATTGAGGACACCCGCTTCGACAGCCTTTCCCGTTCCGAAGCCAACACGCTGCTGAAGGCCGCCAACAAGAAAGCCGACCAGCTGACCGTACGGCTTGCCGTGCAGACACGCTCGCTGGACACGTTAGAGAAAATCGCCAATTCCAAGGCGGAAATGCTCGCCGCCATCCCGGCCATCCGTCCGCTGAAGAACATGTTCACCATCACCTCCGGTTTCGGACGGCGTTACCACCCGGTGCTCAAGACGTTGCGCAACCATACCGGCATTGACATCGCCGCCCCGAAGGGCACACCCATCTACGCCACCGCCGACGGCACCGTCTCGCGCGAGAAGCCCGGCTCCGGCTACGGCATCTGCGTGTTGCTGAATCACGGTTATTCCTACCAGACACTGTACGCCCACATGTCGAAGGCGGCAGTGAAACCCGGGCAAAAGGTGAAGCGCGGCCAACTGATCGGTTATGTGGGCTCCACGGGTATGTCTTCGGGCACGCATTTGCACTACGAGGTCATCAAGAACGGCCAGCCCGTGAACCCGATTTACTACTTCTACATCGACATCACCCCCGAGGAGTACAACGCCCTGCTCGAATCCTCCAAGAAAATCAACCAGGCGTTGTCGTGAAGCGGTTCGCACGCGCATCCGACGTTTTGATGGCAGACAGGGCGAATCCGTTAGCCAAACCGCATAACGGTAACGGAATTGCAAGAAACCTATTCCTTAGATGACAGTTTCCTTGGCTAGATTCTTCTTTGCAGCCTTTTCTTCGGCAATAGCTCCCACCTTTTGTAGAGGTTCTGTACCTTCTGTTTTCTGTTTGGTTTTGACCATAGCATAACCGCCATTCCTCTTACTGCCAGAATGTTTTATTAGTCCTTGCTTTTTGAGTGAGGAAATGCAACGCTCGACAGTACTCAGCGGGATTGCTGTTCCTGCGATGATTCCACCCGTATTGCAATTCGGGTGACTTTCTATGAAGGAAAGCACCTTTTTGACTTTCTCGTCCGATGGCGTTACCGGTTTCCGCTTGACTTTTCGTCGGGCTGGTCTCTTTGGGATTCTCTCCCCGGCAACAACCTCTTCTTTATATCTCAGAACACCCTCTGTCACCTTTTTTGAAATCTCTTTTTGAGTCTTGGGTTCCAAATGGAATACAGTGGGTTCATCTTCCCATGGCATTTTTTTCATAATCACCATGTTATCCTTACACTCTTTGATGTAACGGAACGGCACCAACACATTGGTTGTGATACGGATGAAATCTTTATTTCCGAATAGTTGTTCAAGATGCTTCATGGATCCAAGCCGGGAATAACATATATTTTGCACCATATAGACATCGGTGCTGTTTCGCTGCTGGTAGCAATAGAAAATATCATCAATGCTGACCAGATGTAACTTGCTCTTTTTGTCTGTGACATCAAACATTCGGACTGTTTGGTAAACGACCTTGACCTCCTTCTCTAAGGACTGTTGGAAATGCTTCCTTTCCCTGAGCAGGAAAGGAAAGAAATTCATTGCAAGATTACGCCCGATGATAAAAAACAGTATCATTGAGAAGAACCTGAAGCGACCAATATATTGAATAACCTGAGCATTACACGATACAATGCCGTTGTATGCAATGGCCAGATCGATAAAGCCCATGATCACAGCCATGACCACTATCACCAACCAGTAGAAAAACGGCCTGTCGTGGTGGATTTTAGGATAAAGCAGAAAGTAATTGGCATACAATGACCCTAACAACAGTGAACCAGCGAGTATTTCCTTGAAATAGCTGCCTGAAAACGGGCGCAGATAAGAGTTACGGGCAAAAAGCCAAAGCATTATGCCACAGAACAAGACATTCAGCACAATAGTTACAACGGTTTTCCTTCGCTTCATACCAATTACGTTTTTGAAAACGGCGGCAAAGATACTCAATTTTCCGACACAGGACACGGCAATTGTGCAATCCCTCACACAAAAAACCCACAATCCCCTCGCAAATTTGACGATATGCGAGGGGATGAAAAATTAAATAACACGCTGAATATCAATACACCACCCCCCCTAAAGGGATAAGGGTTCATATTTGTATTACGAGGGGTTCACATTCACGATGTGAGGGGATTGATGGTATTTAAACAGTTTGTACTTTTGCCGCCGAAAAAGTAATGAATTAACATCAAAATCAAAGCGCAATGAAAAAAGTATTGACATTGACACTGCTCGCGGCCTTGTTGCTTGGCGCATGCGAGAAAGAGGAGAACCAGACAGCAACGTATGAACAAACACGCAACCGTGTGATAGCAATACCCAATGATGGAAAAAGCGGGAACTCAACACACCTATTGGCATTAGCTGTTGGGCACAGTGGTAAAGATTGCAAAGGATGTATAATGATGTACGGTCAGCTTGTTCATGTTAATTGTATTGGTACAGGTGACGATTGCTTGAGGACTGCAGCCGTCCAGCTTCAGCAGGTTGGTACAGAAATTTATGCTACCACAACAGACACATTTGATCTGACTTCGGAGGACTTCTTCCTCGTGCCTGACCGCTCACTGAACTACACGGACGAGAAGGGAAACCGCATCTTCCTGAACATCCCCGGGCAGATGGTCTATCGTGACACCACGACCCTGCAGTTCACCTTCACGGGACTCTTCTTCAGCGAAACGGCGGCGTATAGCAACATTTAGCAAACAGTGATTGTACGGACAACTATGAGACCTTACCTACTATCCAATATCATAGCCAGCCTCTATTGTTTGGGCAAGAACAGCTTCATTGAATAACGCTCCGCCATGGCGTGCAATTGACCGGTGGCGGAGCGGAAAAGGAAAGATGCCCAAGCAGGGGCATCGCATAATGTTAACGGACCTCTTAGCGATGTTCCCTGCCACCAAGCACCTCAGGTCGCATATATCGTGGTGTTTGTCACGCGATGGCACAAAAATCCTGCGGCAAAGATACAACTTTTCCGTTTCGGATGGCAGATCCGAGTGTCCTGCAAAGTGCCGGCACGCCCCGCGGGAAAGGGGGGTTGTGTTTAATTTAAAAAATTGAAAGAAATGAAAAAAGATAAATTGTTAGAAGAATACAATAAAATGAAAGTGTCTAATCCTCAAGAGTTTGTTGGGGGATTAAACAAACTGGTAGAAATTGATACTCAATACAGTACTGTAACAAGCACACGAAATGACAGCGGCCTTGTGGTCTCTACCGAAACCACAGTAGACATTACAAAGGATTATTATGATGATGAATTCGTCACAGATCCCTATTTTATGGGGGTAAAATAGTAGTAATTAATTAAGGGTGACCAATGAAGTATCTTACAATAATTAATAAAATGTCAATATTTTCATTGAATAATTGGTCACCCTTTAATCATGAATATGTAAAAGCCTTAATATTTTAATATATGAAAGTAATAGTAACACTTCCTCTGTTTGCTTTTTCCATAATTGTTGGATTTGCACAAACACCTGAATGGGTAGAATATTGTCGGTTAAAGAAAACCACACAAAGTGAGTTGGTCACATCTGACACAATTTACAAAACATATTGTGTAATGGATTCTATTTATAATGGTATTCCATTATTTACAGATTTATTTCAATTCCTGAAAGCAGCTATTGCCTGCGACGAACAGGAAAAAATCAAAGAATTGGCATTTCGGATAGTGAGATGGAAGTGCTGGGATTGTCGCCTTTTTGAACAGCCCGACTTGGTGTGGATTAAACAGAAAGATTATTGGCCACAATTAGATACACTATCTCTACTGAATTGTAAAAAGAGTAATTTCACCGATTACATGCGTGAATTGTACATGCTGAAGTTAAGCGATCAACAATGCCGCAAATCTCTCCATGATGCGTTATCAAAGGAGGAAGTTGACTCGGTGTGGACAATTATTCATTTTACTGATTCGCAAAATCTGGAAAAATTAAAAGACCTAATAAATCACTATGGCTTTCCTACTTGGGAGAAAGTTGGCTATGACTATGCATTGTGTGCTTGGATTATTGCGCAACATGCGGATTCGGCTTTTCTACATGAATATGTCGAACAACTAAAAAAAGCGGTCGCCAACGACAATGCAAATCCGAAAAATCTTGCTTATATGATAGATCGTGACCTAATGAACCAGAATCTTCCACAACTCTATGGGACTCAAAGCATTGCAATGCTCAACAGCGATGGTGTTATGGAAGATATGCTGTGGCCGGTGGAGAACATTGATCAATTAAATGCCCGACGCGAGCACATGCTTTTGGCTCCGATGGACACGGTGGGGGTTAAAATCTATGATTTACAAATATTTCGACAATGATATTGATTCTTTCAAATTATGAAGATTCCTCAACGAATCAAGTTGTAGATTGGTTGACATTTTTAAATGAAGATGTTCTTCGGATCAACACGTCCAAAGATATTCAAAAAGTTTTGGATTTATTTCAGGGTTTTAGACTTTCAAATAGGGAAAGCTCGTTGGAGATGGACAATATTAAGAGTGTTTGGTTCAGGCGTTTTCCCGCGCCTACGTATCGCGAACTCTACAAAGAAAGGAAATCGTCACATGAGATAAATCGCTTCTTTGCGTCTGAGAACTCAGCAGTCATAGACCTGCTTCATTTGCGACTCCAAAACACAAAATGGCTCAACGACAACAAAACAAGTCGTCCAAGAAAAATCAACCAACTCCTTATCGCAAAAGAGGTAGGTTTATCAATCCCAAACACTGCCGTCATTGGAACAAAAGAAGAACTCATCAAATTTAAAAAAGAAAATGACGCATTAATACTGAAGCCCCTACAAGATCCACACCCCATCCAATTAAAGAGAAGAATGTATATGCAATACACGGCAGAAGTTAACGCTAAATTAATAAATAGTCTGCCTAACTCCTTTTATCCTTGCTTATTTCAAAAAAAAATAGACAAAAACTTAGAAATAAGAACATTTTATATGGAAGGAAAGTGTTTTAGCATGGCCATCTGTTCATCCTTTGACAAGCAGACTCAAATCGACTTCAGACGATATAACAAGATAAAACCCAACAGAAGGATACCTTATAAATTACCCTCCGCTATTGAAATAAAAATATGCAACCTCATGTCCAAATTGAACTTAAACTGCGGCTCACTTGATCTAGTTTTAGATAACAACGGAATTTATTACTACCTTGAAGTTAATCCAGTAGGGCAATTCGGAATGGTGTCCTTTCCATGTAACTATTATTTAGAAAAAAAAATCGCCGAATTTTTATCCACAAAACAATGATACGAAACGAAAGAATAATAAAAAGCATTCTTGAAGGACAATATCCTATAACATTGTTGGTTTTAGAACCGATGAAAACAAAGATGTCAGGTGAGCGAATTGACATCTCAATTGAATACAACAACGGATCAAAATATATCACAGATGATTTTTACAAACATATTTCAACAATTGAAGAGTGATAGTCGCCTTTTGTATTTTCGATTATGGGCGAACTGCATTCTTGTGAATGGCTATTATAGAAGTGTAATTTATGATATTCAGAGGGAAAGAATACTCCCTTTGTCAAAACTTTTCTGTGACACATTCAGTCGTTGTCGGAGAAACTCCATCAATGAAATCTATGCAGACATATCAAACCCTAATATAACAGGTTTTTTGAAAATTATTGATTATCTTATTGATAATGATTATGGGATTTTAGTTGATGACCCCGCAACATTCCCCGCCTTGTCAAGAGACTTTGAATCACCGTTTGCAATTACCAATTCCATCGTTGAAGCTGACAGCAATAGTCCTGAATTGATGTATCTCAGTATCAAACGATTAGTCAACACACGCATTCAGGCCTTAAGAATCGATGATGTCGGAGCTATGACCTTAACTGTGTTGGAAAAGATTGACGACTTGACAAAGCAAAGTACTATTGAACAAATCTATATCCGAACACATTTTGCTTCATACAGTGAACAACCAGACTGTCAGCTAAGTTCACGTTTTAGGCAAATCATCTACTATAATTCACCACAAGATGTCGTAATTGAACGAAAAAACAATAGTAGGATTGATATTAAATACTACTCAAAGAGTATTGGTTACAAAAATTGCGGATATATCAAGAAAGACTTTTTCATCTGCAACCTCCCCTTTTTCACCGAATCCCAGCGCCACAACACCTGCCTCAACCGCAAGGTATGCATCGATGCGGAAGGCAACATCAAGAACTGCCCGGCTATGGCCAAGAGCTTCGGCAATATCCGCGACACCTCGCTGAAGGAGGCCATCGAGAAGCCGGGGTTCAAGGACCTGTG
>JAFPVR010000089.1 GCA_017395245.1 Bacteroidales bacterium | reverse complement strand
TGTCTTCGGGAAGGAACACCTTCGCCAACGACCTGTATATATCTTCTGTCTGTTTTGCCATGCGGCAAAAGTACACAAAAAACACTTACCGGATAGCTACGATACGGTTAGCCCTTCCCACGGACATTTTCCGCTGCCCCAAAATCTTCGTTAATAGTTTTAGAGACGTCGTTGTGGCGAAACACTTTGAAATCAGAACTTTTCATCACAAGCTTATCGCCCGTCTCGTTTTCAGCCATAAGGGTAACTTCTATTTGTGCTTTACATTGGTGAAAAATGTTGGCTATTGTAAATGGATTGTATTCGCCATCTTCAGATGCAAAATATGCCCAAGGTTCTACAACCTGACGTGCGGTGACAAAAACGCTGTCGTTAGTAATGAAACCTGTCGCAGTAGGTGCATTATCGCTGAAAACATATTCCCATTTACCGCCATCCAGCACGTGAGAGCAATCATCTGGAACATCATAGATTTCTATTTTCATAACTTTAACGAAATAGATGAATGGCACTAAATCCACCAAATTGTTGCTCTCTGTTACAGCACTGTTTTCCATCGATGGAGGTGTTGGAACATTTGAACGTGAACGAACTGTGGGTCCTCCAATCCCAACGTTATGGCGAATGTGTGGTTCAATCGACGGATTATCTTGTTCAAGCACTGGAGCACTCGGGTCCGATGATTCGTGTAAGAAAAAAAATGGTGTAATAACAGCTCCCAAAAAGACGAAAAGCACTATTGAAACAACACAACCGAGATTCTTGCCAAGTCTGAAATTGAGAACGAAATTTTTTATTCGACGGAAAGGGCTGGGCTTCGGATCGGATGGCATGTCACCAATCACATAATTATAAACTTGCTTGTATTCGTCAAAAACGAACGATTGGACATTCCGTAATGCGATAGGCAAAGACTTGACAATGGATTTGTCAGTAACCACCGTCATAATATTTCCCGTTTTTCTACCGCTTCTCTTCTCTTCGGAAAACGTTTTCCACTCATAATATACGTAAGGGGAGCACTTTTCTTTGGTGAAATCCGCATTAGAGGCTACGACAATTAAGTGCTTGACGCCATCGAGAGCATTGTCAATTACCTTCCCATAATCGGCGAATCCAAGCTTTCTTAACTCCTGATCTGCGAAAAAGGCTCTAACACCATTTTCAATGAGGAATTCATAAATAGCATAACCAAGAGTATAATCTTCGCTTTTACAAGAAATAAAGACATCATACTCATGATTATCTTGAATAGCACTTGACTCTTCGTAGTTTGTCATTAAATCAATTTTTAATATTCATCAAAATGCAGGATGAGGATAACACGTTAAGCCTTTTTCCTCAGATAAACACTCCCTCAACCCCCCTCAACAAATACTCCTCCACCGGCAATAGCTTTCCGTCGGCTTCCACCACAGCCTTCAGGTCGGCTAACAGTTCCTGGCGGTCGGCGTCGGTGGTGAAATAATGCTTCTTGAGCTCCGTGATGCACTGCAGCACCTCCACGTCGTTCATCTTGGCGAACTTGAGACGGACCGCCGCATAGACTTTCGGGGAGGTTCTCTCCAACATGGCGCGGACCTCGTCGAGGTTCACACGACCGTCGCTGTTGGCCACGTAAAGCATGACCAGCTCTTTGAATTCTTCTTTTGATAAATTGGTGTCCACTTTTCCTCGATTTTATTTGACTTGTTTATTTGTCTCGGCTATTCGCTCTTTTCACTCTTTTTCCACCACATCCCCCAAGTTCTTCACAATCAATATGTCAGAACTATTATCCTTGGAAAGAAGTTCACTGTAGGGTGCGATGCAGTAATGCTTGAACTGCTTCCTTAACTCTCTCAATTCCCTATAGCCTTCATCGGTGTTCTGTTTGGCGCGCTCCGCCTTCGGCAAGGCCTCGAAACCCATCAGCAGCTTCTCCACATTCCAGCGGTTGTGCTCCGTGACGGCCAACAGCTGCACATCCTCGTCCGTGAGGTCGGTGCGGTTGCCCACACTGCGCAATTTCACCCCTATGTGGCTGGCGCTGTATATGTTGGACATCTGGTCCACATACTTCGCCTTCCGCCAAAGCCCGTCCAACACAGCAGCATCGGAGGTCATAAAGGCATAGTCGTCACCCTGGTTGTAAATGTAGTTGATCCGCTTTCCCTCCAAAATCCGGCGGCGAATGGAGGGATCGTAACTCTCTCGCACACTGCCGAATGGCAAAATATTACGGAACATGGCAATCTCCTGGTTGGAGGTTTTGAGCAACTCCTCACTCTCCGGCTGGTAGACCAAGATCGGGATGGTCTTTTCGTAATCAATTTCGTCTCCCCCACCCTCTTTCATGGTAATCCGGTGGTATTCCGAAGGCAGATAAAGCGCCCCCGCCGTGTTGCGGTCCGCTTTCTCCCCACAAAAGGCCACCGTGAGATAGGTCTTTCCTTCCATATTGTCTATGTAGTACTGTTTCAACAACATACGCACATGTTCATCCGCAATGTTGCCATCCACAAACTCCCATTCAATGTCCAAGAAATCGCCCACCTCGCCCAATTCACGCCTCCAAACAGGATCGGGCTTCTTGTCGCCAAACTTCCAGTTGCTATCATAAAGGGCGTACTTGGAAATGCTGAAAAGGCTGTCCAAATGCGTGGTCATATAGGCCATTTCCTCTTTGATGTTGGGCGCAATCAAGGTGATTTTGGTGCGTCTTTCCTTGTTTTCTCCGAATGTGCCATTGGCGTTGCGCGCGACAAAGTTCGGGAAATGGCATAGATGGGCGGCAGTGGTGGCCATCGCGTAGGAGACCGCAGTCATGCCGTACAGCACAAAATGAACGGTTCGATTGCTGTCTTTGTCGATTCCGTTTCTGTCCAACGGGGGATACTGGCTGTTCTCACCGCCGTTGTGCACCAAAACGCGCTGCGCCACCGACTCCAAACGGTTGACCACAGTGGTGTCCAAACAAAGATTCATGTCACTGTCCCGATGCCGGAACAGGAAGATGGAACTTTCCCGGCGGAAAAGCAGGAAGCAGGGCACATCCTTCCGATGCGAACACAGCTGTTTGGCCAAGTTCCAGCAGGCCATATTGGTGGAATCATGTTCGACATCGAAGGGATTGTCCCCAACAATGTAGATTCTGGCCGCCTTGTCCAAATGCACACTTTGCAAGGTTTCTTTGTCGTCGCGATAACCGCGTAACACGGTTATTTTCAGCCCTTTCTTCTCTTCCAAATCCAAAGCCCCGTCAATATGCCGGCGCACACGCTCCGGCTCGTCATTCGTGAGAACGACGAAGTGCTTTTTGCGATACTCGGAATTTTTAATCAGTTCCCTGAACATGGGCGGAATCATCCTGCTACCACCCAAAAAGAGGATGTGGTCGCTGAAGTAGTATCTCACAGAGCCATCGCGATAGGCATTGATGCGGTTGGTCAAGAAATTGCCGACGAAGCTGATGGTGAAACCAGTGAACACGACCGCACCCACCAGAGCGACAATCACTTGCCACCAACTAGGGATGTCGCGCATCTCCGTAGCAGGCGGCAGGTTGCTGGCGTTGAATATCATGCCGATAGTCTGAAGCCAAATGTTGTCTTCAATTTTCCCTTTTGGTTGCTGATATCCTATTTTAAAACAGAATCCAATAGCTGCGAACAATACAATTACCACTGTAAGAATTGTCAGTACATGCAGTATTTGTATTGCCCATCGGCGGCTGTTGCCGAAAGTGCGGTCAAAATGCCAGAAAAAAAAGCTGATCAGTCGGTTAATCATGAAATGCTATTTTTCGGATTACTTTTCGTTATACTTTTGCAGTTTTTCCGTCGTTTCATGAAGTTCGAGTTTCAATTTCTCGAGTTCAAGTTTCTGCTTCTTTTCCTCTATATCTTTTTCGATTTGCGTTTTTTCTTTCTTTGGTTCAATCGTTTTTTTAACAACATTCACCTCTGCTTCCAGAAGGCAACCATAAGCATCCAAAAGTTTTGTGCGCCAACGCGTTATTTCCTGGTCTTTCTCCGTCATTCTTTTGTGCAAGAAACGGACGGCCAAAGCGGCCATCACCGTGAGAACCGTGATGACAAAAATGACCAAAATGAGATCGAGAGGCGTCTTTTGGACACTGTACAGCCACCATAACTGCCTTATGGTAAGCATTCCCAAAAGAATCCACAAGGCGAGAACCACAACGATTACCGTAAAGTAAAATGCGTTCTTCCTATTTTGTTTCTTAATTTCATCTTTGATTCCCTTCGCCTCTTGAAGTTTTTCTGTGTTATTTTCTTCTGCCATAATATTGATTTTTAATGATTTATTCCGTGATTTTCGCTATTCCCCACCCTAATTTCAGGATTGTCTTCAGCGTCTCCATGGCAGTATTCCGGTCATATTCCTTCTCGCTTTCGGGAAGGTCGTCATAATCCACCAAACAGGGATTGTGCTTGAGGGTGTCGTTGCGCTCGGGACCGTAGGTCCAGCCGTCGTTTATGCGGCCGATGGCCCAGTTGTCGTGCACGTTGCGCGCCAACTGCTCGGTGAGCAGAAGCAATTCTTCGGAAAGCTCGACATCAGTGGTGTCGATGGGTTTTGGGCTGTATCCGTTTTCCATATCTGAATCATTTGCAATTATCGGTGCAAAAGTAACAATTTTTTCCATCGGAAGGGATAGATGACATTTATTTCAACAAATCACTGTTCACCAATCACTAATCACCAATCACTAATCACAAATCACTGTTCACCAATCACTAATCACAAATCACTGTTCACTAATCACCATTCCCAAATAAAATGTATCTTTGCACCCGTTTTTTTGGTTATAATCCTACTATTATGTATAGAACACATACCTGTGGCGAGCTGACGCTTGAGAACATTCAGCAGACCGTGACTTTGAGCGGTTGGATTCAGAAGATCCGCCATCTGGGCGGCATGATTTTCATTGACTTGCGCGACCGCTATGGCATCACGCAATTAGCCTTCAACCACGAGGAACGCCCTGAACTTTGCGAACGCGCCGAACAGATGGGCCGCGAATGGGTAATCCAAGTGACCGGCAAAGTGATCGAACGTTACAGCAAGAACAAGAACATCCCCACTGGCGACATCGAAATCGAGGTGCACGAACTGAACGTGCTTAACGCTGCGGAAGTGCCCCCGTTCACCATCGAGGACGAGTCCGACGGCGGCGACGAACTGCGTATGCGCTACCGCTACCTCGACATCCGTCGCAACCCCGTGAAGAACAACCTCATCTTCCGCCACAAACTCGGTCTGGAAATCCGCAAATACCTGAGCGGACAGGGCTTCCTCGAAATTGAGACCCCGTTCCTCGTGAACAGCACCCCCGAGGGCGCCCGCGACTTCCTCGTGCCCTCCCGCATGAACCCCGGCGAGTTCTACGCCCTGCCGCAATCCCCGCAGACCCTCAAGCAACTGTTGATGATGGCCGGCATGGACCGCTACTTCCAGATTGTGCGCTGCTTCCGCGACGAAGACCTCCGCGCCGACCGCCAACCCGAATTCACCCAGGTCGACTGCGAAATGTCGTTCATCGAACAGGAAGACATCCTCAACCTGTTCGAAGGTCTCGTGCAGCACATTTTCCGCACCTTCAAGGGGATGGAAATCGGCAAGTTAGACCGCATGACCTGGAACGACGCGATGAAATACTACGGCTCCGACAAGCCCGACGCCCGCTTCGGCATGCGTTTTGTGGAGCTCAACGACGTGCTGCAGCACAAGGATTTCAAAGTCTTCAACGAGGCTGAGCTCATCGTCGGCATCAAGGCCGAGGGCTGCGGCAACTACTCCCGCAAGCAACTCGACAATCTCACCGAGTTTGTGAAGAGTCCGCGTGTGGGTGCCGCCGGTTTGGTCTATATCCTTTGCAATCAAGATGGTACGTACAAGTCCTCTGTCGATAAATTCTACACGCAGGATGACCTCAAGGCCGTGGCCGAACGTTGCGATGCGCACGCCGGCGACCTCATCCTGATCCTTTCCGGCAAGGCGATGAAGACGCGCAAGCAGATGTGCGAGCTGCGTCTGGAGATGGGCACCCGTCTCGGTCTGCGCAAGGCCGGCGAGTACAAGGCGATGTGGGTGATCGATTTCCCGCTTTTGGAGTGGGATGAGGAGACGCAACGCTATTACGCTATGCATCACCCGTTTACCGCGCCGAAACCCGAGCATGAGGACTGGCTCGAAAGCCGTCCCGGCGAGGTGTTGGCCAACGCTTACGACCTGGTCATCAACGGTTCGGAAATCGGCGGCGGCTCCATCCGTATCCACCGTCCGGAGCTGCAAAAGCGCATGTTCAAAGCCCTGAACTTTACCGAAGAGCAGGCGCAAAGCCAGTTCGGATTCTTGATTAACGCCTTCAAGTTCGGTGCCCCGCCGCACGGTGGTATCGCCTTCGGTTTCGACCGTCTGTGCGCCGTGCTGAGCGATTGCGACAGCATCCGTGACTTCATCGCGTTCCCGAAGAACAACGCCGGCCGCGACACCATGCTGCCCGCCCCCACCCCCATCGATCCCAAACAGCTCGACGAGCTGAACATCAAACTGAAATAAATGCTCCGACAAGCCCTTGCCACCTTTGGCGAATATCTCATTTTCCTGCGCCAGGTCTTCAGCAAACCGGCCAAATGGTCCGTGTTTCTGAAGAAATGGGTGTTCGAGATGGACGCTATGGGCATCGGCTCCATGCTGATCGTCAGCATCGTGTCACTTGCCATGGGCAGTGTGATCACGATGCAGACGGCTCTGCAGATTGAAAGCGGCTGGATTCCCAAATGGACGGTGGGTTTCATTTCCCGTACCTCCATCGTGATGGAACTCTGCCCCACCATCATCAGTCTGCTGTTGGTGGGCAACCTCGGTTCGCGCATCACGGCGGAGATTGGCAGTATGCGTGTCACAGAACAGATTGACGCATTGGAGGTTATGGGCATCAACCCCGCCTCGCATTTGGTGCTGCCCAAAGTACTGGCATCCATCATCGTCAACCCCATACTTTGCGTTTTCAGTATCGCCTTTGCCCTACTCGGCAGCTTTCTGACGGTGTGGATCACTGGCTGCATCAGCACCTACCATTTCATCGACGGTCTGACCTACTGCTTCCGTGTTTATGACGTGGTATATGCGCTGACAAAAACCTGCATCTTCGCCTTCGTCATGTCCACCGTGGCCTCCTTCTACGGCTACCGTATCGAAGGCGGCGCACTCGAACTTGGCAAGGCCAGCACGCAAGCGATTGTGGTGTCGAGTTTTGTTATTTTGGTGTTGAATGTGGTGATTACGGATGTTATGTTGTGACTTGAGACTTAAGACCTGAGACTTAAGACCTGAGACTTGAGACTTAAAAACAAAAGATAGTGAAACATGGCAAACAGTGCATTATTTGCAGATAATAACAATAGACCCGAAAAAGTCTTACGTCTTAAGTCTTAAGTCTTAAGTCTTAAGTCTATACCCTTTAAACCTTAACCCTTAAACCAAAATGATAACCGTCAACAACGTTTCCAAATATTTCGGCGAGAAGCAGGTGCTGCACAATATCGACACGCAGTTCGAGGAGGGCAAGGTGAACCTGATCATCGGGCGTTCCGGGTCGGGAAAGACGGTGCTGATGAAGTGCTTGGTGGGATTGCATACGCCCGAGGAGGGGGAAGTACTCTATAGCGGGCGCGAGTTCCACAACCTGCCGGAAAAGGAGAAGTTGCTGCTTCGAAAGGAGATGGGGATGGTATTCCAAGGATCCGCACTTTTCGATTCGATGACTATTGAAGAGAATGTCACCTTCCCGTTGGACATGTTCACGGACATGAGCGAGAGCGAGAAACGCGACCGCGCCAATTTCTGCCTCGAATGCGTTGATTTGGAGAATGTCAACAAGCTCTTTCCGGCGGAATTGAGCGGCGGCATGAAGAAACGCGCCGCCATCGCCCGCGCCTTGGCCTTCAACCCCAAGTACCTTTTCTTCGACGAACCCAACTCCGGCCTCGACCCCAAAACCTCCCTGCTCATCGACGAGCTCATCACCAAGATCACCCACGAGTTCAACACCACCACGGTAGTCAACACCCACGACCTGAACTCCATCATCACGATCGGCGAGACCATCTCGTTCATCTACCAAGGGCATTTGGCCTGGCGCGGCAGCAGCGACAACATCCTCACCTCCGACAACCAGACGTTGAATGATTTCATCTACGCACAGCCGCTGACACAGAGGTTACGGAAAACGTTATGAGGCAAAATTATTTGCGGAATCTCATATATTTTACAACATTCCGCAAAAAATATTCTCTATCATTTTCCTTGTTCTCTTAAATCCGCTCGTAAAAAAAGCTTTCATGAATTGACTAGTCGCGGAGGCAGCGGACAGAAAAGCCACAGTAGGGTGGTTCAGGATACTGCCACACATACGTGGAGTTATACCCCAAACTACACATCCACTTGTTGCCACTATTTGTTGCCGTGGATGACCAAAAACGGGTTACAGATCCACCATTAAAATAAGTTGTCTCGCCGATGCATTCACCAGCAGGGAAAGCACAGAAACCTGTTGCATTATTCGCACCCTGATTATTACCCACCGTACATTGGTGATAATCATAATCACTGTTCCATCCCTCTGCGGATGCTAATGTTTTAGCGATATGGCTGCTGTTGCCATCACAAGAATATACACTCTGGCTACTCACATAGTCGGTCAATTGTACCCACTCTGCATGGCTTGGCACATGCCACCCTGCAGGACATATTCCTTGTACCCAACTCGGGTTAGTCTCGCTAGAAGCTGCGCCATGCATCACCGCAGGCCAATTGTAAAGACAACCTCGCTTTTCCAATGGAAGACTGTGACTGACGTAGTTATAGTAATAAGGTTGGCTGTAGCTGATATTTGCGGTACCAAAAGAAATAGCGGTACTGTCTGCGTAATGCATAGTCCGTAGATTTTCCCTCATCCAGCACTGCTGACCAAGTTGCACCGTGCTATAGACGTTGCCATCAATATCAGTGACAGTGGGAGTACCTGGACATGGTAAAGAGTCGAAAATAGAGAAGGTGAACGACAGTATAATCGTCTGGGCACTGTCTTGTGTCTGTACCATATTCCCGCTCTCCTGTTCTTCACCGTTAAATATGGCATAACCCACGTATTGCATCTGATCGCCCGCGACAAAGGTGCTGTCAGTGAGACCTTTGTTGTTATTTTTGGGTTGCTGTAGGGGCGAATCATTATTCACCTTCACGGTGCCCGTAAAGGCGATGGAATTACCACTACCATTACCACGGTTTACCATCTTCACCGAAGCGGTCTGCCCGTTCTGCCGGGCAGTCAGGAAGTAGATACCTGCTGAGGACAGGGAGATGCGGATTTCGCGGATGCCTGGTTGTAGGGGCGAATAATTATTCGCCCCTACGATGCGTCCGGTGATGTCGGTAATCACCAACGATACATCTCCCGGCTCGGTCACGTTCAAATTCACATACGTGATACCATCAAAAGGGTTGGGGTTATTCTGTGACAGAAGGAAACCATCCGTCACTAAATCGTCAATGCCCGTCTGATTCGTCATGACCAGCACGGTATCGGGCCATATCAATGTCTCTCGCCATCCGCGCGTGAGATTGCTGACAACCACGCGGTTCAAAGGAATATACTGGTTGCTGGCGTCACGCCCCGTGAAGATCAATGTCACCGTCTGCGCCGGAACTATCACAAACAGCATCATGATAATGGTTATGAATATGAATGTCTTTCTCATATCTGTGCATTAAAAATGATGGCAAAAATACAAAAAAACGATATTTCCATCAAGCCGCAAATTATTGCGTCTCTACAATGGTAATTTATGTACTTTTGCCGCCAAAAAAAACATCTAGGATCCTTAACCTCTTAACCTCTTAACCTCCTAACCCTCTAACCTTTAACCCTCTATAACCCATAACCCATAACCATTACATAACCATTACAAAAATGAACTGGATTGACATTATCGTCCTCATCCCCCTTTGCTGGTTCGCCTTCAAAGGTTTCAAAAACGGCTTCCTGATGGAGATAGTCTCCTTGGCGGCCTTGTTTTTGGGACTGTTCATCTCGTATAAGTTTTCCGACCTGATTTCCCTCTGGATTACGGGCACCACGTTAGCCAAGCCTATCTCCTTCTCCCTGTGCTTTATACTTACCATCGTGTTGGTCAACTTGTTAGGGCGAATTCTGAAGCGGGCACTCAAGCCGGTGCTGTCCGAATTCCTCGACAAAGGGCTCGGAGTGCTGTTCGGCGTCTTGAAAGTGGTGTTGGTGGCGGGAGTGCTGTTCTATTTCATTGACACCGTTGATAAGAAGGAAATCCTCATCAAACACGACGTGAAAGAGGATTCCGTCGCCTACAAGCAGCTTTCGCCGGTGATGTCGCACGTGCTGGAATGGAAGGAAACGCGGGATGCGGAAAAGGTAGAGACGCGGAATGCGGAGAAATAACCTCCTTCCCACTTGCTTCCTTACAAAGATTTTGTATATTTGCCAGTTAAAATATTAAAACTATCTAACTGATTATCAATTTAATAACATAAAAAATTATGCCGAAAATTTCCCAAAAAGGTGCAAGCATGCAGTCTTCCCCCATCCGGAAGCTCGTCCCCTTCTCCGATGCCGCTAAAAATCGTGGCATCCACGTCTATCATTTGAACATCGGTCAGCCCGACATCGAAACCCCGAAAGGCGCCCGTGACGCCGTGCGCAACGCCGATATCCCGGTGATTGCCTACAGCCACTCTGCCGGCAACCTCAGCTACCGCAAGAAACTGGTGGAATACTACCACAGCGTGGGCATCGAAGTCACCACCGACGAGATCATCGTCACCACCGGCGGCAGCGAAGGCCTCCTTTTCGCCTTCAACAGCTGCATGGATCCGGGCGACGAAATCATCATCCCAGAGCCTTTCTATGCTAACTATAACGCTTTCGCCACCATGTGCGGCGTAGTGGTGAAACCCATCGTCTCCACCATTGAGAACGGCTTTGCGCTGCCCTCCATCGAGGATTTCGAGAAGGTCATTACCCCAAAGACGAAGGCCATCATGATCTGCAACCCCAACAACCCCACCGGCTACCTCTACTCCAAGGAGGAAATCCTAAAGTTGGGTGAGATCGCCAAAAACCACGACCTCTTCCTCTTCGCCGACGAGGTTTATCGCGAGTTCTGCTATGACGGCGTGAAACATTTCTCCGTCATGGAGCTGACCGACATTGCCGACAATGTGGTGCTTTTGGACTCTGTGTCAAAGCGTTACAGCGCATGCGGTGTGCGTGTGGGTGCCTTCATCACGCATAACAAGGAAGTTTATGCCACCGCCATGAAGATGGCCCAGGCCCGTTTGAGCCCGCCTTCTTACGGCCAGATCCTCGGCGAGGCTGCCGTCGATACTCCCAAAGAGTATTTCGAGAGCGTCAACAAGGAATATGTGGCTCGCAGAAACACCATCGTGAACGGCGTGAACGCCATCCCCGGCTGCTTCGTCCCGATGCCGAAGGGCGCCTTCTACTGCGTCGCCCGTCTGCCCATCGACGATTCCGACAAATTCTGCCGCTGGCTGCTCGAAGACTTCAGCTACAAGGGCGCTACGGTGATGTTTGCCCCCGCCACGGGATTCTACTCCAAGAAGGGTCAGGGCGTCAACGAGGTCCGTATCAGCTACTGCCTCAACGTCTCCGATTTGGAGAAGGCCGTCGAGTGCCTCCGCGAAGCCCTCAAGGTCTATCCGGGACGCACGAACTAACCTTGGCTATTGGCCATTGGCTATTGGCTATAAACGATTGATCATGACTATGAACTTAAGAAACATGCATAGCGAAAAAGATGTGGCAGGTCGTCGCCTGCTGCATCTTTTTCTCGTTTTTGCGACAGTGATGGCTGTCTTTATGCCGCAAAAGGCTGACGCACAGCGCAGCAAGCCCGTCTATCAGACCGACTTCTCCAGCAAGGACTTCGTCGACACTGCGGCTCCGATGATTTGGATAGACGCGCACATGTTGTACCAATTCCCAGTGGGACATCTGCGGACAATGTTCAAGAACAATTTCGCCGTCGGACCGGGATTCACGTTTAAGTCGAAAAGCAACTGGACGATTGGATTCCATCTTGACTACATGTTCAGCGCCAACCTGCGCGACCCCAACTTCTTCAACGGCACTTTGGCCAATGATGACGGTGTTGTCATTGACATGAACGGGTTAGTGTCGCGTGGCGGTATCCGCGCGGAAGGCCGCTATTGGACCGTGCAGGCGGAGGTCGGAAAGATTATCCCCGTGGATCGTTGGAAGAACTCCGGCATCTGGCTGCGCCTCGGTGCGGGCTACTTCAGCCACCGTTTGCGCCTCGACGACTACAGCAAACAGTACCCGCAGCTCGACAACGACTACGCCAAAGGCTACGATCGCCGTTCCGGAGGTTTTGTCCTCAACCAGTTTGTCGGTTACCACTTCGTGCGCAAAAACCGCATGTTGAACTTCACCGTCGGACTTGAGTTCCAAGAAATGTGGACCAAGCCAAACCGCAACTACATCTTCTTCGAAGGCCCCACCGCCGACATGCCCGCCAAATTCAGCGGCCTCATCGGCCTCCGCGCCGGCTGGAATATCCCGCTCTACGAACAAAAAACGACGACAACGTTCTATTATCGATAAACTTGAGACTTAAGACTTGAGACTTGAGACCTTAATCAACAAGCATACGAAATAAGGACATAGAAGAACAAAGTCTAAAGTCTTAAGTCTAACGTCTAAAAAAGAAATGAAAATACTGTACTCCATAGGGATCTGGTTTTACGGCCTTGGTATCCGCATTGCCGCGCTCTTCAACGCGAAGGCGAAACAGTGGGTGCAGGGGCGGAAGGACATCTTCTCCGAGTTGGAGAAAGCTTTCGCCGGAAAGCCATCGCCCGTATGGGTACATTGCGCATCGTTGGGCGAGTATGAGCAGGCTAAACCGCTGATTGAGAAAATCAAAGCAGAACAACCTGATACATTGATTGTTACCACATTCTTCTCGCCGTCTGGATACACGCAGGCGGTGAAAAAGAAACTTTCGGATTATGTATTCTACCTGCCGTTGGACCTGCCGCGAAACGCCCGCCGATTCCTTGACATCGTAAAGCCTTCCGCCGCCGTTTTCGTGAAATACGAGTTCTGGTTCAACTATATGCACGAACTGCACAAACGAAACACACCGTTCTACTACATCAGTGCCATTTTCAGAGAAAAACAGCACTTTTTCAAGCCCAGTGGCCGCTGGTTCGCCAAACAGCTACGACAGGCCACGCACTTCTTCGTGCAAACGGAGAAATCCAAACAACTTTTAGAAAGCATTGACATAAAGCAGGTTACCGTCTGTGGTGACACCCGCTTCGACCGCGTAAGCGCAATTGCCGCAACCGTTCAGCCGTTCCCGTTTATGGAGACATTCCTGAACGGCGCAAAAGTCATTGTGGCAGGCAGCACTTGGGGACCTGACGAACAATTGCTGGCACAGTTATTGCAACATTTTCCGGGGTATAAGCTTGTTGTCGCACCCCACGAAATCAGCCGCACGCCGGAAGTGAAAGAAACCTTCGCCGCCTACAAAACCGCTTTCTACACCACTCTGGACGAAAGCCAACTTGCTGACATGCAGGTTCTTGTTATAGACACCATCGGCATTCTGAGCCGGTTGTACCAATACAGCACGATATCGTACGTCGGCGGCGCATTCAAAACGGGGCTGCACAACACTTTGGAAGCTGCCGTGTATGGTCGGCCGCTCTTCTTCGGTCCGAACTACGACCACTTCAACGAAGCCGTGAATTTGGTAGCTTTGAAAGGAGCTTTCTCCGTAAAAAATACCGCTGAGATGCAGACTATCATGGAGAATTTCGAGCAGGATCCGAACTATTACGCTCAAACCTGCACTATTTGCCAACAATTTGTGGCACAAAACGCAGGTGCAGCGGAAATTATATATAAGACCATTAACTTAAAACCTGAATCTTGAAACCTGAAACTTGAAACTATTGCCTACTGCCTTCTGCCTTTTAACTTTTGCCTTTTAACAATTGACAATTTCTAACAAAAAACATAAAAAAATGAGCAAGACATTAAAAACCGTTCTGATTATTGTTGGCATCGTCCTCGTTTTGGCGGCCATGTTAGTAACACCATACAACACGATGGTGAAAAAGGACGAAAGCTGCTCCAAGGCTTGGGCCAATGTGGAGAGTGCTTATCAACGTCGTATGGACCTGATTCCCAACTTGGTGAAGACCGTCCAAGGAGCGGCAGACTATGAAAAAGGAACGCTTGAGGCCGTGATCAATGCCCGCGCGAAAGCCACTTCAGTGCAAGTGGATCCGAGCAATCTGACGGAAGAGTCCATCGCCCAGTTCCAAGCTGCCCAAGATCAGCTGAGTTCTGCTTTGAGCCGCCTCATGGTGGTGGTGGAGCGCTATCCCGAGCTGAAAGCCACAGAGCAGTTTCAAAGCTTGATGGATGCGCTGGAAGGATGCGAAAACCGGATTAATGTTGCGCGTGACAACTTCAACGAAGTGGTCAACGATTACAACAGCTACATCCGTAAGTTCCCGAACAACATTATCGCCGGCATGTTCAACTTCGACAAGAAGGGTTACTTCAAGGCTTCCGAAGGTGCTGACAAGGCTCCCGAAGTGGAATTTGATTTCAACTAATCATAAACATCCTTATTCGAGTTGAAACGACTGATAACCATACTGTTCGCCATTGCATTGGCCTGGACTGGAGCGGCCAAGGACACGGACGTGATTCCGCCCGCGCCCAATCCTCCACGCTTGGTCAACGACTTTGCGGGTATCTTGACTCCTGAACAAATTCAGGAGAAAGAAGACTTGCTGGTGGCATTCAACGATTCGACCACAAATGTGATTTGTGTGGTAACTGTCAACGATTTAGGCAATTATACGCCTGCCGAATTTGCATACGAGATTGGTGACAGGTGGGGTGTCCGCTCCGAAGACAAGCGCAATGGTGTGGTGCTATTGCTCAAGCCGCGCAACGAAACCTCTGGTGAAGTCTATATTGCTGTCGGTTACGATTTGGAGGGTGCCATTCCGGATATTACGGCAGGTAAGATTATCGACCGCAAGATGATGCCCGCCTTGCGCGAAGGCGATTACAACGCGGCCATAGACTCCGCGTTGGCGTACATTCTGCCCCTCGCGGCCGGCGAAATCAGCGCGCAAAGGCTGTACGATGATGACGACGACTCCGTGGAAGTGCTCTTAGGTCTCATTTTCATCATCGTACTGGTTATTGTCATTATCCACTTCTCCAAAAAGCACCCCAACAGTACCGGCGATAGTAATTACGGAGGAGGTTTCTTCCCGCCCAGCCACTACGGCGGCAACTGGTCCGACTATAGCGGAGGCTACAGAGGCGGTTACGGCGGTGGCGGATTCGGAGGAGGATTCGGAGGTTTCGGCGGCGGCGGCGGATTCGGCGGTGGAGGTGCTGGCCGAAGTTTCTAAAAATGGAGAATGTAGGGTGTCGTAGAGACGCAAAATTTTGCGTCTCTACATGTCGTAAACCGCAAATTGTAAATCGTAGGTTTCAATAACCTATAACTTATAACCTATAACCAATAACCATTAATAATGAATTATTATATCAAAAACGCAATAATTGTGAACGAAGGTGAGACATTTAACGCTCACCTTTTTATTAAGGCCGGCATCATTGCCAAGATAGTGCGCGATGGCGACTGTTTCGAACCGGAAAATGCACAGGTCATCGACGCACGTGGCAAATATCTCATTCCCGGTGTCATTGACGAACATGTGCACTTCCGGGAGCCGGGCATGACCGCCAAAGCCGATATCTACAGCGAGAGCCGGGCGGCGGTGGCGGGCGGCGTAACCTCCTACATGGAAATGCCAAATACCGTGCCGCAGACCACCACACAGGCCCTTTTGCAGGAAAAATTCGACCACGCCGCTGAGAAATCGCTGGCCAACTACTCGTTCTACATCGGGGCAACGAACGACAACCTCGATGAAATCGTGAAAACAGACCCCACCAACGTCTGCGGCGTGAAGCTGTTCATGGGCTCCAGCACTGGCAACATGTTAGTGGATAAAGATTCCGTTTTGGAAACGCTCTTCAAGGAATCGCCGTGCCTCATTGCCGCGCACTGCGAGGACGAAGACATTATCAAACATAACACACAGCATTACAAAGAATTGGCAGACAAACACGAAATTATGCCGGATGCAACCCTCCATCCGCTTATCCGCACCGAAGAGGCCTGCTACCGCTCCACCAAAAAGGCGGTGAACATGGCCAAGAAGACAGGTGCCCGCCTGCATGTCATGCACATATCCACCCGTGCGGAACTGCTCCTCTTTGACCCGCGTATACCATTGAAAGAGAGAAAAATAACGGCAGAAACCTGTCCGCATTACCTCCTTTTCGACGACCGCGACTATGTCCGCTACGGCTTTGCCATCAAATGCAATCCCGCCATCAAGTCGGCACACGACAAACGCGCACTCTGGCGGGGGGTGATGGACGGCTACATCGACACCATCGGTTCCGACCATGCACCGCACCTGCGCGAGGAGAAGTTCACCGACAGCTATTTCACGGCCAAGTCGGGATTCCCGTCCATCCAGTACAACCTGCCGCTCATGGCCGACAATTTCAAACGCAACGGCTTGGCTATAACCGATTTAGTGGCCCTAATGTGCCATAACCCTGCCCTACTCTACCGCATCGACCGGCGCGGCTTTATCCGCGAAGGCTACCATGCCGACTTAGTCCTCCTGGATACGAACGTCAATGACTTGATTACCAACGAAAAAGTGTATTACAAATGCGGCTGGACCCCCTACGACGGCACAACCGTCCGCACGCAAGTAACCCACACGTTCGTGAACGGGAACTTAGTGTACGAAAACGGGCAGTTCCATGAAGAAAGCAGAGGGAAAAAGCTAAAATTTCAAGCTTAGGACCTCAAGTCAAAAGGTCAAGGTCAAAGTCAAAGGTCAAAGTCAAAGGTCATCACTTGATATGTAGCGCTTTGCGTACCAGCTGATTCAATTCTTCGGAAATGTGCCAGAAGTAGCAAACGCCGACGGAAACGGCCATCAGGACGAGGCTCTTCACCCCCGCGTCCACCAATGCATTGACAGTCGAGGTGAACGGCAGTCTCATAAAGAGCGGGGAAAGGGCTTTCACCCAGCCAAAGTTCAGAAGTAGGAGTGCCACAACAAGGACAACGACCTTGACTTGAGCTAAAGACAAAATATTGATATCCAGCTTTACACGGACAACGAGCAACAGACAGAGATAAAACGTCAAGTAGGAGAGAAGATGCGACAACGCAGCACCATCCATGCCGAAATGCGGGATGAGTAGCACGTTCAGCACCACCGCCATCACTGTCAACAGTATGGTGAAAACCAGCGACCAATAGTAATATTTCGAGTAGTTCAAGGCACTCGAACTGACAAACAGCGTGGAATTGAAAAACTTGGCAAACCCGAGAATCAGCACCACGCTTTTGCCCGCCTCATACATCTCACCGTTGGGCAGCAGCAGGAAAAGCGCGTCAAGATTAATCCAAATGAAGAGGAAAATGAGCGCGCTCGACAGCATAAGGTGCAAAGAGACGGACTTGCAGAGCGTTTCGGCCCGATTAATGTCGTTATTTTTAATAGATTCGGAGATTTCCGGCTGCACTATGGCATTCAGCGACCGGTTCGGCACTTCCACCACTGTGGCGATATAGTTGGCAATGGCGTAAATACCTGTAAATGAAAGCCCCATGCCCGCACTCACAAAAAAAGTGTTCAACAGAGGCATCACATTCACAGTGACGGCATTCAGCAGCAAAAACAAGGTATAAAAGCCGATATCTTTCAACAACGGCTTTGTAAACACCTTAAAATCAGGCTTGAACGAAATCTTGCCCAAGGTAAGGAGATAGAAAAAGTCGACAAGGGCGGCAAGGAAATAGGTAATGCATATTCCGATGACAAGTCCGTCCAAATCAATAATTTGCCAGTACCCGTACAGTAAGTAAGTCACCAACAAACCAACCCGCACGCCCACCTCGCACACGAACTTCGGCACCACGATGCGCATCAGCACGTTGGCATTGGCTTCGAACACCGTCCTGTAAAGCATGAATAGCGACAACGGGAAAACGAACCGATAATACGTGACAAATAGATCAGAGTTTCTCGAAAAAGTCTGGAGGATAGTACCTTCCAAACATTTGGCCACAATCAAAAAAAGGAGAAACCCTACGAGCGGAACCACCAATGTCCAAAAGAAGAAACCGTGATGCTTTGCGTTTTCGTCCTTGAAGTAAGGGAAAAAACGGATGACGGACGAACTGGTCCCAAGCTGCGAGAAGCTGGCAAAAAGGATTGCAGCATCAATGAGCACGCGGGTGAGACCAATCTCCTCCTGCGTCAGGTACTTCGTAATAATGAAAAACGTGGTGACAAACCCGATGGCAATCCCCACGTAGTTGACAATCGTACCCTTAATGCTCTGTTTGATAACGATGCCCATAATTCTCTGCGTTTTTCTGTAGAAACAGGTATGTCCTACCCCTACAGACGGTTAATCGTCAACCGTTATGGCTCTACTTTTTCGGGATTTTCAGTTTCTGACCGACCTGCAAGGCGTTCTTATTGGCGAGATTGTTGTAGTCGGCGAGATAGTCAGCGGTGGTGCCGTAACGGCGGGCAATGGAGGAGAGCGTATCACCTCGTTGGATGGTGTATGAGGTGTAGCTCACCTGTTGCTGCACGGGCTTGATCTCCGGTTGCGGTTTTACCGGAACGGGGCTACCAATAGTATCGCATTTCGCTGTTGCTGAGTCTGTTGTGCTCTTCTCGGCAATCACCTTGGTGGAATCCTGCGCCGTCGGTTTTGCATTCGGGTTCGGCACCTTGACTGTTGTGCCTTTCTTGACTATCAGCTTCTGTCCAACACGCAAATTAGTGCTACGCAAATGGTTCCAACTTTTCAGATTGTTGACTGAAGTGTGGTATTTGGCGGCAATTTTACCTAATGTTTCGCCCTTTTTCACCGTGTGATACTTGTTCGGGGTTTTCTGCACAATCATCATCCCGTCATCGGTCACTGTGCCGTTGGAGGCCACCACATTCAAGTCCTTGGTCGGGTTGAAATAGGTGTCATAGTTGTAGTTCGGAACCGAATCGGCGAGGGCGATGTAGCGCAGAATGTCGTTGGAACGCAGGCGCACAGACATCGGCTGGTTGAAGGCCGGGATAATATCCCTTTTGTACTGCGGGTTGAGTGTTTTTATCTCGTCATAGCTGACATTCAACACGTTGGCAATCTGCTGAAAATGCGTCTCCTTGTCAATCATAATGGTGTCCACATCCGACGGGATAGAGATTTTCGCAGGCTGGATGCCGTAGAGATTGTGGTAGGTCATCATGTACATGGCACCGATGAAGGCGGGAAAATAGTTTTGAGTTTCGCGTGGAAGGTATGGGCTCACACTCCAAAAGTCGGTTTTGCCGCCGGAGCGCTGGATAGCCTTGCGCACATTGCCCGCGCCGCAATTATAGGCAGAAATCGCCAATCCCCAGTCACCAAAGATGTTGTAAAGGTCGCGGAAATGGCGCGCAGCAGCTTCAGTAGCCTTGTACGGGTCGCGGCGGTCATCCACGTATGACGTGACTTCCAATCCGTAAAGCTTTCCCGTGCCATGCATGAACTGCCAAATGCCCGTTGCGCCCGCAGGCGACACGGCCGTGGGGTTCAGGGCAGACTCGATAATCGTGATATAGACAAGCTCTTCGGGCAGATTGTACTTGTCGAAAATGGCCTTCATCCATGGGTAATAGTACTGCGCAAGCCCCAAAATCACGGAGGAACTGCGCTGACGTTGTACAGAATAGAGCTCAATGAAACGTTTCACCTTGTCGTTATAAGCCACCTGGATAGGGGTCTCGATTGCGCTTAACCGTTTGAAAATCAAGGAGTCGTTGTTATCATATTTGGTAGTGTCGTCTGTAAGCTTGGAGAGGACGGAGTTCTGGGAGGCAAGGTCGCGCTTCACGTACCAGACATTCAGCAACGAATCCATCAGCCGGATCTCATTGCGGGTAAAAATTTCCAGACTCTCTATCGCGGTGGAGTCCTTAGTCGTAGCGTCGTTCTGTGCCCGCATAGGCCAGACGAAACAACACAACAAGGTTAATATCAATAATTTATATCTCATGTTTTCGATTTTTTAAGTACGAGCAATTGTAACGCAAAATCTTCTATTTTATTGTATAGCTATTCCATTTTATTTCTTTTCCTCCTTGAAAAAGTGTGGTGACAGAGAGGACTCCTTCCTCATCATAAAGCTGCCAAGCGCCCTCCTGCAGACCATTTTCGTACTTTCCGGTCAGGCGAATATTGCCGTTTTCCCAGTAAAGCACATATTTTCCGTCCATCACGTCGTCGCGATACTGTATTTCGGAAGCAATCTTTCCCGGCTCGAACCACGATTTCCACATTCCATCGCGCAAGCCCCCGCTGTAACGTCCTGTTTCGTAGGCTGTTCCGTTTCTATACATCCATGTTCCCTCCTCGTAGCCCGCTTCGTACTGACCCGTCGTCACTGCGGTTCCTTCTTCGTCGTAATCCACATAGCGGCCCTCCAAATCGCCGTCTTCGTAGTTGGCCACCGTCATCGTGTCGCCGCTCGGATAGAACCAAAGCCACTCGCCGATTTTCTGTCCTTTTCCGTTGTAACTACCTGTAATCTCGACAGTCTTATCCGTAAAGTAGAAGTTCCATTCACCGATGGGCTTGGAGTTTTTGTACTTGCCCTTGGAACGCAACTCGCCCGTCGGGTAGTACTCTTTCCAGAGCCCCTGCCGCAATCCGTTGAGGTCGGTGACACCCTCGTAGCGAAGCCAACCGTCTTCGTAGAGATAACCGTTGGTGATCTTGCCGGTAGAGTCGAAATCGCGACGGATGCCATCGGGACGGCCGTTGTAGTAAGTTGCGGAAATAGCGACCTGTCCGTTAGGATGATACGTCTGCCGACGCTCCATCTGCTTGGTCTCCTTGGCATCTTTCACAAGCTGGTCGTTTTCGTACTTCTCCACGTACAGGAAATCGCCGTTTTCATCGTAATATTTGAAGAAACCGTGTTTCTTGTCGTTGAGATACTGTGCCTCAACCCGCAAGTTGCCGTTTTCCCAAAAGTACTTCCAGCTACCTTGCTTGAGTCCAAATTTGTCAGTACGGTTCACCACCTCTCGACGGCTGCGCACCCCGCGATAGTATTTGGTTACGGCCACCACGAGCCCTGTGTCATTGAACTCTTTGGCCAGCCCGTGCGGCAACCCGTTCACGTAGGGCACCGTCTTCTTCCATACATTATTTATATTATAGGTATTCACACTGCCGACAATCGTATCCTGCCGCCATTGTGTCACGGTGTATTCATCTTTCTGATAGACAGTCTGTTCACCGTCTTTTTTGTCTTCCTTATAGTGCACTTTCATGCGCACGGTGGCATCGTCGTTGTAGAATATCCACAAACTGTCGAGCAGGAAATTCTTGCGATTGCCTTCGGAGACGAGAACGCCTTTCTCGTTGTAGGATTTCCACCAGCCGTCGGGCTTGCCGTCGACTAAGCGGCCTTCGCTTGACTTCACACCGTTGGGGTAGTAGTATATTTTGTAATCATCAGGATACAAAAAAGTGGAGTCCTGAGCCTGGCAGAACACCGCTCCCATCAGGAGAATCAGCCCAAGAGTCCACTTTTTCATCATACTCAGTAGATTATCTTGTTCCGTCAAACTTGACAATCGTGATACGGGTGTTGATTGTACCCAAAATCTCAATTTCGTACTGTAATTCAGCATGAACAGTGTTTCCGGAGAAGGTTACTGTTATGCCGATGTTTTTAATTTGCTCTGTAGTAGCATTGTAGATGCTGTTTTGATAGCCAATGTTATCCAACAGCATATCGAGATAATCCAGCAAACCGCTATTGGAAACATACTGTTCCGGGGTGACAGCATTGAGCGGAATCACGCTGTAGAGGAACAAGCCGTTTGTCAGCGGGTTGGTGAGAAACTGCATTTTGCCACTTTTGTTATCGGTGGGAGTTGCACTCGGGATAATCTCAGAAGTGGTAAATTTAAAGAATTGGAAATTACCGGTATAAGTACCGGCATACTGGTTCTTGTTGGTGCAGCCTGTCAGGGCAAGCACAGCAATCAGCAGAATTGGAAAAATCTTTTTCATTTTTTTATAACTTTAAGGTGAATCAAAATTTCAAACCGCAAAGATACACTTTTTTTTCGTAACGAGCAACAAGTACAAACAATCGAGATTCACATATTCGAAAAAAGTTTATTTTTGCCGCGTTTTTTAACACCAAAAGTATTAACCAAAAACCGAAAAAAATGAAGAAAGTCATGGCTATTTTCGCCGCCACCCTGTTGCTGGCCGGCGTTGCAACCTCTTGCAACAAGAAATGTGAATGCAAAACGTATGTTGCCGGTGTTGTCACCACCACTTCTGAAGTGGAGTTGGACAAAGGTAAGAAGTGTTCAGACTACACGTCCATTATCACGGAAGACCCCAAAACGGGTATTGAGTGCAAATCCAAACTCTTCTAATTGGAGTTTCGACGAAAGTCATCGGCCGCGGTAAATTCACCGCGGCTTTTTTGTATCTTTGCCGTCCGAAAATTATGCTTTTATGTCAATAAACATCATCACTTTAGGATGTTCCAAGAACGTTGTGGATTCGGAGGTTATGGCCGCGCAGCTGCACCGAAACGGCCATGAAGTCTACTACGAAAGTGCGCAGAAGTCCGACATCGTGATCATCAACACCTGCAGCTTCATCCACGATGCGCGGGAAGAGTCTGTAAACGAGATTCTTACCCAAATAGAACGCAAGAAACGCCGCCAAATCAAGAAGTTGTACGTGGTAGGATGCCTTGTCCAACGCAATATGGCAGAACTGCAGAAGGCTCTGCCCGAAGTGGATGGCTTCTTCACTTTCGCGGAACTTCCAAAGTTGTTGGAATCTCCAGATTTCCAGCTGCTTAATACGCCCGACCGGATGCTTTCGACTCCGCGTCATTACGCCTACCTCAAGATTTCCGAAGGCTGCGACCACCAATGTTCCTACTGCTCTATTCCGCTTATCCGCGACCGGCAGATTTCCAAGCCGATTCCGCTTTTGGTGGATGAGGCGCAACGTTTGGCCGACCAAGGAGTTAAGGAACTGATGCTGATCGCTCAGGACCTCACCTACTATGGCATCGACCGCAGCGGCAAGCGCGAACTCGCCGACCTGATGGACAAACTCGCGCAAGTGAATGGTATCCAATGGATTCGGCTGCACTACGCCTACCCATTGAACTTCCCTTACGAGATTTTGGAGGTGATGAAGCAGTACCCGCAATACTGCCGCTATTTGGATATTCCGTTCCAGCATGTGAGCGATGACATTCTGCAAAGTATGCGGCGTGGCGGCAGCTCGGCCTACATTTACGACCTCATCGCCCGCATTCGCGAGACGATCCCCGGCATTGCGCTGCGCACCACACTGATTTCCGGATACCCGACCGAGACTCGCGAGCAACACAAAGAATTGGTGGAGTTTGTGCGCCGCAACCGTTTCGAACGGCTTGGGGTTTTCGCTTACTCCCAAGAGGAAGACACGCCCGCCTACGACCTCGGCGACCCCATCAAGGCTTCCGAGAAGAACAAGCGCGTCAACGAAATCATGAAACTGCAGGAGAAAATCTCCTACGAGATCAACCAGACCCGCGTCGGTAACACCATGAAGGTTCTGATTGACAGCGAGGAACAGGACTGTTACATCGGCCGCACCGAATTCGATTCACCCGATGTGGACAATACCGTCTTCATCGACAAATTCAAACCGCTCACCGTCGGGGAATTCTACAACGTGAAAATCACGGATGCCGCAGAATACGACCTTTTCGGAAATGTAATGGATTGATAATCGAAATAACATTCTCTACCGAGCTCTTGCCCCTACCGGGGCTGTTCAAGGAAATTATTTTTCATTCTACATTCATAATTCTACATTAAAATGAACCTCTTCCAACTCTTCAAAAACCTCCGCCCATTTGTGAAACCCTACAAATGGCTGGTGCTCATCACCTTAATCCTTACTCTTGTCGGCTCTCTGATGGCGCAGATCAATGCCATCGTGCTCGACCGGACGGTGGATGCCATCAACGCGCTCATCGGCACCAACTTCCAATGGGGTCAGGCGGCACGGATTATGACCATCATCTCCATCGTGCTGTTAGGCAAGGAGTTGCTTTCCGCAATCGTCACCTTTGCGCAGAACTATTTCGGCGAACGGATGCGGATTTACGTGAGCCGCGATTTGGCGCAGAGCGTCATCGAGAAGGTGCTCACCTTCAAGATGGCTTTCTTCAACTCGGGCGACAACGCCACCGGCAAGCTGCAGGCGCGTATAGACCAAGGTGTCAGCTCGTTGTCGCGCACGGTGCAGAACTTCTTCATCGACCTGCTTCCGTTGTTCACCAGTGCCTTGCTCGCCCTTATCCTGATGTTCGCGGCCAACGTCTATGTCGGCTTGGTCGCCCTCGGCATCGTTCCCATCTACTTTTGGATTACCTATCGGCAGGCGCGGCGGCTCAAGGGTTGGCGTCGCGAGATGCGTTCCCATTTGGAGTCTAAAAGTCAGGGAATCAAGAACATCATCGACTCTATCAACGTCATCAAGAGCTTCAACCGCGAAGAAATCGAGGGACAGAAACAGCTCGACATCCAGAACCAAGTGACGGAAAACCAGATGAAAACCCGCAAGGTGGCTTTCTACTACAACGGCTTGAAGAGTTTCGTGAAACAGATTGGTACTGTGTTGGTTATTATCCTCACCGCCTATCTGGTGCTCATCGAATACCCCGGCATGACCATCGGTAAGATCATGTACCACGTGATGTTGTTCAGCAACGTCATCGCGCCCATCACGCAGCTGCAGCGCATCTTCGACGACGTGAACGACGCGCTGATCTACGCAGAAGGTTTCTTCGGCATTCTCAATTCCGATGCAGAAGTCGAACCGTCGGGCGACTACAAACCTGAGCAGATTCACGGCAACTTCGAGCTTACGAACGTCGATTTCACCTACCCAAACGGCACGCAAGCATTGTTCGATGTAAACATGAAGATTGAGCCGGGCAAGATTACAGCCTTGGTTGGACTCTCCGGTGCGGGCAAGAGTACCATCGTAAACCTGTTGGACAAGTTCTACGAGCCGCAGGTGGGCACTATCACCCTTGACGGGGTCGACTTACGCGACTACGACACGCACTACCTGCGCGAGAACATCGGCCTGGTGTTGCAGAAAAACCACATTTTCGACGGCACCATTGAGGAGAACATCCTCTACGGCAATCCGGAAGCCTCGCACGAGGAGGTGGTGGAGGCCGCCAAGAAGGCGCACCTCTACGACCAGATTATGGAGTTGCCAAAACAGTTCGCACACAACGCCGCAGACCTCTCCGGCGGGCAACAGCAGCGCGTGGCCATCGCCCGAATGTTCCTCAAGAACCCGCCCATCATCTTCTTAGACGAACCCACGGCCAGCTTGGACGCCATCGCCACCGAGCAGATCAAGAACAGCATCGACGCCATCAAGCAAGACCGCACCGTCATCATCATCTCCCACAGCATCTCGCAGATCATCGACGCGGACTACATTTACGCCCTCAAGGACGGCCGCGTGGAGGAATCCGGCGACCCCGATGAAATCTACAAAAAGGGCGGTATCTACAAAGACATCATTGACGCTTCGGCGCGGAGTTTGAACATCGAGAAGATTGCGAAAACGATAAGTTAGTATGAAAGGACGTAACGACAAGCCGCACATCGGCATTTTTGGGAGAAGGAACAACGGCAAGAGCTCGCTGATCAACGCCATCACGGGACAGGAGGTCGCCATTGTGGATGCCACGGCCGGCACCACCACCGACCCCGTGCGCAAATCCATTGAGATTTTCGGCATCGGGCCGTGCATCATCATCGACACCGCCGGCATCGACGATGAAGGCACCGTCGGGGCGAAACGCATCCAGAAATCACTGGAAGTGCAAAAAATCATTGACTTGGCCATCCTTGTGATTACCGATTACGAAGTCGGCATTCCCGAACGGCAGCTGATGGAGCAGTTCCGACAATACGAGATTCCCTATCTCATCGTCAATAACAAATGTGACCTTGTCACCTCGCGCGAAATGGAAGTTGACGGTTGCAAGGTTTTGAATATCAGTACGAAAACGTACAACGGCATTGACGAGATGCTGCAGGAAGTGGTGCGGATAATGCCGGAGTCAGCGTATCGTACCCGCTCGCTGCTCGGCGACCTTATCAACGAGGGCGACGAAGTACTGTTAGTGACCCCTATCGATTCGGAAGCCCCCGAAGGACGGATGATTCTCCCGCAAGTGCAGATGATTCGCGATGTACTTGACAATGAGGCGATTGCCATCGTACTAAAAGAGGACAAAGTGGTTGCTTACCTGCAAAATCACCGTGCCCCAAAGTTAGTCATCACCGACAGCCAAGCCTTCCACGCGGTGGAGAAAGTAGTGCCGGAAAACATTCCCCTGACGGGCTTCAGCGTGGTTTTGGCGCACCACAAGGGCGAGTTCGAAGCCTATCTCGAAGGCACCCCGAAGCTCCGCAACCTTCGCGACGGCGACCGCATCCTGATGTTGGAATCGTGTACGCACCTCACCTCCTGCGAAGACATTGGGCGGGTGAAGCTGCCAAGGCTTATCCAAAAGTTCACGGGCAAAACGTTAGAATTTGACTTTGTCTCGGGTCTCAATCAAATCCCTGATATCCAACAATATGCGATGGTCATCCAGTGCGGCGGCTGCATGGTGACCCGCAAGCAGCTGAAAGAACGTTTGCGCCCAGCCATCGAAGCGGGAATCCCCGTCAGCAACTATGGCATGGTGCTCGCCTACGTGAATGGCATTTTTGACCGAGCTGTCGCACCATTTGTAGAGACGTTTCATGAAACGTCTCTACCCTAAACTCTAAACTATTTATATGCAGAAATATCGCAGTTACGTGCTCCCTGTCGCCATCCTGTTGGGACTGCTGTTCCATGGGGTCAGCGTGCAACTTTCTGCGTTGGTACCGTGGCTCATTTTCACCATCCTGCTCCTGAATTTCGTGACCGTCGATTTGCGGCATCTGCGTTTCTCCATGCTGCATTTCTGGCTGCTGGTCTTCCAATTAGTGGTCAGTGCCGGACTTTATCTGTTGGTACGGGCTGTGTCGGGCAATGAGACGATGGCGCAAGGTTTCATGATGTGCGCCCTGTGTCCCGTAGCCGCTTCGGTGGTGGTCATCTCCTCCATGCTTGGCGCCGACCGCATGACAACTACCGCCTACACCATGCTCTGCAATTTGGTGATGTCGGTGGCGGCACCGCTCTGCTTCACCATCATTGGCGTACACCCGGAACTCACCTTCTGGCACTCGTTTTTGATGATTCTGCGGCGCATCACTCCCACGCTGGCCCTGCCGTTTTTCACGGTGCTGGCGTTGCAGACGTGGGCACCCAAGGCCAACGACTGGCTCTGCCACTACAAAAGCGTTTCGTTCTACCTGTGGGCGTTCGCACTGTTCATCACCTTGGGCCGCACCATCGACTACATCTTCCTGCAAGGACGCGACAACGGGCGCATCATTCTCTACGGTGCGATTTTCTCAGCGGTGATGTGCGCCATACAATTCGGCTTCGGCAAGTGGCTGGGGCACCGTTACGGCGACACCGTGGCGGGCGGGCAATTACTCGGACAGAAAAACACCGCCATGGGCATCTGGATGTCCAACACCTACCTCCAGCCGCTGTCTTCCGTATTCCTGGCCTTCTACATCATCTGGCAGAATCTGTTCAACAGTCTGCAATTGTGGTGGCACGACCGAAAAAAAAGTGTATTTTTGCCGTCAAATTGAAAAATAGATATGCAAGAGAACAATTATTTCCCATCAATGCTTCCTGCCGAGGAGCTCGCGCAGGTGAAGTACATTCCCACTCTCCCCGAATTTGTAACTTGGATTGAACAGAAATGGTCTGACCTTCCCTGTCTTTCCGACACGGTGAACACCTATACTTACCGCCAAGTCTGCGACCACGTGGCACGCAAACGCGCTCTTCTCAACAGCTTTGGGCTGCAGAAGGGTGACAAAGTGGCCATTTTGGATAACTCCACCATCAATGCGGTAGAGATGTTTCTGGCCGTCACATCGGCGGGCTATGTGGCCATCAACTTGCCGGCCATGTTGCCTGCACAGGCCATCATAGGTTGCTGCATGAAGTTCGGCATCAAGGTGTTGGCTGCCGGAAAAAATTTTATGGAGACCTTGAATGGGGCTCCTTGTAAGGTTATCGCCATCACAGACTGCGCCGACCAGACCGCCCCTGTCGCCGCCGTCGATAAAAACGACCCGGCTGCCATCTTCTTCACGGGCGGTACGACGGGCGCACCCAAAGGCGCCATCTTGCCTCATCGCGCCCTGATGCGCGGAGCTCTGAACGGTCTCTACGCCCCAGGACACCAGCTCGGCTGCCACCGTTACGCTTGCGTGTTGCCGCTCAGCCATGTATTTGGTTTGATTTACAGCACTTTGTCCGTCCTCTATAAAGGAGCCGCCTGGTATTCGGTCGGCAACACCAAAGACACCATCGGCAAGCTACCTGCCATCAGACCCACCATGATAGTGGCCGTGCCCGGCATCTGCGAAATCCTTTTAGGTCTCGTCAAGATGTACGGCAAGCCCTTCCTCGGCGGCGAGCTGAAGGTCATCATCTCCGGTGCGGCCAACGTGCCCCCGAAACTCATCGGTGAATTCGACGAACTGGGCATCAACCTCTTCGGCGGCTACGGTATGACCGAGGGTGCCAACCTCACCACCGGCAATATCGACGTGAAAACCAGACCCACGTCCGTCGGCAAGCTCTATCCGGAGCAGGAAGCCAAAGTCGTGGACGGCGAACTGTGGTTCCGCGGCGACAACGTCTTCCTCGGCTATTATGGTGACCCCGAAAAGACTGCGGAAACCCTCACGCCCGACGGCTGGGTCAAAACCGGCGACCTCGTCCGCTTCGACGAAGACGGCTTCATGTACATCGTGGGCCGCATCAAAAACCTCATCATCCTCTCCAACGGCGAAAACATCAGCCCCGAAAGCATCGAGGAACCCTTCTACAAAGACAACAAGCTGCGCGACTGCTTGGTCAAAGAGGACGAAATAGACGGCCGCAAAGTGATCGCCATCGAAATCCTGCCGCGTATAGACGACTTCGGCAACGCTCCTTGGGAAGAGGTGGAAGCCTACTTCAAAGAGCTCGTCGGCAAGGTCAACGCCACGCTGCCCAGCACGCACCAAGTCAGCAAAATCACCGTTCGTAAGGAAGATTTCAAGCGCACTGGTGCCCTGAAAGTGTCACGCAATCAATAAGATATGGAAAGAGAAGCTATTCTTAACGAATTAAAAGAGATCCTGATTCTGATTAAACCCTCCATGGACTTGTCCGCCGTGACCGAGGAATCGCAGCTAGTCCGCGATGTCGGCCTCGACTCCCTCACCATCCTGCTCCTCAGCCTCGCCGTTGAGAACAAGTTCGGATTCAAGTTCGAAGGTACGCCCAAGTTTGAAACTGTGGGCGAAGTGATAGACTACGTCAGTTCACATGCAACAATATAGAATTCAATAGTTTACATCTATGAATATTAGAATTGTCAAGGTTGAAAGTCACAGACAGCGGAAGCAGTTTGTGACTTTTCCTCTTCATCTTTATAAAAACTGCGAAAATTGGGTGCCGGCTCTGGAAGGCGACGAGTACGACACCTTTAATCCTCAAAAAAACGGTGCCTACGACTTTTGCGAAGCCGATTGTTTCTTGGCCTTTCGGGGCGATGAGGTTGTAGGACGCGTGGCCGCCATCATCAACCACAAAGCCGACGACGAACAGAAACTCGTCCGCTTCGGCTGGCTCGACTTCATCGAAGACGAAGAAGTGCTTAAGTCCCTGATAGACACCGTCGCCGAATGGGGAAAACAACGGGGGCGCACTGACATGCGCGGCCCGTGGGGCTTTACCGACATGGATAAAGAAGGCCTGTTAGTGGAAGGTTTTGAGCACTTGAGCCCGTTCACCTGCCTCTATAACTTCCCCTATTATGGGCCTATGTTGGAGAAACTCGGCTTTACGAAAGAGGTGGACTGGACCCAACGGACGTTGGAGGTGAGTCCCGAATTGCCGTCCATGTTCCGGTTTGCCAATCTGGTCGAAGAGAGATCCAATGTCCACGTCGTCCAGCCGACCAGCATGAACGACATGTGCAAGCGCTACGGCATGGAAATTTTCCACATGTACAATGAGGCTTTTGCTCCGTTGCATGGTTTTTCGCCCCTGACTGACAAACAGATAGACGCCTATTTGAAGACGTATGTGCCTATTTTGGACAAAGACTTCGTGGCGCTGGCCGTCAACGAAAAAGACCAACCCGTAGGTTTCCTCTTCTGCGTGCCGTCGCTTTCCAAAGCGGTGAAAAAATCCAACGGACGGCTGTTCCCCTTCGGCTTTATCCGCATCATGAAAGCGTTGAAGAAAAACGACACCTTAGAGGCGCTCATTATGGGTGTAATGCCTGAGTATCAGCAATGTGGGATACCTATTTTGCTATTCAAGTATCTGCACGAAAACTGTATCAAGCGGGGCATTGACACCATCATCATGAACCCGCAATTGGAGGAGAATTACAAGGTGCAGTCGCTGTTCGGGGAATACAAAACGACCCCGTTCATGCGCAGAAGGGCGTACAAGCGCCCCGTGTAGAGACGTGAGACGGAACATGTAGAGACGTGCCATGGCGCGTCTCTACAATAGCGAAATGCACCCTTTTTTTTTACAATTTGTAATAACTGCCGAGGATTTTTGCAAACCAACGGGCGGGCAGGATGCGCTTCAAAAGCACGGACAGGCGTTGCTCGAACGAGGCCACCACATAGCCGTAACGGGGTCTTCTTTTACGAATGATTTGGCTGATTTTGCGAGCTAACACTTGCGGTTTCAGACCGCCAGTTTCGTCTTGTTCCACTTTCGCCATTGATTCGGCGTAAGTCCGATAGGCCTGCATTGCTTCGGCGTTAGGCGTCTTTTTGCGACTGGCGGTAAAGCCGGTGGAGAAATCGCCCGGACGGACTACAACCACTTGGATACCAAACTGTTGAATTTCCAGACGGAGGGCTTCGCAATAGCCCTCGATGGCGAATTTGCTGGCGGAGTAGAAGCCTTGGAAGGGCAGTCCCATCACACCGCCGATGGAACTCATCGCGATAATTTTGCCCTCACCTTGCTTGCGCATGGAGGGCAGCACAGCGGTCGCGAAATGCACCAATCCCATGAAGTTGGCATCCATCTGCTCCCGAATCTCCTCCTCAGTGGCAAATTCCACAGGTCCTCCAATGCCCATGCCGGCATTGTTGACTATCACATCTATGCAACCTTCTTTGTCAACTACTTGTTGCACAGTGCTTCTTACCGCTTCACGATCGCGGACATCCAGCTTCAGATAGTAAACTCCGGGCAGTTTTTCCACCTCACGGCGCACCGTACCATAAACGGTATGGCCTTCCTGAACCAACAGACGGGCGGTTTCCAAGCCGAAGCCCGACGAGATGCCTGTAATCAGAATGACCATAATTATATGATTCCGGCTTCTTTAAATGCCTTGGTAATTTTGTCAATGGCCTCATCCACCTGCTCGTAGGTGTGCGTGGCCATCAGGGCGAAACGAATCAGGACATCGTTCTCGGGAACAGCAGGGGCGATGACCGGCGTGACGAAAACGCCGTCTTCCAGCAGGCGGGAGCAAAGCCAGAAAGCCTTCTCCGAATTGCGCACAAACAGCGGGATAATGGGCGTTTCGCTGCGGCCCGTATCGAAACCGCGCTCCTTGAACTGGTTGCGGGCGTAGTTGCTCACGTCCCAAAGGTGCTGGATACGCTCCGGCTCGTCCAACATAATATCAATAGCCCTGCTGACCGCGGCCACGTTTGACGGCGGCATGCTGGCGCTGAAAATCAGCGAGCGGGCATTGTGTTTCAGGTAATTGATGGTGTCGGCATCAGCCGCGATGAAGCCGCCCAATGAGCCAAACGACTTCGAGAAGGTGCCCATGATAAGATCCACCTTGTCGGTCAGCCCGAAGTGGTCGGCCGTGCCTCTTCCCTGATGACCCAAAACGCCCAAGGAGTGGGCATCGTCGAGCATAATGTCGGCATCATATTTCTCCGCCAATGCCACCATCTCGGGAAGCGGAACAATGTCGCCTTCCATGGAAAAGACACCGTCGGCAACAATCAATTTGATGGCTTCGGGGTCGCATTGCTGCAAGCACTTTTCCATACTTTCCATGTCGTTGTGGGCGTATTTCAGCGATTTGCCGAACGCCAACCGGCTTCCTTCAATGATGGAGGCGTGGTTGAGCCGGTCAAGCAACAGATAATCGTTGCGGCCGCACAAGGCGGAGACCACCCCCAAGTTCACCTGAAAGCCTGTGCTGAAGCACAACGCTCCGTCTTTGCCCACCAATCGGGCAAGCTTCTCCTCAAGTTCGACATGGATATCGAGGGTACCGTTGAGAAACCGTGAGCCTGAACAGCTGGTGCCGTATTTAGCGATGGCAGCTTTGGCAGCCTCTTTCAGCCGGGGGTCGTTGGAAAGGCCCAAATAGCTGTTCGAACTGAACATCAGCACATCCTTGCCGTCAATCTTCACCACCGTGCTCTGCTCCGACTCTATGGCCTTATAATATGGGTAGATTCCCTTTTCTTTTGCAATTTGCGGCGCTCTGTACTGCGCACATCTGTTTCTTAGTATGTATGACTTCATAAGAACAACATCGTTTCAAAAAGGCGGCAAAAATATACTTTTTTCATATACGTCGGTACTTTCGTCATTTCGTCACAGCATTTGTACATCTGTCATTGCCTTTTCTCTTTAACCTTTTGCCTAATTTCTAATCGCTATTCACTGCTCTCTGTTCACTAAAAAAATGTATCTTTGCCGCTCTTAAAAACAGCAAAGGAATTATGAGCGAATGTAATCACAATTGTCAAGAATGCAGCCAGAAAGACTGCGGAAACAGAGATTTGCACGAAAAACCGAATGCATTAAGCGATATTAAAAAAGTGATTGGTGTGGTGAGCGGCAAAGGCGGCGTGGGTAAGAGCTCCGTCACCGCGATGTTGGCCGTGGCGTTGCGCCGTAAAGGCTACCGCGTAGGCATCCTCGACGCGGATGTCACAGGACCCTCTATCCCGAAAATGTTCAACCTTCACGAGATGGTGCGCGGCAGCGAGCAGGGCGTCTATCCCGCCGTCACCGAGACTGGCATCGAGGTGATTTCCAGCAACTTGCTGATTGCCGACGAAAAATCACCCGTCCTTTGGCGCGGTCCGCTGATCGCTGGTATGGTGAAGCAGTTCTGGACCGAGGTGATCTGGGAACACATCGACTTCTTGCTGATCGACATGCCCCCCGGCACCGGTGACGTGCCGTTGACCGTCTTCCAAACCGTCACCCTCGACGGCATCTTGATGATCACCTCCCCGCAGGAATTGGTCTCCCTCATCGTGAGCAAGGCCGTGAACATGGCCGGCATGATGAACATCCCCATCCTCGGCCTCATCGAGAACTACAGCTACATCACCTGCCCGCACTGCGGCGAGAAGATTTCCGTATTCGGCAAAAGTACTGCCGAAGAGGTTGCCAAAGAATTCAACATCAAACTGTTGGACAGACTGCCCATCGATCCCGAGATGGCCGCCCTCTGCGACCAAGGCCAGATCGAGAAGGTCAAGGAGACCCGCTTGGAGAATGTGCTCGATGTATTGGAGAGTTTGGAAGTCCCCGCTTAACTGCTAACTGCTAACTGCTAACTACAAAATGAAGCAATACCTTGATCTGATGCGCACGATCCTTGACGAGGGTCACTACAAATCCGACCGCACGGGTACGGGGACTTACAGTATTTTCGGCTACCAGATGCGCTTTGACCTGCAGAAGGGCTTCCCCCTGCTGACTACTAAGAAGTTGCATCTGCGTTCCATCATCTACGAGCTGCTGTGGTTCTTGCGCGGCGACACGAACATCCAGTACCTTCACGACCACAACGTGACGATTTGGGACGAGTGGGCGGACGAGAATGGCGACCTCGGACCGGTCTATGGCAAGCAGTGGCGTTCATGGGAAGCTCCCGACGGCCATGTCATCGACCAGATCACCAACCTGATTGAGCAACTCAAGCGCAATCCCGACTCCCGCCGTCTCATTGTGAGCGCGTGGAATCCCGCCGATGTGGATCAGATGGCGCTGCCGCCGTGCCACACGATGTTCCAGTTCTACGCCAACGACGGACAGCTCTCGTGCCAGCTCTACCAGCGCAGCGCGGACGTCTTCCTCGGCGTGCCCTTCAACATCGCCTCCTACGCCCTGCTGACGATGATGGTGGCGCAAGTTTGCGGGCTGAAGGCCAAGGACTTCGTGCACACCTTCGGCGACGCGCACATCTACTCCAACCACGTAGAACAGGCCAAGTTGCAGCTTTCCCGTGACCCGCGCCCGCTGCCGCAGATGCGCATCAACCCCGAGGTCAAGAGCATCTTCGACTTCCAATACGAGGATTTTACGTTAGAGAACTACGACCCGCACCCCCATATCAAGGCGGAGGTGGCGGTGTAAGGAGCCGTCCGCGGGACGCAAACGGAAATATCGAAATATTTTACTCACCAAAATACCAAACATTATGAAATCAATCCAAAAACATAACTTCAGCGGCGAAAGAGCCCTGATTCGCGTTGACTACAACGTGCCGTTGGATGAGAACTTCAACGTGACCGACGTCACCCGCATTGTGCGCACGAAGGACACCATCGGCAAGATTCTCGCCGACGGCGGTTCCGCCATCCTGCTCTCCCATCTCGGCCGTCCGAAAGGCGAGGTGAAAGACGATATGTCCTTGCGCCACATCGTGAAGAAAACATCGGAAATCCTCGGCACGGAGGTCGTTTTCGGCGGCGATGTTTTGACTGCTGAGGCTGAAACCCTCTGCAAAGGCCTCAAACCCGGCAGTGTCGTGCTGATGGAAAACCTACGCTTCCACAAAGAAGAAGAGAAGGGCGATGTTGATTTTGCCAAGGCTATCGCACGCTTGGGCGACGTGTATGTGAACGACGCCTTCGGTACCGCACACCGTGAGCACGCCTCCACAGCCACCGTGGCCCGCTGTTTCCCGGGCAAAGCCTTCGCCGGCTACCTGCTTTACAACGAGGTGATGAACCTCGAAAAGACCCTCAACGGTCAGGAGCGCCCCTTCACGGCCATTATCGGCGGTTCGAAGGTCTCCACGAAGATCAACATCCTCAAAAACCTCATCCCCAAGGTCGATAACCTCGTGGTGGGCGGCGGTCTGAGCTACACTTTCCTGAAGGCGATGGGCTTCACCATCGGAAACTCTCTGTATGAGCCTGATATGCTGCCCGTTGCGCAGGAAATCCTCGACCAAGTGAAAGCCTCCGGCGTGAACTTCGTCTGCCGTGTCGATAGCGTCTGCGCCGACAAATTCAGCAACGATGCCAACGTTTTGGTGACCGAGGACAACAACATCCCCGACAACTGGGAGGCCCTCGACATCGGTCCGAAGAGCCGCGTCAACATCGCGAAGGTCATCAAGGATTCCAAGACCATTCTGTGGAACGGTCCTGTGGGCGTGTTCGAACTGGAGAAGTTCAGCGAAGGCACCCGCGCCGTGGCCTTGAGCGTGGCAGCCACCACCCTGGCGGGCGCGTATTCCATCGTGGGCGGCGGCGACTCCATCGCTGCGGTCAACAAATACGACCTCGGCAACTACATCTCCTACATCAGCACCGGCGGCGGCGCCATGTTGGAATACCTGGAAGGTAAGGAATTGCCGGGCGTGAAGGCCCTGAACGAAAATTAATCCCCCCTGTAGAGACGCGGTGCACCACGTCTCTACACGTGAAAAAAAAATTGAATCCCGGTAGAGCCGCCATATTATGACGGCTCTACGGCATGGATGAATACAATTACCAACAAAAAAACAACATGCTGAACAATAACTATTACTGTGTCATCATGGCCGGGGGCGTGGGAGCACGCTTCTGGCCGATGAGCAACAGCACCACGCCCAAGCAGTTCATTGACGTGCTGGGCGACGGGCAGACTCTGATTCAGAAGACGTTCAACCGTTTCGCCAGAGTTTGCCCGAAGGAGAACATCTACATTGTCACCAACAAGGCGTATCACGACCAGACACGGGAGCAGCTACCGGACATCGCCGACGAGCAGATCATTCTGGAACCCTACCGCCGCAACACCGCCCCTTGCATCGCCTACGCCAACTACAAAATCAAAGCCAAGAACCCCAACGCAGTCATCGTGGTGGCACCTTCCGACCACTATATCGAAAAAGAGGACGTTTTCGTGGATGTCATCAGCAAAGGACTTGCATTGGCGGCTGAAAACCCCTGTCTGTTGACCATCGGCATCCGCCCGACATGCCCCAACACGGGTTACGGTTATATCCAATTTGATGAAGATGAAGTCTTTATGGGCAATCCGTCCGTCTTTGCCGTCAAAACGTTCACTGAAAAACCCGAGTTGGAGATGGCCAAAAGCTTCCTCGAAAGCGGCGACTTCCTTTGGAACGCCGGCATCTTCATGTGGTCATTAGACACCATCAACAAAGCGTTTGAGGAATTCCTACCCGACATCAACGACCTCTTCAAGCAGGGCGAAGGGTTGTACAACACCCCGCAAGAGGATGAGTTTATCGACCGTATCTATCAGGTTTGCCGGAAAATATCCATTGACTATGGCGTGATGGAGAAGGCCAATAACGTGAAAGTATATGCCGCTGACTTCGGCTGGTCAGACCTCGGCACGTGGAGTTCCCTTTACGATCTGCGCAAGAAGGATGCAAACCTCAACACCGTGGTCGGCAACCATGTGAAGGTATACGATTCTGAAAAGTGCATCGTCAACATGCCGCGAAACAAGGTGGTCGTCATCCAGGGGTTGGAAGACTACATCGTGGTGGAAAACAACGACATGCTACTCATCTGCAAGAAGTCGGAGGAACAGCAGATCCGACAATACGTCACCGACATCCAAGTCGATTTCGGGAAAGAGTTTGTGTAAAAAAAAGCCCCGCGATGCGGGGCTTTTTTTTACTTCACATAATAGGTTAATCGCATGTTGATACTGGCACGTTTCTCTTTCGATGAGGTGTTGAAGGCACCGCCCCAGGTGTAGTCCTCTTCGGAGGAGTTGGGCTTGGTGATTTGGAACACACCCATGTTCGCACTCTTGAGGTCGCCGAGTTTCGCACCGGCGTTCTTGGTGATGGTCTCGGCGCGATTTTTGGCATCCTGCGAGGCCTCGGCCAGCATCTGCAACTTCAGGTCGGACAGCTTGGTATAGTAATACTCGGGATTGTCGTTGTTAATCATAATGTTCTGGTCGTAAAGCTCGGCAATGTCGCGGGTGAGAGCCTCGATTTTCTCGATGTCGTGAGACTCGATACGCACCGCCTGTTTGGCCTCGTAACCAGTAAACGTCTCCCGCCAACGACCATTTTCATCATAGTAGCTGTTATAGGTCGGTTGGGTTGTGATTTTCTTGAAATCAATCTCTTTCTCGGGAATATTCGCTTTCTTGAGGTAAGCTTTCACAATTTCATTTTGTTCTTTAAGCTTGGTATAAGCCACCTTCATATCCGGGTCTTTAGCCGAATAGTCGAACTCCCACACGATGAGGTCGGAGGTGAAGTCCTTCTCCACAAGACCGACGACGGAGACGGTTTTCTGAGGCTTTTTGGTTTGATAGAAAGCCACACCGATGGCGATAGCGGCCAAAAAGAGCCCGATACTGGCGATAATCGCGATGACAACTGCTTTGTTTTTCATATCTGATGGTTTTTTAAGTTTGAATTTTCCAGTGCAAATAACGCATACAGATTGAAATTATTGTATTTTTGCGGAGTAAAAAATATGCAACTTAAAAAATCCATATTGAGCACTCTATTGTGGGGACTTTTAGCTCTCACAGCGCAGGCGCAGTGCCCGGATTTTATGGATTTGACGAGCAACGCCGTGACAGGATACTATGGGTATATCTATGATACCGTCATGAACGTCGGTATTGTTCCGAATCGCCACACGCTCATTACGCAGCAAGGCACGGATCCGAAAACGGGTGGGCAACTGCCGTTAATTCCGAACGGCGAGAATGCGGTGGTGAGGTTAGGAAACTCCGGTGTAGGTGCAGAAACTGAATCCTTGGTTTACACCTTCACGGTGAATCCGGATTATCCCATTTTGCTGCTGAAGTATGCTGTTGTTTTGGAAGATCCCCATCATGTCGAAATAGAACAACCCCGTTTTCTCATACAGATGTTGGATGCCAATGGCACACTTTTGAATGGATGTATGGAATACAATGTCATATCGTCGCCCACCATTCCCGGATTTCAGGCTCACAATCATGTGATGTGGCGGCCGTGGACAACAAACGGCTTTGATCTGTCGCAATACGCAGGACAGACCGTGAAGTTCCAGATTTCCACTTTCGACTGCACGGCCGGCGCTCATTTCGGATATGCCTATTTTACCGCTACCTGCATCAGCAACAAGCTGACCATCACGGGCTGCACCGGCCAACAAGTCACTATCACCGCCCCCAGCGGGTTTGAAAGCTATACCTGGAACAACGGCAGTCACGCAACCACCACGACCTATACCATCCAAGGGAATACGGTGGCCACATGCCAAATCAGCACCGTCACCGGCTGCCAACTTTTGGAAACCGTGACCTTCACCCAAGACACCATCCCGCAAGATTATGTTTTTTACGATACGATATGCGAGGGGATGGACTACCAAAATCACGGTTTTAACTTGCCAGTCTATTCTACACCAGGGGATTATGTCATCGCCAACACCTATTTCAACGCAACCGCCTGCATTGAAGAGGGTACCAACACGTTATATCTGCACGTGCATCCCCGCTACTACCACATTTACGATATGGCCTGCGAAGGAGAGAGTTACAACGCCAACGGCTTTCACTTGACCCAGCTTACCCAAGGAGAGGTAACGGACACCACCTACGTACCGCTTCCCTACGGCTGTGACTCCACGACCATCTTGCATCTCACGGTGAACCACATCTTTTCGATGTCCGAGACCATCAATGGTCCGCATGAGGTGTGCGAGGGTTCCCTGGAAACCTATTTCCTGCCCAATGCGCCCTCGCCGACCACCACCAACTACCATTGGACGGCTCCCGACGGAGTGATTGTCTATCTCGGACAAGGCACCCCGAACGCTCAGCTCTACTTTACGCAGAATGCCCCTTCTTCCGCACAGATTTCGCTCACCGCCGACAATGGCTGCGGCAGTGCCACGTTGCCTTTTGATATTGCTGTCGGCTCTTCGTATTCCATCATGTTGAGCGACACTATCTGCACGGGAAACACCTACACACAGCACGGATATCAGCTTGGCACACAAGACACAGCGGGCTACTATGTCCATGTTCTGAATGGCACAACCCAGCAAGGGTGCGACAGCGTCAGTGTACTGGAACTGCTTGTGGCCGAGACCCCTACCGTGGAGGCGTTGGCTGACCCGACGGAGATATGTGTCGGGAGCGAGACAAATCTGTTTGCGGTGGGTTCTCAGGCCTCCGTCACTCTGCCCTCCCAGATTCTGAGTGTGGCGGTTGGGGACATCCTGTGCACGGACAGCACTTTCGCGCATCCGCAAAACTGGCCTTGCGGCAAAGTGGCCTGGGGCATCGTGTTCTACGTGGATGCAACCGGGCAACACGGGTGGGCGGTCAGTCTGAACGAAAATCCCGTTCCCCGCCAATGGGGAACCACGACCAGCGACCTTTCCCCCTTGACAAATTATGCTTCCGCCTTTTCAACTATGGCGGATGTGGACGGGTACCAGAATACCGCCAACATCAGGGCTTTAGGGACTGCCACCCAATTCCCTGCAGCCTACGCGGTAGACTTCGACCACGGCTGGTATCTGCCTTCCGCCGCGCAATTCTACTACCTGTACGCCACCCTCGGCATAGTAAACAACTCCTTACAAGCCGTCGGGGTCAACATTTTCCCCTTGAATTCGTATTGGCGATACTGGACTTCCACAGAGAGTTCCGATTCCATGGCTTGGTTCATATCCAGCAACCAAACGATAATGAAGGGTGAGAAAATCACCCAAATGCCCGTCAGAGCCGTCCGAAACTTCTAATTTGCAACTCAAAAGATGAAAAGACACGTCCTATACTTCCTGTTGCAATTCGCTGCCATGGTCTGCTTCGGACAAACCTACCACATCGGGGATTTGTACACCGCCGAAGACGGATCACAGGGCATTGTCTTCTTTTTGACGGCGGACGGAGGCGGATGGGCGGTGGCGCTTCACGATGCACCGAGCGATCACGGTTACGTATGGACAGGAGTTGGGGGAGACATTCCCGAACTAACCAATTACGATCTCCCCTCTCAGACGACACTTGCTGACACCTCCGGATATGCGAACACCTTGGCTATACGCAACTACTCGGGGGTTGGAGACTACGCTGCGAATGCGGTGGATTTCGACCACGGCTGGTACCTGCCCTCCCTTGCACAACTCTGCCTGATTTACGCCCAACTGCCGTTTATCCAGGCCGCCTTGACGGCCGCAGGAGGGACTCCTTTGCAGACAGAGCATTCTTCCACCTATTACTCATGGCAAGACATCTATTGGAGCAGCACAGAATCATCCAGCAGCCAGGCATGGCTACTTCCTTTTACCGAAGATGCCGGTTCGGCTGTTGCATGGTCCCAATATACTGGAACCCCGATGCAAGTCCTCAAGAGTGAGCGCGCAATGGTCCGGGCCGTATGCAACATTCCGCCTCCGGAAAATGTTTACGACACCACCCTCACCTACAGCTGGAATACCGGCTCCACCGATCCGCATTTCTCGGATATTCCGCTGCAGACCACCAATTACACCGTAACCGTCTCCAATGCTTACGGTTGCACCAATTCGGCCTCGGTGGAGGTGATGGTGCTCGACAACGAACCGCAAACCTATTACGATACGATATGTCAGGGCGCCACCTACAACAGTTACGGTTTCTCGCTGACTGCGGAGGAGACGGCCAATATCTTGGACACCACCCTCTTCCGGATTGCCGGTGTGGCGGGCTGTGAGAGCGAAATCACGGTCTATCTCACCCTCCTTCAGCCCGACGTGGTGGAAATCGAGGAGCATGGCGGGCAGAGCTTCGTCTGGAACGGCGTAACTTACACGCAAGAAAGCACTTACACCCAGTATTTCAACAATATTCACGGTTGTGACAGCACGGTTATCCTGACGCTCACCCTCGACGGTATCGAACCCGACACCACCGTCGTTGAGGAGACCGAGCCGAACGTGCTCTACCTCCCCAACGCCTTCACCCCGAACGACGACAGCAAGAACACCATCTTCCTGCCCGTCTTCACCAATCCGGACGAAATCGGGGAGTACAGCATGGAAATCTACAACCGTTGGGGCGGTTTAGTGTTCCGCACCGAGGAGCCGACCTTCGGTTGGAACGGCGCCAACGCGGTAGAGGGCGTGTATGCGGTGGTGGTGCATTACACCTCACGCGGCGCGAAACCGAAGACGTTGAAGGGAAGCGTGACGTTGATACGGTAAGGTGTTCAAGCGTATATTTCCGTCGGAATCAACGCGGCACAGCGGTCGATAATGGCGTTCGCAGTCTCGAAGCCCACATCGCAGATTTTCTTGCTCTTAGTACCGTCATAGCCCATAGACAGGTGCATAATGTCATAACCTGCCACGATGGCCGCCAGCAGTTTGCGGTCACGCTTGCCGGCGGCCTCCTTGTATTTCTCTATCGAAGGCCTGCCTTTGCCTTTCCGTATGCCCAAGGCGGCATCCAGTGCAATCAGGCATCCTTTCCAGAGAGTGTCACCAGCCATCTTGACGTATTTTCCGTCAGTATAAATTTTCAGTTCAGGGTCATAGTTGGCATTCACAATGACCATTTCAGCATTGGCCACATACCTTCTGGCCTCTTCAATGGGATTTTTCACTTCCATAGGTTTAAGGGTTAAAATCAATAGTCTTAAGTTTAATGTCCTACGTGTTATTTCTCGGAGGCAAAGATACAACAAAATCCAATGTTTGTCAAGGGTTTTGCGAAATTTTTATTTCCCTGGGAATCAGAATATTGAAAAATTAAATTTAACTATTCAGCCTTGAATAGTTAAATTCTGGATTGGGTTTTCGCAGGAAAACGAGAGTTTGTACCGCGTTTTCAACTCCTTAAAATCACCCCGTTTTTTCCATACTTTTGTATCACTTTTTTTTGTACCTTTGCCGCGCTAAAAAAAGCGAGAGGTTTTGTCGTAAATATCAACAAAACAATAAAATAAATCTACAACCAAATTTTATAGTATGGAAAAAATCAAATCATTGGCAGATCTCAAGAAAAAGAGAGAAGAGCTGCAGTCCAAGATTGACTTGCGCGAAGGCGGCGAGAACGTCGAAAACCTGGTGCAGATCAAGGTGGCTATGGCAACCTGCGGTATCGCCTCCGGCGCGAAGCAGACCATGGAAGCCATCATCGAGGAGTGCAACAAGCAGAACGTCAAGGCCGTCGTCACCCAGACCGGCTGCATGGGCTACTGCTACGCAGAACCCACCGTCGAGGTGAAGAAACCCGGCCAAGACCCCATCGTCTTCGGTCACGTGGACACCAAGAAAGGCCAGGAACTCGTCTCCAAGTACGTCATGAACGGCGAAATCCTGGAGGGTGTCATCCCGGTGAATTATGAGAAAATCGACAAATAACCAGTAAGGAGGTCACTTATGGCAAGTTACAAATACCACATTCTGCTCTGCGGCGGTACGGGATGTACGGCTTCGGAGAGCCCCAAAATCAGAGAGAATTTTGTTCAAATCCTGAAGGAGAAGAACCTCAGCGACGATGTGCAGGTGGTGACCACCGGCTGCTTCGGCTTCTGCGAAAAAGGCCCCATTGTGAAGATTCTTCCCGACAACACCTTCTACACCCAGGTGAAGCCCGAAGACGCCCTCGAAATCGTCAACGAGCACATCATCAAAGGCCGTAAGGTGCAGCGCCTGCTCTATGAGAACCCCGAGGACAAGGAGCACATCTCCGACTCCAAGCACATGGGCTTCTACAAGAAACAGATGCGTATCGCCCTGCGTAACTGCGGTTTCATCGATCCCGAAAACATCGACGAGTACATCGCACGTGACGGTTACAAGGCTTTGGCCAGCGTTTTGGAGCAAAACGACCCCGCTGCCACCATCGACCTGATCAAGAAATCCGGTCTTCGCGGCCGCGGCGGCGCCGGCTTCCCCACCGGTTTGAAATGGGAACTCTGCGCCAAGAACGCTGCCGACCAGAAATACATCATCTGCAACGCTGACGAGGGGGACCCCGGCGCATTCATGGATCGTTCCATCTTGGAAGGCGACCCGCACTCCATCATCGAGGCTATGGCCATCGGCGGCTTCTGTATCGGCGCCACCATCGGTCTGGTCTATATCCGCGCTGAGTACCCGCTGGCCATCCACCGTCTGCAGGTCGCTATCGACCAGGCTCGTGAGTACGGCCTCCTCGGCAAGGACATCTTCGGCACAGGCTTCGATTTCGACATCATCCTCCGCTACGGTGCCGGCGCATTCGTTTGCGGTGAGGAAACCGCTCTGATCCACTCCATGGAAGGTCAACGCGGCGAACCCACCTTCAAACCCCCGTTCCCGGCCGTTTCGGGTTACATGAAGAAACCCTCCAACGTGAACAACGTTGAGACCTACGCCAACATCCCCGTCATCATCAACAAGGGTTGGGAGTGGTTCTCCTCCATCGGCACCGAGAAGTCCAAAGGCACGAAAGTGTTCGCTTTGGCCGGCCAGATCAACAACGTCGGTCTGATCGAGGTTCCTATGGGCATCACCCTTCGTGAGGTCATCTACGAAATCGGTGGCGGCATCAAGGGCGGCAAGAAGTTCAAAGCCGTGCAAACCGGCGGTCCTTCCGGCGGCTGCTTGACCGAGAAGTTCCTCGACACCCCGATCGACTACGACAACCTCGTGGCTGCCGGCTCCATGATGGGCTCCGGCGGTATGATCGTCATGGACGAGACCTCCTGCATGGTCTCCGTCGCCAAGTTCTACCTCGACTTCACCGTGGAGGAATCCTGCGGTAAGTGCACCCCGTGCCGTATCGGTAACAAGCGTCTGAGCGAAATCCTCGACCGCATCACCAAGGGTAACGGCACCATGGAAGACCTCGCCCTGCTGAAGAACCTCAGCCACGTCATCAAAGACACGGCGCTCTGCGGCTTGGGCCAGACCTCCCCGAACCCCGTGTTGTCCACCATCGACAACTTCTGGGACGAATACGTGGCCCACGTCACCGAAAAGAAATGTCCCGCCGGCCAGTGCAAGGCCCTCAAACAGTATGTCATCGACGCGGAGAAGTGCAAAGGCTGTACGGCCTGCGCCCGCAACTGCCCCGTCGGCGCCATCAAGGGCACAGTCAAGATGCCGCACGAAATCAACCAAGAGCTCTGTATCAAGTGCGGTACGTGTATTGAGAAATGTAAATTCGGTGCAATTAGTATTATTTAGTCAAAGGTGAACAATATGGATACAATTAAATTAACAATAGACAACAGAGAACTTGAAGTGCCGAAAGGTACAACGATTCTTAACGCCGCAAAGAAGCTGGGCATCAACATCCCCACCCTTTGCCACTTTGAATTCAAGGGCATGGACGTCCACAACAAACCCGGCGGATGCCGTATTTGTGTGGTGGAGGTCGCCGGTCGCCGCAACCTGGCTCCCGCCTGCGTCACCGAATGTATGCCCGACATGGTCGTCCGCACCAACTCCATGCGCGTGATCAACGCCCGCCGCACGGTGCTTGAGCTCATGCTCTCCGACCACCCGAACGATTGTCTGCAATGTGCCAAGAGCGGCAAGTGCGAGCTTCAGGCCTTAGCTATCCGCTTCGGCATCCGCACCAACCCGTTCGTCGGCCCCGACCACGTTCAGTCCAGCTACCAGATCGAGGTTTCTCCCTCCATCATCCGCGACATGAACAAGTGCGTCATGTGCCGTCGTTGCGAAATGATGTGCAACGAGATGCAGACCGTGGGTGCCCTCTCCGCCATCGAGCGCGGCTTCCCGGCAGTCGTCTCCACCGCCTTCAACCAGCACCTCGACCACTCGCCGTGTACGTTCTGCGGCCAGTGCGTCGCCGTCTGTCCCGTGGGCGCCCTTACCGAGGTTGACAACACCGCGAGAGTTATCCGCGCCATCGTGGATCCTACCAAGAAGACGGTTGTCCAAGTGGCTCCCGCCGTGCGTGTGGCCCTCGGCGAGGAATTTGGCATGAAGCCCGGCTCCATCGTGACCGGCAAGCTCACCGCCGCCCTCAAGGCCCTCGGCTTCGACTACGTGTTCGACACCGACTGGAGCGCCGACTTGACCATCATGGAAGAGGGTACTGAGCTCCTCGGCCGTCTCAAGAGATTCCTCGGTGGCGACAAGGATGTCAAGCTGCCTATCCTGACCTCCTGCTGCCCGGCATGGGTGAATTTCTTCGAGCACCAGTTCCCGGAACTGAAGGAGCTGCCTTCCACCGCAAAATCCCCGCAACAGATGTTCGGTGCCATGGCGAAAACCTATTTCGCCGACAAGATCGGGGTGAAACGCGAGGACATGATCAGCGTGTCCGTGATGCCGTGCCTGGCCAAGAAATACGAGTGCACCCGCGACGAGTTCAAGGTGAACGGCAATCCCGACGTCGATTTCTCCATCACCACCCGCGAGCTGGCCGCCCTCATCAAGCAAGCCAACATCGACTTCACGAAACTTCCTGAGGAAGAATTTGACAGCCCGCTCGGCGAATCCACCGGTGCTGCTGTCATTTTCGGTACCACCGGCGGCGTGATCGAGGCTGCTGTCCGTACCGCTTACGAAGTCTATACCGGCAAAACGCTGCCGAAGATCGACTTCGAGGAGCTGCGCGGTCTGGAAGGAATCCGTTCCGCCACCATCGATTTCGACGGTCTGCCGATCAACATCGGTATCGCCCACGGTCTGAAGAACGCCCGCAAGCTGCTTGAGGACATCAAGGCCGGCAAGTGCAACTTCCACGCTATCGAGATCATGGCTTGTCCCGGCGGTTGTATCGACGGCGGTGGTCAGCCCCTGCACCACGGCAACGGCGACATCATCAAAGCCCGTTGGGAAGCCATCTACAAAGCTGACAAGGACATGCCGATCCGTAAATCTCACGAGAACCCGTCCATCCAAACTCTCTATAAGGAATTTTTGGGCGAGCCGTGCGGTCACAAGTCGCATGAACTGTTGCACACCCACTACTTCGACAAACAGACGACCGTTGAAGTGGATTTGAGCAAATAATTCTGTTTCAGTATTCATCAATAATTAAAAAAACACCATTATGGATAAGATAATTATCAAAATGAAAAAGGAAGTCAGCGACAAGATTATTGAGATCTGCGACAGATTCAATAATGCTCCTGGCGAATTGATTA
>JAFPVR010000002.1 GCA_017395245.1 Bacteroidales bacterium | reverse complement strand
TTTCTCGCGTGCCTCCTTGAGGTATTGCTCGCAAGATTCCTCACTGTCAAAGCGTTTGGCAAAGTCTATCAATTTCATAGCACCTATATTTTGATGGCTGCAAATATACACTTTTTTTGGGTTAGATACGGATTATCATATAAAAAAATACTGCCTCTGAAAATTGACGATGCGCAATTCGGAAGCGGCATCGGATTCCTCCTGGCCGGCATTAATTACCAGGAGTACTTCCTTAACCCAGTGCTGGCATTGGAGACGTTGGTAAAGGACATCTTGGATATCAAGAAGAATCTTTCGGATGAAGAGGCTCTACAAGATATCATAGAGGTTGCAAGAAGTGCTTACAAGGCTATCCAAAAGCAGGTGTCGATTCTGGAGAAAATGTACAGAAGGCTCAGCGACATCGGTGTTCGTGAGAAACAATGCCCTGTTTGTTCCGCTTCCTCCCAGATAGATCAAAAGTATTGTGAATGTTGCGGCTTTTTCTTTCCGCTGATGTATGGCATTGCCAAAGAAACAGAGATTGACCGCACCTATTTGTCCATCATGAAAGGTCTATGGTCTTCTTCCCCTGCAGAAGATCTATCGCAGATCAAGCAAAATGTCCAAGAGGAGTCACCGACAAATGCGGACACTGCTCAAACCGAAACACCTTATATCAATACCAAATCACAAAAAGGGAAAGGAGTTTTCAATGTCAACGGAGTGCAGTTCAAGATGATTCCTGTTTCAGGCGGTTCGTATGCCATGGGAGATCAGAATCATGCCCACAAGGTGACCATAAGCGGATTCAAAATAGGGGAAACCCCTGTAACACAGGCTCTTTGGCGCGCAGTCATGGGAGACAATCCGTCAAGGTTCAAAGGTGAAAACCGGCCGGTGGAACAAGTTTCGTGGAACGATTGCCAGCATTTCATAGACAAATTGAATGAGATGACAGGCAAGAGTTTCCGATTACCCACAGAGGCAGAGTGGGAATTCGCCGCCCGGGGAGGAAGCAGAAGCATTAACACCTTATATTCAGGAGGAGATGTTTTAGAAGAGGTGGCCTGGTTCAATCAGAATTGCTCGGACAATGAAAACTCAAACATGAATGTTGGCACCCACGATGTAAAGGCAAAAGCCCCTAATGAATTAAGAATCTACGACATGAGCGGAAATGTGTGGGAATGGTGTGCTGACTGGTTTGCCGAATACACTCTTCATCACGAGATGAATCCTTCCGGGCCAAGTTCGGGTAGAGGAAAGGTTTGCCGCAGCGGCTGCTGGAACAGTGCAAGTCAGTGTTGCGAAGTTAGTTTCCGAAATTACGGGGGCCTACTCAAACGCGATTACGGATATGGGTTCAGGTTGGCGTTGTGACATGTGGCTTATATTTGCTTAGAGCTGCTATTACTATCACTTGCGTTACCTTTGCCAACTACGAACCTATAGTCCCCTTGCCAGCTAATTGCTTTTTACCTGATTTGCGACAGATTTCAGGTTGTTGGTCTGTCGCTGTTAGTTTGTGGTAAAAATAACGACAATTTGTGGTAAAAATAACGACAAAAAAAAAGAAAAATGATAATGATAAATTTCGGAAATTTGCGGTGTCGATTGTCATCAGAGGCGAATATTTTAGCAGAAATGGAGAAAGGAATATATTTGCCTGAGATACAACAAATTATATTAAAGCGTAAAAAAACAAACAGTAATAAACAGAAAAGTGTATGAAGAGACATCTATCATTGTTTTCATCTAAGCAGAACAGGCTGCAATCGTGCATGTTGACGATTTTGAAAAAATCATTTGTATTGATGGCGTTCATCCTATTGAATGTAACATATACGCAGGCACAAGATTATTATAGGAAGCACATAATTATCTGTGTGGATCAGAAATTACCAAATGAGAATGATCAAAACAAGATGAGTCGTATCTATAGCGCTTTGGAAGCCCTACTTCTTGGAAATGACTTGAATAGTCTTGGGATAGATCCTTCGTCAAGATTCCCTGATCAAGACAAAGTAGTGTTTTTTGATCCAGAGCAAGACAAGTTGTCAATATTTGTGACAGGCATGCGTGGCTCCGGAAATCCAGCAACAGGGGATTTCAAAAGGATTAGAGATCTTGCTATTGGTGGGGTGGTTAGCAACGCAGTACTACACAGAATGATTGACTCTTGTACTATTCACCCCTCTTCGACTTTTAGCAAAGACAACAATCAGTCAATATCCGAGTTTCTCCAATCTAATGTCAAGCCCTTTTTCTATGGCGGCTTATCAAGCAACGAAATACACACTGGATTTGTTTACTATGTTTATCCTCTTATTCTCAACCATATACAAGGAGACAAGCCCGCCACAGAATATGTCGTATTGATTGTATCTGACTTCAAGTCAGGTGGGCAGGCCCTCCTAAAAGATGGGGATGAAAAAAACATGAAGGATCTCATTGACAAACCGAATTCAAAACACTACTACGTATCCTTCAACAATTACCTAAATAAACTTTTCGATCCTTTTGATTATAGAAATGATAAAATCCATATCAATTTCTCTGCTAACACAAGATATGAGCACAACCCACAAATCAAAGGAGGGGTTGTTTTGCCAAATGCTCTAGACGGAAATAGTTTTAAAGTTGAGAACTTCTCTGTTCAACAGAAGAAATGGGGGAGTTCCGAATTTGAAGTTAATCCTGTGAATATTCTCTTCACTAAAGACGACAGGATAAAAGTCTATCGTATCGACATGTTAATCAAGGACTATGCGGGGAACATTTTGCAAAAGTCATCAATAGACGATGTTAATGAAATTGAAAAATACTACCATGGACAATTTTTGACAATCCCGAAACGAACAATAAAATTAAACAATGTCAAGAAAGATGAGGGTTACTTATTCTCCTTTGTGCTCTACACCAATATACAGGACAAAGACGGAAATACAATCATACCGTATGTTTTCAGTCAGGACGAGCCGCAAATTCCTATTCTGGCTCCCGAACCTGCAGAAAGAAAAATGCTGACCATCATTCTCTCAATCCTCACCGCCGCACTGCTCATCGGATTCTTGATATGGCTCTATATTTTCAGGGGAAAACGTGCCAAACCCGAACTGAAAGTGGACGTTAACCCCATCTCCAACACGCGATACATGTGCGTGAAGAATTGTGAAGAAACCAACCACGACTGCTGGTACATGGAAGACGAGAAAGACCGGCGGCGCATCATCTCTTTCGACATCACAGCGACCATGCCCAAGCGAGCCTTGTCGCAAAAACAGACGTACGTGATTAAATACCAGGTGGAAGATCTGGATGGCAACGAACTGTTCACTTTCCGCCCGCAGCTACCGAACCCGGACGGCACACGCAAGAAGCTGAACACCGAATACGCACTGGAAGAGGTGTTCGACACGTCAAAAAAGAGCGTGTTCGAAGCCCGTGTTAATGTGGAAGCATACGTGGACGGGGAATCCAATGCCATCAATTTCGACATTGACAACGTACTGGACGTCAAACTCAAAGTGCGCGTCTATCGGCGCGACGGAAAGTCGCTGGTTTACATTGGCGACGGCGAAGTGGAACGGGAGTACAAGTTCATCGTGCGACCGAAGCTCCGCAACCCGAACATCTGGGTGGCCTTCGACGAGGGCACCACAGGTTCCTCTATCGCATACGGCGTGACCGGCAGTTGGCTTGACACCAACGACATCAACCTGGTAAACCGCCAATATAAAGAAACAACGAGCGGCGGAAGGACGAAAACTTCTTCCATCTTTCCCTCCGTGATCGCCATCCCGGATACCAGCAGGGCCTTCACAACCAAACCTCCCGTAGAGGAATTTGAGGAAGGCTTGGATTTCCAATTCGAAGGCGCGGAAACTGCCGGCAAGAACAAGTTCCAGTCCATCAAGAAGTTTTTAGGATACAAGTCCCCACAAAATATCAAGAGGAGCGACGGTACCGTAAAGACTATCGAAGGGCAGGATCTCGCCCACCTGTTAGCCAAGGGGTTGTACAACCAACTTGAGGCGCACTACCAAAGCACAAAAGATGAAAATATCACCGGACAATTCAGCGATGAATACGGTAGATTTGACCCACAGCGCGCGGTGGTGGCTGTCCCCAACAACTACACGCGCAACAAAGTGCAGGACATGGTGGACTCCGTCAAGCGATTGGGCAAGTTCAAGGAAGTACACTACCTTTATGAGTCAGAAGGCGTGATGATGACCTACCTGCGCCAAAATCTGCAACAGATTGTCGACAAGCAGAACCGGGTGTTTGTGGTGTTGGACATGGGCGGTGCCACCATCAACCTCACCGCTTTCAATGTCAATGTAGTGATGGGTGCCAATGGCAACATACAGCGAATTGAGCTGGACTCTTTGGCCAAAGTCGGTTATTATGTGGGCGGCGATGACATTGACTACGCCCTCATCCAGCTTTTCTATGCAATCCCCTCCATACGTAAAGCCCTGTTGGAGAATCTAAATGCACAGGGAAAACCAGAAAGCGAGCAAGAGACGCTATTGCGCGAACACCAGAAAAAGCACAAAAATGCTTTGATATCGATGGCCAGGAAAATCAAACTGGACTGGATTGACAAAACAAATAACGTTCCCAACCCCGCTGACAATGTAACAACCTCGTTCGAAGATTTCTACGGCTTTTTAGGGACACAATTCAGTGAATTTGGGGTTTCCATTCCCGACAAAACTGAGGATGATCGGATTTTTGTAGCAAATGAAAAGAAATCACACAACATTATGAACGAGTATGTGTTCCGACACATCACTGACGCTATTAATGAGCTGTTGCATGCCAAACGCTTCCCTTCGCACCGAACCATAGAGCTGATTTTGAGCGGTCGTTCAGTTCTTTACCCCGGAGTGAGCAAGACCATTATGAAAGCCTTCTTCGGGCACAGAGTGGAGCAGTGGGACGGCTTTATGAAAAAGAACGATGCCGGCATTGTTGTGTTCGACGACCAAAAGGTGAAAACTGCCGTGGCGGAGGGCGCTTGCTGGTATGCCATGTACAGCCGCAAAATCCTGCTCCAACACAACTACGTGACCTCCTCTTTCGGATTCGAAGACAGCAAAAATACCGAAAAATGCTACCATGCCCTAATTGAGAACGGAACCGCCTTTGAGAATGGCCGTATTATCGCCCCTGTTGTCCACGGCAAAGACCTGTTCGACCCGGAGATGATCAACGTGAAATTCCTCCAAATGATGGGTGCCAACACTGAAGAGATTATTAAGAACAACATCCAACACAAGAAAATCCTATTGGATGAGGTGAAAGGCTCCCAAATCAAAACCTTTATCGACAGAATCGAGTTCGAAGTGGATGACAAAGGCAACTACGACTACAGAATCTATGTAAGCAGCTTCGATGAGCCCATCACAAAAGAGAGTGCCCGTGCCTGGCGGATGGATCACGAAATGCAAAACGAAATCAAAGACGAGAACAGCGCAGCCTTCGAATTCGCCACCATCAACACCAATGATTATGAAGAGGAGGAGACCAGTTTCACCCCGACACATAAGACAAGTACAATCGACACCTCAAAAACCAAAACCCGTTTAAAATAAAATAGAATTAGTATGAAAAATATTTTCCGACTGTTTTTGGCATTATTCATTTTGTCAATCGCATTCCAAAATGCGGAAGCTTCCAAATCAGACACGGTCTGGCGCGTAAAAAGCACCGTCAAAGAACCGAAATTCACATATTGCTTTAAACCAAACGCCGACGGAAAGCGGTTTGACACCGTTAGCTGGACCATGCCCAAGGGTTTCACCTTGTACGAGAATGAATGCTTCGCTCCCGCTCCCATAAAAGGGGTTGACGCTTTTGTATGGGAAGGCTCCGTCTACCTGCCAATCTCTATTTTGGACAGTTCGTTCGATAGACAAGGAGTATTAAAAGAAGTTGACACTGTATTCCTTTTCAAACACGACACAATCAAGACGCAGGTTCCGCTCTCCAAATCGATATTCAAGAGTCTGCAACTTGACACAGCAGACGGGCAACAACACCTCAAAATCGCCATTGCGGACAGTGTTCCCTTTGACTCGTGCCTGATTATCAACCTGAAAAAGGGTTTTGTCATTTGTGCCACGATGAAGCCTGGCGAAGAAAAGAGGTTCTCTTTTGAGGATTTAGGCGTTGACAGTTTGAACGACACCTGCGTGTTGTTCCGCATATCCCCGCTGAACGGAACGCCCCTCTACATGACATGGCCTACGGATTTCCAAACGGAATCCGACGCCACGACTGCCGGAAAAAAAGGCTTCGCACAGTTTATGTCCAAGTTCTGGTGGGTGTGGCTTATTGTGGCAGTTCTCATCGTTTTGGCCATTGTCTGGTGGTTGTCTCATCGCAATAAAGACCAAAATCCGGACAATCCGATGCTCGCTAAACTGGGTGAGATAAAAGAGAGTATCGAAAGACTGAAAAAGGATAGTCAAGACGAGGAACATGACAGTCAAGACGAGAGCCTTAATAGTAAACTGGAAGAAGACTTGAAGTTATGTTCAGCCTATTTTGAAAGAACAAGACAAGAACTGATTGATAAATTTGACAAAATTGACCAAGCCATACCAACACCCCCGAACTCATATCAAACTTCTACAAATAACAAAACAGGAGCAGCTAAAAAGAAAGGAAACTCAAAAGCCAATAAACCACAAAAAGGGGAAGCTAAACCGTCAAAAGAAGAGGGAATTGCTGCGGTTATCCTAGAAAAAAACCAAACATTAAAACATCAAATAAATCAGCTGCGTATCAAACTGTTTGGGAACAAAAATGAGGTCTCGTCCACGTTGTTTGGAGATTTACGCTATAATTTAGATCAAATTTACAAAAACTGGAACAAGCAAGACCTAAAGGAAGCCCTTAATGATGTCTCAGAAAGCCAACGACTAGTAAAACTTATAGAAGCGGAAGTAAAAAAAGAACTGCCTATATTCATTGCGTCCATAGAGGAGATAGAAAACGAGTTGTCAAAATTGAACAATGATGACACCCTCCCACAAAGCATGAAGGAGGTGGCATCAGACGACATTAACAGTTATGAACAATTGAAAAATGACTTAGACGCCTTAAAAGAGGTTTTTCCCGTCCCTGAAGATCCCGAAGATCAGGTCTCCCAGACTCAGCCCCAGACTCTGTCAGAAACTCAAGCTCAAACTCAAACCCAAGCTCAGGCTCAAACCGCCAATCCCGAAGATGACTCGACCGTGCCTACCCTGTTCAATCGTTTCGCGACGGAATTGGACAATCTCCTGTCGTCCGTCACTGAGGCACAACCTGAACCAGAAACCGTGACGATTGCCGAGACAAGTTCTGAGGAAACGGCTGAAGCAGAAACAGTAGAAGTAGAAACGGGAACAGAAACAGAAACAAAACCCAAATCCGAAGCCAAATCCGAACCCGCTCCGCTAAACACCACCGGCATCACAAAGAGCCAGTTGGAAGAGCTCAAGGCCGAATTCACCTCCCTGCAATCCGAAGTTGAACAATGGATCAAAAAGACGAATGAGGCTCACCGAACAGCAATCGAAAATTCGAGAACGCAAGCGACGACAGATCTTGCCGAAAAAGTCAGAGAGGCGGAAGGGAAGAAAGACGAAGTGATTAACGGTCTTAAAGCCGCCCTCCAAACGGAAAAATACAACACCGCCCAAAAAGTCAAGGAGGCAGAGGAAAAGAAAGACGAAGTGATTAATGATCTTAAAGCAGCCCTCAAAACGGAAAAAGAGAACACTGCTAAGAAAGTCAAAGAAGCCGAAGAGAAGAAAGACAAAGTGATTAACGAGCTCAAAACCTCCCTCCAAATGGAAAAAGAGAACACCGCTAAGAAAGTCAAAGAAGCCGAAGAGAAGAAAGACAAAGTGATTGACGGGCTCAAACTTGATCAAAAGTTCTATACCGACAATTTCACCCGCGTGGAATTTGCACAAGCGTATGCCAAGAAGCTCCAGCAGCTCTTCAAAACCGTGGCGGCAATCGAAAGCAAGGCGAATAGCTTGATGGCTGACAAGATGGACGACCCCTACTACCTCTACCGTGCCCAAGCGAAATACAACCAGAACATGGGCGGGATAAAGACGGCATTGGCGTCCGAAGTGGACATGATGGCCCGAGGCCAGCTGGTATTCAACGACAGTCAGGTGACCAAGTTGGACAAGAACAACCCCGAAGCCTCACTGAAGAAATACCTGTTCAACGCCTACTTGGAGAAGTATTTCAACGCCGTGGTAGTCTTCAACGAGTCACTCATCGGTCTTCCCTACTTCGACCAGAAACTAAAAGAAAATGATGTGAAAGAATTCAAGACCTTTAGCACACAATTGGAAAAAGATGCCGAGGCATTAGATGTTGAAATTGCCACAGTGCATATAAAGGATAGAAATACGTTTTCCGATGTAACTGCCAACCCTGTTGATGTCGATGGGTTTGCGTCCGGGGAAATCGTAAGCCTTGAGAACTGCAAAGTGTGGATAAAAGGCGGCAGGAAACCCGACAGCCGCATCAAGATCTTTGTCCAAAAGTAAACAGAAATTCAATAAACAACAATTAAAACAACCTAATTATGAGTAAAAGTAAAATCAACATCAAGATCTATCTGCTTATTCTGCTCGGGCTGATTGCACTGATTGCCGTTATCAACAGGATCATCAACCATGACAAGCCTAAAGGCGGTAATTTCTCCATGAAATGTCCCGTCAACGAGGAGAGCATCGACTGTAACATCAAAGGCGCTTCGCTGTACATCGACTTCTCCGGCAGTATGCGCGGTTTTGTGGACGGGAAGAATCCTGCCAACCAAGAAGCATTCAAGAACTTCACAGCCAAGATGATTCCGACTGTTTCAAACGGCCTTACAAACTTGGAAAAAAAATACGATATTTCAACTACCAGCTATTGCGGAAGCAAGGCTTATGGCAAGGCAGATTTTCTAAAAGCGATGGAAAATCATTCTATATTCAATCAAAATGTCACGCTGTTGCATGAAATGTTCCGCAACAACTTGAGCAGCGTCACAGACTCCACAGTAAACATTCTCGTTTCTGACATGGTGTTGTCGTACGGGAAGCAAAAACTTCTAAAAGAGACACCTGATTATAATAAACATCAGCTTGGTGCTTTGGCAGGATTGGCGTACGATGTGTTCTCGGATTTACAAAAAGGAGGCATGCACGTGGTCATCCTGCAGTACTACAGCGACTACAACGGAAAATACTATTGCAACTACATGGAGAACATTACACCATGTACATACAAAGATACCCTGATGAAAGACAGGCCTTTTTATGTGTTATTGTGCGGCACGGAGAAGAATCTCCGCAAAATCATGGCTGACCAGTGCTTCGACGGATTTGACAACATCTATGCGTCGTTTAAAATCCCTGAGCTGCAAACGCAATCCTTCACAGTGGCTGTGGACAAAAAATCTATCTGGAAAGTGGGAGAGGATCCTAAGGAAGCCGGAATAATCTGGGCCGAGGATGCTGAAAAAAACGCTGTCGCAGAACTAACGCTGACGTGCAACGCTTTCAGTGTTCCCAAATATGTCAAGGTTGAAAACTTGAAACTGGATTTCGACCAAAGCATAATCACCAATGTAACAGCACCGGAATCCTATAACGGAGAAGGCACTTACACTTACACAGTCAAGTTACGTCCTTACGGAGAATGGAAAAGCAAGCACACCCCCTATATCACCTTGACAACAGCAGAAAACTGGATCTCGACGGCCTCCACCGACGACGACACTCAAGACAATGTTAAGGGCATCGAGAAAAAGACTTGGGGGTTCGACGCCTTGATGAAAAACATCAACAAAGCCTATTTTGGAAGCGAGGATAAACCCGCCGAAGAGGTGGCCCGTTTCGATTTTATAGTCAGTAAAAAATAAATAATAATTATTCACCTAAATTAACCTTATTATGGAAAAAATTTATCGTCTTGCCAAGATTTTCTTCCAATGGGTAACCAACACCCTGGAAGAACAAGATGGGGTCAACACATTTGAAACGTATTTGTCTGATGCAAACGGCGGATATGGTTTCTCATGGCTGTTCCTCGTCCTTGTCATCGTGTCGCTGCTCACAGCAGTCATCTTCTACTACGGCATCGCCCAGTCTTCGTCCAACGCCACCAAGAAAAACTATGTGATCACCTCTTTGTTGGGGCTGATCACCATGCTGGTACTCAATTTCGTGGTCGTATTCCTTTTCTGTGACTGGAGCAGCTGCTTCTCTTCCGGCAACATGTGGAAAATATGCGCAATAGACGTCGCCTATTATTTCATTTTGTTTGAGGTCTGGTCCCTGCTGGTTAAAGGGAAGTCAAAGGCGAACACAATAGATTGGATAAGTATAATTTTTAACAAATAATCAAACCAACTTGCTATGAACAGATTAGTAGTAATGGCCATTGGAGGCAGCGGCGAGCGCGTAATGGCCTCCTTTATCATGGCACTCACCTCCGGCATGACGGTGAATGCCGCATCGGTGTTACCCATATTCATTGACAACGATTCGGAATCCCATTCCCTGAAAGAGTGCAAGAACCTGATCAAGTATTATCGCCAACAAAGAACTGCCAGCCAAAACGAGATAGGAGCCAACGCCATCTATGAGCCCGCATTGGGTCATGACAACGACAAATGGCCCTCCTTCTTCAAAACTGAGATTGAAGAGCCCATTTACCTTGACTCAGATGGCGGCAATATCGGCAACCTGAACATGGTTATTGGCAATCTGACCGACGAACAAAGCAACATTATCGAGGAGCGAGACCTGCTATTCACCGACAAAGATCTGCAGATGCCCCTCGACGGCGGTTTCATCGGCAATCCCAACATCGGGTCTGTGGTCCTGAATGCCATCGCTCTGCACGACGACCGCTACGAGAGTAAACATGTGGAAATCGACAACATGGATGGCGTGGTGATTATCGGTTCCCTCTTCGGAGGCACAGGCGCAGCCGGCATCCCGCTCATCGTGAACAAGTTCAAGAGCAAAGGCAACCAATGCCCGAAAATCGGTGTCGTGTCGCTTTTGCCATATTTCACCACCGCTAACACCCAGCAATATGCCAGCGGAAGCGACTATGATGTCATTTCCGATATGTTTGACGTGAAAACCCGTGCGGCCCTGATGTACTATGACGACTATATGCAGGAAGTGGACGTGCAATATTATGTGGGTGATAGCGGCTGCAAGGCTGTTTACGCCCATCACATCTACGGTGACTCCCAAAACAACGCTACGCATCCGATAGAGGTGATGGCAGCCCTGTGTGCCATTGATTTCTCAAAAGTGGATTTCCGAGACAAGGTGATATACAAACGGCCAGTATGGTCTTTTTCTGACGACGACACACAAGACACCCTGTCATCCAACTTATCGGACATTCCCAATTCGGACCTCCGAAAAGCCTTCGCACGGTTCCAGATGATGAAATGGCTATTCACAGAAAGTGATTTGTTGCAAGATGACATCAAAGAGAATCGCCGTTTCGTGCACAACATCGGCTTCAACGAATCCATGCGTGAATCAGTTGTCACAAGGGACGAACAAAAGCTCCGTCAATTCCCCTACGCATGGGGATTGAATTACTTGTTCCGCGCTTGGGATGAATGGACCCGGAATCTCACCAATCCGAACAACCGAGTGCCGTCCAAGAGAAAGATGTCTTTTGTTAAATCCGGAGCTGTCAATGAAGATATGCTCACGCAGATGTTCTACACCGACCATGAGCACGGATGGGGTATTGCCAACGTTAAACAAGTGGGCAGATGGCCCAGACAACCGCACCCCGAACCTGTTCCGTCTGAAATAAAAGACGCTCTGATTGATGCCTATGACACCTTGGTCAAACAAAAAGTTTTGCCCGGTTCAGACACCACCGTCGAGGACTACAAGAAACTACCTTATTTGCTGTTAATCATCTCAAAAGCACTGGACTCCATCATAGGCAACAAATGTAATATATAAAATCTTATTATTAATCTGTTAATTATTGAAAATATGGCAAAGAAAAAATATATTTTCGGATTGAAGGCTGAAGAGGTCGCAACCCACGACGCTGGATTAACCGATTTCAAAGTGGATTTTGACGCAAATGCGCTGAGATACAATCCCTATAGCAAGGAAAGAATCAACGCAGTCATCTGCAACACAACCAAAACCGACCGCATCACGTCGATTCCGTCACCCTACGCGCGGATGCACGTGACCGACATCGCATTCATGGAGCTTCGAAACGGCCGGAGCCTTTTGACCAAGAAGAGGGATGTAACCCCGCAAGACATCTCCCCCGATTACTCTCGCGCCTTGTCACACTGCTTGGATGTGTTTGAAATGCTCTACCATTCAGACGACATTGACTTGCAAGAGAAGGGGATCTCCATCAAGAAAATCAAGTTAGAGAGTCCGGGGCCAAACAACAATAGCCGTCTTAACAATTATTTGGAGACCTTGCAGCTCTACCGGAACCAATATTTGCGCACAATCAGAAAGCGCATGCACGGCAGACTGGGCAATGACGAGTACGTGTTTGACTTCACCTCGTTGTATCTGTTCAAATACAAAGGCAAAACCTTCGCTTCCTCTTCGCCTTTCACAGGTTTTTTCTCCAAGGCGGATTGTAATTTGAAGGAGGCCGGTATTTCCATCAAGGACGCAACCGGCAATGCCCGCAACCTCTTCACCGACGATCCCAACGACTGGCGTGACATGAAAGGTCGCTCCACTGATTTCAGAGAATTCATGTATTTGCTTCTTAATGAGCGCGGCACAAGGCTATGCTACATCTTTGAGAACCTTTTTGCTGTGGTGGAGCAAAGTCTGACACAGGCCGAAAAGCAGGCGTTAGACAACACCTCATTCTTCCAACGTGATGAGTACCGAAAATTCAATGTCGGAACCCCAACACTCCAGCAAATCGGCACCCACGAGAACCAGCCCTTGTTTATCCGTCCAGACAATATCGACTGCTCCTACCTAAAATATCTCCTCTACCTGGTTCAGCCTGCAGACTTGACCATCTCTGAAGAGGAGTATGGAATTGAGGTGAAGAATCGCTACTTTAATGGAGAGGTGACTTACTGGTTAGGGCCCAACGATATCCTGTCGGACGCTTTGTTTGTGCTCCCTTACGATATCAACGACAACTACGTCTCCGTGCCGTTCTTGGACGAGGTCACTGACAAACAGATGAAAGACCGCTGCCTTATCCCGGTCAAGAGTTCAGGATTGCAACATCTCACTTCGTTGTTTGGCGACCTCACCAAAATCACCGAGCGGATAACCATTGTCAGAAAAACAAAAAACACATTCCTCGTCAAGATGAAAGTGGATCTTGTGGGCGGAGGCACATCCGTCATTCGTCGGGAATATGTGATGGAAGACGACAAAGGCCCGGTCGCCTATCCGCAAGGCGTCGTCATCAATGGCAAAGAAATGAGTCCGTTCGCATTCGGCATCTACCCATTTGTAAAAACAACTCTTTTTGACAATATTTACAAAGTTCTTTTCTACCATCATTTTGATCCCAACAGCAATAATCGTTCCAAGCTACACTTTTTCCACATTGGCACTGACAAAGACCCGTTGGAACTGGGTGAGTTTTCAACTGACAAAGACAACAGTGAGGTGAAGAGCAACCAGACCATCATGGCTAATGCCACTATGCCAGGCAACTGTTGGTATTACCATATCGAAGCTGGTCGTAAAGCTTTGGATGTCGCTGAAATCACATCCGATAAAGGATCCGCCTTGATTGTCCCTAAATTACGGAAAGTTGACGTTAATCAAGGTGTTGAAGGCGAAAACAATGGTAAAAACGTCATCACAATGAAAAACGACGAGGTGATTATCGCCGTGGATTTGGGCACCTCAAACACCTATGTCGCCTATATGGTGCGTAATGCTGCCAACGCGAAAGACTTCAGCAAACCAAAAGAAATATCTACCGTACACGACGACGGAAATTGGAGCGAGTTGATGTTCATGCATAAGACCTGTACACCTCAGGACAAAGTGGATGCCATCGACAAAGATCGTGACGATTTGTATCTTCGCGAAGAGGACGGCTCTTTTACCGACAAATGGTTGGCCACACAGTTATGCGAGTTCATTCCGTCCAGAATCCTGCCAAAATCCAACGACAGGCAGGATAAAGGATATTATTTCCCAATACCGTCAGTTATTAACCAGACTTATGTCAATGGCATGACACCAAACGGAACGGAAGAGAAGATTCCGTTGTACAACAGCGCCATACCATTTGCCTATTATGAAATCGGAAAACGAAAAGGCAACTACGACAGCGTTACCGAGGGCAAGTTCAAGTGGTTTAGAGTTAAACACGGCAGAGATTTCGAAACGGATGAGGCCAGGGAACAAGCCTTTACCTCTTTCGTCAAAGAACTTCTCTTCATTTTCCGCTCCAACCTCATTTGTCAGGGTTATAACCCCCAAAACACCAAGTTGATCTGGACCTATCCACTTTCGTTTTATTATCAATTGACAGACGAACACAAGCGAATCTGGGAAGAGGAGTACGAACGTTGCTTTAAAGTGAGTCCGGAAAATCATGTCCTATTCACAAACGAGTCACGCGCACCTATCTATGAGTGCATTGACGATCTTAGCTCTGTTTCTGAATTAACCATTCTTATTGATGTTGGAGGTGGTTCAACCGATGTATTTGGTTTCAAGGAGAATGTACCTCGTTTTGCAACTTCCTTCAGTTTCGCAGGCAACGCACTATACTTGGATGGCGATCTGAACCATAACGAACAGGCTCAACAAGGGATTAACATTATGCGGCAGCAAGTCTCACGAGACAAATGCAAAAAGGTTCTGGAACTACAATCCCCGTTGTCAGGTGCAGAAAAAATCAACCCCACAGATTCCATCAGCGCCATCATGAACTATGGCTTTTCTCAAGCATCGCATGATTTCGAAAACATCTTCCATAACTCTAACCCGAACTTTATGTTGAAGTTCCATAACACCTCCCTGATTTATCATATCGCCCAATTGTGCAAAATGAAATCACCAGAGGAGTGTCCTTCGGTCATATACCTGACTGGAAATGGTTCCAAGCTCTTCGGGCTGTATTCAGAACACGAAGATTATATTCGAGACATTTTCAAAAACGTTTATGGAACGGCTTTTGCGGAAGACCTGCGAATTGTGAAACCTGCCAACCCGAAATCCACCACGGCACTTGGTGCATTGAAAGGATACAAGAATTCCAAGATGGGAATTCCCGGGCTTGCATTTGACGGCAATGACAGAATCGCACAAGTGGTCATGCTAGGCGACCAAAACAATTGTTACGACGCCAATTCCAAAAGCGGCGGTGCCCAAGTCAACGTGAGTGACGATATGAAACAGCAGGTGGAAGACAATGTCTGTCAGTTCATTTCGCTGTTTTATGAAATGGTTGACGATGCCGAAATGGTGATACCACAGGACAAAGTGAAATCGTTTGTGCCCTCTGTTGGCAAAGACATGTTGTTGAAGCCGTCCGACATTCTGATGGAATCCGTTTTCTTCCAGTACATTTCCCTTATTATGGAAAAAATCTCTGCGCATTTCATGCGTAATAATTAATTGGATATTAATTGGATGGCACTGCGCTTTGACGCAGTGCCATCTTTAAAATCTTAAAATCAAATCATTATGAAGTTGAAATTTACACACGTCCTCATTTTTGCCGTTCTACTAATCATTGTCGTAATCCTGTGCATCGATTTCGACACCAACAAAATCACCAAGGTCATTGACGGAAACACCGTGGAGCTAAAAAATGGCGCGACCGTGAAACTGATCGGTGTCTCCAGCACCACACAAGGAAAAGAAGAACTGAAAAAGTATATAAACACCAAAGTTTCCCTCAAAGCTGACAAGTCCAACAAATTCAACCCCGACAAAGATCTGATTAAGGGCAAGACAGTGTATGCCTATGTGACCTCAAAAAGGAACAAGAGGTGTCTCAATTCCGCACTGCTGCAAAAAGGTTACAGCGAATTAGTGGAGGAAACCTACTTAACAGACAGTCTGGAGGCATACAGAAGCTATGCTAACAAGGGTGAGGCTGAAAGAGAAGTGACACCAACCCCGACACCTGTTGTGCCCATCGAATACGTGAAAGAAGATATCAAATTGCCAGAGTATAAAATGCCTCAAGAACGTAGGCATAGCACCTGGTATTCTGACGGGAATCTTAACGTTGACATGTTGGCGGAAGCATGTGATTTTGATTGTCCTTATACGAGAAGTTTTGCAGTCCAATTAGCTAGTAGAGCATCTGGAGTATTTAACATTAAACAGGTGTGTGAGATATTTGATTATTGCTACAACAAGTGGTCGTACGTCAATGATCCAAAGGGAAAACATGATTATGTCGCTTATGCTTCGGAAAGCATTTTCAACTCTTTGAGTGGCGATTGTGATGACTTTGCTGTTCTAATGGCCAGTTGTGTGATTGCCATTGGAGGTGAGGCTTCTGTCGTTGTAGCTTATCGGGCAAACGAGGCTCATGCGTATGCCGAGGTGTGCATCTCCAACTTTGATACACAAGATGTCTTAGACATTATCAAAGCGAGATTCCCCCAGTATACTATTGATGAAATTCATATCAAGAACCATGATGGGAAGCAGTGGTTGAATCTTGATTGGCAGGCGAGTTACCCCGGTGGACCTTATTGGGAAGGCACAAGGAGTATTTACACCTATTCCACCTCAACAGGCGAATGGCATTGGTCAGGAAAAGAAAACTAAGCGAAAATGACACATGCAATTGTTGAAATAATTATTGGATTATGTTTGTGGATGGTGGTCCCGGGTTGGATCACGCAAGGCAAAAAGAAGACGCGGGACACCATCAAACTCATTTGTAACATTGTCGGGGTGCTGCTTGTGTTGTTAGGCGCAATTTCGCTGGTGAAGTGTTTTCTGCCCGTGTAACGATCACTTCGTCGCTTCGGACACACAGAAACATGAGTGCAAACCAAAACGACCTCTTCCTCACTTTCGACACCAATTGCGTGCGTGCTCTGCCTTGACGGGATAAAACAGCTGCAACTACCCAAAAACAGGTGCAGGACTTTTTGTTTTGCTATGTCTCGGCAAAAGATTTTGTTGCTTTGCCAAGTCCTACCGGGTGCTCAGTAACCGAGGGTGAGCGACAATAGCACTGTCAATATGACATAGGTTTTCGCCTCTCCCTAACGCCTTTGGACGACTTACGAAGAAAAGCGCCATCGAATTTTTGCTTGAAAGAATGTACAATCAAAAACAAACACGTTATGTCATTACTTGACAAAAATCACGAAATTGAGTGTCCTCATAACATCTATTTTGTTTATGGGACGTTAATCAACATTGCCAACTCTATTGAGGGTATGAGTTTGGAAAGTGCGGACAAAAGGAGCTTTTCCGTTAAAATGATATGCGGGGCAACCCTTTGGTCATGGGGCGAAACAGTGACTGTAGTCTGCCGTTACATTGATGAGGACCACACGAGTGTACATATCAAAAGCGAACCGAAGGTAAAGATGGCGCCCGTAGATTTAGGCAAAGGGAAAAGGAACATCCAGCAAATTGTGGATGCGTTGAACAAGGCTTTGTCTTCCAAGCCGTCAGACAAGGAAGCGTCTCCGACCGCACCGCCAAGGCCGACGCCCCAGTCCACCCCCCAGTCCAACCCCGAGCCCAAACAAGCACCTCTAAACAAGCATGTTGACCCAGATCCGACACGACTACCCAAACTCACCCTCACTACTGACACCGACTGCGTGTTTTATATTGGCGGGATTAAACAGCTGCAACTAGTCAAAGGGTTGGCGCAGGAGTTTCCCCTGCGACCAGGAATATATTCGCTGACTTTCAACAGCTTGGACAATCAGAACGACAGTCTACAGGTGGAATTTGAGATGTTTAATGAAGACGCCGTGTATGAAGTGAGCCTCAACAAAGGTACCGTGAAAGACAATGCCGGGGAGAAAAAGAAAAGCGGTGGGAAAATCATCGAAGTCATTCGTAAACGCCAAGAGGCTCAACGGGCGAAGATGGTGGAAGAGCAACGAAAAATGGCGGAGGTCATTCGCAAATTAAGCGAGGAAGCGCAGCGGCAGAACAGGGAACAATCTTGACGACAAGCCCCACCAGCCTCATTTGCGGACACGCCGGAATATTTTAGCTAATAAACCACAAGTAACAAATCAATAAAAATTCATTATTATGACAGCCTTAATCATTTTTGCGGTTTTATCCGTCATTTTTTGGATTCTACCCGAACGCTTGAAGAAGGATATCGAGGTTGCGTTCGCCCACAACCCCAAAATCATGCCTCCCGATGGGAAAAGTGCCTCTACGCTTACAACGTTTAACTTTGTTGGCATGACATTATTCGGGGATTTTCGCCATTATGAGGTTGATGGGGAGGACACATTCGTCGCATATTATTGTATATGCGTCCTCATCCCTCTAATTCCCTTGAAGTGCTACCGTGTAATTAAAAAGAAAGGGGACCGATACTATTTTGTCGGTAGTGAACAGATGACAGGGAAAGAGCTTTTCTGTATCTACGCAAATGCATTGAAATGGGTGTTTTCAATAGTCACTGTTATTTTGCTCATTGAACAACTGTGAGCTTGACAAACTTTCTTCAATATCGTTGCATTTTAAGCATAGATGGAACAAACCTTGGTGAATATCAAGATTAAATTCAAATATACGATATTATAAATACATTAATTATGAAAAAAATCACTTTAAACATCAGTAGAGACAAATCTTACGTGGGAGCCGCTGTTCCCTATAGAATTTTCATCAAAGGTCAGGAAGTGACCCGTTTGGCTGTCGGTAAAAGTTTCACAACGGAAATCCTTGACGAACCCACTGTCCTGAAGATATCCATGGTTGGCAATGCTTTGTCGATTCATAAAATCGAGAAAGAAGTCACGCTTTTCCCAAATTATTGCAAAACCAACGTAATTGACTGCCAGATTCGAACCAAAGCCAAATGGCTTGGCATTTTGACGTATGGTTTACTTCAGGCTGCCGGAGAAGCAGAAATTGGTATTGAGTATAAATAACTTTTCTTTGCAATGAAGCATTTCGCTGCTTTTTTGACTTTTGTCTTCGGACTGGTCTCCCTTATTGGCTTTAGTGGCTATTTCATGATGTGTTTTGAAGAATCGCAATACACACACCAAACAGGAATAGACTATCAAATGTCTTTAATGGAAATGATCGGCCAAGATATTTTCGTCTTTGTGATTTTGCTCCTGCTTTTCTTTCTTTTTGCTGTTTGTTATTCATGGTACCATAGGCTGAACAAAAAGAAAAAAGACATTTTGGATCCCAATGATATTAATGGTCCCTTTGTTCTTTATTTAAGATCTTTTGTGGATGACAAAGTCACTGGGAAAAGCGTGTCTGTCCTTTCGGACGAACGTACCGAAGAAGAGGTTTTGGTAGAGATATTGACGGACATCGCCCCCGTTTATGCCATAGGAGACCCGAAAGACATCAAAATGCCGCTGGGTGCTTCTCGTGTCTATGTGGATGACGATCATTGGAAATCCACAGTCCAAACAATGGCGGAACGTGCGGAAGTGGTGGCGCTTCGATTGGGCAAAACGGATAGCTTTTGGTGGGAGGTTCGTATGGTGCTGGAGAACATTCCGCTTGAAAAAATCTTGTTCATCGTTCCGGAGAGCAAGACTTTCAGCAAGGTGTCGAACTTGTACAAAATACTATTAGATCATGGGGTTGACATTGAGAATTATGACATTACCGTGGAGAAAAAGAGGCGAGGGAGTATTTCCAGTTTCCTGTTTTTCGACCAGAACAAAATCCCCAAAACTTGCGAGGTGCAAATCGCCCGTTTTACCAGGTTTCTCGTTTCGTATGCGGACATACTCCGTTCCACGTTAGCCGAATTTCGTGCCATGTTTGGATTATCATCCCCAAAATCAAAGTCTATAAGATATTCCCGAGTGTTTTTCATCCTCCTCATCTTAGGCTTAATCGGCATGGTCGTTGGTCAATTCCTAAAGGATTATGCCGCGCTGACATATTAATTTGAGCAACGAATCTGGCACAAAAACAAGTGATCGCAAAACAGTTATATTCTCGATTATGAAAAAGTATTTTCCTCTTTATGTCTCGATGACGCTTGGAATTGTGTTTTATTCCTGCCATTACAACGAATCGGATGCTTTCGAAGACACAAAAATGGATACGATTTCCATGTCTGTAGTCGATACTATTATGTGTATAGATAGTGTTTTAACCATGAAAAAACAAGGAAGTGCTATGTCCCTTGAAGGAGATGTTTACGTGTTAACCGTTTACACGGGTCGAAACAGCTGGGAAGAGAAAACAATAAACTATTTCAATCTGAAGCTTCATGAAGCAGAGCAGTGGCTTCAAGAACAAGCCCAACGCTACGGCAAAACGGTGACTTTTCATAATGGGAGCTTTGGTTCCACAAAACCTATCCCTTACGATGTAACCCCAGGAGCTAGAAAAGGAACTGAATCTACTGACGTAATAGAAAGTGTGATGAAAACCATAGGGTATCAAACTCCTCTTGATTTTGTGAATTGGGTTAAACAAGAATATGGCTATGACAACTGTCTGGTGTTAGTTGTTGCTGACAAACCTGGGGTAAGTTATGCTATTGGATATAGAAATGATTATGATGAGAATAAATATTATCTGGAAGGTGCTGTGATTTTTACACAATATCCCCAAGGGGGAAGTCTGTATTCGGCATCTATTGCCCACGAGATGTGCCACGTGTTTGGTGCGGAAGATCTCTATGAGACTTTCCAACAAACAAAAGAAAACGAGCAATTAGCCAAAGAGCTCTATCCTGATGATATTATGTTTCGCATATCGGCTGACATTGACGAACTCGTCATTGATGAAATGACTGCTTGGTTTGTTGGACTGAGTGATGTGGAAAAAGGTTGGTACAGGAAATTTTCCGTTGAATAGTAGAATTGATGAACTCTTTGAAACACAAATAACGACTAAATGAGAAATATTATACTTCATACAGCATTGTTTGCCTCATGTAAAAAAAGGAGCATATCCGCCCTCCTGTTCTTTCACGGATCGAACAGGGCTTTAACAAGAAACAAATTGTAAATCAGAAAAATAACACATTATCCACCAACAGTTGCGCCCGACACGAACCAGGGTTAATGTTATGAAAAAAATTTTATTCATTGTGCTCGCATTGGCCCTTTCAAGTTCTTTTGCGTTCGCCCAATTTGAAAATGAACGTTTCGTCCTGCATTATTCTCTTGGAGCAGACGCGGAATCAGAAACTCTTAAAAGAAATGTCAAGAGTGTCAAAGATTATGAATGCGAAATCGACAATCATGATATAGTAAACAAAGGCAAGAGGCATTTGCAAAAGGAGGCAAATTTCGACAACAAAGTGGTTCATACTGTTTCTTACATTATCCGGGGAATAACGTATTACGATTAACAACGCCATTTCACCCGTGATATTATTGAAGAGGGAGACAATCGTAACTAGACCATTCTCCAGCCTTTTCACACTAAGAAAAGTTTAAATCATGTTATCTAATAGTAATATTTCAAAAATGGAAGACCTTTTAATCGGCGTTTCGAAAGACTATTTTAAGATGATCTATGTTGAAGGTGGATCATTTTACATGGGGGCGACGCCTGAGCAGGAACAGGATGCTTACATAGATGAAACCCCTGTCCACCGTGTGAGTCTGGACAGCTTTTACATTGGGGAAACCGTTGTGACACAGCGCATTTGGCAAATTGTGATGGGCAATAATCCAAGTAATTTCAAAGGGAACTATTTTCCAGTGACGAATATCCATTGGGACGATTGCCAGGAGTTTGTTCAAAAGCTAAATGCCCTGAAAGGAATGGAATTCAGGTTGCCCACGGAGGCTGAATGGGAATATGCGGCGCGGGGTGGTAAATACCATAGTCCATATAAGCATTCAGGTGGTGACAATTTTGATGAGGTTGCGTGGCATGAGGGAAACAGCGATAATACAACCCACATGGTGAGATGTAAAAAGCCCAATGCTTTAGGTTTGTATGATATGAATGGCAATGTATGGGAGTGGTGTCATGATTATTCAGAAGAGTACAGTCCGGAAGATCAAGTAAATCCAATGGTGCTGCCTCAATATAATGACAGCTATCATGCTTATCGAGGGGGAAGCTTCACAAGCAATCCACAACGATGCTGCAGGGTCTCTTCAAGAGATGATGCCGCGCCTTGTCCTCGTTGGGATATGGGATTCAGGCTGGTTCTGCCAATATAGGGTGAAAAGCAGCTGCTTCGGAATAAGTGTATAAGCGCGATGATTGACGTGGAAAAGATTTTGTCAAGCAGTTGTGAAAATTTACAAGCAACAAGTACTTGGTCAACAATAAAGTTTTAAAATATGGCTTCGAACGGCACCCCTACTCTCACCCTTACCACCGACACCGACTGCGTGTTCTACCTTGAGGGGGTAAAACAGCTGCAGTTGATTAAGGGACTGGCACATGAACTGCCACTGGCCCCCGGGCATTACACGCTGAACTTCGTCAGCATAGACAACCCGGATGACAGCTTGTTGAAGGAGTTTGAGATGCCTGAACAGAATGCCATTTACGAAGTGAAGTTCTGTGGGGAAGTTGAAGCGAACGGAAAAGTTAAAGCGAGTGTGGATGTTGAAGCGAGTGTGGACGACAAAAAGGAAGTGGCAACCGGTAGCAACAGTTCGAGGAAACGCATGTGGCTGGTCCTTGGAATTGTGTCAATTGTACTTGTGATTGCCTTCTTTGTTGGGTACAAACCTGTCGACACCCTCTCTGTAAGTGTCGATAATCTTCTTTTTGACAAATGGGGAGAACAACATGAAGTACGCATCGAAACCAATGTTAAAGAAAAGGCTGTTGCCTTTTACCCCTCAGGGGATGGATTTGATGTTGAAGGAAATGGCTATTCATGTATAGTTACGGCCACTCCAAATGAAGGTGATGTCAGAAAAGGTGATGTTAAAATCTCTGCTTATACGACATTGTATGGGATGCGGATCGGTAGAGGAAAGAGTGTTTCGATCGGTCTTTCTCAGGAGTCTGGTTTGGCGACGAATCTTGATGTCTCGATCTCTTCTTTGAGTGCAGACAAGTGGGGTGGCAACTATCAATTTGTTGTGAAAACAGACGGAGTGGGGCTGAAGGTGTCGTCACAGAATGATTGGACGGATGTTCAGAAGGAGAGTGAAGACCTCTATACTGTTAATGTGTTAAAAAATCCCGGTGACAGTCGCCATGGAAAGATCGTAGTTGCGTCTGGCAATTTGAAAAAAGAGATAGACGTTTCACAATCTTCAGGATTAGCACATAAATTGGCCCTCAACAAATCTTCCATCAAAGATGTCAGTCGAGACGGGGGAGAGCGTTATCGAGTGGATGTTAATACTGATGGCACCACATGGGATGTTGTCTCGAATCTGAGCTGGGTGAAAATTGAAAAACACGATGACTATTTTGAAATTGAAGTCAAGAGCAATCCGGATGAAGTTCGGGATGGATATATCAATGTTAATTCTAATAATGACCATACTGCATCCGTACATATCAGTCAGGATGGAGACCCGAGTTTTTTCTATGCTGATTATTCCAATCTGACATTCGGTACTTCCGGTGGGAAAAACAACATTTCTATTCATAACGACAGCCGGCAACCTGTTTCTGGTTATACAATCAGTGTCTGGTTAGATGCCTATATATCTGGCAACAAAGTGCGTATAACCTGCGAAAGCAATGACGATGAGCCGCGGGACGGAACAGTGGAACTTCAGTGTGGAAGTAAAAAAACAAGTATCAAGATTCATCAAAAGGGGTGGACAACGTGCGACAATTGTTATGGGAATGGATATATTTCGAGCACGGAATGGCGGCAGGACAGTTGGTATTTTATGGGACAAGTGATGTTCGGCCCAGCATATCTCGTTGAAGTAAAGAGGGATTGTCCTAGATGTAAGAATAGTGGGAAAAGAGGAAAACTCAAAGTGGATTAGCTTATGGAAAGAACCTATAGATACAATAATTCAGAAGTGACCATTTGCATTGGTGACATTTTAGATTCCAAGGCGGAGGTGATTGTCAGCAGTGATGATTGTTATATCACCATGGGTGGCGGTGTGTCAATGGCTATTCGTCGCAAGGAGGGGACTGGCGCCGTCGAATCCGATGTCAAGAAAAAGGTGCCTGCGGATATTGGTGATGTTGTAGTCTCCACAGCCGGAACATTGCCGCAGAAATACATTTTCCACGCCATCACAATAGGATTCATCAACAAGAGTTCCCTGAAAAGCTTGCCGGAGGAAGAAGTGCAGGACTTTATTATTCGGAATTCAGTCACAAAATGTCTAAGCCTAATGCGTTATCTGAATGTGACTTCCATTGCATTTCCGACGATAGGAGGAGGCACCGCGCGCATCCCGCTTTCAAGAATCGCCACCAGGATGTCTTCGGCTATATCTGACTTCCTTAAGAGGACAAACGCATCTTACAAAGTGTATTTATACATCTATGACCAAAAGGAAAATCCTGACTACATAAAGTATCTTGATTTTTACGAGCAGTTTGCCGCTTGTGTTGAAAGAGACAATTATCTTTTGACGGATGAACAAACCACACAGCCAGCAACCGACACAAGCAAAGAAGATTACGATGTATTCGTCAGCTATTCACGAAAAGACAGTGAAGAAGCGGATGAAATCGTAAAGTCCTTGGAAAAAATGAATCTCAAAATTTGGATAGACAGGACGGGCGATTATAGTGGCCGCAACTATAAATCCGTGATTGTCAATACAATTCGGCAGTCTCGACTCGTACTATTCCTCTCATCAAAAAACAGTAATATCTCCGAGAATGTAATCAAGGAGATATCTGTTGCAGTAGAACTTGGGAAAATAATCATACCCATCAGATTGGACAATTTCCCCTATGCTGATAGTATCACATACGATTTGACGGGCACCGATTATGTTAATTATGAGCATGAAAAGGAACAATTGAAACGAAAAGTAATCTCACAATTGACGCTCATAAAAAACGATCAAAAATAGACTGCTGGTGGACAGCGAAAATGTTTAATGTGACACTTAATCGATTTTTTCACAAAAAAAGAGAATCAAAATGCTATATTGTCCCTATTGCAACCATCCCAATCCCGACGGCGCCCGTTTCTGCGGCAAGTGCGGGAGACCCATTGAACAGACGCAATCCACGAACCCGGCAGGTGGGCAAACCGCTCCGCCCCAAGGCAAGCGAAAATCGTCCTTCATCGACTCCCTCAACGATTATGTCGGGAGCGACCGGCAGGCCGACTTGAACTGGCGTGTCCTCTTCTCGGATGTCTTCAAGTCGCACACCATGGAGGAGGCCGAGGAGGTGTTTATCTGTGGCACCCGAAAAACCACGCCCGCTCCTTCGGAGGTGATGAAGGGGTGGCCCCATCCGTGGCTCTACGGCAGGGTGCTCGCCTTGTTTGTGGTCGCTTACGCACTGCTCTGGGTGTGCGTGAACGTTTTCAGCAACTCCAACGCTCTCCCCGGCATGATTATGATGGGATCGTTCGCCTTCCCTCTGGCCACGATGGTGCTGTTTGTGGAGTTGAACGCCTGGCGAAACGTGAGTTTCTATCAGGTTCTCAAAGTCTTCTTTGTGGGTGGATGTCTATCTCTGGTGGCCACGCTGTTCCTTTTTTCAATCGTCGAGGTAGGAGAGTTGGACTTTGTCGGTGCCTTTACGGTTGGACTGATTGAGGAGGCGGGCAAAGCCATTATTGTATTTGTGTGTTTGAAAACGTTAAGCGAGAGGCTGAACATATTGTCCGGCATGGTGGTGGGTGCTGCTGTGGGTGCCGGTTTCGCGGCGTTTGAATCAGCCGGATATGCCATGCAGCCCATAATCAGTTTCTTCCAGTATTATGGGTTTGCAGCCGCCCACGGAAAAGTGTTGGATCCGCAGATTATGCTGACAGCCATCAATCACAGCATTATCGCCCGCGGATTCCTGTCTCCTGGCGGCCATGTCGCATGGGCGGCCATTTCCGGGGTGGGACTTGTGGTGGCAGCCAAGTCAACCGGCACATTGTCCGCCAATCTCTTTGTGAGTGGGAAGTTCCTGCGTCTGTTTATCATCCCGGTTGTCCTTCATGGGCTGTGGGATTCGCCGTTGGCTGGCTGGATCAATGAAATCTTCCCCTTTGCCGGCTACATTGCGCTGATATTTATGGTCTGGGTTGTGATGTTGCTTCTCATCAACATGGGCCTTGCTGAAGTAAGTAAAAGTACGAATCAACCAAATCAATAAGTTATGAAGAGATGCCCTACGTGTCATGCAGAATATGGCGATGACATCCAATTTTGCGTCCGTGACGGAAGCACATTGATTCCCGTTGGAGACACTACCCCCGGTACGGAAAGTTCAACCAGCACCAGTCCGTCAACAAAGCCGAATAAAGGCCGGAATGTGTTGAGGACTGTTCTTATCGTGTTGGCGGTGTTGGCGGTGGTCTTCTTGGCCGTTTCCCGACACCTGAACAACGCGGCCACCTATCTCAGAGCGGAGCCCAATCAGATCTCTGCGCCGAAAGCTGGCGGAGACATCGTGGTGGACATTGATTATGACGGCTATGTCTGGAAGATCAACCACAAGCCCGATTGGGTGAAAGTGGACAAAATGGACCAGAGTTTCTCGCTCACGGTTCAGCCTAACAGGACTGGGCAGTCAAGAGAAGGCTCCATCACCGTGCAGAGCGGCAAGCAGCTGGCACAAGTGATTATCCGGCAAAACGGGATGGCGACGAAAATACAGGCGTCGGAGAAGCAGTTCCATTTCGACAAGCGTGGCGGAAGCGGGAGTGTCACGATCATCACCGACGGCAACGACTGGAAAGCCGAAGGCCCGAACTGGCTGGACATTCGGAAATCCGGGGAAGACAGACTGTATATCAAATGTCCTGAAAATGACGACGTGTACCGCGTCGGGTCGGTTGTGGTGACGGAGGACAACATCCGATACACGATAGATGTGACGCAAGCGGGAAAATGTAACAGCTGCGGTGGAACCGGTGAAACCAGTTGCCTACTGTGCGGTGGTGCAGGCGGTTCTTTTTACGGAGGATTCATCACACAGTGTTTCGGTTGCCGCGGATCAGGCCGAGTTCGCTGCGGTTACTGTGGTGGAAGTGGGGAAAGAGAGTAATTTAATTTTTTAGAAATATGGCGATGAAACAATATGATGTATTTATTAGCTATAGTCATAAAGACTTTAAGGTTGCGAAGAGTATTTGCAAAGCGATAACCGAAGCGGGTTTGTCTTGCTTCTTTGATGAGATTTCAATGGAAAATCCGGAATTCTGGCCTATATTGGCACAAGGCATCAAGAATTGCAAGATATTTCTCTACTTAGGCAGTAATCACACTGCAAAGGCCAAGATTACTCCTAAAGAACTTGGTTTTGCAATCGAATACAAAGAAGCAAAATACATTTACCCTTATTTTATTGATGATAGTCAATTGCCAGAGGTTCACAAACTTATGTTGTCTGATATTAACCAGCGATATATGAGTCGGCATCCGGTTGACACAGGACTTATTCCAGATTTGAAGAGAATATTAGAAATGGATGTGGAAGAATCTCTACCTGGGAAAATGCTGAAGGAAGATATTATTAAAATAGAAGTGGGCAGGTTTCAATTGGAAATGATAAGGGTTGAAGGTGGACAGTTGGGGATAGGCGCAACCCAGGAACAAGAGATGTATGCAGAATCAAATGAATATCCATCATACGTTGTCACTCTTCCTGCCTATTATATGGCAAAATATCCGATAACACAAGACATCTGGGAATATGTTATGGGCTATAACAAATCCTATTTCAGACAAAAGGGCGATCCTACGTTTGGGCATTATCCGGCAGAACACTTGACCCATGACGAAGCCATGGAATTTGTTAGAAGATTGTCGAAGGTGACAAATATCCAGTTCTCGCTTCCAACGGAAGAAGAATGGGAATATGCCGCCCGAGGAGGGCAGAAAAGCCAAGGATTCAAATATGCTGGTAGCAACGATATAGACGAAGTGGCCTGGTATAAAGGCAATGCATACCACACAACTCACCCCGTGGGTGAAAAGAAACCTAATGAGTTGGGATTTTATGACATGAGTGGAAATGTGTGGGAGTGGACTAAAACGCCTGCTCTTTCATACGGATCTGATGCGATTCCTGGAGGAAACGTGTATATACGACGTGGTGGCAGTTGGTTTCACGAAGCTCAAAATTGTAGAGTGTCCATGCGTTATCCTTCAGATCACTCCAAGAAGACGAGTGGATTGGGATTAAGAGTGGTGATAAGGGAGAATGTGGGATAGGTGTTTGGAAGATGGGAAATACATGATTCGAAGCAGTTTAATCAACATTATTATTCATTTAACAGTAAGTACAGTTTAGCGTTGATTCTCCATTGTTTAATACATTTAAAACAAGTAAAACATGTATGTAACCCAGCTTGATTTCGAACAAGTCATAAATAGATTCTACACTCAAAGCAAATATGATTTGATGCTGCTTTTTGTCAGCAGCTTCGATGGCAATGACCAAACCATCTTAAGGGAACTCGTTAATAATGCCAAGAGAATCGATAGAATCACAGGAAATAGAATATGTTTTTTCTATTTCATCAAAGACACCTTTGATAGCATGAACCAAAGTCTTACACGATGGGTTAAAGACCTCTCTGACTGGGAACCGCTATACGGAGAAGGGGAGAGCGTGACTATGGAAACGGCAGATGATATTTGTCAACATTTTGGCTTGTTACGCTCAACGCTGCCCGCTTTTATCCTAGTAAGCAAAGACAGGAGTGAAAAACCACAAGTTTTTTCAATACATGAATATCGTGATTTTGAAAGCTTTTTGACACCGTTGAACATTTTACACGCTTATGAAGATGACAGAAAGTCTATTATTTCCCGTTATGAGAATGAAAAAAGAAGAGATGTAGTTACTCGAGAACAAGTTGACGCACGGAATGCAAAGCGACGTCCATGGATTGTTGCATTAGAGAAACATGAGAGAAAGAAAGCGAAAGAATTGTCACTTGGCCTACCTGAAAATGCTGAGAAACGAGAATCTGAAATACAAAAATACAAGAAAAGATTGGCCGACTATCCTGAATTGGAAGAGCATGGAGAGGATGACAGCGTAATATACCCTCAGCAGGAATTGGACTATATCCGGAATAAAAGTATTGAAAGACTTAATATTTCCTTGAATTCGAATGACGGGGAGAGCATGATAGAGGATATCGCTTCTGGACGAGGATATTTTAGCTCTGTGTTGAAAATATGGGGACTGGTAAGGACACGTGGCGCAAGAATTTCAAGAATAACAGAAAACATACGATACCAGATACACGAACACGGCTTTGACGTATTCATTTCCTGCAAAAGCCAAGATTATGCCTTAGCTCATGCGTTATACGATTATCTTGTTGCCAATGGCTTCAGGCCTTTCCTTGCTGACACCTCAATCAAGGAAGTCGGCATTGATCAATACACTGCACTTATCGGGGAAGTAATCAATGTCTGTCAAAACATGATCGTGTTTGCCACAAATCTCGATTATATTGAAACACCTTATGTGTCAGCCGAATGGCATACGTTTGTCAATGACATTAATACGGGTCATAAACCGGACGCAAAGATAGTAACTATCCTATCGCCTGATATTGATGTCCGTTATCTACCCGCATGGCTCAGAGACAAACAGTGTTTTACGACCGAGAACTACAAAGATAGTTTGCTGCATTTTCTAAATGGGTGGAACAACGACATCATTCGGCCTCTTATGGAAAGGGTACAAAGTGAACATGCTCGTCACACATGTGAGGTGTATCGACTAAGTTCACGCTATACCTGTGGTGATATCGAGTACCTGGTTCTTCATTATATCCATCGGCTTGATAGCGAAAGGGATAGTGTGGTTCATCAAATTGAGAGCCTTGATTTCTCCTGTAATCCAAGAGAGTTAATCAACTTGCGAGAAAGCGTCGAAAACATTCTGGCTCGTTGGGAATATGATTTCCAAAAGATAGTCGACACCATCGAACACTATGCGGAATGCGAAGAAGAAGCTTGGCAAAGAGATATGGCTGTCAAATCGGAAGAAGCGTTGATGTATTACTTGAAACAATATCCCAATGGCGAACACGTCCTTGAAGCTAAAATTCGATTAAATTCTTATAAGAAACAGGCATCTGTATTGAAACACGAGCAAGAAAAAAGGAGAGAAGACGTGTCTGCGGAGATCTTTTCTTTTTCACCCTCTTGCCGCCAAGAAATCACATCAAAAGCTCAGCCAGATAATTCATACAGTTACTCTAATTTTTGGGACAGGCTATTTAACAGAAGAACCTACAATGTTTATAGTTCGATATTTGCACCTTCCGAAGTGGCGCGTGAGAAGAACATGCTAATCCAAGTTTATCTCCATTTAGAAGAAGAGACAGAAAAGGTGAAAGCTTTGGCAAAGGAGCCCCAAAAAAATGCCGAACGCCGGGACTACATCCCGCTGAAATGCAAGTTGAAGAAAGGTGACAAAGTGGATGTGTTGTTGAACATCTATGGTGAAACTTTGCTAATGTCGGATAAAAACAGCCTTGTATGGCAAGGCTCGTTCACTAAGTGCAGCTTTGACTACTTTGTGCCAAAGGAAATTGATGTGGATGAATTGAGTTGTGTGGCATTTCTTACAGTCAACTATATACCTGTGGGCGAGATGAGATTTATCACAAAGATTGTGGAACAGCCAAAACAATTGAATCCCGAAGTGCTGGCACATCAATATAACAAGATATTTATCTCCTATGCCCACCAAGACGAGGAAAAAGTCAAATTTCTGGCCGAAGGGTTCAAGTTAATGAACTCGGACTATTTCTTCGATCGTCATTATCTGAAAACCGGGGATGTATTCCCGCAAGTCATTAAGGATTACATCGACTCAGCAGATTTGTTCATTCTTTGCTGGTCAGGAAACGCCGCAAAAAGCGAATACGTTGACAAAGAACGCACACAAGCTCTTGAACGTGCCTTTCCTCAAGTGAAACCTCGCCAAGCCGCCAAACTCTCAATCTATCCCATGAGCATCGAACCTCGCGCTGAACTCCCTAACGACATGAGAGATTGTTATCACTTTGGCGAAATATAATCAATTGAACGAAATCATGTCAGACAATAGCAACAATAGAAGATGAACAACAAGAGAAGGAAAAAGGAAAAGAGTATTCTGACAATGAACGACAAAGAGATTTTCTATTAGGAATAGTGGAAGCTAAGAAGGTGTATTTGGAGGGGAAAAAATGGGAGAAATTGTTGGTGAATGATAAGGTGTAAATTAGACTGACGAGTTGAATGCACGTTGATAATACTACAAGAATTTATGTAAAGGCACTTATTATAAACTGCGGTTGAGAATGTGGCAAGAGTGGAAAGGGAAATTTTTAAATATCATAATGTATGAGCAATTTCATTTCTGTACACAATGTTCCTGTTTCATTGGAAGAACGCATTTGTTTCAATAAAACAAAATGCACGGTATATGTCAATCCATATTCGTGGATTGTCGATATCGATGGTTTTTATGAATTCTATTACACCCCTAATCATTTTATTGGGAAAATATCACATTCCCAAATGCCCAATAAGGTTGTTAACAGAATAATACAGTCTTATAAAGTAATAAAAGGAGAGGACATCGGATATGGTCAAACAAAGGCTTGTTTACGTACAACGTCGATTCGATTCCGAAATTTGGAGCATGATTTACAAATTGGAACGTGGTACCACGCTCAGGGACAAAACTATGCTACTTTTGGGAACCTCTTTGTCTGTGACGACATGTATGTCTCGGATTGCGAAAGGGCATGCTCTTTTTTCGAGATTGACGGCTGTTTAATTCATGACATGCTAAGGATGGGGTGTCAAACCAGAACGCCGCACTATTATAGGGGGATTTTTGACTTTCCTTGTTTCCAAGGCATCGAATGCAATAATATCATTGTCTATCCTTTTGACGGTATGGGGTGGGACGCGGATCAATGGGCTTCCGAGTTCAAGGCTTTATCAAAGGCGGTAAGAGATTATAAGTCGAGAAGTGCGGCTGACGATATCCGTACCATGCGGGCAGAAGTGTTCATGCACACTGTCAATGTAGTGAAACAAGGATACTATGATACAGGTTCAGGAGAAAGAATTGAGATTCCTGATGATAGTGAACTGATTCGGAACACCAGATTTTATAAAGAAGAAATTCCGCTTGTTGACTCAAATAGAAGATTTGCAACGGAAATCAGTGTGGAAAACATAGATTGTCTCCTTGCAGCAAAAAGATTACAGGATGAGGGATTCAATGTGGTGGTGTTGAATATGGCCAGCAGGCAGAATCCTGGAGGTGGTGTGTATGGTGGTGCGGGGGCACAGGAAGAAAACCTTTTCAGAAGGAGCAATCTTTTCCGATCCATGTTCCAATTTGCTCCCTACGCCTCACAATATGGGGTGCACAAGTCTTCTTGTCAGTATCCACTTGACCGGAATTTCGGAGGTGTTTACACCCCAAATGCATTGGTTTTTCGTGACACGGAAGACAACGGATATAAATTGTTGGGCACTCCTTATTGTGTATCTTTTATTGCGGTTCCTGCCATAAACCGTCCAGAACTTGATGCAGATGGGATGATTGCAGAAAGCCTTGTGGAACCTGTAAAAAACAAAATGCGTACAATATTCCGCATAGGCTTCCTGCACGGCCATGACGCATTGGTGCTTGGTGCTTTTGGGTGTGGGGCTTTTCGAAATCCGCCTCGGCATGTGGCCCGACTGTTCCATGAGATACTTGAGGAACCTGAATTCAAGAACATATACCGTAAAATTGTATTTGCCATCCTTGACGATCATAATGCCTATAAAGAGCATAATCCAGAAGGCAATTTCAAGCCATTTACGGAAGAGTTTGCTAAAACAGTGTAATTTTAAAAATAGTTCCTTTTCTGTTCACTTATGTCATCAGCTAAAATATATAAAAGCGACATTGTTCTTTGGTTCAGTAAGTGGGGCGTCCATTGATAGATTCCCACCTTCTGCACCCTCTATAAAATAAGAGAATCAAATATAATTATTTAGTAACGATCTTTTTTGTGTGTTATGAAAACTTTACCCAAATTTTTTCTTCCGGTCCTCATTCTGCTCGTGACATGCATGTGTGCCTGTGATTGTAAAAATGTGCCGGCACCTCAGCCCGTCCATCCTGACCCCGTAGAGCCCCAAAACACCGTCATCTCCCTCTATCTGCAACCATACAACGACTTCCCCGAAGAACAAATGGCGCATGTACATCAGGATGTGCAGAATTGTCTTGATACTCTAATTCCAGAACTGGAATTTGTCGTATATCGGTATGAAAACGAGGAACTTCCCGACTATTGCTGGTATCCTCCAAGGTCCAGATACCGGGCGGATTCCATTCTTCTGTACCAACTTAGGATGGATGACGAGAAATATATCATGGGAGTGTTGAGCGAAGATATTTCTGTCACTTCTGACAATATCAAAGATTGGGGCGTGCTTGGGTTTGGACTTCAGCCAGGGACGAGCGCGGTGGTTTCCACCTTCAGAGTGAAGAACAAGTCGCTGTTTTACAAGGTGATAGTCCATGAGTTTCTGCATAATCTCGGTTTGGATCATTGTTCGCAGAACGATCGTAGCTGCTATATGTGCGATGCGGACAAACGCCCGAGACTGGAATTGGAAGTTCAATTATGCCCGGTCTGTAAGGCGGAATTGCTTAGGTTGATGGAATGATGGTTGGCTCTGTCTTTTCGTTTCGTACACCCAACCTACTATTTCATACAATGGCCATGTGTTGAGGACGTTGCGTATCAGAGAAGTCGCTATTTTTGTCGCCGAATTAAAAATGATATTGACAATGCGAAAAAAAAGAAGGGGGAAAGGGAGATATACCTGTTGCGCATTTCACGTGCACGTGCCGAGAAATTTCAACCGTAATATCCTATTTGGAGAAGTGCTACTTTCAGTAAATGGCGCTACTTTGGGAGAATTGCAATTCAAAACAAATATAGCACCCTATCCAGACATGCAAGGCACAGCTTCAGTTGTTTCACATCCTATCAAAAAAGTTTTTATCTCCTATGCTCATGAAGATGCTGTAATAGTGCGTCAGCAAGCTAGTGCCTATGATTTAGCGGACATACCTTACTTCTTAGATGACCGAACGCTTCGTTCTGGAGATGTCTATAACGAAAAAATATTTGAGCACATCCGATCTTCTGATTTGTTCATACTTTTTTGGTCAAGCAATGCCGCGTCTAGTGAATATGTCAAGAAGGAGTATCAGTATGCAATGAGTTTAGCCTACCCGCAAGTAGAACCAGAAGATGCAACCCTTTTAATCCATCCCGCGAGTATTAAACCGTATGCGGAATATCCTGAAGATTTGAAGGAAATTTATCATTTCACAAAGATCTAATTCAAAAATAGTATCTCGACTGTATTAATTCAAGAAATTAAACCAAAATCACTATTTCTTGAACAGGTATAACAAGGGAAGACTGATGCGTTGCCATTATAAATTGTCTTAAACAATTTTGGCATTTCGGCTCGATGATATTACCCACTGATAGATTCCGTCACTCCACGCCCTCTTATAAAATGACAAAAACCTCAATAAGATGCAAGAAGAATATATTAAAGGTGTTGAATTTTCCGAAGATGGGAAGGCGTTGGTGTATTTCCCTCGCGACTACCAAGGCGCATATACCATCCCGGACGGGGTAACTGAAATAAGATGCTTCGCCTTCATGGATTGTACATCGCTGACAGAAGTGTGGATTCCCGACAGTGTGACCACCATAAGGTATGCTGCTTTCGACAGTTGTACATCCTTGACACACGTTCGTCTGCCCGCAGGGCCGGTTGAAATTGATGAGACAGCTTTCCTTGATTGTCCGGTGAAAATAGAAAAACAGGTTACAAGAGAGTCAATGATTTCTTTGAAAGCAGTAGCCATTGCCATGTATTACACTAAAGAAGGCGAGTGGCTCTTAGATCATGGCGAACCGGAGACGGCAGCCAAGTATTTTGCAAGGGCGTTGGAACTCAAGGAACGTGTCCTTGGCGCTGACCATCCCAGAGTGCTCCGCCTCCACAGGTTGATGGATGAAGCTACTTCTTCTCAAAAATAATTTGTCACAAATCATGACCCTTTGGACCATACAAGTACCCGAATTTTACAACCAGTTGATGGAGCTGGGGTATGCCTATTGCCCGGGAATCGACGATTTCACCCGAGAATATATGCTTTATCCCTACAATTGGATGGCCGGACAGATGCGAAAGCGCATCGGAGAGCCGCCGCTGCCCGAGATCGAGTACCCCGTCTGGGCGTGGTACCAATATGGGGCGCAGAAGAAGCCTTCGAAGGTGAGAAGCGCCCTCTCGAGCGGGACTTCAGAGCATGGCTATGAGATGTTGCTGGAGCTGAATGTGCCCGACAACGAGGTACTATTATCGGATTTCGATATGTGGCATATCCCGTTGAACCACAGCGACTTCCTGGTCCGTCCCAGAAGCAGACGCTTTATGAGGAGGGTGAAAACGTATCGGCGCGATCGTTTTTCGGAATATCCGACCGACCTGCTGGAAGTTATCTACAGGAGTTGGGAGCGCATCTTCGACTTGCGCCCGAACCACAAATCCTCCTACACCAAGTACATCCAAGCTACGCTGTGGTGGGTGAAGAAGGAGTGGGTAGTGTCGGCGGAGAAATTGGTTTACACCGAACTGGTGGATGACACCATCTTTCCCCACGATGATGATGACGATGATTAACACGTGGTAAAATTAGCGACAAATCGATGATGGTTGGTATTGAAATATTTCGGATTTTTGCAACGTGATAGTGACAAGCAGCAACTTGTCAAAGTATGACATATAATATTCCGAACAAAAAAAACAACAACAATCCACTATGGGGAACGACGTAATGGCAACAAACAAGACAAGCACTACCCTACTCTGTACGGTGCTGCACCTGCTCGTTGACGGGCTCTGCGTCTGCTGCCTGTACATGACGGCGGGCGGATGCGGATTCTCATCCTTTGCGGGTGTTTTCATCACGTACAACGTGCTGGCTTTCCTGACACAACCCCTGACCGGACTGGTGGCCGACCACGTGCATCGGCAAAGCAACATCCTGATTCTCACGGCTGTCGCCCTTCTTTCAACGGCTGTCTTCGTGGCTTCAACCGCCACACTGTTCCATGCACAAGCGATGGGGGGCTTTTTCTGCGTGGCAATCCTGCTGGGAATGGGCAACTCCCTGTTCCATGTATGGGGTGGAAAACGGGTGGCTTGCATCACCCGAAACGACATTCGCGCCCTCGGCGTGTTTGTGGCCACAGGCGCCCTGGGACTCGCCATCGGGGTGGTTTTCGCGTCTTGGCTGCTACTCTACGGGCTGTTGTTGGCGATAACCCTCGCAACATGGGCGGTCATCCGCATTCCGGACGATATTCCAAACGACAGTTCCGGTTCCGAAGTCAACACCTTGGGTAAAAGTTGGTGGACGTGGGGCGCAATCCTGCTGTTGATGGGGTTTGTATGCCTGCGCGCCTTCCTTGGCGAAAGCCTTACCGCAGAAGTGACCAAGGGCAGCGAGATGATTCTGCTCATCGGAGGCTTGGCGATGTTAGGCAAAGGACTGGGCGGATGGGTGGCCAAGGGCATCGGTCCGTGGCCAACGATCATACTGGCCCTCGCAGGGACATTGTTCTGCCTCTGGCTGAAAAGCGGCACAGCATGGCTTTGGATTCCGGGCGTGCTGCTCATCAACCTCACCATGGCGGTGACGCTCTATTGGGGCAACCGCGTGCTGCCCGGCAGGGAGGGGCTGGCTTTCGGACTGCTGGCCGCCTCACTGATGCCCGGCTACCTGTTGGCCCAGCTCTCGGGTTCTGACGTTTATCTTGCGCCGCTGATGCTGCGCCTGATACTGACCGTGGCAATAGAGGTGTGGGTGCTGTGGCGTCTTCGCGAGAAACGCCCCGACGTGCTTTGGTCGGCGGTGGTGGTCAACATCCTCACCAATCTTCCGCTGAACCTCTGCCTCATCTACGTCGGCGGCGGATGGGCAGCCCTGCTCGTCGGCGAAATACTGGTCATCTTAGCGGAGGCCGTCTGGTATCGTTTCTTCACCTCCAGTTGGAAACTCGGAATCACTTACAGCCTGCTCTGCAATGCAATCAGCTTCCTCTGCGGAGTGCTGGCACAACTGACGATTATACTTATCAACATCATTTTATAAACCCTTCAAATCATCCACTATGATCAAAAATCTTATAGACATCGCGCCGATTCCTGACGAAGAAATCACGGAAATCTTCGGAGATGCAATCCCTTCAGAAACCGTCGGAGGAGCCTCCCCTGCCCTCATCGTCGGTGCCCTTCTTGCCGCACTCATTGCCCTCGGCATCTGTTTCATGATTGTGCGGCATGTGAGGAAAAAGAGAGAGAATGTTGTTTCTGAAAGGATTTAAGCAAGTATAACATAACTTGAATAATTATGGATCCAGAACAAGAACAAGAAACATTAAGCGAAGAAGAGGTTACGAACTTCTTAAACAAGCCAAAGAGCTGCAAGCTGAAGGCAACACTTCCCAACACAATTTCGGCCAGCCGTTTTTCCGGACGCAGGAAGAGGGGATCAAACCCTCAGCCGTCATCGGCGGGTATTACCTGATGGGAGAGGTGCTGCGCGATGTGCAGATAGGCAGTGCCTCAATGCTGAAACGAAAGAAAGGCACCATCTGTCGCGTGAATTTGGTGGATGCGAGCGGGAACGCCTGCACTGCCGAGATTGTCGGCTATGCCCGCCAGGCTGGTGACAGGACTGTTCACAAACATGAAATTCAGCAATATATCGTCGGCGACAAGGTGATTTTCATTGTCCGGCGTGCAGGGGCTTGGATTATCCCGCAGGAGCCGGTCGAGCCGGTCGAACTGTTCGAACCCGACGGCGAGAATGCTGCTACGAACAGCGAAGTGAAGGAACTCGCCACGGTACATGACGAGAAAAAGACGGGCAAAAAACGCGAAGGGTTCTTCCGTTGGATATTTGGCTTTCTCTTCAGGAAGAACTATTAGGTTTGTTTGAACAACTGACAATTTGAGCAGAAACGATTCCGGCAATGAAAATCAATATCCTCCATTTCTCCGATTTCCATTTCAGCCAGCAACGGTCCGATGAATGCCAACGTATTGGGGTGCATCTGGCGGAAAGCACCGCCGGAATCCCTGTGGATGCGGTGATCTTCACGGGCGACATGGTGCAGGATGTCAACGACGGGTTCGAGTCGGCATACGAGACCTTGATTGAGCCCGTGCGGCTAAAGCACCGGCTGCCTCTGGAAAGGGTGCTCGTTGTGCCAGGCAACCACGACAAAAGGAAGACAGACAACCCGAATCCGGCCATGGAGAGTCTCATGCAGAGCAAAACCGAGGAACAGGTGAACGCGTATTACTCCGATAAGCAGTTGCTGCAAAACAGCATGACCGACTTCGAATGTTTCAACCGTTTTCACCATTCCACGTTTGGCAAGGAATATCACGGCGGGTTTGGCCATGTGTCGGTTTTCGACATCGACGGGGTGAAAGTTGGACTGGTGGGCCTCAACTCCGCATGGTGCTGCACCTATTCGGCGAAGGATCGCGGCAACCTGCTGTTCCCGTTGAACGCCGCAGAGGAGATTTTTGAAAAAACCACGAACTGCGATCTGGTGCTAACGGCCATGCATCACAACCTCGCCGACTTCAAGTATTTCATCGCCAGAAAGTTCGAAGACCTTATTCAGGAAAACAGCAATATCTTGCTTACAGGCCATTACCATAAGCAGGCGTTGAATGCTAGCCTCACATCCAAAGGTTGTTTGCTCCACAATGTGGCGCCCGCCACCTTTGACAAAAACGATGAATTGTCGAGCTATGGTTACTGCATCATCACGATAGATACGGCCACTCACAAGGTGGAATCCTCCATTTTCCACTATGACGGCACGGAATTCCGACTGGTGGAACGGGTGAGAACCTACGCCATGATGTCGGAGCGAAAGAGGAAGTTCTATGTGATGAGGATAATCATGCAGCGTCATTTGGGCATGTTGGAAGTGATGGCCGACAGTTTGATCCTAACCAACGCGCAACAAAGGAAAGGCCTCTCTTTTGAGCAGCTCTATGCCCACCCGATAATTGTTGAAACAAGCCCGCATCCGTTTGCCAGTTCCTCCTTTGGGGAAAAGGTTCCGCTGCAAGAGATAGAGAATGATGACCGTAATATCCTGATTATCACAAGACGGAAAAAGGAACAGACATCGCTGCTGCTCAAACTATGGCTGGATTTCCTCCGCACATACGACCTGACGGACACTATTCCTTTCTATATCGATTGCACCCGATGCCAAGAGCAGAAAGACTATTTCAGCATAGAGCAGCAACTACAGCAGTTTTTGGGACAGACCAGCAGCGAGATGTCGCGTACTTTCCAAGACAAGCGTTTGCTGCTGCTGTTGGACGACTTTGACATGGACAACGAGGCCTTTCTGAACTCGTTGAAGCACTCGATGAAATACCTCCCACGTGCGAGGTTTATCGCATGTATGTGTGAGGACAAAGAGAACAAGGCGGAAACTCTTCGTTTTGATGACAAGGCGATTCCTCGGTTTTATCTCAAAGGATTTAAAAAAGACTAGCGTGTGTGTTTGAAAAGAGGAAGGCCACCAAGAATCCCCAGAATGATTCCAAAAAGATTGATTTCGCTGTCGTGTGGGACGGCATCAAGCGCTTTGCACGGAAGGCGGGTCGCGCGGCAGCAAGGCCGGTGCTCCTGCTCTGGTTTGTGATGCGCAGCGAAAGCACCCCGCGCGAGGACAAGCTGATGATCCTCGCCGCCATCGCCTACGTGGTGCTGCCCATCGACCTCATCAGCGCGAAACGCATCCCCATCCTCGGCTGGCTCGACGAAGTGACCTCCATCACCGTGGCCGTCAAGAAGATGGCCGACCGCATCACCCCGGAAATCGAGCGCGAGGCTGACGCCGTCCTCGACCGCTGGTTCGCCGAATACACGGACTATGTGGAAATTGAGGATTGAAACACAAGCCTTTCATCTACGAGCCATCTACGAGTCATCTACGAATCATCTACGAATCATCTACGAGCCATCTACGAGCCTTCAAAACTTGAAACTTGAATCTTGAATCCTGAATCTTGTGTGATTCGCTGGTTTAGTTTGTCACTTTTGTATCTTGCGACTGACCTGGGTTGACAGGGAGAATGGTCTGCGACTGATTCAGGTTGTCGCTTGTCCTTTTTTCGACTGGTTTTCGTTGTAAGACAATAAAAAAAATTCCACTGATAGATTTCCACACCCCCGCCTCTCTATACCAAACGTAGAGCCGCCATAAAAAGCCGCCATAATATGACGGCTCTAAGTAAAAACGGATTGTTAACTTAAAAAATGTATGATTATGAACAAGAATGAAAAAGAAAAAACACAAGTTTTCAATGTGATCATCCTCGACAAGAGCGGTTCGATGGGTTCTATTCGGGAAGCGGCCGTAAGCGGTTTCAACGAGACCTTAGCCGGCATCCGCAAGGCGCAAGAGACGTATGCGGACACGCAAACCCACTATGTGTCGCTCGTGGCCTTCTGCAGCTGCGAGATGAAGGAAATCTACGACAAGGCTCCCGTCACCGAGGCGCGCCCGTTGGAGATGGCCGACTATCAGCCTTGCTGCTGCACGCCCCTATACGATGCCATGGGCTTCACCCTGACGAAAATGCAAAAGTACGTGCAGGATGTGAAAGATGCGCTGGTGGTGGTGACGATTATCACCGACGGCTTGGAAAATGCCTCGAAGGAGTATACCGGCGCTGCGGTGAAGAGTCTGGTGGAGCAGCTGAAAGAGAAGGGCTGGTCGTTCACCTACATGGGTGCCAACCAGGATGCAGTGGAGGTGGCTTTCACGCTGTCGATCCGCAATGCTCGCAACTTCGACTATTCGGCCTCTGGAGCAAAGATGGCGATGGCCAAGGACCGTTCCACCCGCATGAATCTCTTCAGAAGAGTACACGACTTCCATGAAATGAACGCAGACACGGTGATGTCGGAGGCGGATATGGCCCAAAGCTACTCCGCAATGGCGGACGAAGCTTTCGACGAAGAGGAAGGGAAATAATATTTTTTGTATCTTTGCCGCGTTTTAGGAGCAGGCGGCATTCTTGCCGCAAACAACTTAACAAAAACCGAAAACTGAATATGCCGCATTTATGAATCTTAACAGATAACAAATAAAAAGAGGTCCAAGAGGAGCTTACTACTACCGGGTTTCTGACCCATCACAGTGAAAAGCTCCTCAATTACCTCTTCTTTTTTAGTATTATGGACAAAAAACTTTGACAAACGTAGCCCTGCGCTATCGCGCCGTGTTTCTCGACCTGAACCGCGAGGACATCAACATGCATTCTGAAATCACCGTACCCGTCGCGGCGTTCATCCAGCTTCTGAACGAGAACGGTTTCTGCGCCAACGAGAAACTCCTTCATGCACTGAATTCCGTCTCGCCCTACCGTCTCGTGGTGATTGCGGAGTGCATCAACGAGGTGTTCGGGCTGGACCTCAACTGGGCCCCGCTTGTCAAGGAATGGAATGTGCCCACCGGCGAAACCGCCACCGACCACCTCATCACCTTCATCGTCAACCAATTTTTCACCACGAAGACCGGTTTCAAAGGGACTACCCTACCCTGCGGCCACTTCATCCCGGAGGGAACCTTCCCCTTAGAGCGCTACAACGGCTGTCCGTTCTGCGGCACACCGTTCAAAACGCTGGTCGCGCACGCCCGCAAACTCTATTTCCACCTCTGGGGACCGTTAGACAGAGGCATGGACGCTGCCAAAGAGATGAAAAACAAGCTGATGCTGAAGTACGACCGCAAGACCTGTAGATGTGCGGCACGATGGATGAATGCCATTCCGCTGACCGCGAAACAGGCCGCCGAAAACATGTGAGGGTGTGTCAAAAGTGACTCGCCCTTTTTTTGCAAAAAAGCCCTAACTTTGGCGGGTTAGGGCTTTGCCGTGTCAAAGATTTTTGTATCTTTGCGGCATAACTAAAAGAGATGGCAAAAATACAATTTAAATCGTATCCCCAAGGGCAGACAGTGCTTTTTCCATCGGATTTGGGCGAGAACATCCCCGAGAACGCCCCAGTGCGCATCGTCGGCCGCATAGTTGACGGCCTGAACATAGACTCGCTGATAGAGACTTACGAGGCGTTCGGCTGTCCCCCGTATCATCCCCGCATGATGCTGAAGGTGGTGTTCTACGCGTACATGAACAACACATACTCGTGCCGCCGCATAGAGAGCGCTATGCTCCGTGACATATACTACATGTGGCTGTCGGGCAACGAGCATCCTTCGTACAGCACGATCAACCGCTTCCGCAGCGGGCACGTGAAAGACCAGATCAACGGACTGTTCGTCCAGGTTGTGGAGCATTTGGTGGAGGAGGGGGTGCTGAGCCTTGACGTGCAATACATCGACGGCACGAAGGTGGAGTCCGTGGCCAACAAGTACACGTTCGTGTGGCGCAAGACGGTGGAGCGGAACAAGGCGAAGCTGGAGAAGAAAATCCTCGGCGTGTTGCAGCAGATAGAGGAAGGCATCACCCAGGACAACAGCGAGGAACAGGCGTCCGAACCCGTCGCCTTGGACTCGGCCTCCCTGCAGGGCATCGTGGAGAAAATCAACGCTGAGAACGCCAAGATGCCGGAGAGCACGGAAGAGGAGAAGCAGGCGAAAAGGGAGCGGGAGAAAGTGGCCAGGGAGTTGGGCAAGATGCAGGAGAAGCAGGCCGGGCTACAACCTGCAGATAGGGACCAGCGGCCAGTTCATCATCAACTACGCCCTGTACTGGAACCCCACCGATACGACTACGTTGCCGGATTTCCTGTCGCGCCATGCGGAAGCCTACGGCGCATACCCGCGCAAGGCGGTGGCGGACTCCGGCTACGGCAGCGAGGAGAACTACGAATTCATGGAGGCCAACGATGTGGAGGCCTTCGTCAAGTACCCTCTCTTCCACAAGGAGCAGCATCGTCCATTTCAGCAAGACATCTCGCGACAGGAGAACCTCCACTACAACGAGGAGGGAGACTTCTACGTGTGCCCCATCGGGCAGCGGATGCACAACATCGGTACTTTCAGCAGAAAAAACGAGAACGGCTACACAAGCTACATCACGAACTATGAGGCGCAGAACTGCTCGGGATGCCCGCTCAGATGCGTCTGTTACAAGGGAAAGCAAGGCAACAGGGTCATCAGCGTGAACCACCATCTGAGGAAATACAAACAACGTGCAAGGGAGAAGCTGCTCGGCGAGGAGGGACTGACGCACCGGAGCAGGCGGCCGATAGAGCCGGAAGCCGTCTTCGGTCAGATGAAATTCAACAAGCAGTACAAGCGGTTCAGACACCGGGGCAAGGACAAGGTCAATATGGACTTTGGTCTCTTCGCCATTGCCTTCAATATCCAAAAATACGCCCGGATGACGGCGTAAGAAGGTCAAAAAGGCAATTTTTTGAAAAAAATCACGCTGGCAACCCTCCTCGCGAACCACATCGCGGTCGCACAAACAAACACGACACAGAAAAAATCAGCACAAACATTTCGATAAGCCACCACACATCGTCACACAAAAAATAAGAGTGTGCCAAACGTGACTTTTGACACACCCCCTTTTTTTATGGGACAACCGAATCACAAAAGGCAATCGTATTAGAACAGTTCCAACAGGGCGGCAAGGAAATTCCCGCACCCCCAATGGTCAAATGATTCCAACCGCGCCACCGGCCAAGTCTCCGTCACGTCGTGCATGGTGATTTCGGCGTACTGGCTCCCACCCCGGAGGGAAAGCCGATCGCGAATGAACAAATCATCGTACTGCTCACGGTTGGTGGCACCGGCTTCAAATGCGTTCATGTCCGCATAAACCCGCATAACCAGAAGACCGTCCTCCCAGTCGTGAAGATCGTCCGTGGCCGCCGCGTCCAAGTCAAAGTCGATGTAATTGTGAATCTCCACTTGACCGTTGGCATTGTCCATATACCGGTACGTGCGGAATGCGTAGCGTCCGGAGCCCTCGACAACACAGCGACAATCGTTCAAATCGGCGGGAATCACCCCAGACTCTGGTTCAATGGTGAAACTATAGAAGGGGATATAGTCGGCACTGGCAGCCATCCCTTCCTGACCATCGGTCTCCACGCTCCACTTGTTCCCGATGTGTCGTAACGTTATCCCAACAGAGTCCTTTCCGAACGGGAGCATATCCCGAACCCGTCCGGATTGATCATAATCCACCACCGTCCATTCGGCATTAGGGGTCGAGAGCAACGTTCCGCCCGTATGGATGCGACAAAGGGTGCGGCCGTTGAGGACAACCTCCCATTCCTGGTCGGATATGGGACGTAGTTTACTGTATGTAAAATACTTGTCTTCGATTGCCGGACGTTCCTCCTCCGGCGCGGAGAGCCAGGCGTTGAAATGGAACACCGTATTCGGAGTGGACATCAGCAATTGGTGGGTGGCCGCTTGCCAATAGCTCGTGATCTTCATGCCGTTCTCGTTCAACTGTTTGACGGAATTGTCCTCCACCTTACAACTGTTCAAGAGGGCCGTCAACAAGATAGCTATGCCTAATATTCGGAATATCTTTTTCATAATGTATTGATATTAAGGTTATTGTTTGTTCTTCCCGTTGAAACGGTATCCGAAGCCTGCTTTGGCGATTCCCTGGAAACCGACCCCAAGCTCCGCGAACCCGAACCAGCTCTGACTGCCGGCGGAAACGCCGAAAAGCGTCACCTGGAAGGGCAGCCGGACATACACGCGCTTCTCGTTGTAGGCTTCCGACACGCCGAACCGCAATCCCGACGTAAAACCGCTGTAGAGGGTGACGTGCTCGCGGTTGAGATAGGAAAAGCGGATAGAGGGCATGATGCTCACTGAATTATCGCGATACCTATAAACCGGTTCCTCCGTATAGATGTTGCGGGAGGTGCCGAAGAAGCCACAATAGGTGATGTCGCCGCCAAGCCACAGCCACTTCAACAGCCGGAAACGGTAGCCCAATGTGATGGGTGCCGTGGTATAGACATTGGTGTAGGTAGGGACGTCCAACCAGGAGGTCATAGCGTTTCCTGAAAATTTCCCCTTTCGGGTTAAGTTCGCCATTGTCGGATCGCCGACACTGAGCGAGAACTCGTGCCGCTTGAACGTCTGGCGCCAGTCAGAGTCATCCTCCTGCGCAAACAATCCCAACCCGAACGACACACAAAACAACAACAGTAATAAACTCTTTTTCATTATCTTACGAATTATAGAATCCTTCATATCTATCCCGCTTAACGAAACAACATCGAAAATATTATACCCATCACTAATCACTAATCACCAATCACTAATCACCAATCACCAATCTCTAATCACTAAGAAGATGCAAAAATACAAAAAGGTTACATATATCTGATGTGGATTCGCTGAAAAAAAATTGACACTGAAGACAGGAAAAATTAGAATTTTTGTCTATCTTTGCCGCGGAAAATTCATTTGTTATGAGCACTGCCCGCAAATATCCCGTTGGAATACAGACCTTCTCCCGTCTCCGTGAAGAAGGTTACCTCTACATCGACAAAACCGACTTGGTGTGGAAGATGACCAAGGAGAGCCTGTTTGTCTTCCTGAGCCGCCCCCGCAGATTCGGCAAATCATTATTAGCCACTACATTAGAAGCATACTTCAAAGGCCAAAAGGAGCTTTTCGAGGGGTTGAAGATTATGGATTTGGAAACGGAGTGGGCGCGATATCCTGTCATCCATTTGGATTTGAGCACCGCCAAGAACAAACCCTCATCAGAGGAATTGCAACGAAAGCTATCGTTGCTGCTCGAACCTATTGAGGAGGCGTTTGGTTCGAAAGAAAGCGAGAAGACTCCCGGCGAAAAATTCCAGGGGCTTATCCGCCGGGCTTACCAGAAAACGGGCAAGCAGGTGGCCGTCATCATCGACGAATACGACGCCCCCCTGCTGGATGTGCTGCACGAAGAGTCACTTCTGCCGGAATTCCGCCGCGTGATGCAAGAGTTCTACCAACCGCTGAAAGCTTCCGAAGCCATGATCCGCTTCTGTTTCATCACGGGCATCACCAAATTTTCGCAACTCAGCATCTTCTCCACCATCAACAACCTCACGAACGTTTCGATGGATGCCAAGTATGCCGCCATCTGCGGCATCACGGAAGAGGAGTTCGCCACCCAGATGGCACCCGACATTGCGATGCTGGCCGAGGCCTACGAGTGCACCCCCGAAGAGATGCACGCCAAGCTGAAACGGCAGTACGATGGATACCGTTTTTCGGAAAAATCACCGGATGTATATAATCCTTTTAGCCTGTTGAAATGCTTTTTGCAACAAAAAGTAGCCAACTACTGGTTCGATAGCGGAACGCCCACCTTCCTCATCCGCCAGATGCAGCACTTTCGCACCGATATCACCACCCTGGAGCGCATCGAAGCCTCAGCCACCGCTTTCGACCGTCCCTCAGAGGCCATGAACACCGCCCTGCCGCTGCTCTACCAGACCGGCTACCTCACCATCAAGGACTACGACCGAGAGTCCAATTCCTACATCCTGGCCATCCCCAACAACGAGGTTCGCACGGGGTTCATTGATGGACTGACCCCCACCTACATCGGGTTGGACGGCAGCTACGTGCAGGATGGCTTCGCCCTGAAGTTCTGGCGCGCATTGAAGAAAAACGACCTCCACACCGCCATGCAAGAGATGAAAACCTTCCTCGCCGGCATCCCCTACGTGGAGGGTTTCAAAGAAAAGCTGAAAGACGTGAAGAACTATGAAGGCTTCTACGAATACACCTTCTGGCTGATATTCAACATGTTGAATGTATATGCCCGCACACAGGTGAAGTGCGCAGGCGGCCGCATCGACTTTGTGGTTCAGATGCCCGGCACCACCTACGTCTTCGAACTGAAGGTAAACGGCACCGCGCAGGAAGCCATCGACCAGATCAACAGCCACAACTACGCCCTACCCTATCAAACCGAAGGCCGCCAGGTCGTCAAAGTCGGCGTGGCCTTCGAGCGGGAGACGATGACGGTGGGGGAATACTTGGTTAATTAGGGACTATCCGTAATTATCGAGAAACGATATAAAAAATAATGTATCTTTGCCGCCGAAAACTAAGTAAATCGTATTCATGAATCTCAACGGATAACAAATAAAAAGAGGTCTAAGAGGAGCTTACTACTACCGGGTTTCTGATCCATCACAGTGAAAAGCTCCTCAATTACCTCTTCTTTTTTAGTATTATGGACAAAAAAACTTTGACAAACGTAGCCCTGCGCTATCGCGCCGTGTTTCTCGACCTGAACCGCGAGGACATCAACATGCATTCTGAAATCACCGTACCCGTCGCGGCGTTCATCCAGCTTCTGAACGAGAATGGTTTCTGCGCCAACGAGGAACTCCTTCATGCACTGAATTCCGTCTCGCCCTACCGTCTCGCGGTGATTGCGGAGTGCATCAACGAGGTGTTCGGGCTGGATCTCAACTGGGTCCCGCTTGTCAAGGAATGGAATGTGCCCACGGGCGAAACCGCCGCCGACCACCTCATCACCTTCATCGTAAACCAATTTTTCACCACGAAGACCGGTTTCAAAGGCACCACCCTGCCCTGCGGCCACTTCATCCCGGAGGGAACCTTCCCCCTTGAACGCTACAACGGCTGTCCGTTCTGCGGCACACCGTTCAAAACAGCCAACTTCGTCTACAAAGGCCAGGGAAGCAAGCTCAAGGAGCTGCGACTGTTCACGATAGAGGACATGGAGCACCTGTTCTCGTCGCTGCTGACCTCCGCTACCCCGCTCGACGCCACGCAACAAGATTCCCTGAAGTTGCTGCTCCGCGTATTCCCACTGCCCGAAAACCCCAACATCACAATGAAGGAGACCGCCATGCTGGTCGTCCGGATGCTGGTGGAACAGGACATGGCCGACGAGGCATCGAAACTGCTGAAGACGCCCAACGATGTGCTGCGCTATCTCTGGTTCGAAAAGACCGGCTATGTGCAACTTATCGAGCCCCGGACGCTGGTTGCCCACGCCCGCAAGCTCTACTTCCACCTCTGGGGACCGTTAGACAGAGGCATGGACGCTACCAAAGAGATGAAAAACAAGCTGATGCTGAAGTACGACCGCAAGACCTGCCGATGTGCGGCACGATGGATGAACGCCATTCCGCTGACCGCGAAACAGGCCGCCGAGAACATGAACCCGAAACGGGGTATGTGGGTGCGCATGATCCACGCACTGCGTTTAGGCGAGTACTCCCGCAAGAAGGGCTTCGAGCACTTGGCGGAAATTCTCGACGTTTTCTACAAGCAGGACTACACCACCTGGCAGGGCCGTGTGGACAAGGCCCGCATCGCAAACGATGCCGACAAGACGCTGGCGCTCCTCAAGGAACGGCCCGGCTTTTTCGCCCGCTGTCTGTTCGCCTCCATGCTCCGCTTCGGAAGCGACAAGACGCTGGCCGCCTTCAACGAAATCGCCGACAAGCTGCCGGCCCGTCTGCTTCTTTCCCTCGGCAATGCGGCCGAGATCTACTTCGACCCGAAAGAGGAGCGCATCGTCCGTCCCATCACCGGTGTGATGAAGACCATCGAACCCAACAAGCTGCTTGCGCTCTACAGCGAAGAGGCCCGCAAGGCGATGGTGGAAGAGGTGAATAACCTCTACAAAGCGTCCATCACGCGCAGCTTTGCCGCCCAAAAGACAACGTCGAAGACCCTCTACATCGATCCCTCGCTCTACAATATCCCGATCAGCGTGGGCGACCGAGCCACCACCATCCAGGATGCCTCTTGCGCTCTGATGGGGACTCGTTTCCCGGTCGAGGGCGATGCCGTCCGCCTGTTTATGCAGTGGGGCAAGGGGCTGCCCGAACAGCATTTGGACATGGACCTGAGCTGCCGTATCGCTCTTTCGAACGGTTTCGTCGAAGAGTGCAGCTACTTCAACCTGACCTGTGTAGGTGCCAAGCACTCGGGCGACATCCAGCATATCCCGAACATGGTCGGCACCGCCGAATACATTGAGCTTTCGCTTCCGGAGTTAGAGAAAGCCAACGCACAATACGTGGCCTTCACCTGCAACGCCTACTCTTACGGAGCGCTCTCACCGAATCTGGTCGTGGGCTGGATGGATTCCGCCAATCCGATGAAAATCTCCGAAGAAACAGGCGTGGCCTACGATCCCTCCTGCGTCCAGCACATGGTCCGCATCAGCGAGGGCAATCTCTCCAAAGGGCTGGTGTTCGGCGTGCTTGACGTAGCCAAGCGCGAAATCATCTGGCTTGAGATGCCCTTCACCTCCCAAACGGTGCGCGGCTTAGACAGTGCCTCCATCGAAGCACTTCTCCACAAATTAGGGGCCAAGCTTTCTATCGGCCAGCTGCTCGACATCAAAGCCCAGGCACAGCATCTCACCAAAGTGGAGACTCCCGACGAAGCTGACGAGGCATACACTTACGAGTGGGCGCTCAACCCTGCCGAAGTGACGAAACTGCTTTATCGGGAGGTTGCCCAATAATACCAAAACACAAAGAAACAGACTGATTATGCGAAACACGATTATTGTCATGCTGCTGCTCGCCGCCTCCGCCGTCACGACCGTCCATGCCCAGAGCGACTACTACCTCCGGCAGGCGCAGAGCTACATGCGCGACGCGGACTACTACAACCGGCAGGCCGAGGGCTACGAACGCGACGCGGAATATTACAACAAGCAGGCCCAGGGCTACCTCCGCGACGCGGACTACTACAGCCGTCACCAGGACTACGACAAGGCGCAGACCCGCACCCGCTGGGCCAAGGAGGCCTCCGAAAAGGCGCAGACCCGCATGAAGTGGGCCGCCGAGGCACGAGAGAAGGCCCGAACCCGCCTGAAATGGGCACAAGAGGCAACGGAAAAGGCAAGAAACAGTAACTGAATGCAAACGATTGATTGACGATTATGCTTGGAGCTGTATTTGGATTTTAACTTATGGAGCAGCAATATAACACTCGCCTTTTGGAAGCCTACCAACGGGGCTATAAGATGAGATACCGGGACTCTCAAAATCCTCCGGAGCAGAAGTTATATTACTTCAAGGTGAAAGAAGATTTACCGAGAGTGCAGGTGGTACTGGGATTCCTGCAGGGGATTGTCCCCGCAGGACAGTGCCAGTCGCTGCTTGACGTGGGCAGCGGCCGGGGTGTGTTCCTCTTCCCGCTGCTTCGAGAGTTTCCCGACTTGGAGGTGACAAGTCTCGACATCCTGCCTCACCGGGTGGAACTGCTGCAATGCCTTCACGACGGCGGCATCCGCAACCTGCATCCACGGTTGGCAAATATCTGCACCTGGGACGCGCCCGACAAGTCCTTTGATGTGGTGACGATGCTCGAAGTGATGGAACACATTCCCGACACGGAGGCCGTGGTGCGCAACGCGGTTCGGTTGGCGAGGAACTATGTCATTGTGTCGGTGCCGTCGAAGCCCGACGACAATCCCGAGCACATCCACCTCTTCACAAACGAAGACTTGAAAGAGCTTTTCTTGAAAAACGGGTGCAACAAGGTAAAGTTCATGTCGGTGACGAATCACCGCGTGATGGTTGCCTATCTGAATTGACATACACTATGGAAGATATTATCGTAAAATACCCACGGACACCGCACATTCAAGGTTCGAGGCTCCAGCCGGGCGACGAAGATCTGAGCCAGCGGCCGTTCAGCGACATCGCCGGAAAGCATGTCGTGTTGGAAGAGAAAATTGACGGGGCAAACTCGGCCATTTCCTTCACTGACGACGGCGAACTGCGACTGCAAAGCCGAGGGCATTTCCTGACAGGCGGCTACCGCGAACGCCACTACGACCTGCTGAAGCAGTGGGCCATCGTGCAGCAGAGCAGGCTTCACGAAGTGCTCGGAAACCGTTACATCCTATACGGCGAGTGGATGTATGCCAAACACAGCCTGTACTATGATGCACTGCCGCACTACTTCATGGAATTTGACATTCTGGATCGAAATACCGGGGTTTTCCTCGACACCCCGTCGCGCCATGAATTGTTGCAAGGATTGCCAGTATGCCATGTACCCGTGCTTGCTACCGGCATTTTCAACAACTTGGATGAAATACTGAAGCATTTGGGCGATTCACGATACATCTCTGCAAATCACATTGAACATTTGCGCGAAGATGCCGGAAAACTTGGCTTGGATGCCGACCAGATCTGCCGGGAGACGGATCCTTCACGCACAATGGAAGGCATATACATCAAAGTGGAGGAGAACGGAGTAGTGACGGACAGGATGAAGTATGTGCGGGCCTCGTTCCTACAGTCTATTGAAGAATCATCTGTCCCCTGGCTCGACCGCCCCATCATCCCCAACAGAATTACCGGCACTATATCTGAGCTTTTCTCTTAACCTGCATGTGTCTTGAAACTTGAAACCTGAATCTTGAATCTTGAATCCAGAATCCCGAACCCCAATGATACCTTGGACCGACATCGAAACCTCGGCACTCAGCCGATTTGAAGAAGCCTTGTGCAACACCCGACAATCGCCCGTGTATCACGAGGAAGGAGATGTCTATATCCATACGATGATAGCATGCGACGCTTTGAGGAGGCTGCCGGAATACCAAATGCTGAATGAGCGACAGCGGCACATCCTCTACGTTGCGACGATGCTCCACGATATTGGCAAGATTCCCACCACCGTCTTTGAGGACGGCGACTGGCGCACGCCCCATCATGCACCGACGGGCAGCCGGATGGCGCGGGAACTCTTGTGGAAGGAATACGGCCTCTGCGGGCAGAAGGAGCTGGTTGAGGTTCGCGAGGCCATCTGCCTGCTGATCCGCCACCATTCGTTCCCACCCGTCGCCATCGAGCATGAGCAAGCGCGGTTGCGGCTGCACCGCATGGCGGCAAACAGACTGCTGGCACCCGATTTCTCCATCAAAATGCTCTGCATCCTTTGCAAGGCCGACATGCTGGGCCGCAAATGCGCAGACCAACAAGAGCTGCTCGACAAGATTGCGCTATGCGAGGAACTGGCCAAAGAGGAGGGATGTTATGACGGAGGCTATCCTTTCCCATCGGCATATACCCGAAGGGCGTACCTTTCCGGGCATGATGTCTGGAAAGAGCAGGACTTGTATGACGACACTTGGGGGGATGTCACCTTGATGTGCGGACTGCCCGGAACGGGCAAGGACACCTGGATACACAAACACCTGCCCGACCTGCCCGTGATTTCCCTCGACGAAATCCGCCGTATCCACAAGATTCCACCGACGACAGGACAGGGAGGGGTGGCCCACATCGCCCGTGAGCAGGCGAAAACGTACCTGCGCAATCACCAACCTTTCGTCTGGAACGCCACCAACGTCACTCCAAAGTTGCGGGAGCCTCTCATAAACCTGTTTGAGACCTACCGCGCCCGAGTGCGTATCGTCTATTTGGAAACCGGTTGGCAAACGATGCTCGACAGGAACCGTTCTCGCGAAGCCGTCGTGCCCCAGTCCGCCATAGACAAAATATTAGGCAAACTGTCGCTGCCAGAAACCTACGAGGCACGAACGGTGGAATGGCTGTACGTATAGGCTTGTTTATTGGGAAATTTGTGTACTTTTGCCGCCCGAAACCAAAACGTATGAAATATCGGATTCTGGTCTTTTTCGCCCTACTCCTTCTAATCTGCTCCTGCGACCGGCGGAAGCGGGCCGTCAAACACTTTGAGGGACAGGCGTTCGGCACAACCTACTCAATCACCTGCATCGGGCATACCCCCGACGACACCAGTCCCTACCCGCATGAACAGATTGACTCGCTGTTGGCGGATTTGTCACACACCTTCTCCATTTTCGACACGAATTCTATCATCTATAGGTGGAATAAAGGCGAGGATGTCGAGCTGAACGAAGATTTCCTCATGGTGCTGCACATCTCCAAAGCGGTAAGTGAACGCACTGACGGCGCCTTCGACTGCACCGTGCAGCCGTTAGTGCAACTATGGGGCTTCGGCAAGGACGGCATACGACACACGGTGGCAGATGACACCCTCGCGGCTATTCGCGAGTATGTTGGCTTCCAACTTATTGACATACAAGGCGACAGCATTATCCGGAAAGACCCGCGTGTGCAGCTGAATTTTAACGCGGTGGCGAAGGGATATGCGGTGGACAAAGTGGCCGACTGGTTGTGGTGGAACGGCTACGGGGACTGCTTGGTGGAGATTGGCGGCGAAGTAGCAGTCCGCGGCAGCAAGAACGGCAAGCCCTGGAAAGTGGGCATCCAGGTGCCGACCAAGACCGCCGATGGAGCGCGAGAGAGCTTCGAAACCATTGAGCTGCACCGTGCAGACCCCGACATCATCCCCGAGGATATGTTCAGCGCCGTAGCCACAAGCGGAAACTACCGCAACTACTTCGAGGAGGACGGCGTGCGCTACACCCACATCCTCGACCCGCGCACCGGCCGTCCCGAGCGCACCAACCTGCTCAGCGTCACCGTACTGACCAACAGCTGCGCCCATGCCGACGCCTACGCCACTGCCTTCATGGTGCTCGGCTACGAAAAGTCAGCTAAAATCGTGAAACAACATCCAGAATTGGAGGCGTGGTTCATAGTCGCAGAAGAGGACGGAAAGTTCACGATAATGCGATAATCTTTTTTTGCCCCCATGCAATAAATCTATAACTAATACGTTTATTAGTTACAAACCTATTAGCTCAAAGGTATGGAAAAACTATTTGAATTCGGAAAGACTGTCAGCGGCAACACTTTCACAGACAGTTTGGCAACATCACGAACTAACATCCTATTGCTTGTTTGGAAGCAGGAAACACATGATGGAGGCTCTTTTTGATGACGACACTAAACCGTTTTACAAATTTGGGGACATCATGTATCTGCCGCGCATTCCCGCCAACTACTGGGTAAAATACATAACTGACAAGTTCAAGCAAGAGGAAAAACAGATCACAAGAAATCAAGCACTATGGATTGTAGAACGGGTTGACGGGAACTCTTCATACGTGCAACAGCTTTCTTGGTACGTGTTTCAAAGGACTTCTCGAAAAGTATCAGATGGAATACTAAACGAAGCTCTCCGTGAACTAATCGAGCAGTGCAACGACATTTTCGAGGCGAAAACAAAGAAATCTTTTTATCTGATCCTGTCATGGACCTTTGGCTGCAACTGGACCAATAAATGTTAACCTCAAAACCACGGTGGTTCATAGTCGCGGAGGAGGACGGAGGGTTTACGATGATGCGATGAAAAATGAAAAATGATGAATGATGAACGAAATTGCAATTTATGAATAAAAATATGATACTGAAGAGACTACAAGAATACAACCGTCTTTACGAGACAATCTTTATGGGATTGCTTTCCCTTTTCTGTTTCGCTATATCCATCTTTCGGTTTGTATATACGGACACCAACGTCTTTCTTTTCCTGAATTGGAATCTGTTTTTAGCGTTTGTGCCTTGGGCTTTCTCCAGTTTGATGGTCATACAACCCAAACTCCGCCGCTCCAAATGGATGTTTGTCGTTTTGCTTTGCTTGTGGCTACTCTTTTTCCCGAATGCGCCATACATCCTAACGGACTTGTTTCACCTTCGTCTCACTTCAGCCATGCCAGTATGGTTTGACTTGGTTCTTATTCTCTCTTTTGCATGGACAGGACTTCTGTTCGGCTTTCTTAGTCTTTGGGACATAGAGGATTTACTCAGAAACCACCTCAAAGAAAAATATGTTATCGGCATTTCTGTCCTGTTGCTTTTCATCGGCAGTTTTGGCATTTATATTGGCAGGTATCTGCGGTGGAACAGTTGGGATATCCTCTCTTCCCCTTTTCAGCTTTTGTATGACATAGGAGATCGTTTGGTCAATCCATTGTCACATCCCAGAACATGGGGCGTCACCCTTCTAATGGGACTGTTTCTCAACATGCTGTACTTTTCTTTCAGAATGATAAGGAATAGGCCGTGCCCTGAGGTGTCCGACGAAGAGGATATTCCTTACGCTGATGAAGTTGACTACAACGGGAAAAGGATTTTTCTTGATGAAGAAGGACTTGGGATAATTGAAATAGAAGGAAAGTACGGGTATATTGACAAGGATAAAAATTTGGTAATCAAAGCGATGTACGATGATGCATATCCATTCTGCAACGGGGATGCCCCAGTTAAAATGAACGGAAAGTGGGGACTCATCGACAAAAAAGGGAAATACATTATTGATCCGGAATACGATGATATTGAGTCCTTCCATGAAGGGTTGGCATTGGTTGAACTTCATGGGAAAAGTGGCTACATCAACAGGCAGGGCGAAATTGTGATTCCTATAGTTTACGAACAAGCATCTGTTTTTCAAAACGGTCAAGCCCTTGTTTCATTGGATGGCAAGAGTTTTTATCATATTGACAAACAAGGCAAAAAAATCAGGAATGCTGAATAGAAATGGACACTCTTACTCCTTTTGAAATGAGAACAATGGTATCTAATCAAATTACAAAAATTCTGACGCAGTTATTCAAAAAAAGTGTATCTTTGCCCCACACCCTAACCTATTAACCTATTAACCCTAAACCAAACATGAACGAACTGAACAAACAAATCATAGAGGTGCTCTCGAACAGCACCGAGAAACTGAACCACAAGCAGATCGCGGCCAAGATGAAAATCTTCGACAAGAAAGGCCGCGCAGAAGTCATGAAAGAGCTGGAAAAGCTCGTCAATGCGAAGGTCGTGCTGAAAGCCGGCCGTGGCAAGTACAAGCTCAACAGCAAGTTCCAGGACACCAAGACCACCGGCAAGCACTACATCGTCGGCCGCGTGGAACAAAAACGCAGCGGCATGGCCTTCGTCATCCCGCAAGGCAAACAAGACGACACCGCCGAGGAATCGACCATTGACGACATCTTCGTGGCCGACGGCAACCTCGGTAATGCCCTTAACGGCGACCTCGTGAAGGTCGTCCTCTTCCCCGCCCGCAAGGGTAAACGCATTGAGGGACAAGTCGTTGAAATCGTGCAGCGAAGCAAGCGGCAGCTCGTCGGCAGTATCCAGATCCGCAACGGCATCGCCTTCTTCGCGCCCGACAACACCATCCTCCGCCGCGATGTCATCATCCCCGGCAAACAGCTACGCAAGGCCAAAACCGGCGACAAGGTGGTAGTACGCATCCTCGACTGGGCTACCGGCCACCGCAACCCCATCGGCGAGGTCATCAATGTGCTGGGCAAACCCGGAAGCAACGATGTAGAGATGCTCTCCATCCTTGCCGAAAGCGACTTCCCGGTCTCCTTCCCGAAAGCTGTCGAGCAGGAGGCCGAGGCCATCCCGACGGAGATTCCCGAAAAGGAGATTCTGCGCCGCAGGGATTTCCGCGATGTCACTACCTTCACCATCGACCCAGCCGACGCCAAGGACTTCGACGACGCCCTCTCCTTCGAGGTGCTCGAAAGCGGACTCTACCGCGTGGGCATCCACATCGCGGATGTCTCCTACTACGTCAAGCCCGGCACCGGTATCGATGCAGAAGCCTACAACAGAGGTACTTCCGTCTATCTCGTGGACCGCACCATCCCGATGCTCCCCGAAGCCCTCTCCAACAACCTCTGTTCGCTGCGCCCCGACGAGGACAAGCTCTGCTACAGTGCCGTCTTCGATTTGGATGACAAAGCGAAAGTCCACAAGGAGTGGTTCGGCCACACCGTCATCCGCTCCAACCGCCGTTTCGACTACGAGCAGGCGCAGCAAATCATCGAGACCGGCGAGGGCGACCTCAGCGAGGCCATCCTGCAGCTCCACAAATTAGCGCAGGTGATGCGTAAGCAGCGTTTCGACAACAACGCCATCAGCTTTGAGACCGAGGAAGTGAAGTTCAAACTGGATGAGAATGGCAAGCCCATCGGCGTCTATCTCAAGGAGCAGAAAGAGGCCAACTGGCTCATCGAGGAGTTCATGCTGCTGGCCAACAAGCGCGTGGCCGAGAAGGTCGGTAAAAGACGCAACTCTACACAACCCGAGTTCGTCTTCGTTTATCGTGTGCACGACAAACCGTTAGAGGAGAAGCTCGGTATCTTCAAGAATTTTGTCAAAAAGTTGGGTTTCGACCTGAAGACCACCTCCACGAAAGCCTTTAGCAACTCGCTGAACAAGATGTTGGAAAACGAGAAGGGCAAGCCCGACTACGACATGCTGAGCAAACTCTCTATCCGCATCATGGCGCGCGCCGTCTATACTACCGACAACATCGGGCACTACGGACTCGCATTCCCCTACTACACCCACTTTACCTCGCCCATCCGCCGTTATCCGGACTTAATGGTACACAGATTGTTAGACCGTTACTTGACCCATCAGCCGTCGGTGAACAAGGAGCAATATGAGGACTACTGCAAGCACTGTTCCGACATGGAGCGGCAGGCGATGGAGGCCGAGCGCAACTCCATCAAGTACAAGCAGGCCGAGTATCTGGCCGACAAGATTGGGCAGGAGTTCGACGCGGTGGTATCAGGCATCTCCAAATGGGGCGTCTATGCCGAGCTGAAGGAGTCGCACTGCGAAGGCATGATTCCAATGCGCGCTTTCGACGACGACTTCTACTACATCGATGAGGAGAACTACACGCTGGTAGGCTTACACCACGGCCATTCGCTGCGATTCGGCGACCCCGTGCGCGTGCGCGTGGTGGCCGTTGACATCCTCAAACGGCGTATGGATTTCGAAAGAGTGCTGTAGAGACACAAAAGACCTCGTTGTAGAGACGCAAAATTTTGCGTCTCTACAAACCCGTTTATTTCTTATTCCGGACAATGCGATAATGAGGGGTGTAGGCTTCCCGGAACGCCTTGCTATGCACGACAGCTTGGTTGTTCTTTGCCGACTCCTGAAGATTGGCCTGCAACGTTGCGTCGGCCCAGGAAGGGTTGACTTGCAGGGCAATCTGTTCGATGCGTTGCCACTCGTCGGCCCAGTTGTCACTGAAGGCATTGTCCGTTCCCGCCGCCTCCATAAAGAGTTCAAGAAGCTGTTCTTCAGTAAGTTCTCCATCAATAACACATGCCAAATTGACACGCGTGAAGCGATGACGGAATCCCGTGGGCTCCCGCCGGGGCATGGCGCTCAGGTCCATGTCGCGGCATTCCGCAAGCTCCTTCTCTATATAATACCGGGCGGTGGCCGTGTCGGTCACTAAATGCTTGGAACCGAAATAATCCTGGTAACAAGTCTTGTAAATATCCTGCAAGTCGGCCTGCGGATACTGTTTATGAACATTCTCACACATGCGGCGGATGGCCCGGCTCTCGCTTTGGCAAGAAAACAGCAAGACCATACACAAACCGGCCATCAGCACAAAAACAACATTTTTCATTCTCATCAAACGCTTACTATCAAAAACATTACAAGGCTTCGCTATATGTTCCGACCGATTTTCTTGAGCAGGCGCCTCACCTTGCGGCTTCGCTTGACCAGCCACTCCTCGATCATCTCTTCCTCCATCTCCGGACTGCTGGGATTCTCTTTCTTGCGCCTTTCCGAACGGGCAAAACGGAGATACGCCCCGATATGCCGCCGCTTCTTCTCATGGTAGATGGCGTCGAACGGGATGAGCACGCCTGTGTCCTCGATATTCTGCATCAAGCGGTTCACTGCCGTTCCGAACATGAGCATTTCAGAAGTGATGGAGATATACGCCGTCACATTGGGTGGCACATTCACATTCCGCATTCTGGCTGCTCCCTTAAGCAATTTGTAATCTTCCAGCTGGTCATCCTTGTTCAACACCAAATCCATCAGTCCGGGATCGGAAGCGGGCATGACCGCCTGGTCGTCCCACGGGCGGATGAGCTCGTCCTTATCCCCGAAATGTTTCCATAAGAAATGGTAAATCAGATCTTTGGTGATATAGTCGTAGGAAGGATACAGAGTGATTTTTCCGAAAAAGTAGAGCAAGTCGGGATTCTTCATGATGATGGCCACCAAACCGTCCCACAAGTTGTCAAAGGCAAATATGGACTTCGCGCCACCCTTGGAACTCTGATATTCCGGTACCACGAAATTGCGTCCGAGCTCGATGACGTGCGGCAGATACTCCTTAATGAACTTCTGGGAGAAGCGGAACTGATGGGAGCTGGCCAGCACCGGCTGACCGTCCTCGTCAAAGGTCGCATCCGATCCGAAGAGGAAACGGTATCCGCCGATAATGGCCTCATTCTCGGGATCCCAGACAATCAGCTGCTTGTACGGTTTCTCCATCTTGTCATACTCGTCCAGATCCAACGCATTGCCCGTGGAACCGCCGGCCTCCCTGAAAGCCAACTCACGCAACCTGCCGATTTCCGTGACCACATTGGGAGAATCCTGCCACGTGACGATGTAAAGCTCATTGTGCCCTTTGTTGGTGTCTTCGAGCTTCTTGGATTTAGAAAGTTCCGACTTAATCAGTTCTACCGGTACGGGATCTATTATTGCATTCATAATGTTGGAAATTTCAATCAATACTGGACGGCCATGGGTTGGAAACGATACCTGCCATGTCGAGCATGGTCTTGTGGGCCAAATCGCGCATACGTGCCGTCTCTTCTTTACGGGGACGGTCGAGGTTCGGCACTATCGGGTCGCCCACGTGGATGGTGAGCAACGGTTCCCCCTTGCAGAAGAGTCTGCGCCATCCAATGCGGGGCCGGAAGGTGATCATCAGGGGTACGATCGGAAGCGCATACCGATAGGCCATGTTGAACGTGCCTATTTTGAAAGGCCGGAGCGGGGCATAGAATTTCCAGCTACAGCTCTCCGGGAAGATGTGAATCCACTGCTTCTCCCTGTGAAGCTCTTCCAAGGCCTTGTCAAATTCCCGAAGGCCGCTGCGTTCTTCCGGAATGGCGATGCCGCCGATGGTTTTCATCCAAACCCCGTCCTTGCCCCGAAACGGCTCGGCGTACATGGGAATCCAGGCCTTGTGGTAGCGCATCGCCTGCAGCACGCAAATCATGTCCCATCGGTGGACGTGGTTGCAGACAGTCATCATCCCGTTGGCGAAAAGCGCACGGTTCCGGCGGATTTTCTCACGACCTACAATCTTAAGACCATAACGGATTCGGTTCACAGGGAAAGCGACAATCCAGAGGATAAGATAGACGAGGAAATGCCCTATTCTGAATTTCAGGGATTTGTCAAGATAGGGATACGTCCCGTCAAATTTGATGTCCTTGAGTTCCCCGCGTATCGGAGCCATCCTCGTGAACGGATTGTCCCCCGAGAATTCCTCCACCGGTTCAGGAACATAAGCCTCTTCCCTGACCTTGAAGTTACGATATGCCGGTCCAAATGACGAATAATCCTTTATTGTGTCCATTTTTCAGTATTATCACGGACATTCTTCATGTTCCGCAATGATTCTTTTATACAACGACTGTTATTAAACAGTTTGTAGGAGAATCGCCATTCCTGGCGATTCTTTTCGCGGCAGGAATGCCGCAACTCCTAAGCCGCCGCAAAACTAACATTTTTTTGTTTACCGCAACCCGTATTTTTCCTTCTTTCTTACAAGCGAACCGTTTTCAACATGGCAACTTACACCAGTCTTCCTGATTGCAATGCGACATGCGAAGGGCACACCGTGGAGGACGGCGAATTATTGGGCACCGCCGGACTACCAAACGGCAGCGCGCAACCGTCGTATGTGATGATTTATTCGATGTCGGCATATATTCGAAATTTGTGTATATTTGCAGCGTCTAAAAATTCATAGTAAAAGCAGGTACCCTTATGAACAAGAACTATCAATTTAACGTCACATTGACCATGGACTCATCATTAAATTCATCGGGCAATGAATAACAGATCTTTTTCAAGCAGGCTGACTTGGAGAATCATCAGGGTTGTCTCCATCATATTCCTTCTCACCTTTTTGGTGTCAGGGTGGGGTTACCAACAGTTCGTCGTTGGAAAGTCCGTTTCAGAGAGTGTCGTTCTCCTCTCTTTGCTCGTCTTAATCGTTGTCGGACTGATTTTTATTTTCTTCGTCTGTCGTCGCGAGATACGCCGGATGACACGTCCCATCACCGAGCTTTCGGTATCCGCCCTCAACATGGCCAAGGGCAACTTCAAGGCCAAGTTGCCGGAAATCAAAAGCCAGGACGAGATGCGGCGTCTGCACGACAGTTTCTTCTACATGCAGAACTCCATCACCGACTACATCGACCAGTTGAAGACCACTAAGAACGAAAACGAGCGCATGGAGTCGGAGCTGAACGTGGCACGCAAGATCCAGTCGGGTATGCTGAGTACCGAATTCCCGCCGCATCTCCATGCCATGGTCTCCCCTGCCCGCGAGGTGGGCGGCGACCTCTACGACTTCATCCTCAAGGGCGACTGCCTCCACTTCGCTGTCGGCGATGTGAGCGGCAAAGGCGTTCCTGCCTCCATCATGATGGCTATCACGAGGGCCACGCTGCATTTCATGGCGGGTCTGGGCCTGCCGTTGCACGAGTCGATTGGGAAAATCAACAACGGCGTGGCCGACGGCAACAGCAGCGACATGTTCGTCACCCTTTTCATCGCCCGCATCGACCTGAAAACGCTTCGGATGGATTTCTGCAATGCCGGACACAACCCACTGGTCATTGCGCCACCCGACGGCAAGCCCTACTTTCTCAAAGCCAAGAGCAACCTCGCAGTGGGTCTCTTCGAGAACTTCCCTTACGAAACCGAGAGCATAGACCTAAAACCCGGCACCCGTCTCATAGCCTATACCGACGGCGTCACCGAGGCCGAAAATGCCGCGATGGAGCAGTATGGCAACGAGCGTCTGCTGCAGGAAGTCGGCAAAATGGGCCTCGACATGGACAACAAAACCGCCGTGGATCAGATTTACCGCTCAGTGCTGGCTTTCGCCAACGGCAACCCGCAAAACGATGACATCACCATCATTAGCCTGACCGTTTAACAACACGAAGTAACCAACACGAAGTAATTAACACGAAGTAATTAACACGAAGTAATTAACACGAAGTAATTAACACGAAGTAATTAACACGAAGTAATTAACACGAAGTAATTAACACGAAGTTCAAATATGAAAAAACGTTTCAACCCCATCAAAGACAAGAGCAGCGAAATCATAGAGTATCTTATGTCGTCACCCGACATTCCGGACGACGATGAGCTGCAATTCAAACTCCGCCTCTCCATTGAAGAGGCCGTCGAAAACGTGGTGAGATACGCTTATGACGGCGGCATCGGCTGGTTAGAGGCAGACATCCATTTCAACCAGGACGCGCTGTTGCTCTCCATTGAGCTCCGCGACGCCGGAACTCCTTTCAATCCCCTTGAAAAAGAAGACCCCGACGTGAACCAGAGTGCCGAAGAGCGCGAAGTGGGCGGTCTCGGTATCTTCCTCTGCAAGAAGATGATGGACAGCATTGAATACCGCTACGAAGACGGCAACAATGTGCTCACCATGACGAAGAAAGTTAACAGTTAACAGGCATTAGGCATTAGGCAATAGTTATTTAGAAGATCAATTATGGATATAAAGATAAACAAAGAGGATAATAAAACCTTTGTGGTGATTGACGGGCGCATCGACACCACTACTGTGAACCAGTTCCAGGAGGCGGCCAACGAGCTGATGGAGGATGAGAATCCCGACATCGACATCGACTGCTCGGCGCTGAGCTACACCTCGTCACAGGGGTTGCGTACCTTTCTCATGTTACAGAAGAGCGTCATGAAGCATGGCGGCAAAATGGTGCTGCGCAACATGAACCCGCAGGTGAAGGAAGTATTCGACATCACCGGCTTCTCGAACATCATCACCATAATATAAGGGTTATGGGTTATGGGTTATAGGTTATATGTTATGGGTAAAAACGTTACAAAGTCGAAGCAGACAACGTGATGCGTCAGCCCTCAATAACCAATAACCAATAACCCATAACCCATAACCCATAACCCATAACCAATAACCATTCTTATGAAGTACATATACATCACCAATGGGCGAGCCGACAAAGTGCCGCAATATCAGGAGCTCCACGACCAGTTGAAGGAGATTCCGCACCCATACGAGGTTTACACCACCTTGGGCGAGGGCGACGCAACGCGTTTCGTGCGGCTCTACTGCGACCTGCATCCCGAGGAGGAGGTCTGTTTCGTGGCCTGTGGCGGCAACGGCATCATCAACGAGGTGGCCACGGGTTTGGTGGGATATTCAGAATCTCTGGCATCGTGTTCTCAAAAGGCTACCGCCTTCAATTCTGGATCCAAGAAACAAAATTCAAAATTCACCATGGCCATTCTTTACATCGGTGGCACCACGAAAGATATTTTAATCAACTTTCCAGGCCGCAACTTCTTCAGTGTAAAGGAGATGTTGGCGGGATGCGTAACTCCCGTGGATATCATCAAGGTGAACGACAGTTACTGCCTGAATGTGTGTAATATCGGTTTCAACTCAAAAGTAGCGTCACGGGCCAACGAACTCGTCGCCAAAGGGAAGTCGGCACACGAGGCCTACACACGGGGCGTGGTGAACGCCATTCTCACAAGCCGTTACAACCGTATCAAAGTGACAGTGGATGGCGAGCGCATCACCCGGGGCTTCATGGTGCTCTGCACCCTCGCTAACGGGCGACGGGTGGGCGGCGAATTCAACTGCGCACCCAATGCAAAGGTCGACGACGGCCTCATCGAAGTGTGCCTCTTCCGCGCCATGAGCCTGTTGCGGCTTCTGGTACTTGTCCCCCTCTACCGCAAAGGCGAGCACATCGGCAGCAAGCCAGGCTGGAACAAAGTCATCTACCGACAGGCCCGCGAGGTGGAAGTCAGCAGCAAGGACCTTATCGACGTTTATCTCGACGGCGAGCTTCTCACCGGCTCCCACTTCGAAGTCAAGGTTCTGCCGGGAGCTCTTCCGCTACGACTGCCACCAGTCAACGGTCAATAGTCAATAGTCAAAGTCAAGGTCAAAGGTCAGTGAAAATGAAACTGGACATGCATTGTGAGATGATTCTCGACGAGTATCGTGAGAGACTCCCTCTTTTCGAGAAGCTCCGTTCTATCGCGATGGAACGGATAGAGCGTTGTCTCAACGAGAACAAGATTGTGGTGGCGAGCATCAATTCCCGCATCAAGACCGAGGAAAGCCTTACTGGAAAGCTGGAACTGAAAGGCTACAAATACCGCACGTTGGATGACATCACCGATATTGTCGGCATGCGCGTCGTCACTTTCTTCAGCGACGAAGTGGATGTCATCTCCGCCCTCGCCGAGCAGTTGTTCGAAATCGACTGGGAAAACACCGTCGACAAGCGCAAGATGATGGCGATAGACCGTTTCGGATACATGTCGCTGCACTATATTTGCCGGCTGCCCCAAAAAATCTGCGATGACCTGGCGATGCCGGAGCTCAACGAGGTGCGTTTCGAACTCCAGATGCGCAGCGTCCTGCAGCATGTGTGGGCCAACATGTACCACGACATGGGCTACAAAACCGATGTCGAGATTCCCCGCGAATACCAGCGAAACATGAGCCGTCTGGCGGGAATGCTGGAGCTTGCCGACGAACAGTTCAGCAACATCCGAAAGGACATCACCGAATACCGCCGCAAGGTACAGTCACTTGTGGCCGACGGCAATTTCGACGAAGTGCCTTTCAACGGCGACACTTTCCGCTCCTTCATCGCCCTCAACCCCTTCGAGCGGCTCGTCAACAAGATGGCCGCCATCAACCAAGCCGAGGTTTACGAGGACAGTCTGATGCCCTACTACAACGTGCTGCGGTTGTTGAACATGCAGACTATCGGGGACATCGTCCGGCTGAGGGATGACTACGGAGAGAGTGCCTATCAGCTGGCTCTTGTGCAACTGGCCGGCACGGGACTTGACATCCTGGCCAGCTCCGTGGCACTGCAGAACCTCTGCATCGTCTATATCCTGAAGAAAGGCTTTGGCGTGGCCAGCCTCGTCAATATGTTTGACACCCTTTACGGCAAAAACGACTACAACACCCAGCGCGCCGAGCGCATCTTCGAACAGGCGAAGAAGGTGAATATTATTTAAGACTTGGGACTTGAGACTTAAGACTTGAGACTTAAGACTTGAGACTTGAGACTAAAACAATAATAAACGATAACAATAGAATGAACGACGAAGAACTTTTTGACAAAATAACAATCATTGACGGGAGACCCCAAAGGTCTTACGTCTTAAGTCTTACGTCTTGAATCTAGAAACCTGAAACCATTTAGTATGATTAATACAGATCTTTTTGACCGGGCGACGAAGTTCGCCGTGGACGCCCATGCCGACACGCCGCGCAAAGGCAAGGGGTATCCCTTTATCCTCCATCCCATGGAGGCCGTGTGCATCGTGGCCTCCCTCACGGACGACCCCGAGTTGCTGGCCGCTGCCATCCTGCACGACACGGTTGAGGACACGGATGTAACCATCGAACAGATCCGAAAAGAGTTCGGCGGACGGGTGGCCCGACTCGTGCAAAACGAGAGTTGCCCCCTCCCCAAAGGAGCCCCGTGGCGCGACCGCAAGCAGGCACAGCTGGATCAGCTTGCCAATGCGCCCCGCGACAGCAAAATCGTGGCCATGGGCGACAAACTATCCAACCTCCGCACAATTTCCGCAGACTACCGTCAAATCGGCGACGCCCTATGGCAACGGTTCAAAGCGCCCAACGGCAAGGAGGATGTGGCTTGGTATTACCACCAGCTGGCCGAAGCCTTATCCGATTTAGCGGGCACAGCCCCCTACGAGGAATACCTGCATCTGCTTGACATCACCTTCGGCCCAGCCAAGAAATCCTGTTAGCCCTTCCCTGTATGAAACGGTTGTTTTATCTTCTTTGTATCACGCTCTGTCTGGTTTCCTGCAACCGAAAACAGGAAAAACAGACGAATGAGAACCAGGAAATCCGGACGGAAAAGGATCTGGAAGGCAAGGTGGTCGGCACTCTGACCGGCACCTGCTTCGAAATCGACTTTGCCGGGCGCAGCGACTTTCGGTTAGTCCGCCAGCCCACCCTCTCCGACCTTATCGCCTCGCTTCGCAAAGGCCGCATTGACGCCATCCTGTATGACGAAATCAGCCTGCCGGACACCCTGCTCCACAAGAACGGCATCAAAATGGCCTTCAGGACAGAGAAAAGTTACCCATGCGCATTCGCCTGCACCAAGTCGAATCTGGATTTGGTGAACAAGTTCAACGAATTCCTTGCCAGGCTGAAGTCTTCCGGAGAATTGCGAGACATCACCGACAAGTGGATGAATGCCACCGACTACACGAACGTGGAGATGCCAACAATCCAGATTGATAGTCTCAATGGAGAGCCGCTGATTGTGGGCACCTCCTATACCACCGCTCCCATCTCCTATATGATCGGAGACGAATGGTACGGTCTTGAAATCGAGATACTCAACCGTTTCGGGGAATACATAGGAAGACCTGTCCATTACCGGCTTTTTGACTTTGCCGCGATTATCCCCGCCCTACAGTCTGGAAATATCGATATGGCTGGCGGAGTCATCTTCGTAACAGAAGAGCGTCAAAGAAAATTGGCGCTCACCGACGTGTATTACCACTGTCACGGCGGATTTTTCGTACGAGACTTGTCCGCCAAAACAGAAGACGAGGCTCCTGATTTCTCCAATTTCAAGGAGTCCTTCAACAAAAACCTGATAGTCGAGAATCGTTGGGTTTTCCTGGCACGAGGGTTGAAAGTGACGCTGGAGATCACCCTGCTCTCCATGCTATTCGGCAGCATACTCGGCATCGGGCTGTTAGCCATGCGGAGAAGCCAACGAAGCTGGCTCAACAAAACAGCAAAGATATATTCATCAATCCTCCGCGGCATCCCTATGGTGGTTTTGTTGATGATTCTGTTTTACATCGTGTTGATCGGATTCAGCGGCGTCGGGGTGGCCGTGGTGGCCTTCTCCATGACCTTCGCATCCTCTTTCGCGGCCACAATGGACAACGCCATCCTGGCTGTTGGCAATCAGCAACACGAGGCTGGAGAAGCTATGGGGTTCACCAACATTCAGATTTTACGCTACATCACCGGACCCCAAGCGCTCAAACGTGCACTCCCTCAGTTTAAGAGCGAGGCCATTGCGCTCATCAAAAACACGTCCGTGGTGGGTTATGTCGCCATCCAAGACCTAACCCGCGCTTGCGACATGATCCGCGCCCGCACCTTCGAAGCCTTTTTTCCGCTCCTTTTCATCACCGTCATCTATTTTATTCTGGCCTGGCTCATGGGCAAGTTCCTGGACTACATCTTCAAAATTGCCATCAAGATATGATCAGTATAAAACATCTTTCCAAAACATACGTCAATCCTGACGGCAGCCAGTTTGAGGTGCTGAGGGATGTCAGCTGCGAGATCCACAAAGGGGAAGTAATCAGCATCATTGGTCCGTCGGGCAATGGCAAGAGCACCCTGTTGCGGACCATCAACCTGATGACCAAGCCCACCTCCGGCGAAATCTTTTTCGAAGGGGAGAACATCCTCGCCAAGGATTACCCCATCAACAAGCTGCGACAGCGGATGGGGATGGTGTTCCAGACGTTCAACCTGTTCGAGCATCTCACAGTGCTGGAGAATGTCACGCTGGCGCCCATGAAGTTGAAAGGTGTCGGACAAGCAGAGGCGGAGAAGGAGGCCATGGTTCTCCTCCACAAGGTGGGCATGGACGACAAGTGCAACGCAATGCCCTCCGACCTGGCCGGCGGACAGAAACAGCGTGTGGCGATAGCCCGGGCCCTTGCCATGCATCCAGAAGTCATACTCTTCGACGAACCGTTGTCCGCCCTCGACCCCTCCATGGTCGGTGAAGTGCTTACTGTCATCCGGCAGCTGGCCCACGAGGGCATGACCATGCTCTTCGTCACCCACAAGCTCAAGTTCGCCCGCGACGTAAGCACCCGCATCTTCTTTATGTACGACAAAGGCATCCACGAGGACGGCACCCCGCAGCAGATTTTCGAAAATCCCGTCCATAGCGCCACCAAAGCCTTCGTGCAACAGATTTACAAGCTGCTGTTCGTTGTTGAAGGTCAGGACTTTGACATCGTGGAGATGCACTCCCAGATGCTGCAATTCTGCAACAAATACAACATCGCGGACAAAATCGAGATCATGCAGCAGATCATCAACATGATGGTGCTGCTGGTGCTGTCCGACTACCGTCCGCTCACGGTACGGATCTCCTACATCGAGCTATACGAGCGCACCACGATAGACTTCATGATTGAAGGGTTGGATACCTCCCCGTTGCAGGCCGAGGACTTCGACCCGCACCTGTTGGACGAGGTCCGTGCCTTCTCCAAAGAGATTATCGAGGAGCCCACAAAACGAGGATACAGAATAAAAGTGGTGCTGCCCTGAAACTTGAAACACACCTTAACCGTAAGAATTGTACTTTTGCCATCAATTTTTTCCTTATGAAGATGAACAAACTTTATATCTTTTTTCTGGCCTTATGCTTGGTCGGTTGCGCGAAGAAGCAGCCGGAAAAACAACCGATGAAGGAGTTGCACTCCGAAGCCGACCTGACGGGTCTTCGGGTGGGCGTACAAACGGGCAGCACGTACGACCTCCATCTTTCCTCCCTGAATGACATCGTCAAAATGGGATACAATTCTGTAAGCGATGGCTTGCTGGCACTCACGCAAGGGAAACTGGACGTGTACGTGGAAGATGAGAGTTCCATTCCACCCGATGAACAGAAACGCCTCGGCATCAAAATTGCCTTTTATGGCGAGGAGGCTATTCCCTGCGGTTTTCCCCTGCGCAAGGACAATAACGGTCTGCGCGACTCCCTGAGCCATTTCATCGATTCCCTGAAGGCCACGGGCGAGATGCAGAAAATCCACGACAGGTGGTTCCTGAGTGACAATCCAGCACAAGTGAGGATTCCCGACCTCGGTCCCGAACCGACAGGGGAACCCATCCTCGTGGGATCTCCCACAGAATTGCCGCCGGTCGCCTTTCATATCTCCTCCGTATGGCATGGTTTCGAACCCGAAGTGCTCCAACGCTTTGGCCGCTATGTGGGTCGCCCTTTGATAATCGAACATTACCCTTTTTCCTCCGCCATTTCAGCCCTCCAGAGCAATAAGATCGACATCGTCATCGGTGGCATTTTCATCACCGAAGAGCGGCAAAAGACCATGGACTTCACTTCCTCCCACTTTTCTGTCCGCAGCGCTTACTATGTGAAGGATGAAAACGCACAGTCTGCCAGTTTCGGCAACAAGTTGAAGGATATGGTCTATAACAACCTCGTGGTGGAGGACCGCTGGAAATACATCACCGACGGTCTTTGGGAAACGGTCAAGATTTCCTTGTTCTCCCTTCTGTTAGGCACCCTGTTCGGCGCAGGAGTCTGCGCCCTGCGGATGAGCCGCAGCAAAGGACTTTCCAAGATCGCCAAAATCTACATCGACATCATGCGCGGCATACCGATGCTTGTTTTCCTGATGATCATGTTCTACGTGATTTTCTCCCAAAGCGGACTGGGTGGCACAGCCATCGCCGTATTGGCCTTCGCCATGAACTTCGCCGCCTACGTCAGCGAGATGTTCCGAACCTCTATCCAGTCCGTCGGCAAAGGACAAATCGAGGCGGGATTGGCGCTGGGACTCACCAAATGGCAGACCTTCTGGCACATCACCGCGCCGCAGGCCGTCAAAAACGTGATGCCCGTCTATAAGGGCGAGGCCGTCTCGTTGGTGAAGAACACCTCCATCGTCGGTTACATTGCCATCCAAGACCTGACGCGGGCCAGCGACATCATCCGCACGCGCACCTTCGACGCCTTCTTCCCCCTGCTGATCGTCACCATCATATATTTCATCCTGGCATGGCTGCTGGGCAAAGCACTCGATCTCATCGTTAAATCCAAAAAAACAACCAAAAATGATCACCATAAACCATTTGACAAAGACCTTCTCCGATCCAGACGGTTCTACACATCAGGTGTTGAAAGACGTTAGTTGCGAGATCGAAAAAGGCGAAGTCATCAGTATTATAGGCCCTTCCGGAACCGGAAAGAGTACCTTTCTGCGCGCCCTCAACATGATGGACCCGCCCACCTCGGGCGAAATAATCCTTGACGGGGAGAACATCCTTGCGAAAGGCTATCCCCTCAACAAGCTGCGCCAGAAAGTGGGTATGGTGTTCCAAAGTTTCAACCTCTTTGAGCACCTCAATGTCCTCGACAATGTCACCAAGGTGCCGCTCCTGCTGCGCGACATCACCAAGCAGGAGGCCGAGGAGGAGGCGCTCTCGCTCCTGCGCAAGGTGGGAATGGCGGAGAAAGCCAACGCCATGCCGGCTGACCTCTCCGGCGGACAGAAACAACGTGTGGCTATTGCCCGCTGCTTGGCCATGCACCCCGAGGTCATCCTCTTCGACGAACCCACATCGGCCCTCGACCCCACGATGGTCGGCGAGGTGCTGAGCGTCATTCGCCAGCTCGCCAAGGAGGGCATGACCATGCTCATCGTCACCCACGAGATGAAGTTCGCGCAAGACGTCAGCACCCGTATCTTCTTCATGTACGGCGGCTATATCCACGAGGACGGCACCCCGCACCAGATTTTCGAAGAACCGGTACACAGCGCAACAAAGGCCTTCGTCCAGAGAATCCACAAGCTCGTGTTCGAACTGGAGGGGCACGATGCCGACCGGCTGAGCATGCTGTCCGACATGTCGAAATTCTGCATCAAATACAATATTGCGGAGAAGCACAGCACCATTGAGCAAATCACCTCCGAGATGATCATGAACGTGCTCCACGACTACCGCCCGATGACCGTGCGCCTCACCTATGGCGAGCTAAAGAATATCACGGCCGTCGATTTCATGATAAAGGATCTCACCACTTCCCCATTCCAAGCTGAAGGCTTCGACCCGAAGGTACTGGAACCGATCAAAGCCCTCGCGAAGGAGATTGTCGAAGAACCCACTAAGTTAGGATTCAGAATCAAAGTGATTCTCTGACAGCTTGTCTACCGCCTGTTTTTCCGCTTTCAACACCTCAATACGGGTATCAAGGTGGCGATGTGAGGGGCCGAGACATATCAGATCTTCACATTTAAGCCAAAATAGACACTTCTCGGCTGCTTTGGACCGTAAATGTATCCCGCGTCCCGGAGAACATCATAGTCCAAGTCGGGCTGATAAGCATTGGTAATGTTCTGCATGCCCGCAGTCAGCCGCAAAACCACCTCATCGGGGAAGCTCACGTCTGACTTTCGCTGAATCTTGAAATGGAAGTCGTAGGAAACCTGCGCATTGAGGACGAAAAACGATTGCGTTTTCACCAACACGGGCGATTCGGTCTCGTGGGGCACTAACATCGGGCCGGTGAAATTGCCCGTAACGTTCAAGGTCAGGTGCCGCCAAGGATCGCTTTCCAAAATCAGATAGCCATAGACATCCGGCGTTCTGAGCATCCGGATTTCAGGGGCGGCATCCTCGCTCCATTCCACCGGTTCGGCGTAGCGGCTCACCTGCCAGGTGGCTCCAAGTTGACCGGAAATCCAGCGGCTCCAAGCCACTTTCACCGCGCCATGTATGCCCGCCACATACCCGCAACCGGCGTTGTAACGCTCGGATATTTCGTTTCCTGCGGCATCTTCATACCGTCGCTCCGCAAAAATGTCCTTCAGGTAGGTGTAGAAGCCCTCACCGGTCAGGTCCACATCTACCCCACCCTTGTAAAGACAATAGTCGGCGGAAAGGGAGACGCTGTGCGAACGTTCCTCTTTGAGGTCTGGCGCGAGGGTGCTGATGATGCGCTCGCCGCCCGCCAAGGAGACGTGCAGGTCTTCGTCGTAAGTTTGCGGGGCCCGGAATCCGGTGGCGTAACTCACTCGCAAGGAAAGTCTTCGGATTGGATTATAACGGATGTTCACCCTCGGGGAGAAAATCGGACGGCGAATGAGCGAGTGTTTGTCCATACGCACACCGGCCAGCAGCGACCATTTCTCGTTTTTCCACTCGTTCTGCGCATAAACACTGCCGATATGCACGTCTTGGTGCAGATACTGTGCGTAACCTGGGATCGAGTCGGTCAGGTGGTCGAAATTGTATTCCGCGCCCACGGTCAGGGAGGCGGGCATAAACCACAGTTTGTCAAAGTGATAGCGCCATAAAGCCCCAGTGGCAAGAGTGAAATTGGTAGTATATCCGTAAGCCTTCAACGCGTCTAAACGCTCTTCGGGCGTGCCTTCGCCGATACCGCCGTAATAGCTTTTGCGGCGGATGTGCTGCAGGGCGGTGTAAGCCTCCACATGCTGGTGCCCGAAGTCGATATGGTAATCGAGGTGCCCGCTGTGAATAAGGTGAGCCGCGCCCTCGGAGATGTTCGACTCATGCGGCTGCAGACCAAGTTTATTGCCTCCTCGGTGCTCGTCGTTGACAATGTTGTAACGGACGCTCAGCTTCGACAGCCGCGTAGGCCGCACAAAGGCATTCAGCCCGACGGAGAGGTTGCGCAGTTTCGGAAGGTCGCTGTAACCATCGCCGTTGCGGTCGTACGGGTCGCGATGGCGGTCCTGCGCGAACAGGTAAACGCCCGCATTGCGGTTGCGAGTGACCGCGGAGGCGTATGCATGCGTGGTGTTGTCAAAAGTACGCGTAAAGTCGTAGTTGCTAAACGTATGCCCGAAGCCACCACCGTTTTCTGTGGCCTCTTTGGTGATGATGTTGATGACACCCGCCACTGCCGACGCGCCAAACAAGGCACTGCCACCACCACGCATCACCTCGATACGGTCAATCATCTCCGCAGGAATCTGCTCAAGACCGTAAACGCCGTTCAATGAAGAGAATATCGGCTTTGAATCGATGAGGATTTGCGAATAGTGACCGTCTAATCCGTTGATGCGCACCTGCGTGAAACCGCAGTTCTGGCAGTTGTCCTCCACGCGCAACCCCGGCATAAAGTCGAGAGTTTGCGCCAAACAGACGGCGTTGGTGGCGATCATCGTACGCGGCGTGGCGATGTCAATCAGCGCCGGTGCCTCCCGCCGGAGGGTTTGTTCTCGGTTTGAAGATATGGTGATTTCGTCCACGTGCAGCGTGTCGTGCTCGTGGTCATGGTGCGGTAAATCCTGGGCCCCTGCACCAAGGGCCAGCACCCCAAACAGAAGTGTCAGGGCGTAGTTTATACGTCTTTTCATTATTTGTTTGCTTGTTCTTTAGTGAACCGTGATCTGTGATCTGTGAATTGTGATTGGTAGAGACGCAAAATCTTGCGTCTCTACATTCTTAATTCATCATTCATTATTCATAATTGAACTGGTGGTGCCCGTAACAAGCTCACCCCCTCGACTGAAAGAATCTCGCAGGGTGTGGAAACAAAAGGATGAAGGAATAGGGTGAACGTTCCGCTGGAAAAATGTTGGCACTCCGGCAGAACAACTTTCGTAACGGTAAAGTGGCAGATGGCGCAATCGCTGTCGTCATCGTCGTCGATAGATTGCAGGATGGTGTGCGCGAGAGCGTGGTGCGACATCGAAACGCCATCCAACGGGCAGACAACATCCTCCGCCGCCGTCCAATGATGGTGGTGGAGGGCCTTGGTGCCGGTCATGCCACAGAACGCGAGCAGCAGCACCCACGCGGTCAGTTGTCTAAGTCGTTCGCTCATTGCGGCGGCAAAAGTACAATTTTTTCGGTTGTTGAGTTTATGGTATTATTCCTCCCGAAAATAGCCACTTCTTGGGATTCCCATCTGGTGGAAAATATGCATTTTTGCAGCGTCTTAGGAGCAGCGGCATTCCTGCCGCAAAAAGGTCACCAGGAATGGCGACACTCCTACAAACCGACAGAATAACAGTTGTTATATAGAAGCGTGAAAAATGAATGATATGAATGCTGTAATCATAGGAATACTGCTGCCGCTGCTCGGCACAATGTTAGGCTCGGCATTTGTCTTCTTCATGAAGAAGGAAATCCCCGACAAGATGCAGAAAACGCTCTTAGGCTTCGCCAGCGGGGTGATGGTGGCGGCCAGCGTTTGGTCGCTGTTGATACCGTCGATTGAGATGGTTGCTCCCCTTGAAGGGGAGCTGTCCGTAGGACTGAGGGGTGCGCTGCCGGCCGCCATAGGATTCCTGGCCGGTATTGCGTTCCTGCTGTTGATCGACGAGCTGACACCGCACCTGCACATCGGTGCACAGACGGCCGAAGGACCGAAGTCGAAACTCTCGCGCACGATGATGCTGGCACTGGCGGTGACCATCCACAACCTGCCCGAGGGCATGGCCGTGGGTGTGGTCTTTGCCGGCGAAGCGCAGGGACTCACGCTCAGCGCCGCCCTTGCGGTGAGCATCGGCATCGCCATACAGAACATCCCCGAGGGCGCCATCATCTCCATGCCCATGCACGCGGAGGGCAATTCCCGCATGAAATCGTTCCTTATCGGCACCTTGAGCGGTGTGGTGGAACCCATCGGTGCGGTGGCTATCCTGCTGCTGGCCGGCGTACTGGGAGTGGCGCTTCCTTACCTGCTGGCCTTCGCCGCCGGTGCTATGATGTATGTGGTCGTGGAGGAGCTCATTCCCGAGACCGCCCAAGGCATCCACACCAACCTCTCCACCATCGGCTTCGCCGTGGGCTTTGTGCTGATGATGGTGATGGATGTGGTGCTGGGATAGTATATGTTCTTCTCAATTGTTGCAAAAAACCGTCATCAAAGGACACTGACAGAAATGAAAAAAACAGCCCTGTTACTTCTATTACTGATTTTTTCCATCAGCCTCAAAGCGCAGAAAAAGCAGCTGTTCGACGGGGGAATGATGATCCATACGGGCTATCTCATCGACAATATCACAGCATTGGACTACAAAGCCAGCGGGATGTCGTTCGGACTTGGCGGTGTGCTGCGCTTCCACATCGGCAACCATGTGCGCTTGGGTGGCGAAGGTTATGTCTCCACGCTTCCCCAGAAGCGCAACGGCGGCTATGTCCGAATGGGTTGGGGCGGCATGGTGGCCGATTTTCACTGGCCGATAAAACGGTGGGCACCGTATGCCGGATTATGCGTAGGAGGCGGCAAAACCTCAACACTGCTCGTTTTTGACGGTTCCGACAGCGACTGGGAGGCCGAGGCGAACGCTGTGGTACACAAAGAACCCTTTTTCTTCGTTAACCCCTACCTCGGCGTGGAGTTTGCACTCACCGAAACGGTCCATCTCACGCTCAAAGCCGACCACCTCTTTCCCTTCAAGGGCAAGACCGTGCCCAAAGGGGTGCGCGTTTACTTCGGCTTCGTTTTTTCGCATTAGCCATCTTTAACGGGGAAACACCTCTGTTCCTATTGCCTCTCTGTCGCCCTCACTGCCCCCAAACAGTGAATCCTGACCACGCGATTGCTGTCGGTTTCGGCAATATTGCGTAACAAATCAAGGTAGGGTTCCACAAACTCCGGTCTACGTTTACCGAGAACGCGGAACATTTCCGGAGCTTCCATTCTGACGCGATCGTCGCGATCGTGCAGCAGTTCCGCAAACAGCGACATATAATCATTGTACGGGTCGGGCGTGTTGGTGGCGATGTTCTCCGATGCCCAGATGAAGGCCAGCCGGACGCTCGCCTCTTCGTCGTGGGCGAAGCGGAACAGGCTATCCCAATACGGCTCAACGGACGAATAGCAGCCCCGCCCGATTCTACCGAGTGCATTCACGGCACGCTCCCGCAAAAACGGTTCCGCACTGTCGCAAAAGGCAGCAATTGTGCGAACGCTGTCCTTGATGGCAAGCGGGAACTTCAGCCCCATCTCACCTAACAGCCATAGCGTTTTTGCCTTAATTTTGGCGGAATCCGATGACAGCAATGATGCGACGTATGGGATGTTTTCCTCCCATTGGTCTTTGCTTTTGGTAAGGGAGCCGAGGTTTTTGTATAGTTCGGATTCGGTCATACATCAAATATTCCAAGGCATTTTTTTCGTCATTGCACTTGGTTGTGAGATGTATTAGGATTAAAAAATCGATACTTTTATTTTCTCTACAATCTGGTCAAAGTAAGGTTGCTTAATACGACTGATTTTACGCACCACATCGCGTTCAATATCTCCCATTATCAGCTGACATTTCACATAACTTTGTTTACTTAATGGTTTTGTCAGCATTTCGTCGGAAAGGGTAAAGCTATACTGCGGATTGTAGTCTTTCGAAGAAATCATGCACAAATAGATGTAGCCCTCGTTCTCCTGCAGTTCATTATTTGAAATAATCAACGCCGGATGGGGCTTAAATGAACCATCTGGAAACATAAAGTTGACTTCAACAACATCACGTTGCTCGTATTTCATAGGATGTTAGATTTCGTTTTCGTTCAACCAACGGGCCATATTATTTTTTGATGTGCATAAGAATGCTTGCCGTTCCTCTTCGGCCGTCCACTCGCGATCTTTCGCTTCTTCTTGAGACTGCGAAATGTGGAACACGTTTCCTAAAGAGCGTATCAACGCCACAACACTTTGCGCCACCTTACTGCGCCCATCGTAAGTTATTGTTAATGTTGCCATATTTTCATCTATTTTCAAACGGCAAAAATACTAAAATAATTCGAACAGCGAAATCGTTTTCTTGAATACAACACTTGATAAATAACGCAAAAAATCCGAATGGTTGCAGTTCCTTAGCTTTTTCGTTTCATGTTTATTTTTTCTTACAAGGTTTGTCGAATTTGTTTTTCTTCTTTAACGTATTGATATTATAGCTTTTAATCAACTTGGTCTTATATTTATGCTCAGTAATGCCAATGTCTTTTTCCTGATATACATCCACTATCGAATCATTTCTGCTTTCTATGATAACTGATTCATAGGGGAAATCATTGATGCCAACATATTTCCTGAAAGAAATTGAATCTGTGAGATATACATAGAAGACATCCGTTGTTGTTGCTCCACCACAAAAACAACGGTATTCCTCCACGTAAATACTATTTGAAAGGGTATCGGTGCGATAGTGATTGTTATCTCCACAATCGCCATATCCGCAGCTATTGCATAATAACGCCATAAACAATAGGGGTGTTAAGTTAACAATAATATTTTTCCTTTTCATATACTTTGTTTTAGTTGAATAAGTAGGAAATATATCTTCGGTTCCTGTTCCCGCCACGGGACTCTATATAGCCGAATCCAGTGAGCTGGCGTAAGTAGCGTTTGGCGGTAGTATGGGTGAAACCGAAATGCTGCACGATGGCTTCGGTGGTAAACTCCTCTTTATCGGCCACGAAGACCATAATATCGGCCAATTTCTCGGCCAAAGAGGGCTTTATCGACCACTTATCGACCATTTTCTGCTTTATAGCGGTTTTATCGACCATTTTCTCGGTAGTGGAGTTGAGATATTGGTCGATATCTGTCTGCAGGTGTTGCGCGTGCAGACGAGCCATACAGTTTTGGAAGATGTCGATATACTCCGCCTCGCGGGTATCGATAAGTGCCTGTATGTAAGCGGCTTTGTCCTCTATCAGTACTTTGGTGGGCAGCACACCGAATTCCCACTGCAGCAGGTTCATCAGCAGGCGGCAGGTTCGCCCGTTGCCATCAGCCCAAGGGTGGATGGTCACCAGTTCGTAGTGCGCCCAGAAGCTGAGGTCGTAAACAGCGCATACATCCGTAGGATCTATCGTTTTTCGGCGTTTGTTCAACTCATCGCAAAAGGCCGCCAGACGTTCCGGCACCTTGAGATAGGACATATACGATTTGCCGCCAGGTCCGGCACTGACGTTCAATTTGCGCAACTCGCCTTTGGCGGCGGAAAAATTGCCACCCATAACGCTATACTCGCTTCCAGTGCGGGCCATCACCTTCGAGGCCAGCGAGATGAGCCAATTGACGGTGATGGGCTCGTGCCGCTTAATCCACTCGCGACCATAGTCGTAAGCATCCTTGAGGTCGAGATTCATCAGCTGCTCCAACATGGTGCGCTTGTTGGAGGTGATGCCCTCGTCGAAGAGCAGCTGCGCCTCCACCTCGGTCACCGTACTGCCCTCAATGGCAGTTGAATGCACAATGATGGAGTACAGATAGAACTTGTCGTAGTCTATCTGCGAGGAGATGCCTAACTCGCGATGGCGGTCAAGCAATTGCAGCAGTATGTCCCTGTTCTCATTCGTCATTACAGTGTCAAATTTTCGGCAAAAATACACATTTTTCAACGTTTTCTTCTTGATTCTGATCTTAATACAACGCCTGATAAATCCCCCTGATCTCCTCTTCGTCCAATGGAACATAGTTATTGGCCAACAATCGCTGCTGGGTCTTGAGCACGCTGACAGGAAACTCGTCTATCTCGGCGGGTTTCATGCCATATTGGCGAAGCGGGTTCTTGGGAACTAACTTGCTGAGAATCTCGTCAATCATTTGAAAGACAATGCGCGGATCCGACTTTAGCAGTTCCCTGTCGATATTGAGGTTACGAGCTAAAATATCGTTCAACTCGCGGATGCTTCCGTCGGGATTCTTCTTGAAATAGACCTTGAAAACCTCGGTAAGGAACTGGTAGTTGGACTCGCCGTGGGGCACGTGATAACCACCGCCTAATGGATAGGAGAGCGCATGCACGGCTCCCACACCCGCGTTCCCGAAGGCGATACCCGCAAAGTTGCTGGCGGTCAGCATCTCCTCAAGATAGCCGAAGCGGTAATCCTCACCATGCTCCGCAATCCCCATGAACACATTGAGAATCATCTCGATGGCTCTTTTGGAGAACAACTGCGTGTGGGCATTGGCTTTCGGGGAAAGATACGACTCCATGGCGTGGATAAGCGCGTCAATGGCACTATAGGCGTAAAACTTAAATGGAAGCCCTTTCAACAACTCGGGGATAAGCACTGCATCGTCGGGTAGGATGGCGTTGTCGGCCAGCCCCATCTTGGTGTGCTTGGACTTGATCTCGGCGATGGAGATGTTCGTCACTTCGCTGCCCGTGCCGCAAGTGGTGGGCACAATGACCAGCTGCTTCTCCTTCACGATGGGGATTTTGCGCTCGAAGGCATCGGTCACATTGTCTAAATCCTTGAGAACAAAGAGTTTGGCGATATCAATAACGGTACCGCCGCCAACACCCACGACCCGATTGTATGTTTTTCCTTTCACCTCCTTCAAGATGTTGTTTATCATCTCGTCAGATGGTTCTCCGCTGCCATACTCGTTCTGCAAGACGAACGTGCAGGGCAAGTTCAGCGGTTTCATAAACGGTTCATACAGCGACGACCGCGTGATAATCAAATCGTTTTCAGACAAGGCGAACTCTTTTGCGAACTCGCTGAAAGACTGATAATTGCTGATGGTTGTTTTTATTGTAAACATTATTGTGGTTGGTGATTAGTGAATTGCGATTAGTGAATTGTGATTGGTGAATCGACGAAAGCAGGATTTTAACCCAGCGATTATTTACTCGGCAAACGAACCAATGTGAATCCATTTCAACTTGCCATTCGGACACCAGAATTCCGTGCCTCCATAGATGCTTCCAAGAAACACACGGTCGTTGTCCGTCAGTTCCTCATTCAAGATATCCTTGTAACGGTCATAAACCTTGTCTTTGGTGTCACCCACCTTAACGCCTCTGCTTGTTTTGTATCGGTTGCCGGAAGTAACCATGATCGAAAAGACTGACGATGGAGCACCCTCTGCGTCCGACTCCATATCCAGAACTATGCCGTCATATATCCACTCCGTATAGAAAAAACCTGAAAACTCCATAAATCCCTCATAGACAACAGAATCTGGTTTGCCGAGTTTGTTGAGGACGACTGTATCGGTCACACCGACAGTCAACCAGCCATTGATTGTGTCAAACATAAATTCTTCATCCTCCTCATATGCCTCTGAAGATTTAATAATTTCTCTATCTGAAGTATCTTCAATTACAACTTTGCTCTTGCAAGCGTTCATGGCGACGAATACAAGCAGCGTTGTACATAGCATTATAGTCTTTTTCATAATATCTGATGTTTATCTCTTACTTATATGACGCAAAAAAGCCGAATGGTTGCACAGAAACACTACTGCCACTTCGAAAGCCGCTTGGATCTCTCCCGCTTGGAGGCCGAATAGGCATCTTTGCGGGCCTTCAGCAGTATTTTCCGACCTTCGAGATTCCGGGTATAGACAATCTCACATTCTCCGATGTATCTCTCCCACAGCATCTTGAACATTTCCACACTTTTCTTGTTTGCTGACAGTACCGCAGGAACCGCAAAATAGTCCGTCTGCTTGATTTTCCCCAAGAATTTGCTGTGATGGACAAGCAGGTATCTGGGATTGTCAATGGGATCCAGCAATTCCTGCAGGGATTGTATGAACAGATTGTTCTCCTCCGTCGGAAGATTGGTGCAGCTGACAAAATACCTGCCTTTATCGTCCATAACGTGCAATCCGACATTCTTGATGGACGATTTGAGGATCCCTTGACCCGACATTGTTTCCAAAACCACAATGGCGACTTGCTTCAGAATCCCTTCAACCGTTCCCGTCTTAAGGTATTTCACGCCCGTTACCCCAAAGAATACCACCATCAACGCTAACAGAATGACGGTAAGGATAAGAACGCTATCGGGGTTCAGCAGGTAAAAATAAGCAAAAAGAGTGGTCGTCAGAAAAGCAATGACGGTGTATTTATAACCTGTGTACAGCAACGATTTCGTAGTCATTTGGGGGACTTGAACGCCCGTTGAGAGACTCATCAGTCTGTTACGGCTGTATCCAAGATACAACGAATCATTCCACCATTGCCGTATCTGCTCCCTGTTGGTGGAAAGCTTTTTGGTGGTGGTTCTCAGTTTTGCAACCTTATCTTTCAATGGAACAACCTCTTTCATCGACATGACAGTTGGGTCGTCCATGATTCTTTCAATGCCGGATACAATCTCGTGTTTGCCGAAGTAAGACGGAGCTTCAAATCCTTTAAATCGGGTTTCAAGTTGCTCAAGGTCGTAGGTGTATAGCCGAAGATTCTCGATATCAAGGTCCGACAAAGTGCCAAGCGACGAATAATCATCCTTGTCAGGGATATCAACAGTGGCAAGATGCCAGATGTTCGACACCTTGTCGGGATTGTTTCTGTCGATACGGATGGCGCGGCCCCGCATCTGGTTGGAAAGCATGTAGGAACTCACCGTGCTGGAGAGGATCAGCGAGTTGATGGCCGGAGCGTCCCAGCCTTCGCCGAGCAGTGCCTGCGTCCCGATCAGCACGGTTAAATCACCAGCACAGAACATCTCCGTAATGATTCTGACGATATGGTTCCGAAGGCTTTCCTTGGGCGTAATCCGGATATAGTCCCTGTCGTCATCAAAACGGCCGATTTTGATAGAATCTTCGTCAATCTTATTATCAGACAGCGACTTGTACAGTTTGCCGATAATCTTTTGCGGCAACAGAATGAGGGAGCCGCATAAAACGCCGATGGATACATTCGCTTCAACATTCTCTTTCAGCTTTCTCCAAATCGGCACCACCCCGATACTTTGGCAGGCTACATCGTCGATCTTGATATAGTCGGTCAGGATAACCATCCGCAGCTGTTCTTTCAACTGGGACGACTCCTGTTCGACAATCTGAACGATGGAATCCAGTTTGCCGAGACTGCCGGCAATGAGTCTGCGGATTTTGACACTATCGTCCAAAACGACCTTCCTGTTGACCACGAGTCCCAATCTTTTAGCAAGCTCAAAATAGTCGTTCTTTTTCGACTCCAAAGGCTTGAAACAATCCGCTTCACTCTCCAAGAAACCTTTGATGAAGACGGAGGTCCGTTTAAGGTCGAATTTGGGCAGGTTGCTCTGTTTGGCATCGAAAAGTTCCAAAAAACTTTCCGGAATCCGATACCCTTTGGCGTTCAGCAGGGATGCGATGGAGACATAAAACTCCGGCGATTCGAAAATCATTTCGACATCGGTTTCTTTCGCCTCAAAAAAGGACATTTTCGACAGACTTTCCAGTAATTCCGAGTCGTTTTGAATCTTCTCAACGAAAGTTCTGACGTGCTGGTTGTGTTTTTTCAGCAACTCCCGCTCATGCTGCTTCAGGAACGAGATACAAACATAATCCTGATGGGGGCATAAGTCCCCGTTCTTGACCAGTTCCGGAATGGAAATCACCTCGTCGATCTCTCCGCAAAGGTCCTGATACCGTTTCCATTCGCCATAATCGGCATCGTAGGGTGGTGTGGCCGTCAGGGCGAGCGTCTGCTCTGGTTGAAGATGCTCGTTGAGGTAGGTCAGGGCTTTCCACCACTCCTTGCGCAGATGGTGCGCCTCGTCGAAACAGAGCAGGGAGACGTTGGCGGCTTTCAGAATGGCGATGACCTCATCGGCCTTCTCTTTCTTGAATCTGGCGGAAGAGGTGATAGAATCGGGATCGGTTTCTGCTTCTTGCTCCGTATTTTCGTCCAAGAGAATTTGTTCTTCTTCCTCCTCGGCACGCCCGCAGAAAGCAGCCAAAAGTGCTTGATAGGTAATCACCGTCAGGTATCCTGGTTTCCGGATAAGGGTGGAAACGATGCCATAGTCTTTCTTTTGAAGGAACGAGGAACAGATGCGCTCCCGCCACTGGTGCTTTATCGTGTTGGTCGGACAGAGGATCAGCGTCGGACGTTGGAGACGCGCGACCACCTCGATGCCGAGGGTAGTTTTCCCGGCACCGGGCGCGGCCACGACATGAAGCTTCTTGTCCCGCAGGTGAAAATCAAGGTTGTCCAAGATCCGCTGCTGGTAGCTTCTCCACGTTCCGTTAAAGTTCAATATCTGGTCCTGTGACATTATGGTTTTCTTTTTCTTCTCCTTCCCTCGCCTTCACACGCCGGCTCAATTCCTGCATATATCCTGCAGTGACGATACTCGAAGGCAGGGCGATGATGGCAATGCCCAGCAATGAAGAAAAAATACTGAGGGTCTTGCCCATGTTGGACACGGGGTACAAATCGCCATACCCTACCGTACTCAGCGTGATTGCGGCCCAATAAACAGCATCATAGAAGGTCTTGAAGACGTACTCCCCAGTCACAGGGTCTATCTCATACTCTGACTGGAAAATGATGATGGCGGTGACAAGGATGTCGAAAAAAGCCACAAACAAGACGGCCAGCAGCAATTTCCATTGCTTTTTTAGCACCGTGACAAATATTTCCAATGGGGCAAAGTAATGGACGATTTTTGTGAATCGAAAAATCTTGAGCAGACGTACCGCCTTGGTCAGCTTGTATGAGGGGGCCAGCAGGTGGAAAGTAGGCAAGATGGACAGAAAGTCCATGATGGCCATAGGGGTGAATGGATAGAGGAGGAACGCCTTCCATTTCGGTTTGTCTGAGCGCAGGTCGCAGGTCAGCCAACGGAGAAGGTAATCCACCATATAGATTACACCGGAAATGACATCAAAATAGACAAACAAAGGCCGCTGTTCGCGAAACAGCAAAGGCACCGTGCCTATAACTATGGCCACAATCATCATACAATCGTAGGCATGGGAAAGTGCACCCGACTTTCTCGGTTCCACTAAGTCGCTAATCCATTTCCTGCTCATTATGCTATTCTTTATAACTTCTATTTTGAATACAACAATTGATAAATAATCCTGATCCCCTTGTTGTCCACGTAAGAAGGAAGGGGGATATTATACGTCAGTTGATCATCCAAGACACTCCGCAACCGATGGCGTAATACTTGCCAAGGTTCTGAAAATCAAGGTCACAACTGATGTCAAGCTGGACGCGCCGTGAAGGCATCCAGGTAAAACCAAAGTCGGTCATGTATTTGTTTCCCTCGGGATGGAGGTAGTTGTAGGTCTCGACAAAAGCCCCGATGTTGTCCGTGATGTCGAACCAGAGGGCCAAAGAGAGGAACGTTTGCGGTATGGCGGTCTCGCCGTCCCATTCCGCACCAACATTGTACCACAATGAGAGCCAATCGGTTAGACTATGTTCAAATATGGCATACATTGAAGGGGCGAGATGCGACGGGGTCAGGTCCTTCGTGCCGACATGCGGTATCTGAAGTTCGGTCGCAAAGCCGATGGAGGGGAGCCAGTTGGTGCTCTCATACAGTTTGAATTTCGCTCCAATGGTAAGCGGCTCAATGCCGAAAGTGTATTTAGTGCCCGGCCCGTCGTTGTACAACAGGAAATCCGTTCCGATGCGCAGTTCCACATTTTTGAAAATACCGTAGCGCACAATCGTGCTGGTCAGCGTGAAGGTGCGCGATCCGTCGGGACACGATTCGAAACCGAAGCCGTTTTCCCAAGACACTTTGTGATGTGGGAGCACATCCGCGCCCCACGTGTACCCGGGACGGTCGGTGGGAAAATCGGGCAATTCCTCTTGGGCTTGGCAAAGGCCCGCAAGCATCAATAAGACAACCAGAACGACACCTCGCTTATTTTTCATAGAAGAAGGTTCAAACCATTAAATGTATCCATTCACAATTCACTAGTCACCATTCACTATTCACCATTCACAGGCTTGAAAATTACGGTGTAGTTATTGTTCATGTGCTTCACCAAGAGTCTGCGAATGTGCAGTTGCGGATTATCCACAATCCACCCGTTGGCGACCTCCCATAGGGCAAACGCACCGATGGTGGAGAGAACAGTGAACGAGAACTCGCTGACCATCAGTTCTACCGCGATGCTGACGGCCACGAATGCCACGCCGATAATCAGCAACCACATCTGGTGGATTTTGTTGGTGTGCTCCTCGCGTTGAAGTTCATGCCTCTCTTTTTTTATCCACATGCTGAGAGAATCGCGCACACGTTGCTCGTTCACCGGCTCTCGCGATTGGAAGACGAGTTGCACAGGCTCAAGTATCTCGGATTCTTTCAGTTTGCCGATTACGTAGTCCACAAACTCTCCATTAAGATCGCCCGGACCACCAAACGTGCTGTAAATGTCGCTTTCGCTCTCGACATTGATGTAAATCTCTTTCATGCTTTTTTCTAATTCTAGATTATTTTAAGGCTTCTATATAACAACTGTTATTATGCCAGTTTGTAGGAGCGTCGCCATTCCTGGCGACCTTTGTGCGGCAGGAATGCCGTACCTCCTAAGTCGCTGCAAAAATATCACTTTTCTTAATAAAACACCACTTGAATCTGCGCGATTTTACAACTTTTTCAGCAGCGGCGATCGACTCAGGTCGGTGGGATTGGTGCCAGGTACCCCTTCGGGTACGGGCACGCCGAGCTCCTCAAAGTGCTTTCTCCAGTATTTGGGCAGGTTACCGTCGGCATCGCGCCAGTTCATGGGTTTCGAGGGGAAAAAGCCGTTGAAGGCCACTTCGATGAGTTCCGAACAGTAGTAAGCGTCGTTGTCGGGCAGGAAAGCGTCATCGTAAGGCTTCCCGAGGAGGCTTTTGGCACGAGCGATGACCGCAGCGGTGTCGAAGGGCACAGTGAGGCGGTAGATGTCGCAGGATTCCAAGTGAAACCATATAAGGTGCTCTCTCTTAAATCGCTCGTAAGGTATGCGCCGCACGCCCTTCTCTGGCATGGCCTCGATAATCCACACATCATCCGCGCTGTCGCATTCCACTAATGCCACGTGCGTGTATTCGCCCGTGCTGGCGGTGATGGCTTTTTCCATGGACGAACTGTTTTCAGCCAGGAATAAGAGGTCGCCGGTTTGCAGGGTGTACATCGGATGCAGGGTGCTGTTGTCGAGGTATTCGCGCAGCTGCATACCGTCGGGCATTGCCTCTCGCAGGGTTTGCCATAGGACTGGTTGGTAGGTTTGGAACTCCGCTTCGCGCCAGCGCACAACCATCGGCAGAAGCCACGGGTAATGCGTGCTTCCGCCAAGGTCAACGTGGGCGGAGGTTTGCCCCCGAGCCGTGAGGGTGTCGCCTGCGCGATTGACGAGGATGATGGTGTATCCGCATTGATTGCTGCTGTAGATGCTTCTTTGGGCATAGACCTTGTGCATATCTAACAAGGTGTCGTCCAGACCGAAATCCTGCGGAGAGGGGAAAATGGAGTAGCGTTCATTGAGTGACAGCAGGGCTTCTTCTATGGATGCTGCTGACAGTTGGCGTGTGCCGTCATCTGCGGCCACAGGGGAGGTTTTCTTCATGGGCCCGTTGCTGAGATGAGGGTCGTAGCTCTCGCCGGTTTTGGTTCGGGCCTTCTCCACCAGAAGATCGCCTTTGCGCTGAAAACCGACGGTCTCTTTATGGACACCGTATCCTAACGTCGTGTAAGTCATGATTTCCAGACTTTGCAGACCCGGTTTGACAAAAGCGGACAACGGCTGTGGGTAGGTGTAGGACTCCATACGACCGGCAGTGTCGATGCTGAGATTCTCTCCCGAATAGGTCATGACGATGACCCGGTCTTCGCGGTTGGGATCAGGGGTCACGCCGGAGATATCTAGCGGACGTGCCACACGATACCAGCCTTTGCGATCGTGGAGATAGACACTCTTTTCATCGTAGCCCCAGCGAAGATTCCCGTGAGAGAACGTCTTTTCCGGATTGTCGAGGGCTCGCTCGGCCGTTAGGAACGGACAATTGTCCACCATCCCGTCGGCACCCACACGCATCACCCCTTCGTTGACTCTGGCATAGAGGCGGCCGTCGTGCATCCCGACGATGAACAAAGCGCTCACCCCCATCGGCTTCCACCGGTCAAGGTCCTCCATCAGGACGATTTCCCCATTGTCGTCTATCGCCCACAGCATTCCAGTGTTCGTGTCCACTTCGAAGTCTGATAGTGTCAGCGGGGTGCGTTGCCATCGGCCATCCCCATTGACGGCGGTGTAATAACTCTTGAGGCCTTGTTTCACAAGCAGATAGCCTTTCCACGGACGCACACGACTCACGCCTTTATGGTTGGGCGTGGGCAAACGGTGGAAGGTGCGCCAATTATCGGAGGTACTGTAGAGGCCGTTGTCACGAACGGCAATCCAGCCACTGTCGGACGAAAGCATATAGATATCGCCAATGCCCGTTTTGTGGTCGAAGGCCGTGTCTCGCAATGCGACAAAGGTTTGGCCGCTGTCACTGCTGAAGGCTAGATAGCCGTCTTGGGAGCCTGTCCACAGGTCTCCTCCTTGGCCGCGCCAGACAGGGTGGAACCATTCGGGACCACCTCTTTTAGAACGACTGCAATTATACCTGATGGTATCCCACACTTGGCCTCCCGTTGTGGTCTGCTTGAAATAATTGCCCCACATGTGGCCTACGATGACCGCTGTGTTGCGGTCGAAAGCTGCGATATTCTCAAAAGTTTCATTAATGTCGCCGCCCAGTTTTCCCTCTTTCAGGGTACGCCATGGCGAGTGGATGTCGTCGGCTCGGTAGATTTCCCCACAATGAGTTGCCATCCAAAGAGTTCCGTCGGGCGTCACCGAGGTGTAGGTCACAAATGCATTGAGGCACACCACATTGAGTTCCGCTAACCGGTCGCGCTGCTGCGCTTGCGCGGCGATAATCAGCAGAAGGGAGAGGAACATGAGGGCCGTTTTTTTCATAAAGCATTAAATATCAGATGACAAAGATACTTCCTTGTAGAAACAATACCCACCGCAAATGTGCTTCGTGATGGCAGGAGCTTATTTAATCATCACTCCCCTACCTCCGGGCACGGCACAGACAGCGGCATTCCTTCCTGCGAGAGGTAGAACATGTAGAGGACGGCGGGTTTGGTGCCTCGGTTCTCGCCGTGATGGACGGTCCCGACCATCTCTACGACGGCCTCTCCCGCGTGGACAACTTTCTCCGTTCCGTCCTGGGCGATGATGGTCAGCTCGCCTTCCACCAGCACGCCGTAGTTCATCACCGGATGGTAATGCCAGTCAAGCTTCTGCCCGACGGAAAAAATGAATTTCTTGACCACTAATTCGGGCCTGCCTTGCAGGTAATCAGGCAGTTCCGTCCCGTCCCAACTTTTCGAGGTGCGGATAAGTTCTATGCTTTGCGTGTCCATATTTTTCGTTTGGTTTTGAGCGGCAAAAGTACGACATTTTTTCGTTCACACTGAATGTTTATGCGTATCAGTCTCCACCCACCTACTTCAAGAATAAGCATCTGGACATACTACTATTTCTCAAACAAATCCTCCAACGTCACAACATTTTGGAACATATGACTATACGGGTTGTCAGTCACTCCGTAGGTCGTGACGAGCACCGGATGGATGGCCGTTCTGACCTTTTCTTCGTTCCGAAATATCCTCACCCGGCGTTCAATGTCGTCGGCATCCTTTTTTTTCATTGTGTAGATGTCGTCATAAAATTTCATCTCGCATACATTCACTACTTTGTCGACCCGTTTAATCACAAGGTCTATCTGGGCTTTCTCCGCCGCATTGGGCTTCGTGGTCCATGAAAAGACCCTTGTGGCTGTCCCCGATATACCGAGAGCCTTTTCTATTTGTATATGATGGTTCAGGCACAGCTGCTCAAATGCCAATCCGGCCCATGTGTCGTGCTGGCGAGTGCCTATTTGGTACTGCCAAAACGGCTTGTCGTAGGGCGCATTTTTTTTGATGAATTTATAGTAAAACAGGGTGAATGGGTCGATCAGTTGGTAAACTGACATCCTCGCATTGTTCCCATAACCTCTGTAACGGCGGATGAAATCGCAGTTGGCCAAGTCGTCAAGAATTTTGGAAAAATGGCCGTTGTTGGTCAACTTTGTGGCCTGCAGGATTTCCTCCCGTGTCAGACCCCTGTTCTTCTTGCTCAGTGCTTCCACCACCTTGATATAGTTCTCTGATTTATCAAAAAGCGAAGCATAGAGGGCGTCAAACTCATCCGCCAACCGCCCTCTTTCAGCAAAGAATATCTCGTCCACGTTTTGTGACAGGCTGGCTCCTCTGCGCAGGTTTTTCAAATAAAACGGGATACCGCCCATAATCATATAACATTCGGCAATTTCCTTGTCCTCCATAGCCAGCCCCCTGCTAATGACATACTCTTTGCATTCCGCCAGCGTGAACGGACGAAGGTAGAGTTTCTGTGTGACGCGGTTGTGCAGCCCGCCTTTGTTCTTCAATATCTTCTTTGTTATCCATGATGTGGCCGAACCGCATACAATGAGAACCACGTCGGATTGTGTATTTGCCCAGTCGTTCCAGAAATGCTCTAACGCCGACACCAGATTGCCGCCGCGAGAATCCATCCACGGCAGTTCGTCAATAAAAACCACCTTTTTGCCTTTTACTTTTTTTGTTGCCAACAAGTCTCTCAGTCTGTCGAAAGCCTCGTACCATGTGCGGGGTTTCTTGTATCTCACCCCGTCGCCGTACCGGTTGAGCGCGGTGGCGAAATTGGCCAACTGTTCGCGTTTGCTCTTCTTGGCCAGCCCCGTCAGTTTAAACGCATAGTCGTCCTTGAAGTAATTGTTCACCAAAAATGTCTTACCTACACGTCTGCGTCCATACACCACCACAAACTCCGGCTCTTTAGACCAAACAATCTGATTAAGGGTGTCTTGCTCTTTTCTTCTTCCAACCAAGATGTCGGTTTTCTGTATCATAACAACTATATTTTTTCGGTGCAAAAGTACAAAAAATATTAAACCAAAACAAATTAAAATTACATACTTTCGGGCTATATCTCAACAAAAAATTGAGTTATAGCCCAGAAGTCTGCATTTTTAAAGATAGATATAATGTTGTATTGAGATGGATATTGCATATTTTTGGGCTATAAGTCAACAAAAAATCAAGATATAGCCCGAAAGTATGTAAAATTCCGACAAAGGTCAGAAACCATTGCGACTGTATATTCTGTTTTCCACCGCGTGCCGGAGGCACGATATTTAGTAACCCCACATCAGCGTAACGAAGTGGAGCGCAGTGTGGGGTATAGTGGCCGTCCTTAGAACAAGCGTATCGAAGATACGCCACTATTTTTCCCTCAAATATGGCCCCGTAACAGAACCCTCATCCTCCGCCATAGCCTTCGGCGTTCCCTCGAAGATAATGTCGCCGCCCATCGCGCCGCCGCCGGGACCGAGCTCGATGAGCCAGTCGCAGGATTTCAGCATCTCGATGTTGTGCTCGATGAGGAAGATGGTGTTGCCCGCCTCCACCATCGTGTCGAAGAGGTTGAGGATGCGCTTGATGTCGCCCGCGTGGAGACCGTCGGAGGGCTCGTCCATGATGAAGATGAGTGATTTGTGATTAGTGATTAGTGATTGGGGATTGGGGATGAGTGAGGCGTTCAGGTAGGAGGCTAACTTGATGCGCTGCAGCTCGCCGCCGGAGAGGGTTGAGAGCGACTGGTTCAGATGGAGATAGCCCAAGCCGACCTTGCGCAACGGTTCCAACTTCTCGGCAATCACACTTCCCGCGAACAGCTCGGAAGCTTTGTTGGCGGTGAGGTCCATCACCTCGGCGATGTTGAGACCGTTCACCTTGTAGGAGAGCACTTCCGGCGAATAACGCAATCCGCCGCAGGCCTCGCAGGTGGTCTCGATGGCATCCATGAAGGCCATGTCGTTGACGATGACACCCTTGCCCTGGCAGACGGGACAGCCGCCCTTGCCGTTGAAGGAGAAGAGGTCGGCCTTGGTCTTGTTGGTCTTGGCGAAGAGCTTGCGGATGTCGTCGGCCACGTCCAAATAGGTGGCCGGGGTGCTGCGCAGACTGATGCCGATGCTCTTCTGGCTGATATAGACGATGTCTTCGGGATGCGGATAGGCATTCCGGAAACATTCCATCAGCGAACTCTTGCCCGAGCCCGCCACGCCTGCGATGCCGCACATCACGCCCAACGGCAGCTTGACGGAAACATTCTTCAGGTTGTGCAGGTTGGCGTTCTCCAACAGAAAGAAATCCTTGGGTGCGCGCACCTGCTCCTTGATGGCACTCGTCGCGCTCAGCATCGTGCCCGTAAGCGTCTGACTGTGCAGCAGTTCCTCGTATGTGCCTTCAAAGACGATTTCGCCGCCTTTCATCCCCGCGCCAGGACCCATATCGATGATGTGGTCGGCAATTTTGATGATCTCCTTGTGGTGCTCCACGAGGATGACCGTGTTGCCGTGGTTCTTGAGCTTCTGCACCGACTTCTGCATCAGCAGGATGTCGTGGTTGTGGAGGCCCACACTGGGTTCGTCGAGGATGTACATCACGTCGGAGAGCGGCGAGTTGATGTATTTGGCGATCTTGCAACGTTGGGCTTCGCCGCCGGAGAGGGTGCCGATGGCGCGGTCAAGGGTGAGGTAGCCGAGTCCGATCTCCTCCAACGCCGACAGCCGCTCGGTGGTCGCCCGCTTGATGTCCTCTGCCAACGGATTGTCGATGGTTTCCATCCACTGACGGCAGTCGCTGATGCTCATCGCCGTCACCTCAGCGATGTTCAGGCC